>CALHYX010000028.1 GCA_938041035.1 uncultured Acidimicrobiales bacterium | reverse complement strand
CGGCCAGGGCGATGTCGAGGACCTCGGCGACATCGTCCACGAGGTGGATGGTGAGCGCGTCGCGGACGGACTCGGGGACATCGTCGAGGTCGTCGCCGTTGCGGGCGGGGAGGATGATTTCCGTGATGCCGGCCCGGTGAGCGGCCAGGACCTTTTGCTTCACCCCGCCGATGGGCAGCACCCGCCCCTGGAGGGTGACCTCGCCGGTCATGGCCACCTCGGGCCGAACGGCTCGACCGGTGAGCAGGCTCACCAACGCGGTGGTCATGGTGATGCCCGCCGAGGGGCCGTCCTTCGGCACCGCCCCGGCGGGGAAGTGCACGTGCAGTCGCCGATCCGGCGTGTCGATGCCGAGGGTGTCGGCGTGGGATCGCAGGTACGACCGCGCGATCTCCCCCGATTCCTTCATGACGTCGCCGAGCTGGCCGGTGAGCACGAGGCCGGGTTCGCCGTCCATGGCGGTGGTCTCGACAAAGAGCACGTCGCCCCCGGCGCCGGTTACCGCCAGGCCGGTGGCGTTACCGGGTGCCGACACGCGGTCGGCGATCGGCTCGCGCTCGATCGGCTTACCCAGCAGCTCGCGCAGATCGTCGGTATCTACGGTCACCGGAGCCGCGTCGGGGTCGGTCGCAATGGTGGTGGCCGCCTTGCGCAGCAACTTGTCGAGCTGGCGTTCGAGCGACCGGACCCCGGCCTCGTTCGTCCACTCCGACGCCACCTGCTCGATGACGCCGTCGGCCAGGGCGACTTCGTCATCGCGCAGACCGGCCCGCTCGCGCAGTCGCGGCAGGATGTGGTCGTGGGCGATGGTCGCCTTCTCGTCGTCGGTGTAGCCGTCGAGTTGAATCAGTTCGACCCGGTCGAGCAGCGGGCCGGGGATCGTGTCGAGCCGGTTGGCCGTCGCGATGAAGATCACGTCGGAGAGGTCGAGTTCGAACTCCAGGTAGTGATCGCGGAAGCTGTGGTTCTGGGCCGGGTCGAGCACCTCGAGCAACGCGGCCGAAGGGTCGCCCCGCCAGTCGTTGCCGATCTTGTCGATTTCGTCGAGCAGAATCACCGGGTTCATGGAGCCGGCTTCGACCAGCGCTCGGGCGAGGCGGCCCGGGCGGGCCCCGACGTAGGTGCGGCGGTGGCCCCGTATCTCGGCCTCGTCGCGAATGCCGCCAAGCGCCATGCGCACGAAGGACCGATCGAGGGAGCGGGCGACCGATTCACCCAGCGAGGTCTTGCCGACCCCGGGGGGTCCGACCAGCGCGAGGATGGCGCGGCTGCCCCGGCCCTGTTCGGCGATGCCGCGCTGGGCGCGCAGCTTGCGCACCGCGAGGTGCTCGATCACCCGGTCCTTCACATCGTCGAGGCCGGTGTGATCCTGGTCGAGCACGGACCGGGCCGAGACCAGGTCGAGGTTGTCCTCGGTGCGTTCGCCGAACGGAAGCTCGAACACCGAGTCGAGCCAGGTGCGGATGTAGCTCGCCTCCTGACCCTGTTCGCCGGTGCGCTCGAGGCGGTCGATCTCGGTGCGGATCTCGTCGGCTACCGCTTCGGTGATTGCCGAGGAGCTGGTGAGCTCATCGAGTCGGGCGCGGTACTCGCCGACGACATCGGTGTCGCCCTCGCCGAGTTCCTTGCGGATGGCGGCGAGCTGGCGGCGCAGGATGACTTCGCGCTGATCGCCGGCCAACGACTCGTTGACCTCATCGCGAATGCGGCTGCCGACCTCGACTTCGTCGAGCGCCTCGGTGGCCCAGGCGATCGCCAGGTCGAGCCGGGCTTCGAGGTCGATCGTCTCGAGAAGTTGGATCCGACGTTCGAGGCTGAGCTCGGGCCAGTAGGCCACGGTGTCGGCGAGCACGCCGGGGTGGTCGGTGTCGGGGACGCTCAGCCCGCTTCGGCGTCCACCGAGGAGCTCGACCAGCCGGGTGACGATGGTGCGGTATTCCTCCGAGCGCTGCCGGGCGGCTTCGGAAATCGGTTCCTCGATGGGCTCCACCTCGACCCACAACGCCTGATCGGTGCCGAGGATGCCCGCGCCGAGCCGGGCGCGCTGGGTTACGCGAACGGTGAGCGCCGGAGTGTCGTTGGGCAACGTGCCGCGGTGTTCGATGGTGGCGAGGGCGCCGACGTCGGCGAAGCGGTCATCGACCCGGGGGATGAGCAGCAACAGATCGTCGGCTGCGGCCTCGGCGGCCCGGCGGGCGTCGTCGGTCTCGAGGGCCACGGTGACGACCATTTCGGGAAAGACCACGCCGGAGGGGAGGGGCAGAAGGGGGACGGTGAGCCGCGCCGGGGTGGCCGCGGCGGGACCGGTGCGGGATTCAGTGGATTCGGATTCGGTGGATTCGGAGTCGGTGGATTCGGTGTCGGAGTCGGCGAAGCGTGCCATCAAAGAGCCTCCAGGGCTGCCAAAAGTATTGCTTGCGAAAGTGTGATTACACAATTACAGTCACCAACCGTAACGCCTTCCGTGCTATTCCCGGCGCCTGCAGCGCTAAGCGGGGCTTTGTCCCGATCGGCAATCCCAGCAAGCGCCGGATCCCCAGCCAGACCAACCACGACAAAAGTCAAAGAAAGAGCACGTGACCCTCACCGCAGAAGATGTGGCGACCTGGTTCGCCGGCCAGCTGCCCGACGGCGGCGGCTACGAGGTGAGCGCCACGGTCGATCGCGACGAGATTCTGGTCACCGTGCAGCTCGCCGATCCGGACTTCGGCGATGAAGATCCGCCCGAGGATGCCGGCCAACGCGAGCTGGCCGAGCGCCAGCACATCGTCGTGTTTCGCGAGGACAGCCGCGATGACCGGGTGGCGGTGGCGCTCCGGGCCGAGGCGCTCTTCGAGCGCAAGGTGTCGTGGCAGGCGTGTTGTGGGGAGACGACGGCGCCGTTCACCACGTTGTCGGTGCCGGTGATGACTCGGCTGCGTCTCGAGGAGCGCCGCATTCTGGACACGCTCGTGGGCGCCGGTGTGGCCCGTAGCCGCAGCGAGGCGGTGGCGTGGTGCGTGCGCGAGGTCGCCGAGCACCGGGGCGAGTGGTTCACCGAACTGGCCGATGCCATCGCGGCCGTCGAGTCGATCCGCAATCAAACGCCCTGAGTTGGTTGGCTCAGGCTGTGGTGGGCGAGCCCGATTCGGCGACGGGGTCGGGGTCGCCTTCGGGAAGGCGGGCCAGGAGTATCAGTCCGACCGCCAGGCCGAGCACGAGTAGCGCCGGGCTGTTGCGGAAGAAGATTCCCCGTTCTTCATCGGTGAGCAACATGCCCAGCAGACTGAGGATGCCCACCAGCGAGACGATGACGGCGGTCGCGAGCACGGCCAGACCGAGCCGCTCGGTCGCCGGCGAGCTCATCAGCACAATGATCGCTGCGATGAGCACCAGGAGGCCGGCGAACATGTCGGCCCCGGAGCTCGCCTGGAGGAGTCGGTCGCCGAACGAGGGGTTGAAGCCGTCATCGGCGGCGATCCCCAGCGGACCGTAGAGACAACGACAAAGGGCGGCTGCGAGCAGTGCGCCGACTAGGACGGTATGGCGCTGACCGGGATCGGTGGCCGGAAGGTTGGCCGCCGCGATCACGCCGACGCAGCACAAGGCGGTGGGCAGGAGCGCGGCGATGAGCAGGCTGGAGGTATTGGAACCGAAGCCGATGAAACCGTCGGATAGGATGCCGCCGGTCACGCCGGTGAACGCCAGCCCGACAAAGACCACTCCGATGCCGGTGATCGCCTTGGCGAGGTTGCCGGTGAGTTGGCGGCGGGCGAGCGCGATGCCGGTGAACAAGGCCACGGCCCAGGATCCGCCCTCGGCGACCTGGTAGAGGAAGTACCAGAAGTGTTCGGGTCCGAACCCATCGATCACGCGGAAGTTGCGCACGGTCAACGGCAGGGGGGCGACAAAGGCGGCGAACGCGACGGCGCCGATGCCGATGAGACCCATCGGAAGATTGGCGGATCCGGTCTTCGTCGGTGGTCCCGACGGAGGTGGCGCCAGTGGCATCGAGCCCGGTCCTGCCGGACCCGCAGGACCGGTGGGCGGGGCTTGGCCGGCGGGGTTGGCGCCGGGAGGAGGTGGCGGCGGGGGAAGGGGGCCGGTGGGATCGCTCATGTCTCGATGATGCATGAGCGGTGCCCCGCTGTCACATGCCCTGGGGAGGGCTGTCGGGGCCGAGGACCGCCTACAGGCGTTCGGTGAGCTCGCGGGCCAGCTGGCCGATTCGTTCCGGGCGCATAACGCCGTCGAGCCCGAAGTGGGTGCCCTCGAGCCCGACCACTTCGAGGTCGGCACAGAGCGTGCGCCACGGGTTGGAGGTGAGCTCCGGGTCGGTGTCGGAGGCGCTGAACATCACGACGCGGCCGTCGTAGGGGAGCGGCCGGTAGGTCATCGCCGCCCGGTGGGCGAGGTCGAACATCCAGGCCTGGGCGACCGACGCCGGCAGGTGTCGTCCCTGGCGCTGGGCCACTCGACGACGCACCGCGTACGGGGCGCGGGCGGCGCGGCGCCCGAGGGCCTTGCCGACGCCGCGGGCGACCGAGGCGACGTCGCCGGCCGCGGCCCGCGCGGCGAGGTTTCGGCCTCCGGTGCCGCTGACCTGGTCCTGGAGTCCGGGAAACACCGTGTCGACCATGGCGACGAGTTCGACCCGGTGACCGGCGGCGGTCAGGCGTTGCGCGAGGTCATAGGCCAGCAGACCGCCCGTCGACCAGCCGAACAGGCGGAACGGTCCGGCCACGAAGTCGCGTTGCACATCGACGATGAATCGGTCGGACATTTCGGCGATGCTGCGAAGCGGGTCCTCGCGGCCGTTGGAGCCCGGCAGGCGGAGCCCGGCCACCCCGAGATGATCGGGGAGGAGTTGCACCAGTGGGTCGTAGCCAAAGAGCTGTCCGCCGCCCGGAGGCAGCAACAACAGCGGGGCGCGGTCGCCCCGGGGCCGCATGTGTACGAGCAGCGACGGGCTGGGGTTCGGCCCGCTCGAAGAGGCGACCTCGGTGATACCGAGCGCCGCGGTCAGCGCCGCCGGCGTGCGCGATTCGACCAGGGAGTTGATGGCGACCGGCAGGCCGAGTTCCTCTTCGATCGCGACCGCGAGCGCCACCGCCTGTAGGGAGTCACCGCCCAGTTCGAAAAAGTCGCTGTCGGCGGTAACCGCATCGTTGCCGAGGCACCGGCGCCAGATGGCGACCATGGCGGCGCTCGGCCCCCGGGTTGGCTCGGGTTCGGGGGCGGGCTCGCCATCGGTGAGCACCGCGACGCGCTGGAGGGCGGCGCGATCGATCTTGCCGTGGGGCGTGCGCTCGAGTTCGGAACGAACCTCGACGTGGTGCGGGACCAGATGGGCCGGAAGCTGTCGTTTGAGTTCTTCGGTCACGGCGTGCGCCTCGACCGGGCCCTCGACATAGGCGATCAACAGTCGGCGGGCACCGGTGGCGTCGGCGATCGCTGCGGTGAGGTGGGCACCGGGCATGGCGGCGTCGCCGGCCTCGGCGAGTAGTCGTCGGGCGACGACGGGATCGAGCCGGTCGAGGTCGCCCAATGGGTCGGTTCCCGGGGTCAGCTCGGCGACCACCGCGGCGGCGGTAACGTCGGGTATGGCGGTGATCGCGGCCTCGATCTCTTCGGGCTCGATACGCACGCCGCCGATGCTCAGCTGACCGTCGATTCGGCCGAGGAACGCAATGCTGCCGTCGGCCCGTAGGCGGGTGAGGTCGCCGGTGCGGTACCAGCGTCGACCCGCTGGACAGGTCACGAATTTGGCTGCGGTGGCCTCGGCATCCCCGATGTATCCCGCGGCGACGGTCGGTCCGCTGATCAACAATTCGCCGGCTACACCCATAGGCCGGGGCATCTGGCGGTCGTCGCCGATGCGCACATCGACACCGGGGATGGGGTGGCCGATGGGCACGGCCCGGCCGTCGGCCTCGCACCGATGCGCCGTGGCCCACACGGTTGCTTCGGTGGGCCCGTACTCGTTGACGAGCGTCGCGGCGGGCAGGTGCTCAAAATGGTGTTCGACCAGGCGGCTCGAACAGGCTTCGCCCGCCACGATGACGGTGTCGAACGATGCCAGTCGGTTCGTGCCGCCGGGGCGGCCGCGGGTCAGCATTGCCTCCCACAGGCTGGGCACGAGCAGGGTGTGGGTGACCGCGCGGTCATCGGCGAGGGCGACGAGGGCGTCGACGTCGTGCACCTGGGCGTCGGTGGGAATGACGAGCTCGCCGCCGGTGGCCAGCGTCCAGAACAAGCCGGCGACGGAGCTGTCGAACCCGTACGAGGACGGCAGCAGGTAGCGGCCCACCGGATCGGCGTAGTACTCGATGCGCGACTGGGTACTGGCGGCAAGGTTTCCGTGGCTGATCTCGACGCCGCGGGGCGTACCGGTCGAGCCGCTGGTGAAGATCACATAGGCGGGGTCGTCGGCATCGATCGGTCGTTCGGTGGATCGCAGCCCGGTGCTGTCGTCGGCGACGGCCGCAAGGTCGACCATTGGTCGGCCGAGCTCAGCGGCGGCTACGAGCGTCGTCGTCGTGCCGACGATCGCGGCCGGCTGGGCGACGCTTAGGAGGTGATCGATCCGGTCGGCGGGGTAGGTCGGGTCGACCGGGACGTAGGCGGCGCCGATGTCGAGCACGCCGAGGATCGCCGCAACCATGTCGGTCGAGCGAGGGGTCAGCAGGGCCACTCGATCGCCGGCCCGCACCCCGGCCGTCTCGAGCTCGCGGCCGATGGCACGCGACCGCTGATGCAGCGCGGCGTAGGTGAGGCGGTCGGTACCGCACGTGACCGCGCCGGCGTTGGGGTTCGCCCGGATCTGGGCGGCGATGAGCGCCGTGATCGGAGTGAGGTCTCCCGCCACCGGTTCGCCGGCGACGTCGGGTCCGAGCGGGGCGAGGTCACCCATGGAGGTGGAGCCATCGTCGAGCCCGGCTTCGAGCGTCGCCGCGAACGCGTCGAGCAGCGCTTCGGCGTCGCGGCGCGAGATCGTGGATCCGTCGTACTCGATGCCCGCGGCGACGGCTTCGCCGCGCAACTGCACGAAGACGGTGGCGGTGTTGACCGCCGTTCCGGCGGCGAGGATGCGATGGTCGACCTCGGCGTCGCCGAGCGCGGCCGGGGCGAGATCCTCAAACGCGAGCATCACCGATGCGGTCGGCTCGCGGCGACCGTCGGCGCGGGCGTCGCGGACCATGCGGGCGAAGGGGTAGGTCCGGTGGGGGAGCGCCTCGGCCACGGCATCGCTGATGGTGCGGGCGGCGTCGTCGAAGCTCTGGTCGGCGTCGAAGGCGATGCGGATGGGCAGGGTGTTCAGGAAGTAGCCGACGAGCGGGGCGGCATCGCTGTGGTCGCGGACCGACGCCGTAATGGCGATCTCCTGGTCGGAGCTGTCGGCAAAGCGGTCGAGCGCCGCCGAGAGTGCGGTGAGCGCGGTGGTGAACGGGGTGAACCCGGGGCCGGCCTGGAGGTCGCGGCGAGCGATGCCGAGTTCGCGATGCACGTAGCCGTCGGGCTCGCCGGGGGACGGCCGGTCGACCATGAGCCGCTGGGGCTCGATGTCGGGCAGTCGGCTGCGCCAGAAGTGGCGGTCGGTGTCGCCGAGTCGGTCGGCCTGCCAGCTGGCGTGGTCGGCATAGGTAACGTCGAGCGGGGCGAGCGGTGTTCCGGCGTAGACGGTGGCCACCTGATCCCAGAAGACATCGAGCGAACCGGCATCGCTCACGATGTGGTGCATGCCGACCAGGACCCGATGCCGGTCGTCGGCGAGCTCGCCGACGTGAACTCGCACGAGAGGGCCGTTCTCGAGATCGAAGGCCACCCGCCGTTGCGAGTCGGCGAACTCGTCCATCTCCTCGGCGGTGATCGGCTGCAACTCCACGACGTGGAGGGCGTCGTCGATCGACAGCTCGCGGCGGTCGGTCGCGTAGCTGGTGTGCAGCGTCGCGTGGCGCTGCACCACGGAACGAAGCGCGTGGGTGAATCGGTCGGCGTCGAAGGGCCCATCGACGGAGTACAGGCGGGTGACGTTGTAGCGCGTGTCGGAGGGGTCGAGGCGGTAGGTGAAGCGCATCGCTTCCTCGCCCGCCGACAGCGGTCGCGGTCCCGATCCGAACGGGGCGATCGGTTCGGTCCCGCCGGAGCTCGCCCCCATCGGGTCGGCTCCGGCGCCGGATCGAGCATCCAGTCGTTCGATTTCGGCGGCCAGCCCGCGGATGTCGCGGTGGCGAAATGCCGTGGCTTCCGGGATGTCGAGACCCAGGCGTTCGCCCACACGAACGATCATTTCGAGCGCGTGGAGCGAGGTGCCGCCGATGGCGAAGAAGTCGTCATCGACGCCGACCGATTCGAGTCCGAGCACGTCGCCCCAGGCATCGGCCAGCAGCGTTTCCAGTTCGGTGGTCGGCGGAAGCTGGTTCGCCGACTGCCGGTGCACGCGGCTCGGGGCGGGCAACGCGTCGCGGTCGATCTTGCCGTTCGGGGTGAGTGGGACTTCGTCGAGCCGAACGAACGCGGCGGGCACGGCGTGGGCGGGCAACTGCCCGGCCACATGGCGGCGCAGCTCATCGGGCTCGATGTCGGCGTCGGCGACGTACCACGCGGTCAGCACCTCGACGGGGCGGGGTTCGTAGCCGATCTCCGCGAGCATCGACTCGACGTCGGCGAGATCGAGGGGGTCGTCGAGCTCCTCGAGGGTTTCCTCCCGGGTCTTGTGACCGAGCTGCACGTCCCAGGCGTACGGCATGGCGTAGTTGTGGAAGCCGCGTTCGAGTTGGTGCACGTGAATACCGGCGGCGTTGACGAGACAGTTCGTGCTGCGGCCGGTGTCGTCGGGGCGAATCCACGGCGCTCGTTCGTCGAGGAACGACAACATGTCCTCGAGTTCGACATCGGTGTAGCGGTAGTAGTCGACGAACTCGATCTGTTCGAAAATGGCGTCGTCATCGAACACCGACACGTCGAGCAGACGGTTCACCGCATCGTCGGTGCGGTGGTAGGCCTTGCGGGCTTCGAGGACCGCGGCATCGATGGCGTCGGGGTCGAAACGGTTGCCAGCGAACTGCTGGGGGGTGAGGCGGGTCTCGAAGAACTGACCGCGCGAAAGCCCGGTGACGATCATCGGGATGCCGTGCTCGTGGGCGATGTTGACCGCGGAGGTGTAGATCGTCTTGTAGCAGCCGTTGCAGACGTTCGAGAACCGCTCGAGGCTGTCGCGGAAAATCTCGTTCATGTGCTCGGAGGTGACCGTGAGGTGGTCGACGTCGAGGTCCTCGCAGATGCGGCGCACATTGTCGAGGGCCCCTTCGGAGATGAACCCGTTGTCGAGGGTGATCGTCAAGACGTCGAAGCCGAGCCCGACGAGTTGGTACAGCGCGAAGGAGCTGTCCTTGCCCCCCGAGAGCAGATGGAGGCAGTCGTAATCGCCGGTGCGTCGGGTCCGCGCCCGATCGAGCTTGGCGAGCAGATCATCGTGCGTCTTGAAGTACGTGCCGGCCTGGTCGCGCACCTCGTCGTACTGGTGGCAGACCGAGCAGTGGCCGTCGCCCCCGAACGTCACGCCGGGAACGTTGTCGGGCATGCCGCACCGCGGGCAGTGGTAGCGCTCTTCGGCCCGGCCGTCGCGCGGGCTCCAGACCCCGACCGTGCACTGGTCGACGTCGGGGTATGACGCGATCGCCGCCTCGACTTCGCCCGGCTCGAGCCGGACGCCCTGCACCTTCAGTTGTTCGTCGACCCGGCCGAGGTACACGGCGATGAAGGTCCCCGCGTCGCGGCCCGGGATCATCCGGACCCGGTCACCGGTGCGGTAGAGCGGCTCGGCGAACAGGTGGGGGTGGGTGACGAACTTCTCGGCGTTGAGGTCGGGTCGGTTGCGGTAGCCGGCCGTCATCCCGGGTCGGTGGAGGTACAGCTCGCCGATGGCGCCGGCGGGCACCGGGTGGCCGTAGCGGTCGAGCACGAACAGGGTGGTGCCGGGAGCCGGTCGGCCGATCGGCACGTCGGTGCCGGTATCGAATTCGGGGTCGTAACGGTGGATCATGCATCCGACGACACCCTCGGTCGGGCCGTACTCGTTGTAGATCGCCGTATCGGGACCGAACGCTTCGAGGAGGCGGTCGGCCAGTGGCCGGCCGAAGGCTTCGCCGCCGACGATGAACGTCTGCAGCGGGTGTTCGGGCTCGACGAGGCGGGTCAGAAGTTCGAGGTGGCTCGGGGTGGCCTTGGCGATGTCGGCGCGCCGCTCATCGGCGAGTTCGACGAGCCCGGGCAGCCCGTCCTCGCGGTGAATCGTCATGGACCCGCCGGCGAGTAACGGCAGGAACAGCGTGGTGATGGTGAGGTCGAACGACAGCGACGAGAGGAGCGCCATCGTGAACGGCCGGTCCGGTTGCACGTAGCTGTCGCGAGCGAACGCCAGGTATTCGGCGAGTCCGGCGTGGGTGATGGGCACGCCCTTGGGCAGGCCGGTGGACCCCGAGGTGTAGAGCACGTAGGCGTCGGCGGTGAGCGGCGGTGCATCGGCGGGGTTGAACTCAGCCGGGTCGACGGCGCCCAGGTCGGGCAACGAGTCGAGCACGAGAGCCAGGCCACCGTCGTCGATCAGGTGTTGTTGGCGGGCCTCGGGGTAACAGGGGTCGATCGGCGTGAAGGGTGCGCCGTGGCGCAGGGCGGCGTGGATGGCCACCACGGCGTCGACGCTGCGGTCCATGCGGATGCCGATGCCGGTGCCGGGTGCGATGTTCTCGGCGCGCAGCCACGAGACCATACGAGCGATGCGGTCTTCGATTTCGGCCGCGGCGTGAACTTCTTCGCCGTCGAGGATGGCGGCTCGGTCGGGTTCGGCGCCGAGGGCGGCATGGATGGCGACCGCCGGGCTCTCGATGGGGTCGGCTCCGGGCCCGGTGTCGTTGTACGCCTCGACGATCGCCTCGTGTTCCTCGGCGTCGAGCAGGCCAAAGCTGCCAATGGCGGCGTCGGGGTCGGCCAACAGGGCGTCGAGTACCGCCCGGAAGTGACCGGGGGCTCGGCGCCGGTGGTCGGCGTCGGCCGCGCCATGGTTGAGGTCGAGGTCGACGTTGAGCCGACCGTCGCCGGTGAAGTCGTACACCTGCATGCGCAGGCGGTGGTGGGGGTCGACGTGCCCGGGGTGGATCCACCGGCTGGTCGCGGCGATATCGCCGAACGGTCCGAAGCGGGCGGTGATGACGTTGAGCACCACGTCGAAGTTTTGTTGCGGGCTGGTGCCCGGTTCGGCCCGCCGCAGCACCGTAACCATGCCCTTGAGCGCCTTTTGGAACACCGAGCGGAAGGTGTCGGCCGGCTCGATGTCGATGGTGAGGGGGAACAGCTCGATGAGCAGCCCGATGAGGTCGCGGTTGTGATCGTTGCGGTGGTGCACCGGGACACCGACGGAGATGCGGTCGGCGCCGGACAGCCGATGGAGGTACACCGCGAGCGCGCTGCCCATCAGCGCGAACCGGCTGAGGTCCGGGCTGAGGCTCTGGAACTCGCCGGCGAGCAGTTCGTCGATCTGGTCCTGATGCTCGGGGTCGAGGGGCACCGCGAGGCGGGAGTTGACGGTGGTCGGTTGCGGTGTCGGTACGTAGAGCTCGGTCGGGGTGGCGTCGTGGTCGGCTTTGGCCCAGAACGCTTCGGCCTTGGCCGAGCGGGCGGTGGTGGCGGCTTCGGCCAGTCCCGCCACGTAGTCGGCATAGCTGGTGGGCGCGATGATCTCGCCCGCATAGGCCCGAGCGGTGGCCTGGAAGACGACGCTCGAGCTCCAGGCGTCGGTGACCAGGTGATGCAGGTTCATCCACCACGACCAGTCGTCGGCGGCGTGGCGAATCAGGACGGAGTCATAGCCTGCGGTGGCGATCGGCACGGGGCGGGCGATGCGGTCGGCCATCCAGTCGTCGAGGTCGTCGAGGGCGAGGTCGATGACCTCGGTAGCCGCCGGTGCGGTGGCGATCACGCGGGGTCGGGGCAGACCGCCGTCGTCATCGACCAGGGTGCGCAAACTGTCGTTGGAGAGCACGACGGTCTCGAAGGCGGCCACAAAACGGTCGGGGTCGATCACGCCGTCGAGGCGCGACACGACCGCCATGTTCGACAGCGGTGCGTCGGGGTACAGCCGTTGGGCGGCCCAGAGCAGTTCCTGAGCCGGGCTGAGCGGCGTGCTCGGCCGAAGCGCGACGGGAACGTCGATCGCCACGGTCAGATCCCTCCCGCCGGATGCATCACGCCGCGTTCTCCTGCCGCTGCTCGACGTAGGTGACCATACGAGCAACGGTCTGGAAGTTCTCGAGGGTGACATCGCCGGGGTCGACGTCAACGTCGAGTTCGTCCTCGATCCAGTTCACGATCTGAATGATGCCGAGCGAGTCGACCAGGCCGGTCAACAAGAGATCCGTGTCGGCATCGAGATCGTCGGCGTCGAGCGCGATCTCGCTCTGGATGAGCTGGATGAGGCGTCCGGCCAGGTCGTCACTCATCAGCGGGTTGCTCCTGAGGTGGTAGTCGAGGTCGTGGTCGGTGGGGCGTGAGGGGTCGGGTCGGCCATCTCGACGGCGTAGATACCGGCTCGAAGGTCGGAGCGAACGCGCCGTCGGTCGATCTTGCCGCTGCCGGTGAGGGGAAGCTCATCGACGGCGATCACCGATGTCGGCACGGCGTACGCCGGAAGGTAGGACGCGGCGGTTCGGAGGGTGGCGCGCTCGTCGAAGTCGGCCCCGGCGATAACCACGGCGGCGAGGACCTCGGCGTTGGCCGCACCGCGAATCGGTCCGGCGACGGCATGGCTGATGCCGTCGATGTCGCTGAGCACGGTTTCCACGCTCTCCAGCTCGACGCGGTGGCCGCGCACCTTGACCTGATTGTCGAGACGGCCGAGAAAGACGTAGCCGTCCGCTCGGCGTTGGACCAGGTCGCCGGTGCGATACCAGCGGCCGTCTTCGTCGTCGATGGCGATGAAGGCCTTTTCGGTGAGGTCATCGCGACGCCAGTAGCCGGCCATCGCGGTCGATGCCCGAACGATGAGCTCCCCCTGGCCGTCCGCATCCGTGATCGGCCGGTCGTCGGTGTCGATGAGCAGGAGGTCGGCGGTGACGCAGGCCTCGCCGATCGGCACGGCCCGGTCCGCCGATGGTGGTTCGTCGAAGTGATGGAAGGTGCATTGGTTCACCTCGGCCGGGCCGTACGAGTTGCTGAACCGGGCTCGGGGAAGCGCTCGCATCAGGTCGCCGAGCGTGAGCGGTGCCATGACCTCGCCGCCGAAGACGATCCAGCGGAGCGAATCGAGGCTTCGTTCGTCGAGCACTCCCCGCTCGAGCAGTTGTACGAGGAGGAACGGAACGGAGTACCAGATCGTGATGCTCTCGTCTTCGATCATCTGGCTGAGGCTGGCCGGGAACCGCAGCAGCGGTTCGGGCACCATGACGGTGGTCGCCTGGGCGAACGGCCCGGCGAAGATCTCAAAGGTCGACATGTCGAAGTGGAGCGGTGACACGTTCGCCATGCGATCGGCCGGTCCGAGCCCGTAGTTGATCGCCGCCATGCGGGCGTAGGCCAGGCCGCTGGCGTGGGTGTGAACGATGCCCTTGGGAGCGCCGGTCGATCCGGACGTGTACATGATGTACGCGACGTCGGCCGGCTGCACCGTGGGGATGGACGCCGGAGCGGGTGTGGCGGCAACGTCGGCCCACGAGATGCACTCGCAACCGTCGACCTCGATTTCGGCGCCGATCACGAGTCGAACCGCAGCGATCGGTTCACCGACCCGGGCAGGGTCGAGCGCATCCGCGCCGGCGGTGAGCGCGGCGCCGAGCGCCTTGGCCCGTGGTGGATGGCTGACGACCACATCGACGCCGCAGCTTGCCAGGACGGTGCGCGCCAGCGCGGGTGGCGCAAACGGGTCGATCGGCACGTAGGCGGCGCCGGACGCCAGAATGCCGTGTACGGCGACCATCGTCTCGAGCGACTTGGTGCAAAAGACGCCCACCCGATCGCCGACGCCGATCCCGTGGTCGGTCAGCGTTGCGGCCAGCTGGGAGGTGCGGGCGTGGAGCTCGGCGTAGGTGAGCGACACGCCGTCGGCGCGAACGGCTTCGTGGTCGGGGCGCTGCGAGGCGCCGAGGCCCACGAGGTCGGCGAGGGTGGTCGGGATCACCGGAGCAGCTCGAGGGGGTCGTAGGGGTCGCCGGCCGTGCCCTGCACCGCGATCTGTTCACCGACGCCGAGCCGTTCGGCGTGGTGCAGAACCAACTCGGCGGCGATGAGGTCCTCGAGCGACCACCCGGTCGAGTCAAAGGTCGTGAGCTGATCGCGGTGTTCGGCGAAGTGGTCGGGGTCGGCGAGCAACGCCGCCAGCTCGGGACCGATTTCGGCGTCGTTGAGCTGCTGACATTCGCCCTCGGCGATGCACTGGTCGCGGTCGTCGGGCACGACGAGTGAACGCTCGAGGAGCGACACCGGGATTTCGACCTTGCCGGGGAAGTCGGCACCGACGGCATTGATGTGGAGATGCGGGCGCACCTGGGCGTCGGCGAAGACCGGGCCTTCGTGGATGCCGACCGAGGTAGCGGTGCACAGCACGTCGACCGAGCCGGCGACGACGTCGGCATCGGCGAGGAGCTCGATCTCCACGTCGGACGGCAGATTCATGAAGTCGAGGCGGTGGGCGAGCGTCGCCGCGACATCGCCGTTGGTGTCGGTGGCGAGAATGCGTTCGATCGGCCGGACCCGGCTGATCGCGTGGGCCTGGGTGACGGCCTGGGCGCCGGTCCCGATCAGGCCGAGGGTGATCGGCGCGTCGGGGGAGAGGGCACGGGTGGCGAGCGCGGACGCAACCCCGGTGCGCAGGGCGGTGAGGGTGGTCGCCTCGACGAGGCCCAACAGCTGCCCGCTGGTCACGTCGTAGACCGAGGTGGTGCCGAGCACACTCGGGAGATTTCGTTGCACGGGGTTGGTCGGGTGGTAGGCAACCATCTTCACCGCCACGACCCGTCCGACCTCGATGGCCGGCATCCACTCGATCAGTCCGAGCTCGGGTTTCACGTAGTGGAATCCACTGCGGACCAGCGTCTGGCATCGTTCCGGGTCGTGCTCGGCCATGGCCGTGTGGGTGACGTCGATCAACTCGTCGACGAACGCGTCAACACCGACCTCACGCAGGATGCGACCGAGGGCTTCGGCCCCGACCGCCCGGGTTGTCAGTTCGCTCCGCACCAAATCGTCGTTTCGCTCGCGTCCATAGCTCTACGTGCCATCGACGGATTCGGATGCGCGATCCACAAAAAATCCACGAAATCCCACCTTTCGCTGCATCCAGACTCTACCGGCGGACGTAGATGGTCGAGATGACCTACTGCACACCGGCCTCGCGATGAGCCAAGCTGGAGACATCATGACGGCACCAGCGGGAGACGGATTCGACGCGGCCCACGGGTTGGCGGCGCTCCTCGACGGCGACCATCCGGTCAAGACCGAAATGGCCGACTGGGCCCGCACCGTGCTCGCCTCCGATGATCTCGCCGAACGCGAGCGCACCAACGCGTTTTGGCGCGACGGCTGGAAACGCTGCGCCGAGCGAGGGTTGCCGGGGGCGGTCGTGCCCAAGGAATACGGCGGCCAGGGCCACGACCTGGTCACCGCCATGTTGATGTTCGAAGGCCTGGGCCTCGGTTGTGCCGACAACGGCCTCGCGTTCGCGTTGAGCTGTCAGACCTGGGCCATGCAAACGGCCCTGTTGGCCGGCACCGACGACGCCCAGAAGCAGCGGCTGTTGCCGGGGTTGTGCAACGGCGAGGTCCTGGGCGGTTTTGCCATGACCGAACTCGAGAGCGGCTCGGACCCGTACTCGCTCTCGACGATCGCCACCCCCGCCGACGGCGGGTACCGCATGTCGGGGCACAAGGCGTTCGTCACGATGGGCCCGTTGCTCGACTTCGTGATCGTCTTCGCCACGGTCAACCCCGAGTTGGGCCGGTGGGGTATCACCGCGTTCATCGTCGACACCGACCTCGAAGGGGTCACCCTCGAGCCCAACCGCGACAAGATGGGCACTCGCACCACGCCGTTCTGCGACATCGCATTCGACGACGTGTTCATCGCCGAGGAGAACCGTATGGGCGCCGAAGGTGCCGGCGGGGCCATCTTCAATGCGGCCGTCGAAGCCGAGCGAGCGTTCCTCTTCGCCGCTCAGTTGGGGTTGATGGAGCGGCAGATCGACACCGCCGTGCGTTACGCCCGCGAACGCGAACAGTTCGGCCAACCAATCGGCAACTTCCAGGCGGTGTCGCACCGCATCGCCGACATGAAATATCGCCACGAGACGGCGCGACTGCTGCTCTACAAAACGGCGCTCCAGCACGACACGGGTCAGGTGGCGACGATGACCGCCACCTTGACCAAGCTGGCGATCACCGAAGGGGCCGTGGCATCGGCGGCCGATGCGGTTCTCCTGCACGGCGCCCGGGGCTACATCACCGAGTTCGGGGTCGAGCGCGACCTCCGCGACGTGATGGGCAGCGTGGTGTACTCCGGGACCTCCGATATCCAACGCAACATCATCGCCCGTCTACTCGGGGTGGGCTGATGCGTCCCACCGCCCCCACGGCCCCCAAAAAACCAATGGCGCAATCGCCTTCAGTTCGCCCCGCCAATATCCGAAAATCCCACCCACCAACCCTTGTGCCGGGAACTTCCATGAACAATCACTTCACCTCCAGAATCTCGACTCGGTCGGTCGCCATGATGATGGTTGCCATCCTCCTCGCGCCGATGGTGCTGCTGATGACCGCTCGAGCGGCGTCGGCGCATCGACCCGACGAGGCCTATCTCTACTTCGAGTTGTTCGAGGACGGGATCGAAGGACGGGTCGAGTACAAGGTCTCCGACCTCAACGAGGTGTTCGGTCTCGGCCTGGTCGACGACGACACCGTGGTCGACCAGTTCGCACCGCATCGTGATTCGATCATCGCCTACACCCAGGAACACCTGACGATCGGCGACGCCGGAACCCCGTGGGGAGTCGAGTTCGGTGAGGTCGAGGCCCTGACCGTCGACGGCCAGAACTACATTCAGCTCAACTTCGACGTGGTCGGCGAACCCGACCCCGTGCCCCGTGCCTTCGACGTGCAGTTCGATCCTCTGGTCGACGACCTGGACAACTTCAAGAACTTCGTGGTCATCCAGACCGACTGGGGCAGCGGCACGTTCAATAACGAAGGCGACGCGCTGCCGTTCTTCTTCGACGCCGACAACCGCAGCGAGCGGGTCGACCTCGACGATGCGTCGTGGATCAAGGGCATCACCGGCACCATCGGGCTCGGTGCCGAGCACATCCAGATCGGTACCGACCACATCTTCTTCATTCTGGTCTTGTTGTTGCCGTCGGTACTCGTGTGGCGTTCCCCGTCGATCGGTTGGGAACCGGCGCCCCGATTCACCTCCAGCCTCTGGCGGGTGTTCAAGATCGCCACCTTCTTCACGATTGCCCACTCGATCACCCTCACCCTCGGCGGCCTGGGTTTCATCGATCTGCCGGGCCGGTTCGTCGAAGCGGTCATCGCTGCATCGATCGGTATCGCCGCTCTGCACAACCTGCGCCCGGTCGCCGCCAACAAGGAATGGATGCTGGCGTTCGCCTTCGGCCTGTTCCACGGGTTCGGCTTCGCCGGTCTGCTCGGCGATCTCGGCCTGGAACGCAACGAGCGGATCTGGTCGCTGCTGGGATTCAACATCGGTGTCGAACTCGGCCAGCTGGCCATCATCATCTTGTTGTTCCCGGCCCTGTTCCTGCTGCGCCGCACGCGGTTCTACGACGTCGTGCTCAAGGGCGGCTCGATCCTGCTGGCGATCATCGCCTTTGGCTGGACGCTCGAGCGGGCGCTGGACACCGACCTGAAGGTCGACACGCTCGTCGACCCCGTCGTGCAGTTCCCCCGGGTCCTGGGTCTGGTCGCGGTGCTCACGGTGGCGGCCGCGGCCCTCTACTGGAACGCCCGCAGTCGCTCCTCGCTGCGCCCGCTGCCGTCGGGAATCGAAGAGCTCGACGATGCCGAGGCCGCCGCCGTGGTGGCCGAGACCGTCGGCGTCTAAGCGACGGCCGGGGCGCCCCCGGCCGTCTCCTTTCCTTCAAGACGGTCGACGTTCGCGTCGGCCACGATGGCCGGGCACCATTCCCTGCTCGACGGCGCCGGTAACGTCGAGGGCACCCAGCCGTGGAGGCACGATGACCACAACCCCACCAACTCTGATCCCCTACCTGGCCGTCAGCGACGCCCGCGCCGCGATCGAGTTCTACACCAGCGTCTTTGGCGCCGAGCTCGACCCGGACGAGTACTACGAGATGGAGGACGGCCGCATCGGGCACGCCACCCTCGCGGTGGGTGCCGGCCGGTTCTACCTGTCCGATGAGTATCCCGAACTGGGCGCGGTCTCGCCCGACACGGTCGGTGGGTCGACCATCGCCGTGGTGATCAATGTTCCCGACGCGGATGCGACCTATTCGGCCGCGGTCTCCGCCGGAGCGACCGGTCAGCGGCCGCCCGAGGACGGAAACGGTGGACGCTCCGGTTGGCTGATCGATCCTTGGGGTCACCGATGGTCGCCGTTCGGCCCCGCAAAGGGCGCCGGCTAGATGCAGGCCGCGGATCTGCTGACGATCGGCCAGGTCGCCGACCGCACCGGCCTGGCCGTATCGGCTGTGCGGTTCTACGCCGACGAGGGCCTGGTCGAGGCCCACCGCACCTCCGCGGGGCACCGGATGTTTCGGCGGGCCGAAATCCGGCGACTGTCGTTCATCCTGATCGCGCAGAAGTTGGGCTACACCCTCGGCGAGATCGGCGAACAGTTGGCGGAACTGCCGACCGGGCGAACCCCGACCGAGCGGGACTGGGAACGACTGGGAAAACGGTTCTCCACCGACCTCACCGAGCGCATCGACCAGCTCGCCGAGCTGCGGGACAAACTCAGCGCGTGTATCGGCTGTGGTTGCCTCTCGCTCGAGCGGTGCCAGCTGTACAACCCCGAGGATCGGATTGCGTCCCGGGGGGTCGGACCTCGCTATCTTCTGGGCGACCGCATCGACGACTGACAGCCGTCTTGCCCACCGGCGAGTCGACGGCTCAAATGGCTCGGTGAACCCTTGGTTTTCCTGGAGGATACGTTGAGCGAAGACGCACTCACCCTGGCGGTACGCGGCGGCATGACCGGGCCGGGCGGCCCGTTCGAAATCGTGACCGAGGACGTGCGGGGTCGTCCGCTGCCGGTATTTGCCGAACGCAAAGGCTCGATGCGCCAGGCTCTCGCCGACGCCGAAGCGTTCGCCGAACGCGAGTTCCTGGTGCTCGACGAGCAGCGCCTCACCTATGCCGACGTGATCGCCCAGACCGCGTCCGTCGCCGCGGCGTTGCGCGACCGCCACGGTGTGGGCCCGGGCGACCGGGTCGCCATCTTGTCCGCCAACCGGCCCGACTGGGTGGTGGCCTACTTCGCCACCCTCAGCCTTGGCGCGATCGTCTCGGCATTGAATGGCTGGTGGACCACCGACGAGATCGACCACGGGCTGAAACTGTCCGAGCCCAAGGTGCTCTTCGTCGACACCAAACGCGGCGCTCGCCTTCCCGCCGACGTGGGTGACGTGGCCGTCGTCGACTTCGAGACCGACGCGTACGAGACCTACCGCAACCATGCGAGCGACGGGTTGCCGGAGCAACCCATCGACGAGGATGATCCGGCGCTGATTCTCTTCACCAGTGGAACGACCGGTCGGCCCAAGGGTGCGCTGGTGTCACACCGCGGTCTCATCGGGTTCGTGCAGGGCATGTTGTACGCCGGTGCCGAGCGAGCGGTTGTCGCGGCCCAGAGGGCCGGCACCGAGCCCGGCGGTGAACGACCCCAGCAGGTCACCCTCGGCACGTCGCCGCTGTTCCACGTGTCGGGTTTGCTGGCGGGGGTGAACATCGGGGTGTTCATCGGCGCCAAGCTCGTCTATCGCAGCGGCCGCTTCGACCCCGCCGACGTGCTCCGGCTGATCGAGAAGGAACGGATCACGTCCTGGTCGGCCATGGGGGCGATGGGGCCCCGGGTTCTGGCGTGTCCGGAGTTGGCGACGACCGACGTCTCGAGTGTCACCAACGTCGGGTTCGGCGGTGCGCCGGTGAGCGAACAGCTCCAGAACCGGCTGCGCGAGGCCTTTCCGGGGTCGGCGCTGAACATGGGTATCGGCTTTGGTTCCAGCGAATCGGTGGGCGTGATCTGCTCGATCGGGGGTCAGGACTACGTCGATCACCCCGACTCGGTGGGGCGGGCCAACCTCAACTGGGATCTCGAGATTCGCGATGGTGACGGCAACGTGCTCCCCGAGGGGGTCGACGGCGAGATCCATGTGCGTTCGTCGATGACGATGCTCGGCTACTGGGGGAACGATGAGGCGACCGCGGAGGCGTTCGACGACCAGGGATTCTTGTCGATGGGCGACATCGGCAAGGTCGTCGACGGGCGGCTCTACATCAACTCTCGGGCGCGGGACATGATTCTGCGCAACGCGGAGAACATCTACCCCGTGGAGATCGAGCATCGCCTCGAACAGCATGACGATGTCGCGGAGGCGGCGGTCTACGGGGTCGACCACCCCGAGTTCGGTCAGGAGGTCAAGGCGGTCGTCGTGCCCGTCCCCGGACGGACGGTCGAGCCGGAAGCGGTCGCGGCGTTCGCCGCGGAAACGTTGTCCGGCCACAAGGTGCCGTCGCTCTGGGAGGTACGGTCCGAGCCCTTACCCCGCAACGCGACGGGGAAGGTGCTCAAGGGTGTCCTGCGCGGTGATCAGGAGATCACCCAGGTCGAGGAGTAGCGCGAGGTCGCGCTCACCGCGATCCCGGCCGGGTGTCTCAGCCGTTGGCTTCGTCGCGGCGCCGAGCGAGCGCCACGAGCGCGGCACCGGCGAGGATGAGCCAACCAGATCCCTGGAGCAGCACGTAGGTGGTGGCACCCGTGCGAGCCAACGGCGCGGTGGGTCGACTCGGGGGCGCCGCGGGTGCGGCCGGCGGCGCCGGTGGCGTGGGCGGCGGCTGGGGTTGGGCGATTGACGTGCCGAGCACGATGGTGTCGCCGTCATCGTTGTTGTCGAGCCGGTCCTCGCCCGTGCCGTCGTCGCTGATGCCGGCGGTGACCGATGCGTCGTTGTCGATCGAGCCGGTGGCGGCGGCGGACACGTCGGTCGTGAGGGTGATGGTCAACGTGGCGCCGACGGCCAGGTCGGTGTCGCTGATGCAGGTGACGTCCTGGCCGGCCGCTGTGCAGGTGCCGGCGCTGCCGACCGCCGACACATACGTCAAAGCCGCGGGGAGGGGATCGGTGATCGTGATCGGTCCCGGGGCCACGCCGGGCCCGTCGTTGACGACGGTGATCGTCCAGATCGCTCGGCGGGTGTTCGTGTCGTAGCTCCGCACGCTCTTGGTGAGCACGAGGTCGAAGGGCGTCCGGGTCACGGTGGCGGTGCTGATGTCGGTCGGGTCGTCAACGTCGGTGAACGACGTGCCGGTGGCCGACACGGGTCCGGCGGTCACGGTGGCGGTGTTCTCCACCGTGTCGTCCACCTCGTCCTCGTACCGGTAGACGATCGAGTCGCCCGGCGCGAGCGGTAGAGCACCGCTAACGATCGTCAGGTCGGCGTCGGTGATGGCCAAGGGCCCGTCGGTTATGGCCACCGTGGAAAGGTGGGTATCGCCGGTATTGGTGACGATGAAGCACCAGGTGATCGGTGCGCCGTGGTCGGCGGTGACGTTGGCCGTGGCGGAAGCACAGCCCGCGCCGGCGTCGTGGCCGGCGTACACCCGCTTGACCAGATCGACGCCGGGATCGACGAGGTCGACGGCGGCATCATCGTCCGCCGTGGGGCGGTCGAGGTCGGGCAGGGGAGTGCCGGCCGGGTCGGCGGGCGTGCCGATGGCCGAAGCGGTGTTGACCAAGTCGCCGGTGAGCTCTCCCGGCGCGCTCAGGGTCACGCTGTCGCCGGGGGCGAGCAGGGTCGGGTCGGTGAGGGTGAGGTTCAGGACGGGATCCAGTACCTCGACGCCGGCCAGGTGGGTGTCACCGGTGTTGGTCACCTGGAAGCACCAGGTGAGGGCGAGCCCGGCCTGCCCGACGACCTCGTCGACGCCGGGGCATTGACCGGTCGTGGACACGGTCTTCACGACGGCGATTGCGGGGGCGACCACATCGATCGAGGCGCTGTCGTCGGCGGTCGGCGGGTCCAGGGTGGGGATCGGGGTGCCGTCGGGCTCGCTCGGCGTGCCGGTGGCCGAAGCGGTGTTTTCGATGTCGATGGTTGCGGTGCCGGCCGCGCTGAACACGGCGGAGGCGCCGGGGGCGAGTAGGGCGGGGTCACCCGACACGAGGGTCATCCCTCCGGGGTAGGCGAGTCCCAGCGTGGGATCGTCGACGGTGACGTCGGCGAGAGCGACGGTGCTGCTCGTGTTCGTGACGGTGAAGCACCACGTGATCGCGGTTCCGGCGGCCACGCTCAGTGGATCGGTACCCGGGCACCCGGCGCCGCCGTCGGACCCGACGTAGGCCGTCTTCACGATGGCCAGCCCGGCCTCGATGATGAGCACCTCGGCGGGGTCGTCGTCGCCGACGCTCGGGGCCGGGAGACCGTCGGGCCCGGGAAGCGGGTCGCCCGCGGGGGTCGTCGGGTCGGCGGTGACGGTAACGGTGTTCAGGAGGTCCGCGTCGGCCGTCCACGGGAACTCGAAATAGGCGATGCCACCGGGGTCGAGCGGGAGCGCATTGTCGGCGTCCACCACCGCGACCGGGATGGCGGCGGCGCCGTCGATCCCGATGGCCGGGTCGTCGACGACGAGGTTCGTCAGCGGCGTTTCCCCGGAGTTGGTGGCGGTTATGCACCACGTGACGGCGAAGTCCGCGCCGACCTCGACCGACTCGACGCCGGGACACATACCGTCGACCGAGACCGTCTTGGCGACGGTGATCGCGGGGGTGAGCACGTCGACGCTCGCGGTGTCGGTATCGGTGACGGGGTCGGTGGTTCCCGGCAGCGGGGTGCCGTCGGCGTTCGAGGAGACGCCGTTGATGGTTGCGGTGTTGGTGAGGTCGGCGGCTACCGGAGCGGTCACGGTAAATGACACGACCGCGCCGGGGGCGAGCACGACGTCGGCGGGGTCGGGCGTGGCCAGCACGGCCTGGTTGGTGGCATCGATCCCGAGGGTCGGGTCGACGATTTCCATGGAGGAAAGATGGGTGTCGCCGGTGTTGGTCGCGGTGAGGCACCACGTGACCGCGGTGCCGGGTGCAACTTCGACCAGTTCGGTGCCCGGGCAGGTGCCGTCGACCGAGACGGTCTTGGCGAGGGCGATCCCGGGGCTCGGAACGACCACCTCGGCGGTATCCGCCGCGGCGATGGGGTCGACGCCGTCGAGCGGCGCGCCGGTCGGGGTCGACGGCTGCGCGGTGGCGAACACCGTGTTCATCACGTCGGTGGTACCGGTGGTGGCGTAGGTGTAGGTGAGCGACGTTCCGGGCGCCAGCGGGGTGGTTCCCGAAACCAGGGTCATGTCGGCGTCGGTAATCCCGAGGGTCGGGTCGTCGAGGGCCACCGGGGACAGGTGCGTATCGCCGGCGTTGAGGACGGAGAAGCAGTAGGTGAGGGCATCTCCCGTATCGACGTAGGTGAGGTCGACGCCGGGGCAGCTGCCGTCGGTGGAGACGGTCTTGTTCACGGTCATCGCCGGGCCCACGATGTCGACGGCGGCCGAGTCGGTGCCGGTCGGTGATTCGATGGTCGGCGGCAACGGGTCGCCGGCGGAGTCGCTCGGGGTGGCGGTCGCGGTCACGACGTTGGTGACGTCGGCCGTGGCGGTGTCCTCGATGAAGTAGACGATCGAATCGCCGGGCGCGAGCGGCAGCGCACCGCTGGCGATGGTCGTTAGGACCGAGCCGGCCGGAAGCCCGGCCACGGGGTCGTCGAGTTCGATCGAGGAGAGGTGGGTGTCGCCGGTGTTGGCGACGGCGACGCACCAGGTGATGGCGTCGCCGGATACGCCGGTCTGCGCGTTCATTCCGGGGCATCCGGCACCGGCATCGTGGCCGAGATACACCGTCTTGGTGACGATGATGGCCGGGGTGACGAGGTCGACCGCGGCGGTGTCGTCATCGGTCACCGGGTCGACGTCGGGCAATGGCACGCCGGCGGGGTCGCTCGGGGTGGCGTCGACGGTGGCGGTGTTGGTGAGGTCGGTCGTGATGGTGCCGTCGACGTGGACGGTGGCGGCGTCGCCGGGGGCGATGGGGCCGGGGACGGCGAGGCCGGTGATGCCGAGATCAGGGTCTTGTATGGCGACCGAGGTAAGGAAACTGTCGCCGGTGTTGGTGACGGTGAAGCACCAGGTCGCCGGATCACCGGTGGTGCCCAGGGCGAGTTCGGTTCCGGCGCAGGAGCCGCCGGCGTCGTGGCCGGCGTACACGGTCTTGGTGAGGAGAATGCCGGGGGTCACGACATCGACCGACGCCGTGTCGGTGGCGGTCGGGTTGTCCGTCACCGGAATCGGCGTGCCGTCGGGTTCGGTTGGCTCGCCGGTCGCGGTGGCGGTATTGAGCAGATCGGCGGCCGCGGTTTCGTCGACGTACACGGTGGCCGATGCGCCGGGGGCAAGCGGCCCGGGTACGGCGAGCGCCGTAAGGCCGAGGGCGGGGTCGTCGATGACCGGGTTGGCGATCCAGGCGGTGGCGCTGGCGTTGGTTACGGTGAAGCAGTAGGTGACGGCCGCGCCGGTGTCGACGGTGATCGCGTTCGCACCGTCGCACGAGGCGCCGGCGTCGTGATCGGCATACACGGTCTTCAACAGGGTGATCGAGAACTCCTCCTCGGTCACCTCGGCCGAGTCGTCGGCGCCGACGGCCGGAGCGGGGTTGCCACCGGGGCCGACGAGGGGGTCGCCGTCGGAGTCGGTGGGGTCGAGCGAGACGGCGGCGGTGTTGACGAGACCGCCCGCCGGCAGGGTCGCTCCCGAGTAGCTGTACGTGAAGTTCGCGCCCGGGAGCAGCAATGCCGGAGGGGTGCCGACCGGGGTGAGCGAGGTCTCGTCGATGCCGAGCGCCGGGTCGCCGAAGGTCATGCCGGCCAAGTCGAGCGGGGCCGTACCGGTGTTGGTGACGGTGAAGCAGTAGGTGAGGGCAATGCCGACGCCGCCGCCGAGCAGATCGACACCGGGGCAGGTGCCGTTGGCCGAGACGGTCTTGTCGAGCGTGACTGCGGGGGCGAGCACCAGCACCGACGCGGTATCGCCGGCCGAGGGGTCGTCGAGGCCGAGCGGCGTGCCGGCGGGATCGGTGGGCGTTCCGGTCGCCGTCGCGGTGTTGGTGAACGAGGCGGTCTCTGCTTCGCCGGCCACGAAGACCAAGTCCTCGCCCGGAGCGAGAGGCAGCGTGCCGCTCGACAGGACGGGGGTAACGCCGAGATCGGGGTCTTGTATGGAGACCGGGGAAAGGTGGGTGTCGCCGGTGTTGGTGACGGTGAAGCACCAGGTGGGAGCGGCGCCGGCGGCGATCTCCACCGTTTCGACGCCCGGGCAGGTGCCGTCGACGCTCACGGTTTTAGCGAGGGTCAGCGCGGGGGCGACCACGGCCACATCGGCGGTGTCGCTGTCGGTGACGGGGTCGACCGAGGGCAAGGGCGTCCCGTCGGGGCTGGCGGGGTCGGCGGTGACCGTGGCGGTGTTCGCGGTGTCGACCCCCGGGACCGCGGTGTAGGTGAATGTGGCGGTGGCCCCGGTGGCCAGCGGCGAGGGGGACCCGGCGATCAGGGTCATGTCGGCGTCGGTGATGCCCAGCGTGGGGTCATTCAGGGCCACTGCAGAAAGATGAGTGTCGCCCGTGTTGGTGACGGTGAAGCACCACGTGACGGCATCGCTGCTGGTGATGGTGGCGGTCTCCGTGCCGGGGCAGTTGCCGTCGACGCTCACGGTTTTGGCGAGGAGGATGCCGGGGGCGATGAGGTCGACCTGGGCGGTGTCGGTGTCGGTGACGGGGTCGACGTCGGGGATGGGGGCTCCGGCGGGGGTTGATGGGGTGGCGTTGACGGTGGCGGTGTTGGTGAGGTCGGTGGTGATGGTGGCGTCGGTGTGGATGGTGGCGGAGTCGCCGGGGGCGAGGGGGCCGGGGACGGTGAGTGCGGTGATACCGAGGTCGGGGTCAGCGATTTCTATCGAGGAAAGATGAGTGTCGCCGGTGTTGGTGACGGTGAAGCAGTAGGTGGCGGGGGCGCCGGTGGTGCCTGATGCGAGTTCGGTTCCGGCGCAGGAGGCGCCGGCGTCGTGGCCGGCGTAGACGGTTTTGGCGAGGAGGATGCCGGGGGCGATGACCTCGACCTCCGCAGTGTCGGGGGCGCCGTCCGTGGGCGTGGACCCCGGCAAGGGGTTGCCGGTGGCGTCGGCGGAGGTGGCCGTCGGCGTGGCGGTATTCACCAGGTCGGCGGGCATCGTGGTCTCGACGTAGAACATCACCGAACCGCCGGGGGGAACCAGGTTCGGGTCGCCGGCGGCGACCAGGGTGATCGGCCCGACGTCCGGGTCATCGACCGACACCGCGGTGAGGGGTGTGTCGGCGCTGGTGTTGGACACGAGGAAGCAGTAGGTGACCGAGGTCCCCGCGACCGCGGTGACGAGCTCGCCGCCGGGGCAACCCGCGGCGCCGTCGTGACCCTCGTACACCGTCTTCGACAAGATGAAGCTCGGACTGGTGGTCGACACCTCGGCGGTGTCGCTGTCGGTCACGGGGTCCGAGCCTGGGAGTGGGTCGCCGGCCGCGGTGGTCGGATCGGCGCTGACGGTGGCGGTGTTGACCAGGTCGGCGTCGAGCGTGGTCGCAAAGCTCACGGTGGCCGAGTCGCCGGGGGCGAGGGGGCCGGGCACGGCGAGCGCCGTGATGCCGAGGTCGGGGTCAGCGACTTCTATCGACGTAAGAAAACTGTCGCCGGTGTTGGTGACGGTGAAGCAGTAGGTGACGGCAACGCCGGTATCGCCGGTGACCAGTTCGGTGCCGGGGCAGGCCGCCGCCCCGGGGACGACGGTTTTGGCGAGGGTGATCGCCGGCGTGAGCACGTCGACGATGGCCTGGTCGCTGTCGGTCACCGGGTCGATGCCGGGCAGCGGGGTTCCGCCGGCATCGGCGGGAGTCCCGGAGGCCGAAGCGGTGTTGACCAGGTCGGTCGCGGCGACGGGGCCGAAGCTCGTGGAGCCGGAGTCGCCGGGGGCGATGGGGCCGGGGACGGCGAGTGCGGTGATGCCGAGGTCGGGGTCAGCGATTTCGATTGAGGTCAGGAAAATGTCGCCGGTGTTGGTGACGGTGAAGCAGTACGTGACGTCACTGCCGTCGGCGACCTCGAGGGTGGTGTTGTCCACGCCGTCGCAGGCGGTACCGGCCGGGACCACGGTCTTGATCAGGGTGAGGGCGGGACCGACGATCACCAGGTCGGCGATGTCGGGTGCGGAGGTGACCGCGGGAAGGTCGAGCGGTGTGCCGCCTGCGGTCGCCGGGCTGCCGGTGGCATCCGCGGTGTTGGTCTGGTCGGCGCCGGGTGCGGTGGTGTCGTACCGCACCGTGACGGTTTCGCCGGGGGCGATGAGCGCGAGGGCACCGGTGACGGGGGCGGTGTTGGTGGCATCGAGCGCGCCGTAGATGTCGTCATCGATGGCGACCGAGGAAAGGTGGGTGTCCCCGGAGTTCGTGATGGCGAAGCAGTACGACACCGCGGTACCCGCGGTGGTCGTCTCGAGGTCCGTGCCGGGGCAGGTGCCGTCGAGGCTGACCGTCTTGGCGATAGTGATCGCCGGAGCGAGACCGGTGATCACCGCGTCGCCGGTGTCGGACGGATCGGTGGTGCCGGGAAGATCGGTGCCGGTCGCGTCGGTCGGATTGCCGGTGGCGGTGGCCACGTTCGGGAACGTGCCGGCCGGTGCCGTTCCCTCGAAGAAGACGGTCGCGGAGTCGCCTGGGGCCACGGGGCCGTCGATCGTGAGCGCGGCGGCGCCCGTGAGCCCGAGCGCCGGGTCGAAGACGGTGATGGCGGAAAGGTGGGTGTTGCCCGTGTTGGTCACGGTGAAACACCAGGTGACGTCGGCGCCGGCGACCGCAACGTCGGCGGTGGTCGCCGTCGCGCACTGCGCGCCCGAATCGACACCGTCGTAGACGGCCTTGTCGAGGGTGAGGGCGGGGTTCAGCTCTTCGGTTTCGGCGGTGTCGGAGTCCGAAGGAGGTTCGACCCCCGGCAGCGGGCTACCGACGGCATCGGAGGGGTCGCCGGTGACGGTGGCGGTGTTCACCACATCGCCGGTGAGTTGGCCTTCATGGAACACGGTCGCCGTCGCACCGGGCGCCAGCGGGCCGGGCACGTTCAGGGTGATACCGAGGTCGGGGTCAGCAATTTCTATTGAGGTAAGGAAAACGTCGCCGGTGTTCTGGACGACGAAGCACCAGGTGATGTCGGCGCCGACCGAACCCTGGGCGATCTCGCCGCCCGGGCAGGTGCCACCGGCGTCGTGGCCGTTGTAGACGGTTTTCTCGACGGTGATTGCGGGGGCGACGACATCGACCAACGCATCGTCCTGCGCGGTCGGGTCTTCGGTGACCGGAATGGGGTTGCCCGCGGCATCGGCGGGGGTACCCGTGGTCGAGGCGGTGTTCGTCAGGTCGGTGGTTGCGGTGGCCTCGTAGTATGCGGTGAACGATTCGCCGGGGGCCAGCAGTGCGGGGTCGCCGTTGAGGAGCACAATGGTGCCGGGATACGCGACGCCGAGGGTGGTGTCGTCGATCTCCACATCGGCAAGGTGGGCGTCCGTGCTCGTGTTCGTCACGACGAAGCAGTAGGTCACCGCGTCGCCGGAGTCCACGGTGATGGCGTTCACGCCGCCGCACGCGGCGCCGGCGTCATGGCCGGCATAGACCGTTTTCACGATGGAGACCGCCGGGTTGTTCTGGTCGACCGCGGCGGTGTCGGTGTCGTCCACCGGACCAGCGCCGGGAACGGGGTTACCGGCCGCGTCGACCGGGTCGGCGGTGACCGAGGCGGTGTTGAGCAGGTCGCCCGTCAGGGTCGTGGTGTAGGCGTAGGTGGCGGTAGCCGCAGGCGGCAGGGGATCGGTGATGGCGCCGACCGGGGTGAGATCGGCGGCCGTGATTCCGAGATCGGCATCGCCGAAGGTCATGCCGGCGAGATCGAGGAAACTGTCGCCGGTGTTGGTGATCACGAAGCAGTAGGTGACGTCGATGCCGTTGCCGCCGGTGACCAGCTCAGCGCCCGGGCATGCCGTCGCGGCTGTGCCCGCCACCACCGTCTTGTCGAGGTTGATGCCGGGTGTCACCGTGTCGACCTCGGCGGTGTCGTCGTCGGTGACGGTGGGTGCTCCCGGCAGTTCGTTTCCGATGGCGTCGACGGGGATGCCGGTGACCGTGGCGGTGTTCACCAGGTCGGTGGCGGCGACGTCGGCGCTCGCGACGGTGGCGCTGTCGCCGGGGTCGAGGTCGGGCACGGCGAGGCCGGTGATGCCGAGGTCGGGGTCGTCAATGCCGATGGAGGTAAGCGATGTTTCGCCGGTGTTGGTGACGGTGAAGCAGTACGTGACGTCGAGCCCACTGGCGACGGTGAGCACCGTCGCGTCCACGCCGGGGCAGGGGTCCCCGGCCACGACTGCGGTCTTCACGATGGTGATGGCCGGTACGACGACCTCGACACCGGCGGTGTCGCTGTCATCGACCGTGTCGGGGCCGAACGGGCTCCCGGTGTTGTCCGCGGGGGTGCCGGTCGCGGTTGCGGTATTGGGCAACAGGTCGGCGGTGGCGACGGTGGGGTAGCGCACGACGGCGGTTTCGCCCGGGGGGAGCAGCACGAGCGAACCGGACACCGCGACCAGATTGGAGGGGTCGAAGCCGGCGATGTCGGCGTCGTCGATGACGACATCGGCGAGGTGGGTGGTACCGGTGTTCTCGATCTCGAAGCAGTACGAGATAGCAGTGCCGGGCGTAACGGTCACCAGCTCCGCTCCGGGGCACAGGTTTCCGGCCACGACGGTCTTTTGCAGGGTGATGCCGGAGGTCAGGGCGACGATGTCGGCGACGGCGCTGTCGGTCACCGGGGTGGCGTCGGGGATGGGGGTGCCGCTCGGGTTCGATGGGACGGCGGTGACGTCTGCGGTGTTGGTGAGGTCGCCGGCCGAGGTGGTTTCGAAGTAGAAGGTGACGGTCTCACCGGGCAGGAGGGGCTCGGCGAAGGGCGCGGTGGTGGCCGAGATGGTGGGATTGCCGAGGGTGGCGTCGTCGACGACCACCGACGCCAGCGGAACGGCGCCGGTGTTCTGCACCGCGAAGCAGTAGGTGACCGACGTGCCGCTGGGGGCCGATGCCAGGGCGGCACCGGGGCAGCCGGCGCCGGCATCGTGTCCGACGTACACCGACTTCACCAGTTCGATGGCCGGGAGGTCGACATCGACCTCGGCGGTGTCGGTGGCGTCGACATCGTTCTGGAACGGTATGTCGCTGCCGTCGGGGTACACGGGGTTGGCGTTGGCGGTCGCCGAGTTGACGAGGTCCGCTGCCGGCGCGCTCGCGTCGAGGTAGTACATCGCAGTGGCTCCCGGGGCGAGCGGGAGCGACGGCGGACTGACCGGCGTCAACGTTGCGCCGCTTAGGCCGAGCGCCGGGTCGTCCATTTCTATCGAGGAAAGGTAGGTATCGCCGGTGTTGGTGACGAGGAAGCAGTAGGTGATGTCCTCGCCGGGCACGACGCCGCTCAGAAGCTCGCCGCCCGCGCAGGATGCACCGGCGTCGTGACCGCCGTAGACGGTCTTGTCCAGATCGATCCCGGCGTCGTCGGGAAGACAGAGTTCGAAGCCGCCGAGGCGAACGGCCTGGCCATTGTTCACGCCGTCCCAATCGTTGTCGTTGTTGGGGTCGGCGATCTCGGCGGCCTGGTCGTCGGGACCGTTGGAGTACTCGATCGACAGCGAGGTGAACGGCTTTGGCGTCGTGATGGTGATCTGGCCGGCGAGGTCGTCGGGCGCGACGTTGTTGTTCACCCCCACCTCGTAGTTGGCGGTCGCGCTCTGGCCGACGGTCACCGCGTTCCCCAGCGCGATCAGGTTCACGAGCACCGGGCCCGAGCCGTCGCTGGCGAGGATGTCGATCTCGTCCTGGAACGAGTTCGAGGGTGTCGGTGTGGCGGCGTTGAGGCCGATCGAATCGAGATCGTCGACCGAGAAGTCGGTGGCGAAGAACACCGGGAGGTTGAAGTCGAACCGCAGGGTGACGGGTTCGTCGGAGGTCTGGCTGTAGATGGCCCAGGTGAGGTAGTCGCTGCCGTAGAAGCCGTCGTTGGTGACGGTGTCCTCGTTGGTCGAGGTGGGGATGTTGTCGACCGTTCCGACGCTTCCGCCGCCCGGTTGGCCGGCGATTGCGGTGTCGATGTTGCGATCGAACGGATCGTCGATGGTGACCGTGACATCGAGGCCCGAGGCGCCGACGTTGGCCCAGGTCTTGGTCACGGTATCGGCGGGCCAGGTGGCGCCGTCGGTGGCGGGGTCGTCGTTGCCGCCCGGTCCGGCGGACCAGTTGAACTCGGTCAACAGGGTGGCGCCGGGAGGGCAGGCGGCCTGCGCTCCGGCCACGTTGCCGAGCCGTTCCGCCACCTGTGGCGTGGCGACGCCAACGACGGAGAGGACGCTGACGATCAGCGAGAAACCGGTCAGCAGGGCGAGCAACCGGCGAGGGACGACAAGCGGGGTCGGAATGAGGGAGAACACGGCGTTCCTACGGGGATCCAGGGTGAGGGCGGCAACGGCGCCCGAAAAACATCACGGGCGTCAGGCAGCTATCGGCCCGACCAGGCGCAACTTGATCGTTTCCGCCGGATTCCCACCAGGTGGGATCGAGCCGCTCCCGGGCGGCGACCGGGTCCCCCGCTCGAACGGCACGCGCGCTACGTTGTGGGATGGCCGCGCAGAACTACCCCACTTTCGATCACAAGTTCGGTCTCGAGGGCCTTACCTTCGACGACGTTCTCCTCGTCCCCGGCGCCTCCGATGTGCTGCCCGATGAGGTCGACACGACGACATCGTTCAGCCGCAACATCGAGCTGCGAATACCGCTGATCTCGGCGGCGATGGACACGGTGACCGAGGCCCGGCTGGCCATCGCCATGGCTCGCCACGGCGGGATCGGTGTCGTGCATCGCAACCTTTCCATCGACGACCAGGCCGCCGAGGTCGACAAGGTGAAGCGGTCGGAATCCGGCATGATCGTCGAACCGGTGACCCTGCGTCCGGGCTCGACCCTGGGCCAGGCCGAGGAGTTGATGGCCCGGTTCCGTATCTCGGGCGTGCCGATAACCGACGAGGACGAACGGTTGGTCGGCATTCTCACCAACCGCGATCTCCGGTTCGAGCGCGACTACTCGCGGCTGGTCGACGACGTCATGACGAGCGAGGGACTCATCACCGCCCCGGAGGGCACCGACCTCGAGCAGGCCCAGGACATCCTCGCCCAACATCGGATCGAAAAGCTGCCGATCGTCGACGACGACGGTCGCCTGCGCGGTCTCATCACGGTCAAGGACATCGAAAAGCGCGAGCGCTATCCGCTTTCGACCAAGGACGACCGGGGTCGGCTCCGGGTCGCAGCCGCCGTCGGTACGGGGCCCGACGTGTTCGATCGGGCGGCCGCTCTCGTCGAGCGGGGTGTCGATGCCATCGTGGTCGACACCGCCCACGGTCATTCGCGCGGGGTCATCGAAACGGTGGCGAAACTGCGGGCCAACCTCGACATTGACCTCATCGCCGGCAACGTGGCCACCGGCGCGGCCACCGAAGCGCTCATCGATGCGGGCGCCGACGCGGTGAAGGTTGGCATCGGCCCCGGTTCCATCTGCACCACCCGGGTCGTGGCCGGTGTGGGCGTGCCGCAGATCACGGCCGTATTCGACTGTGCTTCTTCGGCCGCGCCGCACGGCGTTCCGGTGATCTCCGACGGCGGGGCCCAGTTCTCCGGCGATGTCGCCAAGGCCCTGGCGGCGGGTGCCAACTCGGTCATGGTGGGCAGCCTGCTCGCCGGCGTCGACGAAAGTCCCGGCGAGGTCGTGCTGTACCAGGGCGAGCGCTACAAGGAGTACCGCGGCATGGGGTCGGTCGGGGCCATGAAGGGTCGGTCGTTCTCCAAGGACCGCTACTTCCAAGCCGACGTCGACGAGTCGTCGCTCGTGCCCGAGGGCATCGAGGGTCGGGTCGCCTACAAGGGCCCCATCGCCAACGTCGTCCATCAGATGGCCGGCGGACTCCGTCAGGCGATGGGGTACTGCGGCGTCGGCACGGTCGCCGACCTGCGCACGCAGACCCGATTCGTGAAGATCACCGGTGCCGCCCTGCGAGAGAGCCATCCGCACGACATCTTGATCACGAAGGAAGCGCCGAACTACCGCTCGCCGTCGAGCTGACATGAGCGACGTGGGAATCGCGACCCGGCCCGAGGAGCTGACACCCGAGTACGTCACCGCCGCCTTGCGAGCGGGTGGCGTGGATGCGGTTGTTGGATCGCTCGAAGCCACCACCGTCGGCACGGGTCAGATGGCGCTCAGCGTCCGGCTCGCGCTCGACTACGTGCAGGGCGTGGGCCCGTGGAGTGTGGTGGCCAAAATTCCGGCTGACGGCGAGATGAGCCGAGCCGCCGGTGCCTCCGGTGGCTACCGCAACGAGGTGCGCTTCTACACCGATCTCGCCGAGTCGCTCGCCATAACGGTGCCCAAGTGTTACTTCGGGGCGGTATCGGACGACCTGGCCACGTTCACCCTGCTCCTCGAAGACCTCGCTCCCGGGGCCCAGGGCGACCAGATCGCCGGGTGCTCGATCGAGCAGGCCCGGTTGGCGGTCGAGGATCTCGCCGGTCTTCACGGCCCTCGGTGGAAGGACCGCTCGCTGTTCGCCATCGACTGGCTGTCGCACCCGACCGACGAGACGGGCGCGTTCGTCGAAGCGCTGTTGGCCGAGGACGTTCCCGGCTTCATCGATCGGTACGGCGACCGGCTCGCGGAGGGCGACGCGGAGGTGTTGCACACGTTCGCCGAGGTGGCGGCGGCCTGGATGGTGGCCCGGATGGAGCGGTTCACGCTGGTGCACGCCGACTATCGGCTCGACAACCTGCTCTTTCGCACCGCCGAAGGGGGCTACCCGGTGGTCTGCGTCGACTGGCAGACCGTGACCGTCGGCGCCGCCGGAAGAGATCTCGCCTACTTTCTCGGCAACGGGCTGCCGATCGAGGATCGACGCCGTGAGGAGCGCACGCTGGTGGCGGCCTATCTGGCGGCGCTGCGAGGCCACGGCGTGTACGACTACGACATCGACACCTGTTTCGACGACTACCGGCTCGGCCACCTACAGGGTCCGTTCACCACGGTGCTCGGCGCCATGCACGTCGAGCGCACGGATCGAGGCGACGACATGTTCGTCGCCATGGCGACCCGGTGTTGTGCGGCCATCCGCGACCTGTCGAGCTTCGACCTGCTCTGAGCCGCGGCGGCCACCGGCGCGGCGAACTAGGTTCGGCCCGGTGAGAGTACGAAAAGGCAAAGGCAACTCGAAGCGACCTGCGACGCGGACGCGGCGAAGCGGCTCCGGTGCACCCAAACGGGGTGGCTCCACCCGGAGTCGTTCGGCGCCTCGCCCGCCCGCACCCCGCCGGGGCGCGGCGCCCAAGCCGGCGGGAACGACGCGCGGCCCCGCGACCACCGGCGGCGCGGGACGCGGTCGCACGAGCCCGGCCGGTGGCCGTACGTCGGCGCCGACGGGCCGGAGAACCTCCGCCCCGATCGGTCGTCAACGCGGCGGCGCAGCGACCAGACGGTCGACTCGACGCGCCGGCGCTCGTCGGCAAGTACCCGTCACCCGCGCCACCCAGCCCGCGGCGCCGCGAAGCGCCGCCGCCGCGTCCGCCGGTCGCCGCCCGGCCCGGCGCACCAGCGCGGCACCGACGAGCGCCAGCCGAACGCGCCGCTCGAAGGGGGTCATCGTGTCGGGGTCGGTCACCCCCGCCCTGCGCAACGCTCTGGCCGAGGTCGAGCCCGTTGGACTGGCCGCCGCCGATGGCACGGCCACCGGATGGGTCACCGTCGATCTCGATGGTGAGGTGCGCGGCGACGGTCTCGCCCGACCGCTCGTCGCCAAGCTGAACGAACTGGTCGGGCAGGGTCACCAGATCCGCCACGTTGAGTTGGCGGGCAAGTCCTGGGCGGTGGTCACCGACCAGACCGCCGTCGCGTCGGGAATGTCGGCATCGGGCCGTAAGGGTCTCGAACAGGCGCTGCGAGCGGGCCAACGCATCGAACGCATTGCGCTGACCGGCGACGGCGGGTGGTTGGTCACTCACGCCAACGGGTTCGCCGGCGATGGTCTTCCCGGCGGATGTCTGCAGGCCCTGCGCAACCTTTCCGCCAGCCCCACCCCCGGTGCGGCCCCGACCCGATCGGTCGACGAGGTGGCCTTCGGGCCCAACGGTGCCTGGATCGTCATCGCGGGCGATGCGCTGTTCGGCAGCGGGATCGCCAAACCGGTGCAGCGAGCGATCGCCGAGCAGCTCCAGGGCGGCTACCGGGTCGATACCGTCTCGCTGCTCGAGGGCGGCGGTTGGGTCGTCGGTTCCACCGGCAAACGCTCGAAGTTGGCCGTCGACCCCATCCGCCAGGCCGAAGTCGGGGTCCGTCGGGGCACCGATGTGGTGGGCATCTGGTCGCGGCTCGCGGCGGCGAAGGTGCCCGGCGCAGCGGTTGCGGCCGTCGTCGACGACGAGGTCGCGTGGTCGACCGGCTACGGAGTCATCGCGGCCGGCGCCGACGAGCCGGTGGTACCCGAGACCGTGTTCCAGGCCTGTTCGTTGTCGAAGCCGGTCACCGCGCTCGGAGCGCTCCGGATGGTCGATGCGGGGTGGATCGACCTCGACGAGGACATCCAGCCCCATCTGGCGTACGAGATTCCCGTGCATCCAATGGCGGATCGAGGCCGGCGACTGGGAGCGTCGTTCCCGATCACGTTGCGCCAGCTCCTGGCCCATCGGGCCGGAATCGTCGGACGCGATACCACCCCGGACTCCCGGGGCCGCCGGTTCATCAAAGGTGGCGGCGGGTCGGTGCGGGTGAAGAACCTTCGCGGCACGCGGGTGCCCTCGCTCGAGGACTCCTGGGTGGGCCGCGGCGGGCCTCCCGTGATGGTCACCTACAAACCGGGCTCGAAATACAGCTACAGCGGGGCCGGGTATCTGGTCCTGCAACACCTGATCGAACAGCTCAGCGGCGACCCGTTCGACGCCTGGATGGGCGAGAACGTTCTGGCCCCCCTCGGAATGACATCGAGTTCGTTTGCGCTGACCCCGGACGCGGCTTCGATGTCGTGTGGCCACGACACGAAGGGCCGCACGCTCCCCGGTCTGCGCGAGGTGTGTCCGTGGTCGGCAGCCGCCGGGTTGCATGCCACCGCGTCGGACCTGGCCCGCTTCGTCGTGGCGATGAACCGCCGGGGGATGATCGAGGACCGCGAGCTGTTGAGCGAAAACCTGGTCGAGGCCATGTTCGCCGAGGGTCTCGGCGTGGCGATGGCCGGCAAGGGGGCGAACCGTCGCTTCCAGCACACCGGATCGAACGAGGGGTTTCGCAGCTTCCTCGTGGGGTTCCCGCAACGATCCGGTGGGGTGGTGGTCCTGGCCAATGGCCGGGCGGACACCGCGGTGGCCACCGACATCGCCAACGCCGTCGTCGAACAGTACCGCTGGGCCCGCTAGGGGCTACCGACTGCGGGTGCTGAGCCCTTCGATCCCGTCGCCGGACAGGCCGACGGGTTCGCGGTCGATGCCGAACACGAGCCGGAAGAACCCGGTCGTGCCCTGTTTGATCGCCGGCCACACCCGTTGGACGGGTCGGTTTGGCTCCTCGCAGCCATCGGTGGCGAGCCGGCGAAGGCCGTCGGGCACGAGGTCGCCGATTCCGGCGGATTCGGCCAGGTCGATGAGGGTGGCGTCGCCGCCGATGGCGCACAGGTCGCTGAACACGAGGTGCCCGGCGTCGGCAAACTCCCAGTACCAGGCTGGTGCCGGGGCCTGTTCGAAGGCCGCGAGCGTGCGATCGGGGGTCACGATCGCATCGGTCGTGCCCGCCATGAACAGCGAGGGTACGTTCGGCAGTGGCGTGTCGTCGCGGGCGCCACTCGCGTAGGACACGTACCCGGCGATGCCGTCGTCGACCGCGACGCTGAGGATGGTGCCGCCGCCGGCGGAATGCCCGGCGAGCCCGACCCGGGTCGGGTCGATGATCGCCCCGATATCGACGAGGGCGGAGTCGACGAACGCGGTGTCGGCGTCGCCGGAGTCGATGTCCTCGGGATCGGAGGTGAGTAGCGTCCGCAGCGCTCGAACGTCCTCGACCGCGGTTGGTGTCGGCTCCGGTGGCCCGCCGACGAGCGAGAATTCGAGACTGCGCTGCGGATGGTCGGTGGAGGCGACCACCATGCCCCACGACGCCAGGTGGGCGGCGAGGTCGCTCGACTGCGACCGGTACGCCGACGAACCGTGGCTGAACAGAACGAGGGGGAAGGGGGCACCGCTGGCATCGGGGGGTAGCCCGCGCCCGGCGGGGGTCGTGAAGCCGTCGTCGGTGTCGGCGGGGATGAGCGAGGCGACCGCTTCGGGGAGGAACGAGCGAACCGCGTAGGTGTCGGTGCTGTCGCCGGGGCCGTCGGCCGGATACCAGACCTCGATCAGCTGCGGCTGCTCGGGGTCACCGCCGGGAAACGCAACCGTGGCGACGCCGACGACGTGAGGCCCGGCGCCGGCGAGATCGCTGGGCGTGACGCCCGATGGGGGATCTGCCGTGGTTGCCGGGGCCGGTGGCGTGGATGGCTGGGTGGTAGGGGACCGGGTGGTAGGGGGCGCGGTGGTGGGCTGGGCGATAGGGGGCTCGGTCGAGGTCCCCCTCGGTGCACCGGCATCGGAGGCAGCGGTCACCGGCGCTTGGGGTTCCGATGGGGCGGCCGGCGCGGTCGACCCGCCACATGCTGTCGCGACGAGCGCCAACGCCGCGGTCAGGCCGGCCGAGCGCAACATGGCGGTGGGGGTGAACACGCAGGGCACCGTATCCGCGACCGGCGGGCGGCGATACTCAGAACCAACCCGCGGCGGCCGATGGGTCCGGATGCGTCCCTGGAATGATCTTCGCTACACCGCGCTCGCGTTTGCGCTCCTCGTCTCCGCCTGTGCGACCGAACCCCTCAGCGAGGTCCGGGGGGCCACCGAGGAGCGCCCAGCCGCAGCGGTCGCACCCGAGACGGTGCCGACCACGACGGCGCCGGCCCCGACCACCACGGAACGATCGGGCCCCGACCTGTCCGGACTCGCCGAGGCCGTCGCCGAGCGCGGCCCCGACCTGAGCGGAATCGACTTTCCGACCACCACCGTCGCTCCGTCGCCCCCGACCACCGCGATCCCCGTGCTTCCTCGGGCGTCGGACCCCCCGCGCGTGCGGGGGCCGCTGGGTGTGCCTGCCGCCGGCGGCGATCGGGGCAACCTCGCGCTGTACACGGGGCGCCTGGCCAACCTCGGCCCCGATGAGGTCGTTGCCCCCGCCGTCGTCGACCCGCCGATCGCCGCTCCCGGCACCTTTCCCCTCACCGGTCTTCCCGGTGCTCCGTCGAACCGGGCGGCGCTGGTCGTGAAGGTCGACAACTACACCGACGCTCGACCCCAGACCGGTCTCAACCAGGCCGACATCGTGATCGAAGAAGGGGTCGAGGCGGGCAATACCCGGTTCGCGGCCGTGTACCACTCCGCGTCGGCGACGGTCGGGCCGGTGCGCAGTGGGCGCACGACCGACCTGTCGTTCCTCGGGGGGTTTGGCCGCCCGATCCTCGTGTACTCCGGGGCCAACGACGTGGTCGACTCGTTGCTGTTGCGCGCCGATCACATCCAGAACCGAAGCGCGGCCCGCAACGGTGGGTACTGGCGTTTCGAAGGGCGTTCCGCGCCGAACAACCTGTACTCCCACACCGATGTCCAGTGGACGGGTACCGCCGCGTCGATGCCGCCGGCCCAGTTCGCCTACAGCGCCGCGCCGTCAGTGCCGGGCCGGGCCGACTCGACCATCTCGCTGCGCTTCCCCCGCCTCGCCGTCGATTGGAACTGGACCGGATCGGCATGGGTGCGCTCCCAGGCCGGTGGCGAGCACCTGACCGCCGAAGGTCAACGGGTGAGTGCCACCAACGTGGTCGTCGTCGAAGTCGATCAGATGCCCAGCGGCCTCAAGGACGGCGGCGGATCAGCCGTGCCGGAGTTTCTGTGGGTCGGCACCGGCCCCGCGACCGTGTACTCGGGCGGCGTTGCCGTCTCGGGAATCTGGACCCGGCCCACGATCACCAGTGTGGCCACGCTCACCACCGAGGCGGGCGAGGTCATCGAGCTGCGGCCCGGACGCACCTGGGTCGAAATCGTGGTCGCCGGTCAGCATCGCTGACCCGCGTGCCGGTTAGGCCAGTTTGGGGAGTATGCCGACCCGGCGTTCGAAGTGCTCGGCGGCTTCGAGCAACTTGTCCGGCATCGCCATGAGCTTTTCCTGGGCCTCGGCCCCCGCCGGCGTGAGGTCGGTGAGGTCGCCGATACGCCAATCGCGCATGAGCGGGCTGACGACCTTGTCGGCGTGAATACGCAGGTTGTACACGCCGGCCTTGGCCATGGCGATCGCCCGGCGAAGGTACTTGGGAATCCCGGTGCCGGGCATCTCGAATCCCTCGAACACGGTGACCATGGCGTCGAGGACCAGCGATGGATTCTGCTCGAGCATCGCGGTCACGACGCCTCGGTAGAACATGAAGTGATGGTTCTCGTCGGCCGCCACTCGACTCATGAGCTCGTAGGCGACGGGGTCGTCGGCGAGCACGCCGGCGTTGCGGTGGCTGATGCGGGTGGCGAGTTCCTGGGCCGAGGTGTACACGAACACCTCGATGGGATCGACGAAGTCGTTCTTCCACCCGCGCTGCACCGTGACCATGCGGTCGTTCTCGAGTCCTCGGGGGTCGCAGTTGCGCGAGGCCAGGAGGTAGCACCGCATGGCGATGGCGTGCTGGCCCTCTTCGGCGGTCCAGAGCCCGGACCAGTCGGCCATGGGTGAGTCCGGCGGAAACGCCGTGGCCAGGCGGGCGTGGTAGTAGGGCAGGTTGTCCTCGGTGAGCAGGTTCAACACCAGCGCGGTGCGCACCTCGGGCGCCAGCGTGCACTGGGACTCATCCCACGGCTCATCCCGAAAGTTCCGGCCCGCTTCCCAGGGCACAAAGTCCTGGAAATACCAGTGCTCGCGCCGGCTTTTGTGGGTGGCGACGAGTTCGGTGATGGTGTCGCCGACCGCGTCGAAGAGGTCAAGGCTCTCGCTACGTTCGAGAGTGGCCGGGGCGGTCGGAGGGGTCACGCCCTGAGTCTGCCAGGTTTTGTCCCTCGCGCGTCGAACGCTGCGAGGAACTTCGGCGGTGAACTACCCGAGTTCGGAGCCGAGAATCGACACGAACGAGACCATCTCGCCCGGGTAGCCACCCAGGTTGTGGACCAGACCGAGCGTGCGGTCCGTGGTGATCTGCCGTTCCGGCGGAGCCTCACCTCGCAACTGCAACCAGAGCTCGTAGTGCATGCGCAACCCGGAGGCGCCCACGGGGTGGCCGAAGGCCTTGAGCCCACCGTCGGGGTTCACCGGGAGGTCGCCGTCGAGGTCAAAGTTGCCGTCGAGAATCTGGCGCCACGCGGTGCCGCGCTCGGCGAACCCGAGGTCCTCCATCAGGATCAGTTCGGTGATGGTGAAGCAGTCGTGCACCTCGGCGAGCGCGATTTCGGTGCGCGGGTCGGTCACGCCGGCCTGTCGGTACGCCTCGGTGGCCGAGGCTTCACATTCCGGCATCGTCGTGAACGTGAACTCCGGATCGATGATCCCGCCGCCGGTGCCCGCCACGAAGGACAACGCCTTCACGTACAGCGGGTTCTCGCAGTACTTGTGGGCGTCCTCGGCCCGCACGACGATCGCCCCGGCCGCACCGTCGGCGACCCCGGCGCAGTCGAACACGCTGAGCCGCCCGGCGACCGCGGCCATCTGACAGATCGACTCGGCCGACATCTCCCGCCGGAACTGGGCCAGCGGGTTGCGGGCTCCGTTGTAGTGGTTCTTCTCGGCGACCCTCGCCGCCGCCATCCGCACGTCGTCTTCGTCGATCCCGAACTTCTCGGCGTAGGCCGGGAGCATGAGGGCGAACATGCCGGCCGCGGTCAACGCCCGCTTGGTGCCATCGTTGGGGATGGGGAAGGCGTTCAGGCCCTGGTACCCGGAGTCCTTGACCTTCTCGACCCCGATCGCCATCGCGGTGTCGTAGGCCCCGCTCGCCACGGCGTAACAGGCCTGGCGCAGCGCTTCGGAACCGGTGGCGCAGTAGTTCTCGACCCGGGTCACCGGCTTGCCTTCGATCTTGAGCGGCGCCGACAAGGTGATGCCGGCCATGGCGCTTTGCGCCGTGCCGAGCCAGAACGCATCGATGTCGTCCTTGGCGACGCCGGCGGAGTCGAAGGTGAGCTGTGCAGCGTCGATCAACATGTCGTCGAGCGAGGCATCCCAGTGTTCCTTGAACGGGATGCAGCCCATACCGATGATTGCGACCTGGTCCTTGATGCCATTGCTCGCCATTACGCGTCTCCCTCGGCTGGTTCCGGTGTTGCGTTCCCTGCGCCGGCCGCGAATCGGGCGGGCCGGGCCTTCCAGAAGTAGTTCTGGATTCCGTCGGCCTCGTTGAGCCGCCGGAACGTCATCTCGACCCGGTCGCCGATCCCGACCGCCTCGGCGTCGACGTCGGTGAGTTCGACGGGCATGCGCCCGCCGCCGTCGAAGTCGACGACCGCAAACACGATCGGCGGGCTGGGCGAGTAGGCGAGGCGGTCGATCGTGTACGTCACGACGGTGCCGGTGGCGTCGGCCATCGGCGCGGGTTCCATGTTGTCCACCGGCCCTCCCGAGATCGACGCGCGGGCGGGTGGCAGGTGAATGGCGCCGGTCGTCTGGTCGGCGGAACCGACGAAGCCGAACTTCCAGTCGGTGGATCGCGCCGCGGCGGATGCCGAGGCTCGGGTCGGGTCGGGGCGCCGGGCGGGCTCGGGTTGGATCTGGCCGCGCCATCGCAGGAACTTGGCGTAGGAAACCGAGCCCGAGGCCGCGATCTGACCGGCGATCGGTCGGCGGTTGCCGAACTCGGTGATGGCCTCGGTGGTTCGCACCAGGATCACTTCGGCGCCGTCGGCGAGAACGACGAGTGCGATGATCTGGTCCGGTTCGGCCCGGTCCAGCACGTCGGCCAGCAGCAAAGTGGGGTGGGCGGCACCGGTGTTGCCGACGACGTCGGTGAGGTCGGGGGCGACCACATCGAGGCCCAGCTTGGCCGGGGATCGCTTGACCGACCGGGCATGCAGGCCGGTGACGATGGCGTGGTCGATGTCGGCCGGTTGGAGTTCGGCCGCTTCGAGTGCGGCGGCAAAGGCCTCCTGGGCCAACGGCACGTACTGGGCTTCGCTGAACCGGTCGTCCCATACCCGGGACCGGGTTTCGCCGGGCACCCGCCACCGGTCGACGAACTCGGCGGTGGTGGTGGCCGTGGTGATCAGCTCGGCGATGAGGGTGTGGTCGGCGTCGTCGCCCACCGCGACGGCCGCCGCGGCGTCGCCTCCGTCGGACTCGTCGGCGCCGGTCGGCCAACCCCCGCGGATGTCGGATCCGACCACGAGGGTGGTGCCGCCACCGCGCAGCGCGGCACGCAGGGCCGCGATTCCCGATCGTTGCGATCCGAGCAGATCGCTCGCTCCGACGCTTCGAGCGAGGCGGAGGGCGGCGTGGATCGCGGTGGCGTTGGTGCGGTCGAGGTAGGCCGGCGCGGTCGTGGTAAACCACACGTCCTCGATCCCGCTGGCGAGGGGTGCGGCGGCGTTGGCGAGTGCGGAGCGTCCGGCCTCCACGGCCATCGAGGTCGTGTCCTCGTCGTAGGAGGCGACCGACCGGCTGCCGCGTCCGCCGCCGCTGTCGAAGAAGCCGGAGATGTCGGACCGATCGAGCCGCCGAAAGGGCACGTGAGCGCCGTAGCTGATAATTCCTCGCATCCGCTCACCATAGAACCTGTTCTCGTTGGGTCCCCCTTTGCCAGCCCTGGAAAACGGGGAGTTGGGCGGGCGGATTCCCCCCGATAGGGCCACCACGGTTACCGTGGCGCTCGGATCCGGGGGTCGATACCCGGCTGCGAATGGGGAACGCTCAGTAGGTGACGGAAAAGAACCCGACGGACAAAGCCGGTTCGACCGCATCGCTGACCGCCGCCGTCCTCGACGAGGAGGCCGCCCGCCTCGACGCGCAGTCCGAGCGCGACAACGAGGTGCTCTTCGCCGACGACCTCCTCCCCGGCGTGGGGTCCGAGGAGATGACGCTGAAGGAGGGCCTGTCGAAGGGCGGTGTTCGGACCTTCGCCGTGCTGCTGGTGCTCAACTCGCTCGACGAACTCGAAGGGGCGGCCCTCAGCGTGTTGGGCCCCGACATTCGCGACACCTTCGGCGTCAGCGACGGCACCATCACCTTCATCGCCGCCGCCAGCTCCGCTTTCTTCGTGCTCGGCGCCATGCCGATGGGTTACCTCGCCGACCGCATGCGGCGGTCGCCGATCATCGGCGTGGCCAGCGCCATCTTCTCGCTCATGGTCGTGCTGTCGGGCTTTGCGGTGAACGCGTTCATGATGTTCTGGACCCGCTTTGGCGTCGGTATCGCCAAGGCCAACACCTTGCCGGTCCACGGCTCGATGATCGCCGACACCTACCCCATCGGTGTTCGCGGCCGGATGGGAGCGCTCAACGGGGTGGTCGGGCGGGCGGTGGCCGTGCTCAGCCCCGTGCTCGTCGGCGGCATCGCTGCGGCGGCGGGTGGTGTCGAGGGCGAGGGCTGGCGGTGGGCCTACTACCTGCTGGGCCTGCCGGTAGCGGTCTTCGCGGCGCTCGCCTTCACATTGAAAGAGCCCATTCGCGGGCAGTGGGAAAAGGCCGACGTTCTCGGCGAGGCCACCCCCGATGAGGAGGACCCGGCGCCGGTGTCCATGGAGGCCGCGTTCGCCCGCCTGTGGCGCATCCGCACGATCAAAACGGTGGCGGTCGCGTTCTCGGCCATGGGCTTCAGCCTCTTTACCGGCGTCATCATCGCCAACCTCTACCTCGAGGATCGGTTCGGGCTCGACGCGCTCGAGCGCGGCACGGTCGGCACCATCTCGGGTCTTGGTGTCCTCGTCGCCGCCCCCTTTGTGGGCCGCTACTTCGACCGGGTGTATCGCCGCGATCCGGCGAAAGCGATTGCGATCATCGGCATGTTGTTGTTGCCGGTCGCCCCGCTGGTGGTGCTGCAGTACCTGGCGCCCAACGTGGCGTTGTTCACCGTTGCCTGGGTGCTGATCAACATGTGTCAGGCATCGGCCTTCGCGATGGTCGGTCCCGTCATCCAGGCGGTCATCCCGTACCGCTTGCGGGGCCTGGGCAGCGCGCTCGTCACCGCCTACATCTTCTTCGTCGGCGCCGTCGGCGGTGGCCTGTTGTCGGCCTTCCTGATCGATGCCACCAGCCCGCGCACCACGGTGCTGGTCCTCACGATCCCGTCGATGCTCATCGGCGCCATGATGATCATCAACGGCTCGCGCTACATACGCAACGACCTGTCGCTGGTGGTGAGCGAACTGCGCGAAGAGCAGGAGGAACGCGAACGCCAGTTGGCCAACCCGACCGAGATCCCGACCATTCAGGTCAATGCGGTCGACTTCAGTTACGGGCCGGTCCAGGTGCTCTTCGACGTCGGGTTCGAAGTGCACCGCGGCGAGGTGCTGGCACTGCTTGGCACCAACGGTGCGGGCAAGTCGACGATTCTCCGGGTCATCTCCGGCCTCGGGACGCCGGAGCGAGGTGTGGTTCGGCTCAACGGGCGCACGATCACCTATGCCACACCGGAGCAACGCACCCGGATGGGCATCCATCTGCTGCTCGGCGGCAAGGGCGTCTTCGGCTCGATGTCGGTGCGCCAGAACCTGGTGATGGCGGCGTTCCAGTATCGCAAGGACGCCGCCGACGTCGATCGCCGGATCGAACGGGTGCTCGAGTTGTTCCCCGCGCTGCGCCGGGACGAGAACCAGGCCGCCGGCTCGCTGTCGGGCGGCCAACAACAGATGCTGGCCCTGGCGGCCACGCTGCTGCACGACCCCGAGGTGCTCATCATCGATGAACTGTCCCTCGGGTTGGCGCCGGTGGTGGTGCAGGAGTTGCTCGGCGTCATCGAGGAGCTGAAGTCCGACGGGTTGACGATCATCATCGTCGAGCAGTCGTTGAACGTCGCGTTGGCTATCGCCGACCGAGCGGTGTTCCTCGAGAAGGGCCGCGTGCGGTTCGAGGGCGATGCCCAGGAGCTCGCCGGCCGCGATGACCTGGCTCGCGCCGTGTTCCTCGGCACCGAGGGCGGCTGATGCTCGGCGCCTTCGTCACCCAACAGCTCATCGTCGACGGATTCGTCAACGGGTTGGTCTACGGGATGCTCGCACTCGGCATCGTGTTGATCTTCCGGTCGACCCGGGTGATCAACTTCGCCGTCGGCAACATGGGCCTACCCGGCTCCGTGCTGTTCGCCCTGTTGGTGCTGAACTGGGGGTTTCCGTTCTGGATCGCCCTGGTGATCGCGCTCGTGGTGGGTACCGGTCTCGGGTTGTTGATCGATCTCATCGTGATCCGACGACTGTTCCGGGCGCCGCGGGTGATCCTGCTGGTCGCCACCATCGGTCTGGCGCAGTTGTGCCTCGCCATCGTCATCGCCTACCCGCCGTTCGACGTCGGCCCGGGGGAGACGTTCCCGCGGTTTTGGGGGTCCAGCTGGGACGACTTTGCCGGCCTGGGCTTCCGATTTACCGGGTCGCAGCTGGCCGTCGTGCTCATCGTGCCGGCGCTCGCGGCACTGCTGGCGCTGTTCCTCAATCGGACCACGATCGGTCAGGCGGTCCAGGCGTCGGCGGACAACTCCGACCTCGCCCGCTTGTCGGGCATCAACCCCCGATTCATCTCGATGATGATCTGGTCGATCGCCGGCTTTGTCTCGACCGCTTCGATGATCCTGCTCGCCCAACTGAGCGGAGCGGTCAGCGCCGGGGCGCTGCAGAACCTCGGCCCGAACACCATGGTTCGAGGTCTCGCCGCCGCGGTGATCGCCGGTATGCGGTCGTTCCCGCGGGCGTTGGCGGCCGGGGTGCTCATCGGGGTCGGCCAGGCGGTCGTGCGGTTCAACTTCTTGTCCGAGGCCGGTCTCATCGACTTCCTTCTGTTCCTCGCCGTGCTCGTCGCCGTGTTCTGGCAGAGCCGTTCCGCCGACTCCGAGGGGTCGGCGTTCTCCTTTGCCCCGAAGGTGAAGCCCGTACCCGAGCGGATCCGCTCGATGTTCGTGGTGAAGTACCTGAACACCTTCCTGTTCAGCGCTCTCCTCGTGGGTGCCGCAGTGCTCCCTTTCCTGGTCACCCGCCCGTCGCGACAACTGCTGTACGCCACGATCATCGGGTACGCGATCTGCGCCGTGTCGGTCACGATCATCACCGGCTGGTCCGGGCAACTCTCGCTCGGGCAGATGGCCTTTGCCGGCCTCGGTGCGCTCGGCGCGACCGCGATGCAGCGCGGCGTCGAACTCGACATTGGCTGGGGCGACACCCGTATTCTCGATGTGCAGTTCGTCGGTTGGCCGTTCGTGCTGAGCATCCTGGTGGTGCCGCTGTTCACCGCGGCGCTTGCGGCCATCGTCGGGGTGAGCGGGTTGCGCGTTCGCGGCCTCATGTTGGCCGTGTCGACGTTTGCGTTCGCGCTCGCCGCCCAGCAGTACCTGTATCGCCGCCCGGTCCTGTCCGATGGCAACCGGTCCAGCGTGCCGTTCGAGCGGGGCGATCTGTTCATCTGGCGTGACTTCGCCAACGACCGGTGGGTCGGCTTCGACCTCTCGACGCAGCGGGCCTACTACTACTTCGCCTTGGCCGTGTTGGTGGTGGTGCTGATCATGGTGGCGCGTCTGCGCCGAACGGGTGTCGGCCGGTCGATGATCGCGGTGCGCGACAACCCGGATTCGGCGGCGGCCTACACCGTCAACGCCAGCCGCACGAAGCTGAAGTCGTTCGCGCTCGCCGGCGGCGTCGCCGGCCTGGGCGGTGCGGTGCTCGCCGGGTTGTTGCAGAGCGTGAACCTGACCGAGGGATTCTTCCTGAACAACGAGTCTTTACGGCTGGTCGCGATCGTGGTGATCGGCGGACTGGGTTCGGTGTCGGGCCCGGTCCTCGGTGCCCTGTGGGTCATCGGGCTCCCGGCGTTTTTCCCGGGCAATGACCTCGTGCCGCTGTTGAGCTCGAGCATCGGGTTGCTCGTGCTGTTGTTGTACTTCCCGGGCGGGTTGGTACAGATCGCCTATTCGCTGCGCGACTGGTTCTTCGGGGTGCTCGAGCGGCGTTTGCCCGAGGAGACGGTCTCGTCGACAACCGCGCCGCCCGCGACGCTCACCCGCCGCGATGTCGATTCCGCGCCGGTCAGCGATGCCCCGGCGCTCGAGGCGACCAACATCGAGGTGTCCTTCGGCGGCAACCGGGCGGTCGACGGGGCGAGTATCACGATCGGCAACGGCGAAGTGGTCGGCCTGATCGGCACCAACGGTGCCGGCAAGTCCACGTTCATGAACGCGATCGGCGGCTACCTCCCGGCCCGCGGATCGGTTGCGCTCTTCGGCGAGGACGTATCGAAGTTGTCGGCCTCGGCGCGAGCCCGGCGCGGGTTTGGGCGCACCTTCCAGTCGGCCACCCTCTTCCCCGAACTCACGGTGCGCGAAAACGTGCAGGTCGCGCTCGAAGGCCGCCATCGGTCACCCCTGGTCGCCACCGCGCTGTTTCTGCCCCACACGTTCAAAGCCGAGCGCCGAAAGGCGACCGAGGCATCCGAGCTGATCGACTTTCTCGGACTCGGGCGGTACGCGGACACCTTCATCGGCGACCTGTCGACCGGTACCCGGCGTATCGTTGAACTCGCCGGTCTCCTGGCGCTCGACGCCCGCATCCTCTGCCTCGATGAACCCACGGCGGGCGTGGCCCAGCGCGAGACCGAGGCGTTCGGTCCGCTGATGTTGGAGATCCGCCGTGAGCTCGACGCGTCGATGCTCATCATCGAACACGACATGCCGCTGATCATGAGCCTGAGCGACCGGGTGTACTGCCTCGAATCCGGCGCGGTGATCGCCGAAGGCGACCCGGAGGTAGTGCGAAACGACCCGAGTGTCGTAGCCAGCTACCTCGGTACCGACGAACGAGCGATCGCTCGGAGCGACGCCTAGCGGTTCTCCGCGGTCAGAGCTCCGGTACGTCTGCGAAGCGGATCTCCGCGGCCAGGGTGTCGGCGGCGAGGTGGCATCGCGAGCGAGCGGTAAAGAGCTCGAGCGAGGCATCGGCCCGGGTGGTCACCTGAATATCGACTTCGGCCGCGTTGTCGTCGACCTGGGCTTCGACGTCGGTCACGCGCCCGTCGTGGCTGCGGTCGAGGGCGATGCCGATCCGCAGCAGGCCGGCGAGTAGGCACACGATGTACTGGTCGTCGGGCCGGAGCCGTCGGAAGTTCTCGTGGGTTTCCTTGGGCGGACTCTTGCGGTGGTAGCGGGCGACCTGGGCGATGATCTCGACCTCCCGGTCGGTGAAGCCCACCAGCTGATCGGAGTTTCGGATCACGTAGTAGCTGTGTTTGTGGTGGGCGGCGTGGGAGATGAACAAGCCGACGTTGTGGAGCCATCCGGCCGCCTCGAGGTAGTTGCGTTCGGTTGCGCCTCGGCCATGGATGGGGCGGGTGTCGTCGAACAGCTGCAGGGCGAGGTCGGTGGAGTGCGCGACGTGGTCGCGGTCCTCGCGAAACAGTCCCGCAAGCCGCTCGACACTCGCCAGCCGAATGTCGTGCAGGCGGCCGAAGGACATGCCGTGCTCGGAGCGGTAGCGATCGAGAAAGACCCCCTCGCGCAAGGCGTACTCCGAGACCGTGAGTTGGTCGATGGCGAACCCCTCGAACAGCGCTTCGAGGAGTAGGGCGCCGCCGACGATCGTGTCGGCGCGACCCGGGTCGAGCCCCCGGATCGACGATCGCTCTTCCGCCGTCGGCGCGGCGAGGAGGGTGGCGACCACATCGGCGAGCGCCGCTCGCGTGAGCACGGCTCCGCCGATGGAGGTGACCGATTCGCCCGCCGCCCGCAGGGCGATCGTCGCGAGCGTCTCGATGGTTCCCGAGCTGCCGACCGCGACCTCGTGTCCGAGCGGTTGCAGAGCGCGGCGGGCAGGCACGAGGTAGTTACGCAACCAGGTGCGCGCCTCGGCGACAGCATCGGCGGTGACGGCGCCGCCGGGAAAGAACCCGTCGGTGAGTCGGATGGCCCCGAGCCGGATGCTGCGCGCGTCGGCCACGTCGTAGCCGCGCCCGACCAGCAGCTCGGTGCTTCCGCCGCCGATATCGATCATGAGCAGCTTGTGGTCAAACACCGGGAGGGCCTGAAGGACGCCCAGATGGATCAGGCGGGCCTCCTCTCGCCCGGAGATCACGTCGACCTCCACGCCCGCCTCGGCTCGCACCCGGTCGATGAAGTCGTCGGCGTTGTCCGCTTCCCGGACGGCGCTGGTGGCGACGGCGGAGATGTCGGCGCCGGCCGCTACGGCGAGTTGGCCCATACGGGTCAGGGCGGCGACCCCGCGGTCGATGGCGTCGGTGGAGAGTCGGCGCATGCGGCCGAGGCCGGACCCGAGCCGTACGGTCTCCTTCTCGCTGGCGATCACGTCGAAGCCTTCGGGGGTGACCCGGGCCACGAGAAGGTGGATCGAGTTGGTGCCGATGTCGATCGCTGCGTGGACGTCGCTCATCTCGCGATCATGGCACCCGGTCCGCAACCCGAAGCCACGAGGTCTACAGCCGGCCCTTCGCCATGAGGTCATAGGGGTGGGCGACGTCGACCGCACCGAGGTAACCCCCGGCACTCTCGATCGCGTCGTGGGCGGCGTAGCCGAGCAGCTCCTGGGCGCGTCGCGGCAGATGACGGGCGATGTCGGGCGGCGTCGCGAGCGTGTTGTTCTCCTCGGTTCGCAGCCAGCCGAGCACGAAGCTGAGATGGAAACCGCGGCGCTGCTCGTCGGCGGTGCGGTTGGTTCCGCCGGCATGAAAGGTGGATCCCAGGTAGATGAGCGCCGCTCCTGCGGGCATCTCGACCGCAACCAACTCGGCATCGGTGGGATAGCGCCCTTTTGCCCAGCGGTGGCTTCCGGGCACGACGCGGGTGGCGCCGTTGTCGGCGGTGAAGTCCACGAGGGCGACCATCGACGCCAACTCGAGCTCGGGGTGAGGTTCTGGCATGAAGTTCCAGACATCGTGGTCGCGGTGAACGTACTGCTGCTCGGCCCCCGGTCCCCGCTGAAGGAGGTGCCCGACGTTCAGTGTCCAGTCCGCACAATTCGGGCCGAGTACCCGCCGACACAACTCGTCGTACGTCGGGTGCAACAACACCTCGTTCACAAACGCGTTCGAGTGGTTGGCCATGGCGGTGACGTGGCTGACGTGTTCGCCGAAGAACGACGCGATCATGTCGTTCACGAAGATCCGGTCGGCGTGATCGTCGGCGGCGATGACCGGGTCGAGTTCGGCGTTGAGGGTCGCGACCGTGCCGGGGTCGAGGAAGTCCTCGATGACGACGCCGCCGTCCTCGACGAGCGCGGCCGCGATGGTCTCCGGGTCATCCGACCGTCGGTACGCCTTGATCGGTGATGCGGTGTCGGGATTCGCCATGGGGCCAGCGTAGATGGCGTCGGCGAATCGGCGCCCTTTCGCCACGGGGTGGATGCTCCAACCGCCGGTGAGGAGATTCGCGCTCAAGCTTTCGCGCCCATCGGCCGTTGTCGGGGTGGAGGGTTCCGATTTCCTGCCAGATTTCCGAACCTCAACCGTGGAGAAGACCCCAAAATGAAGCAGATTCACAACACCAAGAACCGCCTCGCCATCTGGGCCGCCGTCAGCGGAACCGGCATGCTCATGACGGTTCTCGCCGCCCCGCTGAAGTGGTGGTAGCGACCACGCCATTCCCTGGTTGAACCCAGGGTTGACGAAACACTGACGGTGGGCCCTCGCTTTGCGGGGGTCCACCGCCGCGTCATCGCTCGATTCCGACGAACCGAGGACCGCCCGGCTCGTGTGTCAATCACGCTCCTTTTCGTTCAGCGCGTCCGCACGGGTGTCGAAACAAGAACCACCACCGACAAGTCTCCTTTTGGTCCATATGCAAAGAACCCGGCTAGCGCGCGAGGCATACCGCCCCACCTGGGGCGGTTTCGTCGCGCGTGAACGGACGGGTCGATGAACCAAGTCCGTGCACTCCTCGGGCGTAGCAGCGTCGAGCTGTACGTGAGCCTTGTCGTCGCGATCGCGGCCGCGGCCATTCTGCTGATGTCGCGCTCGGATCTGTGGTTGCTGTTCCCCGAAGGCGACGATCGGACGATCGTCTGGGTCTTCGGGATCGGCCTGGTGCTCGCCGAGTTCCGGCCGGTGGCCTGGATTCGCCTGGAGAACGGGTTGTCGGTGACGTTCTCGTGGATCTTCGCGCTCGCGCTCGTGTTGTCCGGCGCTCCCGCCGCCGCGGTCCTCGGGATCGTAATCGGCAGCATCATCGGTGAACTGGTCGGGCGGCAACCGTGGTTGCGGGTGGCGTTCAACGCCAGCCAACTCGCGCTCTCGGTGGCCGCGGCGGGAGCGGTGATGATCTTCGCCGGTCAGTCGCTCGCGCTGTTGCCGGGCAACAGCCTGGAACCATTGTGGCTTCCGGTCGCCCTGCTCGCCGGGTTGATGGCGGTGGTGGTGAACGGGGTGTTGACCGGGGTGGTCATCAGCTTGTCGTCGAAGGCCGATCTGCGCACGACGATCGTGGAGTCGATCAGCGGCACGATGTCGACCGACGGCCTGCTGTTGACCCTGGCGCCCATCTCGGTGGTGGTCGCGCAGCGAAGCCTGTTCCTGCTGCCGATTCTCTACGTGACGGCCTTTGCGGTGTATCGGGCGGCCCAGGAGGCCACCGATCGCGAGTACGACGCCAACCACGACACGTTGACCGGACTGCCCAACCGACGCTTGTTCCGGATCGAGGTCGAGGAGCGACTCGCCGCGGGACGCAGCGGTGCCGTGGCCCTGCTCGATCTCGACGGGTTCAAGCAGATCAACGACCATCTCGGCCACCAGGTCGGCGATGCGGTGTTGCAGACGGTGGCCGATCGTCTCCGGGCCAACCTGCGCTCCGATGACGCCATGGCCCGGTTGGGCGGCGACGAGTTCGTCGTCTTCTTCGACGGCGAACTCACCGCCGATCAGGCCCATCGACTCGTCGGTCAGCTGGGCGCCGAGCTCCGCCGGCCGGCCGAGATCGAAGGCTCGTTGCTGGAGATCGGCGGAAGTTTGGGCGTGTGCCTCGCACCCGAACACGGAAGCGATTTCGAAACGCTGCTCGAACGGGCCGACACCGCCATGTACCTGGCCAAACGCGAGCATCTGGGCGTCGCCATGTTCGACCCCACTCGGGTGCTCGACAACCAGGGCCGGCTGTCGGTCGTGGCCAACCTCGACAAGGCCATCACGAACGCCGAGCTGCAACTCCACTTCCAACCCTGGGTGGATATCGAACGGGGTTCCGTCCTAGGGATCGAGGCCTTGGTGCGCTGGCCACACCCCGAGCGCGGCATGCTCCTGCCCGAGGAATTTCTCCCCCTCGTGCGGGACCCGGACCTCAGTCGACGACTGAACCGGGCGATCTTCGAGCTGGCCATCGATGCCTGTGCCCATTGGCACCACGCCGGCCACGGCATCCCGGTGTCGGTGAACATGCTCGCCGCCGGGATGGACGACCCCGCGTTCCTCGCCGAGGTCGCCGGTCGTATCCGCCACCGCAAACTCCCGGCCAGGAGCGTGCAGGTCGAGGTTGATGACCGCTCCGTCTCGCTCGAAGGCCTACGCAAGAGTTCGCTGATCTCCGAGCTCGACCGATGGGGCCTCGGAGTGATCCTGGACGACTTTGGCGCGGGCACCGCTTCGCTGTCGCTGCTCGGGTCGTTCGATGTCGACACGCTGAAACTCGACAGCTCGCTTAGCGCCGGCATCGGCACCGACCCGATCGCTCGGGCGCTGGTGCGCAATCTCACCCAGCTCTCGAGTGAGCTCGGCATGCAGGTCGTCGCCAAACGGGTCGAACATCTCGACGATGCGCGGGCCTTTGCCGAGACCGGCCTCACGGCGATTCAGGGCCACATCGTGGCCGAAGCCCGATCTTTGCAAGAGCTGCTGCTGTGGCTTGCCAACTCCCGATTCGTCGCCGCTGGAGCAGCGACAGAAAGAACCGTCTCATGATAATGCTGGCAGCATTCGTGCTGATCGTGGTCTCCGTTCCGCTCCTCAAGGGCGACATGAACCGGATGGGGCTGCTGCGCGTGCAGTCCTATGGGTTGATCCTCGTTGCGATGGCGCTTCAGGTCCTGATCACCACCACGCCGCAGACCTGGTACCCGGGCAAGACGGCGGAGATACTCCACCTGGCGACCTACGGCATGGCCGTCGGCTTTCTGTGGTTCAACCGCAAGGTGCCCGGACTGTGGATGCTCGGCGTGGGTGGGTTGATGAACCTCACCGCCCTTCTCGCCAATGGCGGCATCATGCCGGCGTGGGCGTGGGCGGTGGAGGCTGCGGGAATGACCCACGATGCGGAGGCGTTCCGAAATTCGTTTCCGCTCAAGAACCCGCGCCTGCTCTTCCTCGGCGACGTGATCCCGGTACCGATCCCGAACCGGTTCCTCCGCTCGGCCGTCAGCATCGGCGACCTGTTGATGGTGGCGGGCGCGACCTGCCTGTTCCACGGGGTGACCCGGTCGAAACTGGCACCCACCCTGGGCCGGTTCGGTCGGTTCTACCTCCCGGAAACGTCCTCGGTCGCGTTGGAGCCGACGCCGTTCGTCAACCAGCCCGAACGCGACCCCGGCTTCCGGCAGCGGGCGTTGCGCCTGCGCGAGGTCCGCAAGAACGCGCTGCAGGACGGGTCGGAGTTCTGGGAGGTCGTGTTCGACGCGTCGGTATACGTCGAGGGAGCCGCGAGCGGTTCTGACCTCGATGACCTGCTGGCCACGCAGTTGTTGTCGTGGCAGGCGACGATCACCCAGATCGCCGGGGTGGCAAACTTCGCCGTGCGCGCGTCGGGGCCCACGATCGAAGCGGCGTACACCGGCGCCGGTCGAAGCGATGGTTCCGGGCCAAACGCGTCGGCCGACCCGGACGTCGTGGCCTATGGAGTATCGCCGCTGAGCGATGCGGTCGTCCCCGATTCTCCGGCCGACCTCGTCCGGCCGACCGCCTCTCCAGGAGGCGGCGACGAGGCGGCGGTCGATGACGGAGCCGACGCCAGGAGCCGTCTGGTCGAGGACGACGGTGTGGTCGGCGCGGTCGACCGGATCCTCCGGGCCCCGGTGCGCGATACCCCGGGCCGCTACGACGCCGGCCGGCAGTAGCGGGCGGCAAACGCGCGGCTGACGAGGTATCGCCCTCGGCGACCGACAAACTGGGCGGGTGACTCCGGCCGATCGCCCATACACCGTCCCGGCCTGGGCCGGCACGGCGGTGATCGGGGCCACGGCCGTGTTCGACCCGTGGGGCTGGTCGGTGTTCGGTCCGGCCAAGCTGACGGCGGTAACCGTCGCCACGATGGCTCTGCTGGCGGCCGCACTGCTGTCGAGTCGGGAGGGGCGACCGTTCCTGCTCGACCACACCAGTGGGGTCATCGGCGCACTGTTGCTGATGTGGATCGTCCTCGCCGCCAGCGTCGGCGTCGACCGACTGCACGGCTTCATCGGCACCCCGGACCGCCGTATGGGGGCACTCACCTGGCTCCTCTTCGGTGCGGCGTTCGTGGGCGGACAACAACTCCGCGAACCGGAGGACCGACGATTGGTGTGGCGGGGCGCGGTGGTCGCCGGGTTGATCATCGGCGGTTACGGCGCGATCGAATTGGTCTTCGGGGCTCCGGTAGCCACCTCGCTCGCCACGGATCGGGTCGGCGGGATTTATGGCCAGCCGGCGTATCTCGGCGCCGCGGGCGTGCTGTTGGTTCCGATCGCGGTCGTCCGGGCGCTCCCCGGGGTGGAGACCGACCGGTGGCGCTGGGTGGCCGCGGCCGCGGCGACGCTGCTGGTGATCGCGGTGCTCGCAACCCAGACGCGCGGGGCCTGGGTGGGTTTGGTCGCGGCGCTGCTCGCCGTCGCCGGCCGTGTGGTCCCCTGGCTGCGACGGTGGCCCGCCGCGGGGATCGCCGCGATCGCATTGACGGTCGTGCTCGCGGTGGTCACGCCGCTCGGTGCCCGGGCCCTCAGTTCCTTCGACCTCGGTGATGGCACCGCGGGCGGTCGGCTCGACGAGTGGAGGGTCGGTGCTGCGGTGCTCGCCGACCGGCCCGCGCTGGGCGTAGGTCCGGAGGGATACCGCGTGGTGTTCGGTTCGTTCGTCGGAGCCGAGTACGAGCAGAAGTATGGCCGGGCGGTCCTGCCCGATCGGGTCCACAACGGCGCGCTGGACGTCGGGGTTTCGAGCGGTATCCCGGGGATGATTGGCTACCTCGCGTTGCTCGGGGTGGTGCTCATCGGCGCCTATCGACGGTCTCGGTCCGCATCGTCGGACCGGGAGAAGTTGGTGGCGGGGGCGAGCTTCGCGGCGCTGGTCGGTTACGTGGCGCAGCAGCAGTTCCTATTCCCCCTGGCCGAGATCGACCCGATCTTCTGGTTGTTCGCCGGCATGGCGTTGGCCGCTTCGCCGAAGAGCGAGGACGGCGAGGATCACCCCGACGAGGCAGCGGTCCGCCCGGGCGCGGTCCAACGCCGAACGGTCGGCGGCGGGCTGGCCGGCGTGCTCGCGGTTGTCGCGCTGATCGCCGGCGGGTTCGACGTCGTGGCCGACCACCGGTTGGGGCGGGCGCTCGACCTCGCGAGTCGAGGTGAGGTCGACGCGGCCGTCGCCGCAGCCGACAGCGCCCGGGCGATCCGCCCCGACTCGATCCGCTATCACTTCGCGGCGGCGGCGATCGCCTCCGATGGTGGGCGCGGCGCGCTCGAGCTGGCGATGGACCGGAACCGGGCGGGGCTCGCCCGGTCGCCGGACGATCCGGCGCTTCGTCTCCAGCAGGCCGAGCTGTTGTCCGAAGCGGCGCTCGATGACCGATCGGGCGCGGACCGCGCGTTGGCGGCCTGGTTGGCGCTCGCCGACATGGACCCCAATCGATCCGAGGTGCAGCTGGAGCTCGGCGTCGCCCACTACCGCGTCGGCGCAGTCGACGAGGCCCTCGCGGCATGGGACCGAGCGGCCGCCCTGGCCCCGAGCAGCCCGGCGCCACTGGTCAACCAGGGCCTGGCGCTCGCCGAAGCGGGCCGGACCGCAGAGGCGCGCGCCGCGATCGACGAGGCACTGCGCCGTAGTCCGGACTTCCTCCCCGCCCGGGAACTGCTCGCCGTGCTCGAAGATGCCGGCGATGGGTAGTCCAGCCACGAATATGGAACCGAAGTGCCGGGCGCGGGGTGTACCTCACATATGGGAGCAACCACCGCGGAGATACCGATCGTGAAGCGAGCCGAGTATGCCACCCGGACCGCAGCGGCTGATTTCGACACGTTCTACCGGGCGTCGCACCAGCGCATCGCCCAGGCGCTGGGCGTGACCCTCGGCAACCCGGATCTCGGTGCCGAAGCCACCGACGAGGCGATGGCCCGGGCCTACCTGCGCTGGGCCACCGTCCAGAAGTACGAAAACCCGGCCGGTTGGGTCTACCGGGTTGGGTTGAACTACGCCCGGTCGCTGCATCGGCGGCTGTCTCGCCGTCTGCCCTGGGTCGAGGAAACCGCGTCGTCGCTCCCCCCGATCGCCGACCCGAGCATTCGAGACGCCATCCAGGCGCTCGATATCAAGATGCGGTCGGTGGTCGTCTGCCGGTTGTTGCTCGATTGGTCCGTCGGTGAAACCGCGGCGGCACTCGATATTGCCCCGGGCACGGTCAAGAGCCGTTTGTCCCGGGGCCTTGAACAGCTGAGCAGAACGCTCGGTCACCTCGATCCGGCCCGCCCGGATCCCCCGGCTCCGGCCGAGATGATCGACCTCGTCCAACCACCCGCCAACCCCTCCGACGAAAGGCAGCACCATGGCTGACCTCGAGCACCAGATCCGCTCTCAGCTCCACACCGACGCCGACCTCATCAAATTGCCGACGGCTGACCCCCAGGCTGCGGTCGCCCGGTCGCGCCGCATCCGTCGCCAGGCCATCGCCGCTCGGGCCACCGTGGCGACGGCGTTGCTTCTTATCATCGGCGGCGCGGCCTGGTTCGTGTCGGCCACCGACGTCGACGATCCCTCGACGAGTCAGTTCGCCGAGCAAGGCGAACTCGATACCCCGGCACCGGCGGCGGTCGAGGAGTTCGCATTGTCGTGGGAGGAGCGTTCGTCGCCGTTCGCCGGCTTCTCGGTGACGGGTTCTTCGCTCGGTACCGCCTCCAGCGCCGACACGTTGTACGTGTTGTCGACCGCCCCCGCCGTGGCCGGCCTGAACGATTCGTTTCGGCAGGCCATCTACAGCTCCGATGACGGGATTTCCTGGACACCGCAGGTCCTCGACCGGGGCGCGCTGTTGTCCGACATCGTCACCCACGACGGTGTCGTGTACGGGCTGAGCACCTCGCCGGGAACCCGCGCTGGTTCCGTCGACGTGCTCGCCGTCTCCTCCCGCGACGGAGGGGGAACGTGGGATTCGACGGTTCTGCCGTTCGAGGTGCCCGTGGCGGAGGGCGACGGTTGGCTCAACGCCCGGCGCAGCGTCGCCGCGGGCGATGGTGGAGTTCTCGCCGCGCTGACCTACACGCTCAATGTCGACCCGCGTTCGGTGTTGCCACCGGAGTTCGCCGGCTCCGAAGACGTCTTCGCCTGGTTCGACCCGGAGCGGTCCCTCATCGTGGTCGAATCTCACATCGCCGATTGTCTGCCCGAGGAGGCGATCGAAGAAGTACCCGACGACATCGACGGCTCCGAGGTCGGTGCCCTCGGTGGCGCGGAGGGTACGACTGAGGAAAGCGTCGAGGAAGCGGTCGGCGACGCGCCGTGTGGACCGCCGGAGCCCGTGCGGGAGTTCACGCTCGCCGAACTCGGCCTGCAGGCATCCGACCTGGCCGCGACCACGTCGACATTGCTCTGGTCGGCCGACGGTGCGGATTTCGAGCCGATCGATGGTCCATTGTCATCCGTCGAGCAGGTGCTCGCGGTCGACGACGGGTTCTTCGCCCTTGCATCGGCCGGTGCTGATGACCCCCTTTCGGTGTGGCGAAGCGCCGACGGTCGGACCTGGGAGGAGACCGCCGGCGGGCCGGTTGTGCCTCGTCAGGAGTGGGGATGGGTCGGCAATCGGTCGGCGCTGTTGGGCGAGGTCGCGGGGCGACCGATGGTCGTGACCCGCGAGGTCGGCGTGCTGACGGCCTGGACGGTCGGCGACACCGGTGAGTGGATCGCGAGTGCGCTTCCCATCGATGCGGGCGATGACTTCTGGGTCTCGGCGTTCGAGGTCGAATCCGACGGCGCGGCCATCGTGGTGCGTGAGGAGGCGGCCGTGACGCTGCTGGTCACGCTCGATGGCGTGTCGTGGCAGACGGTCGACATCGCGTCGTTGCGCCCGGGTGCGGTCGATGAGATTTCCTTCGCACTGATCGCCCGGGGTCAGATCATCCTCGGGGCGACCGAGTACCGCCAGGCCGGTCCGGTCCACTCGCTGTTGGTGGGCACCGTCGAATAGGCCGCTCTCCCGGCTCTTCCCCGATCGCTCAGCCCGGTCGCGCTAGCGTGACCGGGGGAAGGGGCGTTCATGGCGAGCGATGACGGGACGAGCGACGGTACCGACGAGACTCTGCGGAGTTTTCGCGCCAGCATCGACAACATCGATGCGGCGCTGGTGCGGTTGCTCGCCGAGCGGTTCAAGATCACGCGGGCGGTCGGCGAGCACAAGGCTCGCACCGGCATGCCGGCGGCCGACCCCAAGCGGGAGCAGGATCAACTCGCTCGACTGCGCCAGATGGCGACCGACGCCGAGCTCGATCCGGCGATTTCGGAGAAGTTCCAACGGTTCATCTTCGAACAGGTCATTCGCCACCACGAGCACATAGCTCATGAACACACAGCTCATGAACACCCAGCTCATGAACACCCAGCTCATGAAGAACACAGCTCATGAACCCACAAGCCTGGAGTAACTCACTCTGGGTGATAATCAGGAAGGCCTATTTCGCTAAGAGTGGCTTTTGTTCCATACTGGGGGGACCCGGTTGTCGGCGTATGTAGTTGAAGGGCACAGGATCAGGAATGAAATCAGCACGTAGAGCAGTAGTCGTAGGAACGATGTCGATGGGCATGGTTGCCGGTCTGGTGGTCGGGGTCTCCGGCCCTGCGACCGCGCAGGGCGAGCTGTGCAAAGGGCTCCCCGCCACCATCCTCGGCACGCCGGGTGATGACGTGATCATCGGTACCCCAGGTGTCGACGTCGTCATTGGATTCGACGGCAACGACGACATCCGCACCCTGGCCGGCGACGACGTGATCTGCGCCGGTCCCGGCGACGACACCGTGTTCGCCGGTCCTGGCGACGACATCGTCACCGGCGGCCTCGGCGAGGACAAACTGGTCGGTGGCGACGGCAACGACAACCTGGCGGGCACCCGCGGCAAGGACCTCATCAACGGCGGCGACGGCGACGACGTCATCACCGGCGGCATCGCCGGCGACACGATCTTGGGTGGGGCCGGCAACGACCGGATCCGCGGCGGTTCCGAGCCCGACATCCTGCGCGGTGGCCCGGGTGACGACACCCTGCACGGCGGCAACGGCGACGACTTCATCGAAGGTGAAGACGGCGACGATCGCGTGATCGGCGCCCGCGGCGACGACGAGCTGTACGGTCAGATCAAGCCGGGTCGAATCCCGACGGACAACAACCCGGTCAACCCGGTCGGTCTCGGCAACTTCGATACCCAGGACATCGTCCTCGGTGGTGCCGGCGATGACTACCTCGAAGGTAGCTTCGGTGACGATCGCCTCGAAGGCGGCCCCGGCGCTGATCGCATCTCGACCATCTACTTCGTCGACTCCGGCGAGGACATCATCACCGGCGGTGACGGCGACGATGAGGTCGTCGACGGTGTGGGCGCCAACCGGGTGAACCTCGGTGCGGGTAACGACTTCTTCTTCGGCACCGGCCGAGCCGACGGTGGGGCGGGCGACGATGCCCTCTTCGGTTCCGAAGGCGACGACGAGCTCTTTGGCGGCCCCGGCCGTGACGGTCTCGACGGCAACGGTGGCAACGACTTCCTGGCCGGTGGCCTCGACAACGACTACCTCCGGGGTGGCCTGGGCGACGACGTCGTCTACGGCGGCCCGGGCAACGACCTGTGCCTCGGTGGCGATACCCCGGTCGGCAACGGTGGTACCACCGTCACGGTGCTTCCGCCTCAGGCCGGCGACCAGCTGTCGGCGTGTGCGGCTCTCGTGCCGCCCGGCACCTACGGCTTCCTCGCCTTCTTTGCGCTGGCGCCCTAACGAAGCACCGGCGGCTGTCTGACCAGACGGCGCCAACAACAACACGCGCAGCCGACCTGTGGTCGGCAGCGAAGGGGGAGATCAGCGGGTGCACCACGGTGCACCCGCTCATCGCGTTTTGGGTCGACCAGCCGCTTCGGTGTCGTTAGAGCTCGTCGAGAAACGAGGCGATCGCGGCGGCGACCGCAGCGGGCTGATTGCGGTGCACGTTGTGGCCGGCATCGGCGATGACGTGGCTCGCTCGTACGTCCAACCGCTTCTCGAACACGCCGGCGGCGGCGGCAAAGCGTTTGTCCCGCTCGCCGAGCACGACGAGTACCGGTACGTCGATCGCATCGAGGTCGTCCATCACCCAGGAGTCGACGTGTTTGGAGATCTCCTCGGAGCCCTCGGGCACACCGAGCTTCGCCGCGGACGCGGTGACCGAGTCGTTCCACTGCTCGCGGGCCTCGGGATTGCGGAACCCGGGGCCGGCGGCGACGAGCACCAGCGCCCGCACGTCGTCGGGGTGGCGCAGCGTATGGGCGAGCGCGAGGTAACCGCCGAGAGAGTGTCCGACGAGCACAGCGGGCCGATCGGCCCGCTCGAGTACCCGGGAGAGATCGCTGAGGGCATGGTCGCGGGTGTAATTGCCCGGGGGCGGTGTGCCGGACTCGCCGTGACCCCGCAGGTCCCAGGTCACGCAGTGATGGCGCGCCGCGAGGGCGTCGACCGTGCCCGCCCAGACACGGCGATCGTCGACCCACCCGTGGGTGAAGACCAGGCTGGGGCCGCTGCCGTATTCGTCGATGGCCAGATCTACTTCGGGGCCATCGGTGGTTTCGCTCGTCGTCATGGGCCGAACACTACCCGGCGTCATGGGCGCCGCTAGGTTGACGCCATCACCGACGAATGGGAGCCGAGATGCAGGCGGTAGTACTCGAGGGCAACGGCGGACCCGAGGTTCTCACGGTGCGGGAGATTCCCGATCCCACCCCGGGCCCCGAGGAGGTGTTGGTGCGCGTGGTGAGCACGGCGCTCAACCGGGCGGACCTCCTGCAGCGCATGGGCCTGTACCCCGGCCCCGAGGTTGAGTTTGAGGTGCCCGGCCTCGAGTTTGCGGGTGTGGTCGAAGGCGCCGGCCCCCGGGTGCACGGCCTTGACGTCGGCGACCGGGTCATGGGCATCGTCGCCGGCGGAGCGCACGCGGAGCTGCTCACGACCCATCATCGCCAGGTGGTGCCCATCCCGGAGTCGATCGGGATCGACGACGCCGGCGCGATCCCGGAGGTGTTCATGACGGCCTGGGATGCCCTCGTGCTCCAGGGCGGCATGGGCCCGGGTTCGACCGTTCTCGTCCACGCCGGAGCATCCGGGGTTGGCACGGCCGCCATCCAGCTGGCCAAGGCCTACGGGGCCCGAGTCCTGGTGACCGCTTCGTCGGGCAAGGTCGATCGCTGTCGGGCGCTCGGTGCCGACCTGGCGGTCGACTACACCGACGAGGATTACGTGGAGGCGGTGCGCGAGGCGACCGGCGGGGCCGGCGTGAACGCGATTCTCGACGTGATCGGCGGCGACTACGTCGACCGGAACCTGCGCTGCCTCGCGGTGAAGGGCCGGGTGATCCAGGTCGGGGTGATGGGCGAGGCGCAGGCCCAGATAAACGTGTCTCGGCTGCTGCCGCTACGAGCATCGATCATCGGCACGGTGCTGCGGGCCCGCCCGATCGAGGAGAAAGTCGCGCTCACGCAACGGTTTGGGCGCGAGGTCCTGCCCTGGTTCGACGACGCCACCCTGGCTCCGGTGATCGATCGACGGATACCGCTCGCCGACATCGCCGCCGGTCACGAGTACATGGCCAGCAACGCCAACATCGGCAAGATCGTTCTGTCGGTCTGACCGCGCGCCTCCGAGCGACCGGGCCGACGGGGGTCCGCTACCGGTCGGCGGCCACTACGTCCCCGGACACCACACCTAGCGGTCGCCGATGGCGACGTAGTCGCGCTCGTCGGGGCCGACGTAGAGCTGGCGAGGCCGGGTGATGCGCGAGTTCTGTTCGAGCATCTCCTGCCAGTGGGCCAGCCAGCCCGCGGTGCGGCCGATGGCGAACAACACCGTGAACATCGACGTCGGGAAGCCCATCGACTGATAGATCAACCCGGAGTAGAAATCGACGTTCGGGTAGAGGCTGCGGCTCACGAAGTACTCGTCGCTCAGCGCCACCTCTTCGAGCTTGAGTGCCATATCGAGCCGGGGGTTCTTGCCGGTCACCTCGAACACTTTGTGGGCGGTGTCCTTGATGATCGCGGCCCGGGGGTCGTAGCTCTTGTACACCCGGTGACCGAAGCCCATGAGCCGCTGTTCACCCGCCTTGACGCCTTCGATGAAGTCATCGATGCGGTCATAGCTGCCGATTTCGTCGAGCATGTTGAGCACGGCTTCGTTGGCGCCTCCGTGCCGAGGCCCGTAGAGCGCGGCGCAACCGGCCGAGATCGCGGAGTACGGATCGGCGTGGGCGCTGCCGACGGTGCGGGCCGCGGTGGTGGAGCAGTTCTGCTCGTGGTCGGCGTGAAGGATGAAGAGCGTGTTGAGCGCCTCTTTCAGCACCTCGTCGGCTTCATAGCGCGGTTCAGCGACCTTCCACATCATCGACAAGAAGTTCGACGTGTAGTCCAGGTCGTTGTCCGGGTACACGAAGGGCATGCCCTTGCTGTACCGGTAGGCGCCGGCGGCGAGCGTCGGCATCTTGGCGATGAGCCGGGTGATCTGGGCGTGTCGGGCCTCGGGGTCTTCGATGTCTTTGGCCTCGGGGTAAAAGGTGGACAACCCGGCGACCGACGATGTCAGCATCCCCATTGGATGGGCGTTGAAGTGGAACCCTTCGAAGAAGCGCTTGCGGAAGTTCTCATGGATGTAGGTGTGGTGGGTGATCGTGTGCACCCACTCGTCGTGCTGCTCGGCGGTCGGGAGTTCGCCGTGGACCAGGAGGTACGCCACCTCGAGGAACGTCGACTGCGCCGCGAGCTGCTCGATCGGGTAACCGCGGTGGCGCAGGACACCGTTGGCGCCATCGAGGTAGGTGATGGCGCTCTCGGCGTTCGACGTGGTGGCCAGACCCGGGTCGTGGAACCACATGCCGGGGAGCAGTTTGCGCCACTCGGCGGCGTCGACGCCGCCGTTGGTGAGCGGTATCTCCAGGGATTCGCCGCTGCGGTTGTCGGTGATGGTGATGCTGTCGGCCACTCTGGTCCTTCTGCGTGCTCGCGCTGTAGCGAGCTGGTTGACGATTCACGTGCTCAACGATGAGCCCCCGCGGGAACTGGTGCGTCCCCTGCGATCACGTATACCCCGACACTACCCGGCGGTAGCGCGTCGTACACCGTTGAGAGCCGGGACGAATCCCGAGTGTTGCCCCGGTTACAGGGGGGTGTTGTCGTGTCGACGGCCCGCCAGCTTCTCGCGTTTGGAGGACAGCATCGCGAAAGCGGCGACCACCTCGCGTCGGGTGTCGGCCGGGTCGATGACCGCGTCGACCGATCCGCGCTCGGCGGCGGCGTAGGGGTTGAGCAGACGGGCCTCGTAGTCGCGTTCGAGTTCTGCTCGTTCGTCGGGCGAAGCCCGCCGGTGCAGAATCTCGACGGCTCCCTTGGCTCCCATGACCGCGATCTCCGCCGACGGCCAGGCCAGAGCGATGTCGTTGCCCATGTTCTTGGAGTCCATGACGATGTAGGCCCCGCCGTAGGACTTCCGCAGGGTCACCTGCACGCGCGGCACCGTGGCGCGGGCGTAGGCGAAGGCGAGTTGGGCGCCGTAGCGGATCATGCCCCGCCATTCGAGATCTTTGCCCGGGTAGAACCCGGAGGTGTCCACCAGCGTGAGCAGCGGGAGGCTGAAGGCGTCGCACATGGCGACGAATCGGGCTCCCTTCTGGGATGCCGCGATGTCGAGGGTGCCGGCGACGGTTTGGGGCTGGTTCGCCACGACGCCCACGGGACGGCCGTCGACCAGGGCCAGCGCGGTGACCAGGTTGGCCGCAAAGCCGCTGCGGAGTTCGAGTAATGAGTCGGTGTCCACGATCGCGTCCGCGACGGTGCGCACGTCGTAGCTGCCCGTCGACGCCACCGGCAAGACGGTCGACAGCTCCGGGGTGAGGCGGTCGGCGAGGTCGACCGACTGGTACTGCGGCGGCAGCTGGTCGGCGTGGTCCGGCAGGAAGGTCAACAGGTCGGCGACGACCTCGTCGGCTTCGACCTCGTCGGCGACGACGAGACTGGCGAGCCCGGAGTTGCGGTGCGACGCGGCGCCGCCGAGGGATTCGGCGGTGACTGCGACCCCCGTGAAGTTCGCCACCATTTGCGGACCGCTCACGAAGGCGTACGCCGACTCGGTGAACACGACCAGGTCGGCGAGGCCGAGCAGAAGGGCCGGCCCGGCGGTCGTTGGGCCGGTCACCACGAAGATGATCGGCACCACGCCGGAACAGGCCACGATGGCTCGAGCCGCCTGGCCCCAGCCGTGTAGCGCATCGACGCCCTCGTCGACATCGGCGCCGCTCGAGGCCACCGAGAGCACGAAGGGCAGCTTTCGCTCCCGTGCGAGTCGGGCGGCCTCGGCCAGCGTGTCGCCGTCGGCCCGGGAGAGCGATCCGCGGTTCTTGGTGGCATCGATGGTGGCTTCGACGATGGAGCGCGGGCGACTGGCTCCGTCGACGCTCGTGCGGTTGACGGTGGTCTGGACCGAGGCGGTCACCGGGCCCGGCACGCACGCGCGAATTCGCACCGATGGGGAACGGATCGACTCAGCCTCGGGCATCGTCGACAGGCTACTGTCGCACCCGCACCACCGGTCGATTTCCTCCAGGGAGTTCTCGTGCCCACGCCTCATATCGCCGCCCCCGACGGAGCGTTCGCTCCGGCGGTGCTCATGCCCGGCGACCCCAAGCGCGCCCGCTACATCGCCGAGACCTTTTTGGACGATGCGGAGTTGATCACGTCGGTTCGGGCGGTCGAGGGGTTCACCGGTCGTTACCAGGGCGTGCCGGTTTCGGTGATGGCCCACGGGATGGGGATGCCGTCGATGAACATCTACGCCACCGAGCTCGCCCGGTTCTACGGGTGTACACGGCTGATCCGCGTGGGCTCGTGTGGCGCCTTGCGCGAGGACGTGCCGATGCGTCAGGTGATCGCGTGTAGTGCCGCGGGTACCGACTCATCGGTGAATCGGCATCGGGTGGGGGGCCACGATCTGGCCGCCGTCGCCGATTTCGAGTTGTTGAAGACCGCCGACCGGGCGGCGGCGGACCTCGACGTCGACCTTCGGGTCGGGCCGGTCTTCACCTCGGACTCGTTCTATTCCGGCGACACCGGCCTCATGGGCGTGCTCGCCGACCACGGGGTGCTCGCGGTTGAGATGGAGGTGGCGGGACTGTACGGCGTCGCGGCCGCCGAGGGCATCAGCGCCCTCGCACTGCTCACCGTGAGCGACCATCTGCTTACCACCGAGCAGCTGACCCCGGACGAACGGGCGACATCGTTCGCCGACATGATGCGAGTAGCGCTCGCGGTCGCGATCAGCTGAGGGTCAGGGTGAGCCCGGGCTGATCGGGCACGCGGGTGGTCAGAACTTCATGCAGCACGGTCTCAAAGATCCGGGTGGGCGCCGACGGCGTGGTCCGGCGGGGGAGGGCCAACCCGACCTGGCGGCGCGAGAGCCCCTCGACCCGGACGCGATGGTGTTCGCCGGCGAACCAGCCCGGGGTGGCGCTCGCGGGTACGAGGGCGGCACCGAATCCCTGGAACGCCATCGAGGCGAGCAGGCGCATGCCGTCGATCTCGGCCTGGGCCTGGAGTTCGATACCCGCGTCGGCCGCTTCGGCATCGATGGCATCGCGGAAACTGTTACCCGGGGGTGCCATCAAGATGGGGTGGTTGGCCAGCTCGTCGAGCGTGATGACCTCGGTGCCCGACAGCGGGTGTCCGGGTGGGCACACCAGCAGGCGCTCCTCCTCGAAGAGGGGTCCCGTGTCGATGTCGGGGTTGTCGAGCGGCAGCTGGATGACGGCGACGTCGATGTCGCCGGCGACCAGGCGCGGCGCCAACGAAGCGGTGGTGGCGTCGACGACGACGAGGTGCACGTTCGGGTAGTCGTCCTTGAGGGCGTCGAGCACATAGGGGAGCAGCCACCGGGCGGTGGTGCCGATGATGCCGGCGCGCACGACGCCGCGAACGTCGTCGCGCATGGCGGCCACGTCGGCATCGATGGCGTCGAGTTCGCCGAGGATTCGCCGGCCCCGCTCCACGACGGCCTCGCCTTCGGGCGTGAGCTCGCCGGAGCGGCGGTCGAACAGTTCGGCCTCCAGCTCGCGTTCGAGTCGGGCCACGTGGGTCGAAATGTTCGATTGCACCGTGTGCAGACTGCGCGCCGCGGCGGAGAAGCTGTGGGTTTCGGCGACCGCTATCAGCGCCCGCAACTGTCGTAGGTCCATCGGTTTTCATGATGGCACATATCGACAACAACTGTTGGACAGATATCGCCCGTCCTGGCAATATATGAATCACGAAGTCACTCCATCCCCCTGGAGCCTTCGATATCCCGACCCGGTCGAATCCCCCTTCGCACTAGAGGTCGATGGAAATGCGACCGGTCCCCCCACCGGTCGCATTTCGTGTTTTGGCCCTCTTGTCGATGGCGCCGATACGAGACACGGGTCGTTCAGGCTTTCGTCGTGCCGTTGGGCGCCGATAGGTTTGACCGATGGGACAGGCCGCCGCATTCTTCGATCTCGATCGCACCCTCCTCGCCGGTGCGTCCGGGCCAATCGTGTCCGAGGCGCTGCGCGAGGTCGGGGTGATGCCGGCCAACAAAATTCCGGGCGAAGGGCTCCTCTTCGGCATCTTTGACCTCATTGGCGAGACCCGACCATCCATGATGCTCGCGAAGCAGGGGGTGAAGTTGTCGGCCGGCTGGGATGCCGCCGCCGTCAACCGCGCGGGGGCGTTGGCCGCCCAGCGTCTGGTACCCCAGATCCAACCGTTCGGGCTCCAGCTACTGGAGGAGCACCGCAGCGCCGGGCGTCTGGTGGTCATGGCCACGACGAGTCCGGCATCGGTCTGCGAACCGCTCGGCGACCTCCTCGGCCTCGACGGGGTGATCTCCACCCACTACGGCGACGACGACGGCGTCTACAACGGAACCGTCGACGGCCACTACGTGTGGGGCAAGGGCAAGCGCGCCGCCGTGGAGGAATGGGCCGAGGAGCACGACGTCGACCTCGCGGAGTCCTACGCCTATTCCGACAGTTACTACGACCAACCCATGCTGAGCGCGGTGGGTCATCCGGTCGTGGTGAACCCCGACCCGCGCATGCGGGTCGTCGCCACCGTGAAGGGGTGGCCGGTGCGCTACCTCGACGTCCCGCGCGGAGTCCCCAAGGTCGGCGGTGTCGAACCGCAACAGGCCGTGCTGGCCATGGTGCAGCCCGAACTCATCCCCTACGCCCGCTTCGAGTTCACCGGGGTCGACCACCTGCCGGATGACGGTGGGTGCATCATCGCCGCCAACCATCGCAGCTACTTCGACATCGTCGCCATCGGTCTCGTCATGCAGGAACTGGGCCGACCCGCCCGATTCCTGGCCAAGAAGGAACTGTTCGATGCTCCGGTGGTCGGCCAACTGGTACGGGCGATGGGCGCGATCGAAGTCGACCGGGGGTCGGGTTCGAGCAACCCGCTCGACCAGGCGGTGGAGGCGCTCGAAGGCGGCGAGGTCGTGGTGATCCTTCCGGAGGGGACCATCCCGCGCGGCGAGGAGTTCTTCAACCCGAAGCTCGTCGGCAGGACCGGCGTGGCCCGGTTGGCTCGCGAGTCCGGCGCCGACGTCTACCCGCTGGGTCTCTGGGGTACCGAGAACGTCTGGCCGCGGAACTCCAAGGTGCCCCTCATGTGGAACGTGCTCGATGCCCCGACCGTCGAGGTCGCGGTCGGCGGCCCGGTTGAACTCAAGCGGTCGAGCCGGTCCGACAATGCGGACACGAAGCGGGTGATGACGGCCATCACCGGGTTGTTGCCAGCCGAGGCGCGCAAGCGGCGCAAGCCGACCGAGGCGGAGCTGGCTCGGACCTTCCCGAGCTAACCGGATCGGCGCCCTGCCGCGATCGGGAGGTCGTCGGGTTTCGGCGTAGGGTTAGCGGCCATGACGTACCGGTTGGCGATAGGCGTCGGCGACACCCATCTCGACGCTGCCATTGTTGAAGATCGCGCTGTGCGAGCGGTCGGGCTGAGCGAGGATCCCGCGGGGATGCTGGCCGTAGCCCACGTCGCGGTCGATGGAACGGTGACGGTCGGTTCCGCAGCCATGGACCTGGCGCTCGACGACCCCGACGGCCTCGTCGTCGACCCGGTGGCGCGGCTCGGTCAGGAGAACGTGCCCGTGCCCGGCCGCGATGTCGAGCCCGAGGTGTTGGTGGCGGCGCTGCTGTCCTCGGCCGTGCAGCGGGCGACCGCCGAAAAGGGTGCTCCGCCCGAGCTGGTGGTACTCGCCCACCCCGATGCGTTCTCGGCTGGCCAGGCCCGGGCGCTCACCGACGCCGCTCGGCGCGCCGACATTGGTTACGCGGACCGCTATTCGGTGGGCGCCGCTCGTACGGCGTTCACCGGTGCCGGCGGTGATCCCGGAGCCCACCCTCGGCGGTCGATCGTGTACGGGGCCGCCGTGCTCGCGGCCGATAAACCCCTCGTCGCGCCCACCGAGGCCATCGAGGCGATTGGTGATGCCCCCGAACCGGTCGGCGAACCATCGGGCCCACTACCGCTGATCACGCTCGAGGACCTCGCGGGTCCGCTACCGGAAGCGCCCGAGCGGCCCATGCCGACGTACGAAACGGTCGGGCCGATCTCGGTGTTCGACTCCGGGCCCGTCGCCGCCGACCTGCCCCCCGAGCCCGTCGCCGTCCCCGCCCCGATTCCCCAGGCCGCTCCGACGGTTCAGCGCGAGGCCGACGATGAGTCAGCGCCGATCGGTCGGTGGCTCGTGTTGGGAGTGCTCGCCGGTGCCGTCATCGCGGTCGGTCTGGCCCTGGCGTTGGGGGGCGGCGATGACCCCGACGACGTGATCGCGGCGACGACCACCGCGACGCCCACATCGCTCGCGGCGGCTACGACGGCACCCCCGGCGACCCCGACAACCGTGGCCGTCTCGACGCTCGTGTCGACCACGCTGGTCGGGTCCACGACGACGGCGGCGCCGACGACCACCGCATCCACAACCACGGCGCCGACCACGACGGCCGCACCGACGACCACCGCGGCGCCCACCACGACGGCGGCACCGACGACCACCGCATCCACGACCACGGCGCCCACCACCACGGTGGCGACCGTCGAGCTGCCCGAGCCGGGCGCGATCGCGCTGACCGGCGAAGGCCTGGTGCTCGATGACGACTCGAACTCCGGCGTCGTGCTGCGCTTTGGCGACAACGCTGGTGCGACCTCTGCGGCGGTGACCGATCTGCTCGGCGCACCCGACGACGACACCGGCTGGTTCGACGCCAGCGAGTGCGACCGAAGCACGCGCCGCACCGAGTGGGGCTCGCTGTGGATCGAGTTCACCAACATCGATGGCAGTCCTCGTTTCACCGGCTGGAACGTCGACGGGCTCGATGCCGACCTCCGCACTCCCGACGGGGTCGGCGTGGGGACCCGGGTGGGAGATCTCCGGGCGCTGTTTGGTGTCGATGTGGTAGCCGGTTCCGGTGAGTTCGAGCTGGCGGGCGCCAGCGACGGCGTTTCCGGCTCGGCGTCGGGTGACGGCGATGGGGATGCCGTCACCGAACTGGTCGCGCGATCGGGCGACAGCTGTACCACCCGGTCGAGCTGAAGCACCGCAGCGCGGACGCGTCGATGCCCGGCGCGACGGCGCCGGGCATCGGACGAGGGGGAGCGCAGGCGATGCTGCGGGGGGAGGACCGGCTCAGCCGCCGGTCTGTTGGCGGATCACGTTGAGGGCTGATCCCGCCTTGAACCAGCCGATCTGATCTTCGTTCATGGTGTGGTTGCCCAGGATCTCCTCGGTCGAGCCGTCGGCGTGGGTCAACACGATGGTGATCGGTCGATCGGGCGCCAGATCGGCCAGGCCGATGACCGCGACGCGGTCGTCTTCGAGCACCTTGTCGTAATCGGCCGGGTCGGCGAAGGTCATCGGGATGATGCCCTGCTTCTTCAGGTTGGTCTCGTGGATCCGGGCGAACGAGCGGGCGATGATCGCCTTGGCGCCGCGGAAGCGGGGCTCCATCGCCGCATGTTCGCGCGACGAGCCCTCACCCATGTTCTCGTCGGCGACCGCAACCCAGCCAACGCCGGCCTCGTGGTAGGCCTTCGCGAGGTCGGGGTACGACATGGTCTCGCCGGTCAGCTGGTTCTTGCCTTCGCCGACGGCGTCGTTGTACGCATTGACCGCACCGAGGTAGAGGTTGCCGGAGATGTTCTCGAGGTGACCGCGGTACTTGAGCCAGGGGCCGGCCATGGAGATGTGGTCGGTGGTGCACTTGCCCTTGGCCTTGAGCAGTACCGGCAGATCGGTGAAGTCCTCGCCATCCCACGCGGGGAACGGGGTGAGTACCTGGAGTCGCTTGGAGTCCGGTGAGACGGAGACGTCGACGTCGCCGCCGGCAGGAGCGAGGAACCCGCTCTCCCCTTCGTCGAAGCCGCCGGGGGGCAACTCGACGCCGACGGGTTCGGCCAGGCGCACCTCGGTGCCATCGGGCGCGGTCAGGGTCCCGGCGAGCGGATCGAAGTCGACGGTGCCGGCGAGGGCGAGGGCGACGACCGTCTCGGGCGAGGTCACGAAGGCGAGCGTGGCGGGGTCGCCGTCGTTGCGCTTGGGAAAGTTGCGGTTGTAGGAGGTGACGATGACGTTCGGGGTGCCGGGCTCGATCTTGCCGGTGCGGTCCCACTGGCCGATACAGGGGCCGCAGGCGTTGGCGAGCACCGCCGCCCCGGCCGCTTCGAAATCGCCGAGCAGGCCGTCGCGTTGGATGGTGGCGCGCACCTGCTCCGAACCCGGGGTGATCAGCAGCGGCACCTGAACGCTGAGGCCTTTGGCCGCGGCGTCGCGCAGGATCGATGCCGCCCGGGTGATGTCCTCGTAACTCGAGTTGGTGCAGGACCCGACGAGGGCGGCGCTGATCTCGAGCGGCCAACCTTCGGCGGTGGCCTCGGCGGCGAGATCCTTGACCTCGCGGGCCCGGTCGGGGGTGTGGGGGCCGTTGATGTGCGGGGTCAGGGTCGACAGGTCGATCTCGATGACCTGGTCGTAGTACTCGGCGGGGTTGGCCAGCACCTCGTCGTCGGCGCGCAGGTGGTGGGCGACCGCGTTCGCGGCGTCGGCGATGGCCTCGCGGCCGGTGGCCTTGAGGTAGCGGGCGATCGCGTCGTCGTAGCCGAACACCGAGGTGGTCGCGCCGATCTCGGCGCCCATGTTGCAGATCGTGGCCTTGCCGGTTGCGCTGAGACTGTTGGCGCCCGCGCCGAAGTATTCAACGATCGCGCCGGTGCCACCCTTGACGGTGAGAATCTCGGCCACCTTCAAGATGACGTCCTTGGGTGCGGCCCAGCCGCTGAGCTCGCCGGTCAGATGAACGCCGATGGCCTTGGGCCATTTGACGTTCCAGGGGAACCCGGTCATCACGTCGACGGCGTCCGCGCCGCCTACGCCGATCGCGATCATGCCGAGCCCACCGCCGTTCGGGGTGTGGCTGTCGGTGCCGATCATCATGCCGCCGGGGAAGGCGTAGTTCTCGAGCACGACCTGATGGATGATCCCGCTGCCCGGCTTCCAGAACCCGGCGCCGTACTTCGAGCACACCGCTTCCAGGAAGTCGTACACCTCTTCGTTGTTGTCGAGGGCGGCGAGCAGGTCGCGCTTGCCTTCGTCTTTGGCCTGGATGAGGTGGTCGCAGTGGGTGGTGGTGGGCACCTGTACCTCGGGGAGCCCGGCGGTCATGAACTGGAGCCAGGCCATCTGCGCCGTCGCGTCCTGCATGGCGACCCGGTCGGGCCGGAGGTCGACGTAGGATTCGCCGCGCTCGAGTTCCTGGTCGGCGCGGTCGAGGTGGTTGATCAGGATTTTCTCGGCGAGCGTGAGGGCTCGCCCGAAGCGTTCGCGCCCGGCGGCGAGCCGCTCGTCGAGACTGCCGTACACGGCGTTGATCAGTTCGATGGGGGTTTCTGCGTATACGGCCATGGCGAGTCCTTGAGGCGGTTCTGCCGCCGGTGGCGGCGGGACGGTTCGTGGTTTGGTTTCTAGTCGAAATCGAGGGGTCACCGGACGATGTGTCGCCGTGGATCGCCCCGGGTTCGAGCGCCGGTACTAGACGATACAAGTAATATACAAGTGATCATCGGAAGGTACAAGTGGCAACTTGAGTGCTTGACAAGTATGCGACAAGTAGTTCAGGCTGGGCGGGTGGCCCGCACGATCCGATACCGCGCTATCGCCGAGGCGCTGCGGGCCCGGCTCGATGCGGGTGAGTTCGCCGCCGGTCGGGTCCTACCCAGCGAGGCCGAACTCTCCGCCACCTATGAAGCCAGCCGGGTCACCGTGCGGCGGGCGCTCGAGGTGTTGCGCAGCGACGGTCTCATCGACTCCCGGCAGGGCTTTGGCTGGTTCGTGGCGACGGACCCGCAACGGTTGCCGCTCGACCGGCTCGGGACGATCGAGGCCGAACTGGCCGAGGCCGACCGCGACAACGAGCGCCACATCCTGGCCTTCGGGTTCGGCGCCGCCCCCGGGTGGGTCGCGGAGCACCTCGGGCCTGGTTCGGTGTTGGAGGTTCGCCGGGTGAACCTCGCCGACGGCGCGCCGTTCGCCCGCGTCACCGTGTGGTGCCCCGAGGCCCTCGGTGCGGACCTGAGTCGGGCGGCGGTGGAACGGTCGCCGTTCTCCGAAGCCCTCGGGTTGGATTTCGGCGGAGCGACCCAGACGATCAGCGCCAAGGCGGCCAGTGCCGCCGATGCCGAGGTGCTGGAGGTGCCGGAGGGTTCACCGGTGCTCGAATGCCGGCGCGTAACCGTCGATGTCGAGGGCGCCAAGGTTCTGGTGAGCGAGCACGTCTACCCCGGACACCTCACCGAGTTCGTCGTCGACCTGCGCAGCGCCAATACGATCTAGGCGCCACCCGGCGAAATCCGAAGGCGGACCGGGCGAGCACACGGCTCAGGATCGATCGGCGTCGGCCGACGGGCACGAGGTGGGGAGATCCATCTCGAGGCTTCCGGCGCGATGGCGGCGTCGCGGCACTGCCAAGATCGTCGCGCTCGTCGCGCTCGTCGCGCTCGTGGTGTTGAGCGGATGCGGTGATGACGACGGACTGCGCGGCCGCTCGCTCGCGGAGTTGGTGGACGCCGGCTGGTCGGTGACCGAGGCCACCTGTTTCGTCGATGCCGCGCTGGAGTCGGTCGGCCCGACCGCCTTCGACGCCGAAGCCGAGCTCAGCCCCGAGCAGCTGGATGCCATCTACGCCGTGTCCAAGAGCTGCCGGGTGGGCGGCGATGAAGATCTCGCGCTGAACGACCCGATCGGCTATGGCGAGATCACCGAGCAGGATCTCAACGATGCACCATCGGAGCTCAGCGAGGCCGAGCTCCTCGAGTGGGCCGACAAGTGGGACCTCGACGCGGGTCCGGCCGGCGCGGATCCGGCGACGTTACGGCGCGAGGCCATCGAGGACCTCACCGTCTCCCGGGGCTTCACGGTGGGCGAGGCCGAGTGCATCGCCGATTCGATGATGAACGCGGTCGGGCCGCGCGGGCTCGACTTCAAGAGCGTGCCCGCCGCCGACGTGGTCGACGCCGAGCGCGCGGCGATCGCCGCCTGCACATGACGTAGGTATCGGAATTTCCTACGGCTTTCGCGCTCGCCGACCGATAACACGAGCATGACCGGCTATCAGACGCCGCGACCCCGCTCGCACATCGTCCTCCTGTACGTGATGCTTCTCGCCCTCGTGGTAACGACGCTCACCATTGTGTCGCGCCCGCTCCGCAGCGAGTCGACCGCCGCTCCGGTCAGCGGGCAGAACCAGGTGGTGCCCGAAGACCCCCGCACCGACTTCCCCGACATTCTCGACGGCCGGGTGCTGGCGCTCGAACGGGTTGGCTCGCGCATCGTCGTCGGCGGGGACTTCACCACGATCCGGCTCGAGGACGGCTCCGAGGTGAGCCAGCCGTACGTCGCCGCCTTCTTCATCGACAGCGGTGCGTTCGACACCGGGTTCCGGCCTCAGCTGGACGGTCTGGTCAACAGCATCGAAGCCGCCGACCGAAACAACACGGCCTACATCGGTGGCCGGTTCACGACCATCGACGGCGCGTCGGTCGCCCGGCTCACCAAGTGGGACTTCGCCCTGCAGGCCCCCGACGGTAGGTTCCGAGCCGGAGCCCCCGGGCAGATCAAGGACATCGAGTACAGCAGCGGTCGGCTGTTCGTCGGCGGCGACTTCACCAGGATTCGCGGCGTCGCTCGCGAACGCCTCGCCGAACTCGATCCCGCATCGGGCAAACCGGTCGCCTCGTTTACGATCGGTGTAACCGGTGATCGAAGCAGCGGCGTGCGCGCCGACGGCCTCAGCTGGACCGGCACGGGTGCGATCGTGCGCAGCCTCGACATCACCCCCGATGGCAACACCCTCATGGTGGTGCACCGCGGCGACCGGGTCGGGGGCGAGACCCGCTGGGGTGCCGCCATGATCGACATCGGCGGACCAACCCCGTCGGTGCTGCCCTGGCGTACGAACCTGTGGCCGGCATCGGACTTCGTGGGCATCATCGATGCCGAGATGTCGCCGGACGGCTCGTTCTTCGTCGTGACCACCCACATCGGCAACTTCACGCCGCTGCACGACACCGCGATCGCGTTCCCGGTCGCCGGTGGCGCCGACGTCCAACCGTTGTGGGTGACCCAGAACTTCGACTCGACCTACGGGGTGGCCATCTCCGATGCCGCCGTGTACATCGGCGGGCACTTCTGCTGGACCGAAGGACCGGATTCTGTGGTCGAGCCCCTGTACGTGCCGGGCCCGGATGGCAACCAATTCAGCTGCGAGGTGTTCACCGGCGCGCAGTTCGCCCCCGAGACCGTGTACCGGCGCCAGATCGCCGCGCTCGATCCGGCCACCGGGTTGGCGTTGCCGTGGAACCCGGGCTCCGACGCGTTCAATGGTGTCCACACGCTCGAGTTGATCGACCGCGGTCTGCTCCTCGGCCACGACGGCAACATCGTCGGCGGCCGCACCGTCGGCCGGATGGCCTTCTTCGATCTCGGCTCGGGGGTCGACGAGACGCTGCCGACCTCGGCCACCGTGAGCCCGGGGGCGGGCGTAGCCCTGCTCGGGCCCGCGGTCAGCCTCATCGGTACCGCGCAGGACAATCTGTCGATCGACCGGGTCGTGGTATCGGTGAAGAACCGCGACAACGGGCTCTGGCTGCAAAATGGCGGTGACCTCGCCGGCGGTTGGCAAGCCCTGGACCTCACGCTGACCAGCCCGGGTGCGCCCGAGACCAGTTGGTATCGCGATGTATCCCTGCCCGACGGCCGCTACGTCGTCAACGTTCGCGCTTTCGACGGCTCCGACAATCGGGGTGAGCTGACCAAGACGTTCTTCTCCATCGTGTCCACGATCCAGGAGCAGCCGCCGACCGCGGTCGTCACCTCCCCGGCGCCCGGCGCGCAGATGGCCGCCGGCGAGATCGCGCTGGGCGGCTCGGCCGCCGCGGCGGGCGGCGGGGTCGACTCGCTCATCGTGACCGTGCGAAACCGTGACACCCGGGACTTCCTGCGCCGCGACGGCTCGTGGGGGTCGTTCCAGAGGCTGGACGTGGACTTCACCGCCGACGCCCTGGCCACGGACTGGGCGACAACGGTCAGCCTGGATCCCGGAAACTACGAGGTTCGGGTCCGCGCCGTGGACGGCGGCGGCGCCAAGTCCGAACCGACCCTCGTCGCGTTCACCGTCGGCTGATCACCCGGAGCATCGCCTCGGAAAAGTTCGCCCGCCCCGGGAACCTTTTGGGCCGGTGCTGCGACTCATGACCCAGACGGGCGTCGGCTCGTCGGGAATGAGGAGCATGATGAACGTTGCACCGGCACGAATCGGGAGGCGGCGGTCCGCGCTTTTCGCCGCGTTCGTGACCCTGGCCCTGGCGCTGAGTCTGTGGTCGGCCTCGCCCGCTCAGGCCGATGAGATTTCTGTCGACGGCGTGATCACCGCGGAGGTCGACGTTCGCAACGCCGGCCGGGTGGTCGTGAACACCTCGCTTTGGGGCTCCGAGATCGGCCAGGCGACCCGCATGCGGGTTCGGGTGAACGGCGTTACCCGTCACGGCCCGTCGACCTATCTGGGTGACATCGGTGATTTCGGAATCCGAGGGAAGTCCCTGCGGTTGGACGGCATCCCCGCCGGATCGGCGACCTACTGCCTCCAGGTGCAGGGCGCGTCGTTGTGGCAAACGGTCAGGTGCGAATCGTGGGTGAAGCCGCGGGTGACCTCCGGGTCGCTCACCAAGGTTGAAAACTGGGACGGCATCGTGCGCGTCGAGGGTTCGGCCTGGGACGACGGCCAGCCGCGCAACGAGGCGCTGGTGCGGGTGACCGCCACCAAGAATGGGAGCCGCAAGGTGGTCGAGAAGCGCGCCGCCGGCTTTTACGCGTTCGACGTTCGCCTGGCGACCGGTCGCTGGCAGATCTGTGCCGAGACCGTCGCCGGCGCCGCGGGCAAGTCGCTCGGTTGTCGGTGGATCAACGCCTACGCCGAGATCGGCAACCTGGAGAAGGCCGAAGGACTCGGCAACTCGCGACTGCGGGTGTCGGGCTGGGCGCTGAGTCAGGCGACCGCCCAGAAGACGGTGGAGACTCGAGTCTGGCTCGAATACCGCGACGGAAGAACCACGGCAAGCGACTGGCAAGCGGCGACCATCGAGCGTCCGGACCTCGACGGCTACAACCGCGGGCTGAACCACGGCTTCGTGCGGACGTTCTCGAACATGCCGGCGGGGGTCGCCAAGGTTTTTATCTACGGTCGCACTCTCGGCAAGACCACGCCCATCACGTTGATCGACACCATGGACAACGTGTCGATCGTCGGCTCGTTGCCCCCGCGACTCGAAGCGCGGCGACTGGTCCGCAGCGGAGCGACGAACGCGTTCTACGGCGAGGTCACGCAGTTTCCGTTCCAGCGCCGCACGGTGTGGGTGCGCGGCGTCCGAGCCGACCAGACGGTCTTCTCGGTCAAGCGGATCACGAAGGATGCTCCGGACTTCGTCGTTCGGTTCGATTCGTGGAGCGATGAGACGGTGTGTCTGGAGATCTACGATCCCGACACCGATCGATGGATCCAGGGGGCCGCGAACGCCAAGCGGTGCATCGACACCGGTTCGGCGAACGTGACCAAGATTCGGGCCCAGCAGCAGGTCGTGCAGGCCGCCTGCCCCGTCGGCGTCTACAACGCCTGGAACGGGACCCGATACCTCGACGTCTTCGGCCACAACGCCGCGAGGATCGACAACTTCTTCGGTGGGCTCGGGTGCTTCGTGTCGACGGGCGAGTGGTACATCAACCCGGCGGACATCGCGCCCGGCGACTACCAGGGGTGTCGAGCGGTCGCCGAGTTCGGGACGAAGCAGGACTTCCAGTTCTGCCTGGCGCTCGCCTCGCCGCAGACAGCTCTGCGAACCGTCGGACTCTGCGGATCGATCGTCGGCGGCGCGGTGGCGGTGGCCGGGGGAGGCATTTGCCTGCTCTACACCGGCAACACCGCGACCGGCCAGCCGCCGATCTCGGACTTCTCCATCGCCATCAGTACCGAAGCGGGCTACGGAGCCGCGGCCAGCATCGGTCCGTCGATCTTTGTCAGCAGTGCGCCGACGGCCCAGGCCAACGGCGGTACCTACGTCAAGTTGACCGCGCTGGGCAACAACGGCGTGGTGGCCTACGACGCGTACTGCGACGGCCGCCGAGTTGCTTCGTTCGACGCCGCGCTTCCGAAGGGCAAGGGCGTGGATCTCGGTGGCGCAAAGCTGGGCCATACCTGGGTATTCGGGGGCGACGCCGACGCCGAGGACGCCTACTGCGACCAGTTCGCCGATGACGTGGTGCCGAACGTGCCGTCCCCGCCACCACCTCCGCCTCCGGGTGGGTCGCCGGAGTTCGTCGCCGTCTCGGGGTATGACGATGGTTGGATCCTGCACACCGATGGCACGCGTCAGTGGATCGACTCGGCGTGCCGAAATGAACTGACGGCCGCGGTTGGTGCACCCCGTGTGGCCGATTGGGCCACCGACCTGGCGGCTCGGCCCGACACCGCGTCGAGCGATCGTCAGTCGTGTTCGCAACTGCGCACGACGTTGAGTGACATCACCACGCCGGCCCCTCCGCCTCCACCTCCTCCGCCTCCGCCTCCGCCTCCGCCTCCGGGTGGGTCGCCGGAGTTCGTGGCGATCGCCGGGTACACCGATGGTTGGATCCTGCACCCGGACGGGACCCGTCAGTGGATCGATGCGGGCTGTCGAGCCCAGTTGACGGCATCGGTCGGCGCGCCGCGGACGGCGGACTGGGGCAGCGAGTTGGCGCCGCGAGGCGACACGCCGTCGGCGGCTCGTCGCTCGTGCGGTGAACTCCAGGCCCTGCTCGGTGCTTCGTCGTCGAGCGTCGGCGAGTTTGTGGCGATCGCCGGGTATGGCGATGGTTGGATCCTGCGCACCGATGGGACGCGTCAGTGGATCGACGCCGACTGTCGCAACCGGTTGGCGGGCTCCAAGGGTCAGCCGCGAACGGCGGACTGGAACAGCGAGCTCGCCCCGCGCGCCGATACGCCCAGCGCGAACCGGCTTTCCTGCGACGACCTTCAGGCTCGCCTCTAACGGCGATCCGCGAGGTAGTCATCACGGGTGGTGAGTACGTTCGGGTCGGGTCCCGCCGCAACGGTGGCGGGGCCCGTTCCGTTCGGCCATTCATCCGGTAGGTTCCGAGGCGACCGCACCACGCCTCGGGAGACATCTGGATGGAGCACGCTTTCTGGCACGACCGCTGGGACACCGGCCGAACCGGTTTCCACCAGGCGACGCCGCACCCGTGGCTCGACGCCCACTGGGCCGCGGTGGGTATCGACCCCGAAGCTCAGGTGTTCGTACCGCTGTGCGGAAAGTCGGTCGACATGGTGTGGTTGCGCGAGCGGGGCCATCGCATCGTCGGCGTGGAGCTCAGCGAACGGGCCGTGGCCGACTTCTTCGTCGAGCAGGGCATCGATGCCACCCGCCGCAACGAAGGACCGTTCACGGTCTTGTCCGGCGGCGGCTACGAGCTGTGGGCCGGCGACTTCTTTGCCTTTCCGGAGGCCGCGGTCGCCACCGTCGGAGCGGTGTACGACCGGGCGAGCCTCATCGCCCTGCCCCCACCGATGCGGGCCGACTACGGGGCGCTTCTGACGGCGATGACGCCCGCTGCCGCCCCCATGGTCGTGATCACGATCGACTACCCGCAGTCGGAGATGAACGGCCCACCGTTCTCGGTGCCCCACGCCGAGCTCGCCGAGCTTTACGGCGCCGCGTTCACCCTCGACCTCATCGAGCGCAAGGACATCTTCACCACCGACAAGCTCGCCGAACGTGGGCTCTCTCGGCTCGATGAATCGCTGCACGTGCTCCGGCGAAACTGAACCGAGTGGACGGTCAGACCTGGGGCCAGCTTCGGCGCGACCGGCGTCGCTTGCCGTCGCGATCGTCGATCGCCCAGACCCGGCGCCACGCCCCCGCCTGCGGTCCGTGCATCGTCGGCGACGCATCGGCGTGGGCCCGCTTGCGGGCCTGGTACCAGTCGGTTCGCGTTTCGTCGCCGAGTTCGGCCACCGCCTTCTCGATGCGCTCGTTCAGCCGCTGGCTCCGCTCACCCTCGATCGGGTGGATCGGGTCGCCGAACGTCACCGTGGTCGCCGCCCGCTTCGGGCGGGACCGGCCCTTGGGCAGGATGCGACCCGTGCCCTGGACGTGCACGGGGACCACCGGCACATCACAGCGCAGGGCCAGGTACGCGGCACCGCCACGGAAGGGTTGTCCCCAACCATCGGGACTTCGGCCGCCTTCGGGAAAGATCAACAGGCTGTGGCCGTCGTCGATGACCTCGGCGGCCAGGTCCGCGGATCGGCGCCCGACCTTGGTGCGTTCGATCGGAAAGGCGCCCAGCGCGAGCGCGGACAGCGCCCCGGTGATCTGGGTGCGGAAGAAGTAGTCGGCCGCGGCACCCACCACGACCTTGTGGCGCCAGGGCTCGGGTATCGAGGTCAACAGCAACGGCGTGTCGAGGTGGCTGTGGTGGTTGGCGGCAAAGATCACCGGCTGGCTGTGGCCGTCGGGGCCGGCATGGCGCAGCGGCAACAGACGATCGGCGCCCTTGCGGGTCGGCATGGCGATGCCGCTCACCATCGGCCGGATCAGCATCTCGCGCACCGCGGTGCGGGCGACCTTCGCGGTTGGGCGACGCGACCAGTCGGTCGGGAAGTCGCCACCGGTGCGTTTCGTTCGTGGCCGCGGTTCGACGCCGAGCGGTGTCGTCGGGGCCCGGTAGGGGAACGGCAGGCCGCGCAGCGGGTTGGGGATCCGCCGGTTCACGTCACGTCGGCCATCAGGATGGGCGGGTTGTGCAGGTGGGTGATCGTCGGTTGCGGGCCCACCACATCGGACGCCATTTCGAGCGCGTCCTGCAAGGTCGATGCCGGTCGGAACCCAAGTCGCCGCACCGCCTTTGTGTCGCCGCCGACCACGATGACCTGGCCGAGGTGCTCGAGCGCGTGAGCGCCCCAGTACCACATGTAGAACGGGTGAACGCCGTGGTAGGCGTGCGAGGTTCGGTACAGATGCCGGTACCACTCGTCTTCGGCGTACTGCTTCTCGTATTTGGTCTGGATCTCGATCGGGTCGGTGGTGTCGGCGAGGACCTGTTCGAAGAAGTCGATGTAGCTCGGGTGGTGCACGGGGTGAAACTCCCGGGCTGTCGGATGGCTCATGATCAACACGCCGCCCTCTCGGACCAGCGGCTTCCCCCGGTACATGTTGAAGAAGTACCCGAGTCCGAGGCACATCACCAGAATCGGGTTCATGATCGAGTTCACGTTGTACGGGCAGATGTAGGGCAGGCCCATCGTGAGCACGTCGGTCTGTCCTTCGACGGGCACGAGCTGCTGCTTGAACACGTTGGCGGTGGTGAGCTCGTGCACGGCATCGACCTCGCCGGCCTGCACCGACGTCATTTCGTAGGGCGCCAGCCATGACTGAAACGACCTGCGGCGGGCTCGGGCGGGCATGCGCTTGAGGCCGGCCTGCATGGCGAGGAACGTCGCCCGGTCGCGCGAGTTCCATTCCCATTCGCGCTTTTGCAGCATCGACAAGGGACCGTCGTGACCGAAGGTGTTGTTGTTTACCGTGGTCTCGATCTGGAAGATGTTCATGCCGCTGTTCTTCAACACGTCGCCCATTCGCCAGTTCGAGCTGTGGAGCTCAGAGGCGTGGCGATCCATGAAGGACTTGGACTTGCGCATCGTCTCGACGTTGTGATGATGGCGAAGGCCCTGGTACCCGGCCAGGCCGGTGGCGGTGCTCTTCCAGCCACCGTCCATCGACACGAGATTGATGTTGACGTAGATCACCAGGTCGCTCTCGACGGCGCGCGTCGAGATCACCACCTCTTCGCCGTGGCGGGTCTCGCCGACCAGGGTCATGCCTTCGGGGTCTTCGGCATCGTGGTTGTACAGCGCGCCGTGCGGCGCGAACGCGTCGTACACCCGGTCGCCGACCGCGTGGCGCAGTTCGTCCTCGGTCATGCGGCGGTGTAGGGCGAGGGCGGCGATGATATGCACGTCGTCGACCCCGGCTTCGGCGGCGAGGTCGAGCACCGCTTCGATGATCCTCTGGCGGATGTCGGGCTTGCGCATCGGGGGCAGCGGCAACGAGATGTCGTCGAACGCGATCGTCAGCTTCATGTCGGCGAACAGCAGGTCGCGCAGCGGTTTCTGGTCGCCCAGGGGGTTCTCGAGGGCGGCCCGGATGGCGCCGTCGGGGTCGACCAGGCCGGGTAGGGGCTCGGCCGGGTAGAGCACCCGGCTGCGCTCCGGTGGGAGCTTCTCCAGCCGGAATCCCTCGCCGTGGTGGAACACGATCGGCGGCGTGTTGCGATCGACGTCGAGGACAAACCCCGGACGAGGAGCGCGCTTCGGCTTCTTGGTCGCCGTCTGGATCGCCGGTTGGGTGGCGCCGGTTTCCGGGGTGCTGGACTGTTCAGGAGTGGTGGGTTCGGTCATGGGTTCCGTCGAGGAGCGAGGGGTAGGAGCTTGCGCGGCCCGCCGGGGGCCTTGTCGAAGTTCTCGATCAACCAGCCGCGCTTGCGGGCGATTGATGCGAGCTTGGTTTCGGGATTCACCGCGACCGGAAAGCCGACCGCTTCGAGCATCGGTAGGTCGCTGGCCGAGTCGGCGTACGCCACGGCCTCGCGCAGGTTCAGGTCGTGGAGTCTGGCGTAGTCGGTGATGCTGCGGTGCCGGGCCTCACCGGTGGGCGGCACATCGGTCATCTTGCCGTTGTACACGAGCCGACCGTCGCCGTCCTGGGTCCCGAGCTCGGCGCTGATGATGTCGTCGAACAGTGGCTTCAGCGGGTTGACGACGAAGTCCAGGGCGCCGGTGATCAGCAGGGTGCGGTGGCCGGCGGCGCGATGGGCGCGGACCCTGCGGATCGCGGCCGGGAACGACTTGGTCAGGATCAGATCGCTGAACAGTTCGGCGGCGTCGGCTTCGATCTGGTGGACGGGAGCGTTTTCGAAGCGCCGGTAGTAGTAGCGGAGGAAGTCGCTGCGGTCGCGGCGGTCGAGCGCCAGCAGGTTCGGCCCCTCGGCGAGCGACTTCACGACGAACCGCAGCCGGTCGGCGCCGGTCAGGTTGCGGCTGGCGAGCCACGCGTGGGAGGTCACCACGTTCGAGGCGATGAGGGTGTTCTCGAGATCGAAGACGGCCAGCTGACGTTGCGGGTCGAGTACCTGGCCGCGCAACCGCTCGGAACGGGTCTGGGTTTTGGTTTTGCTCGGTGCGGTCTTTACCCGGCCGGCTTTCACGACCGACGGCAGGTGCACCTGGGTCACGTAGTGCGGCCACTCGATTACCCGCGGGTCGAAGCAGAACTCGGCTCGGTCGGCGTCGTCGAGGGAGTCCCACAGCGTGAGCAGGCGGGTCAGGGAGTACTCCGCCTCGCATTCGGCGTAGGCGCCGTACAACTCGACGTAGCCCATCGCTCGCTCCGCCAGTTCGCGTCGCTCTTCGAGCGATGCGCCGAACTCGGCCTGCCGGCCGCGCAGCGGCAGGCGGTGCAGCACTTTCTCGGCCACCTCGATGGTGTATTGGGCCTGTTTGAGCTGGCGCTGCACGCGGCCTCGGCCCGGGAACGACCAGGCCGACACCGCGATCGGTTGGTCCTTCTCGTCATACAACGGATGTTCGGTGAACCAGTCCTGGGCGAGATCGACGAGCATTCCGTACTTCAACGGGTTCACCGACCCCGACGCCACCTGCACGATGTCGGTGTCGTCATCGTCGGGCTCGTGGCCGCGTGCGGCCACGGCGATGATGGCCGCGACCACCATGTCGACGGGGATGACGTCGACCGTTCCTTCCGGGACTCCGGGGAACTGCTTGAGCAGGCCGCGGCCATAGGAGATGATGACCGGCTCGGCCATCCGAAAGCCCCGGATCCAGCCGGGCACGGGCTCGGCCATGGCGGACTCGATGATCGAGGGGCGCACGACCGAAACCCGAAGGTCGCCCTTGGTCTCCTGGAGCGCTTTCTCGCCGAGTGACTTGGTGTAGGCGTAGGCGTCGGGGAATCCGAGCGATGAGGCTCGGGCCCGGCCGGCCTCGCCCATCTGGTCGACGACCCAGCGGGTGCGAAGTTGTTCGGTCTTGGCCGCCAGGGCCGGTGTGCCGGCAGCGCCCAGCTCGGCGACGGCGCGCTGGCGAAACTCGCGTAGCCGATCGGGTTCGCGGCTCGACGCTTCGGTGTCGATGCGGCAACGGCGGGCGGAGTCGACCTCGGTACGCCAGTCGACGTCGACGAAGAAGGGGCTCGCGTCCACCGCGACCTCCGGGGCTTCACCGCGGCGGCTGCCGGCGACGTAGCAGGTGGACACCGCGACGAGGTGAGGGGACACGCCGAGTTCGTGGAGGGTGGCGGCGATGCGCACGGGGCCCAGCAGGTTGACCTCGACGGCGAGGTCGATGGGCGAGTCGAACGAAACCGTGGCCGCCGAGTGGATGACGATGTCGCAGCTCGCGATCTCCCGACGGCCGTCGTCGTCGAGGCCCAACCCGTCGACACCGACATCACCCGCGATCGCGGTGATGCGGCCGCCCACCGCGGTGTCGAAGTCGTCACCGTGTTGCTCGCGGAGTCGGTTGAAGGCGTCGTTCTTCAGGATCTCGCGCCGTACCCGCTGTTCGGCGCCGCGTCGGCCGGGGCGAACGAGAAGTACGAGGTGGAGATCGGGGACGGTCCGCAGGAGGCGTTCGACGAGGGCGGTGCCCAGAAAGCCGGTGGTGCCGGTGATGGCGACGCGTTTGCCGCGCAAATTTTCGACGATCACGCCCCTTCTCTACCACATGGTCACCGAACCTCTACCATGTGGTCAGGAGGTTCTTTTCCGTCATGGCTGCCATCGTCGATCCCGCCGGTTCGGCCGCTTCGGATTCTCCCGCTCCGGCGGCCCCCTCCACCAAGGAACGGATTCTCCACGCCGCGCTCGAGTCGTTCGGCACCACCGGATTCGACGGCACGTCGCTCGACGACCTCGCCCGCCATCTGGGCATCGCCAAACAGACCATCCTCTATCACTACGCGTCCAAGGATGCGTTGCTCGCGGCCGTGGTCGATCACGCCGCCGCCGAACTGACCGCCACCCTCGAAGAAGCGCTGCGCAGCGAAGAGCTGGGGTGGGGCCGCATCGAGCGCCTCGTGCGCTCCGTCTTTCGCTTGGCGCTTCGCCGCCCCGAGCTTCTCGGCCTGCTGCGCGAGGTCTCGCGGCCCGGCTCGGCGTCCGCGGCCCGGCTCTCGGACCACCTCGAACCGTTGGTCGAGCGGGCCCGGCTCTTCCTCGAAGCGGAGATGGCCGCCGGTCATCTCCGCAGCTCCGATGCTCGCCTGGTCCTGTTGTCCGCGTACTCGACCGTCGTCGGCGTCGCCACCGAAGTCGAGGTACTGAAGGCGGTCGGAATCGAGCCGACGCTGCGCACGACCGCGGTTCGGCGCCGGGAGTTGCTGCGGTTCCTACGGTCGGCCCTGGTCGCCGACTGAGCGCCCGGCCCCGCCCGGCCGATCGGGTTGGCCGGGCCCCCGCCAACTACCGTTGACCGGCAGATGCTGTCGTTTCCGCGCTCCGTCCAATGAGCCTTCCCGTCATCGTTGCGATCGCCATCGTCGGCGCGCTCGTGGTCATCGGTTTGGCCGGGTACCTGCTCAGGCGGCGCCGCGAACTCGCCCGTAACCGGGCCCATGCGGTCACCGTTATCGCCCCGGTGCGCGAACGGGCCCAGCTGACCGCTCGACGCCGCTCCAATATCGAGGACCGGGCGGACCGGGTCGCCGACCAGGTCGACGGGGCGACGATCGAGCGGTTGGTCGGACTTCGCGAGGCCTACGACGAGGCCAAGGCCGAGTTCGACGATCGCCACGCCAAGATCGAAGCGCTCGACGGAGCCGCGGTGGGCGGCCTTTCGTTTCTGGGCGTCCGCACGGCCATCTCCGACGCGAACATGCTCGGCCGAGCCCTCGACCGGCTCGAACCCAGGGCGACGAGTCTCGACGCCGCGGTCGCTGATCTGGAAGAAGCTCCCGAGCGGATGCGCATCGATCGGGAGGAGCTGGCTGCGTCTCGAGAGTCGATAGCGGCCGCCATTGCGGCGCGCCGCGATGAAGGCTGGAAGGTCGAGTCGTTCGAGGAGTCGCTGCGTCAGATCGATGGGCGGCTCGACGCGCTCGCGGCTCGATCCGACGATGCCAAGCTCGACGCCGATGCAATTCGCGACGACAACGATCGACTCGTCCTGGATCTGCGCGGTCTCGCTGACGGCGTAACGGGGTTGGAGAGCCGTCGAGACCAGCTCAGCGCTCGGGCCGACCAGCTGGCGAACGCCGTCGCGGGCCAGCGGAAACGGCTCAACGAGGGTCGGGTGCTCATCGACGGCTGGCGATCGATTCACGGCGCGGGCGACTACTACGACCTCGAAGGGCACCCCGACGCCGCCGACGAACTGCTCGTGCAGGCGACCGAGGAACTGGTCAGCGTGCGCGACGCCGGCGCCATGTTGTCGATGGAACAGCAACGCTGGGACGAAGCCGAGTCCACCATGGATGGCTGTCGAGCCCTGCTCGACCAGGCCGACGACCTCCTCGGCGCGATCGACAAGCGGGACAGCTCGCTCATCGAGGCGGTGGAGACCGCGGCCGCAGCGGCGAGCGATGCCCGGTTCGACCACTCGGAGTTCGTGGCGACGATGGGGCGAAACCGGCGCGATCTGGACTCGAGCTTCGACTCGGTGGCCGCGCTGGCAGCAACGTTGGTCGAGCAGGCGGAGGCCGAGCTCGAACGACCAAAGCCGGAGTACCTCCAGGCGCTGCGGATGGCCACCGATGCGTCCACCAACCTCACGAGCGCACGCGAGACGGCCGGCGAGGTGGCCGATCGGGCCGAAAGCCACCGGGCGGCGGCCCGGCGGGCGGTCTCCAACGCTCGCGTCGCAGTGCGCAACGTGGCGAAGTACCACCGGCGCAGTCTGTTCTCCTCCTGGTCTCGTTTCGACGACGATGTGGCGCGACTCGAGACCCGTTTCGGCGCGCTGAATCCGGATCTGGGGTCGAGTGCCGTCGCGGCGGCCGAACGACTCTCGCGCGAGGCCGACAACCTCTACGCCGAAATTCGGCTGTCCCGAGAGGTGAACGACTAACCCGGTCGAGCCGAGTCGATTCATGCCGGCGCGGCGACCATCGGAGACGGCCGGCGACAACGTCCGTGGTCAATACCGCTAGTGGTCGGTGCGGCGTTTCCGGCGAGCAGCCCGTTCGAGGGCGAGTTCGACGAGGCGATCGATGAGGGCGCCGTAGGAGAGACCGGATGCCTGCCACATCTTCGGGTACATCGAGATCGGGGTGAACCCCGGCATGGTGTTGAGTTCGTTCACCAGCAGGCCGCGACCGTCGGGCTCGTAGAAGAAGTCGGCGCGGGCGAGCCCTTCGCAGCGCAGCGCGAGAAACGCATCGGCGGCGATGCGCTGCATGTCGGCGACCACCTCGGCGGGAAGGTCCGCCGGCACGACGGTCTCGGCGACGCCGTCGTGGTACTTGTCGTCGTAGGAGTAGAACGCGTCGCCCGGCAGGATTTCGCCCGGGAGCGAGACTTCCGGGCGATCGTTGCCGAGTACGGAACATTCGAGTTCGCGGCCGACGACCTCCTCCTCCACGACGATCCACCCGTCGTAGGTGAGGGCGAGTTCGACCGCGGCCACGAGTTCGTCAACCCCCGTCGCGCGCGACACGCCGATCGACGAGCCCATGTTCGCGGGCTTTACGAAGACGACGGGTCCGAGCCGGTCGATGATGGCCGGGGCATTGTCGGGATTCCACTCCGACTCGCGAAACGCGACGTAGTCGGCCTGGGGGATGCCGTTGTGGGCCAGCACCTCTTTGGCCTTGGCCTTGTCCATCGTCAGCGCCGAGCCGAGTACGCCACAACCGACGTAGGGAACGCCGGAAAGCTCCAACATGCCCTGCACGGTGCCGTCCTCGCCGAGCGGCCCGTGCAGCACGGGCAACACGACGATCTGTTCGCCGTGGTCGCGGGCATCGCTGATCGCGGGGAGAAGGTCGAAGTCGGGGCCGACGGGCTTGATGAATTCGGGCAGGGCCTCGGCGCCGGCGGCGAGCGCCCGCTGCGCGTCGTCGGCTCGAACCCACGTGCCTTCCCGGGTGATGCCGATGGGCTCGACCACGTAGCGGTCGGGGTCGATGGCGGCGAGCACGTGACGGGCCGAGACGCACGACACATCGTGCTCGGCCGATTGGCCGCCGAACAGAACGAGTAAGCGGATGCGGTCGGAGTTCACCCTCCCCACGCTAGCGGCGGTGAACAACCCGAGCGTCTCGGCCTGCGAGACTGCGCCCATGCGCATTCGAGCTTCAGAGATCGCCGGCGTGGCCGGCGGCGAATTGCACGGCCCCGACGTTGAGGTCGCCGGTGCGACCCAGGATTCAAGAGAGCTGGTCGAAGGCCAGCTTTTCGTGCCGGTGGTCGCCGAGCGCGACGGCCATGACTTCATCCCGGCCGCCCTTGAATCCGGAGCCGCTGCGTACCTCTCGAACGGCCCCACGCCGGGCGGGACGGCGATCGTCGTCGACGACACCGTCGCCGCCCTCCAGGCCATTGGTCGCCATGGCCGCAACCGGCTCGGTGAGAGTTGGGTGGTCGGTATCACCGGCTCGGTCGGCAAGACGTCGACGAAGGATCTGGTGGCGGCGATCTTTGCGACCGCGGGGCCGACCCATGCGAGCGCCCGGTCGTTCAACAACGAACTCGGCGTGCCGTTGACGATCCTGAACGCGCCCGACGACGTCGCGTCTCTCGTGGTGGAAATGGGGACCCGCGGGCCGGGCCAGATCGCCACGCTGGCGGCGATCGCCGCGCCGTCGATCGGGATCGTCACGACGGTCGGGGCCGCGCACACCTCGGAGTTCGGTTCGGTCGAGGCGGTGATCGAGGCCAAGGGCGAGCTGGTGGAGTCTTTGCCGCTCAACGGCTTTGCGGTGCTCAACGCCGAGGTGCCGGGCGTGTTGGCGATGGCGTCGCGGACCAGCGCCGAGGTGATCACGTTCGGGCGTGATGAGGGGGACGTGCACGCCACATCGGTTGTGCGTAACGCTGACCTCACGTCGAATTTCGATCTGCAGACGCCGTGGGGGAGCGCGTCGGTGACCCTCGGCGCTCGGGGCGATCACAACGTCGTGAACGCGTGCGCGGCCGCCGCGGCGGCGCTGGCGGCCGGCCTGAGTCTCACCAACGTCGTGACGGGTCTCGCTCGACCGGACCTCTCGCCGTGGCGGATGGAGCTGCTGCGAACACCGACCGGCACCCTGGTGCTGAACGACACGTACAACGCCAACCCGTTGTCGGTGGAGGCGGCGCTGCGATCGCTCGTGGAGTTGGACGCGTCGGCCCATGTGGCGGTGCTCGGGGTGATGGCCGAACTCGGTGAGGAGTCCGACGCCGAGCACGAGCGGATGGCGGCGTTGGCCGCCGAACTGGGGGTGCGGCTGATCTCGGTGGATGCGCCCTACGGCGGCGACGATCAGGTGCCGAACGCCTTTGATGCCGCGACGATCGTCCTCGGTCTCGGCCCCGACGATGCCGTGTTGGTCAAGGGTTCTCGGGTCGCCGAGCTGGAGCGGCTGGTCGAGGTTCTTGGCGCCACACCGGTCGCCGGCCCGTAAGATTGACCTCAGATTGCGCCGCAAAGTTGCAATTTGGGCCGAAAACGGCGGAATTCGGCCGAAATCCGTTCGATCCCCGTATCCGCGATTGAGAATTGTTCCGATGATGCCGATGGAAACGTCATGTTCTCGGACGACTCGGCGGAGCACTTCGACCGTCGATCCCTCCTAAAGAAAGCCGCCGTGGGCGGGGCAATCGTCTGGAGCGCGCCCGTGGTTTCGTCGATGCGCTCGCCGGTCTCGGCGCTCGCCGCCGGTTCGATCGGCTGCCCCGCCGTCTACTGCTGGGACGACGGTCTGCTCCATGGCTGGACGATCGACAACACGGCCGGCCCCAACGGTGGGGGTCTCTGGAATATCGCCAAGGGGCGCTCGACCAGCCCGTCAGCTGCCCTGCACTACGGCACCGGCGTCGGCGGTACGTACGAGGGCGCAGGCGCGAACTCGGGCACGGTGACCAGCCCGGTCATCACCCTCCCCGCGGGCGGTGACCTCGACCTGTGCTTCGAGGTGTGGCGCGAGGTCGAGACCTTCGGCAGCGGATTCTGGGATCGATTCCAGGTCAGCGTCATTCCGGCCGGCGTGGTGCTGTACGACCGGTTCCGCGACGGAGGCACCGGTGGACTGTTCGAGTCGGTCGCCGTGAGCCTTGCCCCGTGGGCCGGTACCGATGTCCAGATCGTGTTCTCGTTCGACACCGGCGACGGCGTCGCCAACAACTTCGAGGGGATCTGGGTCGACGACGTCAAGATTCCGTGTGAATCACCCCCTGCCGGTCTGGTCGCCCCCGACATTGCTCCCGACGTTGCCCCCGAAGCTCGCGAAGCGGCCGAGGGCAGCGGGCTGGACCAGCGGGGCGACACGTTCAGCGACGACTACCAACTCGACGGCTCGATGCTTCCGGGCTACTTCCCCCGCAACGAAGCGCCGTCGTTCGAGGACCGGGTCAACCACGAGGCCTCGACCATCGACCCCGAGTCCACCGAGTAGCCCTGCACCGCCGGCTAATCGCGCGGGGTGACGGGAAGTTCGTCGGGTGGGATCGGCGTGTTCGAGTGCAGGTAGGCCTCGAGCTTCTCCGGGTCACACGTCGGGCACAGATGCACGAGGCGCATCGACTGAATCGACAGCTGTGTGCCCCGCGACTTGTCGAGGATGGCCTGAAACGCAGGCCGCACGTCGGTCGACCCGCACGTGCCACAGCTCGGCGCCAGGTCCCGATCCCACACGAGGCCGCACGCCTGACAGGTGATGGTGATGACCTCGCCGTCGCGTTCGCCGAGCAGGTCGTCGTCCTCACCGCAGTTGGCGCACGTCAGATCCGACATGTGCCGACCGTAGTCCGACCGCGCGGTGGCCGCCGCGGGTACGGATCGGGCGGGCATCGCCGGTTACTGTCGGGCATCGCCACTCATTACGACTCCCTCGGCGTCCGCGCCGACGCTTCCGCGGAGGAGATCCGGGCTGCGCACCGCGATCTCGCTCGCCGGCATCATCCGGACCGGCTCTACGGTCGGCCGAGCGCGGAGATTCGCGCCGGTGAGGCCCGGTTGCGCGAGGTCAACGCGGCGTGGTCCGTCCTCGGCGATCCGGCTCGGCGTCGGGCCTACGACGAAGGGCGAGCGACCCGCCCCCGATCGGCTTCGTCACGCGGGCGGCCGGCGCCGGCCGACCCGCACGACGTCGATCCCGTCGCCGAGGAACAACCGGTCGGATTCGCGGTTGCCCTCCTGCGGGCGCTGCCCCTCGCGACGGTCATCGGCCTACTCGGGCTCATCTTCGTCTTCACCGCATTCGCCAACCGGTCGGCCGATCCGGCCGGGGGCGACGAGGAGCCGGCCGCCGACGTCTTCGCGGTGGGTGATTGCGTCCAGACGCTGAGGCAGTTGCGGGTGCACCCCTGCGATGGGGGTCACGATGCCGTCATCGAGTCTCTCGTCGCCGAGCAGGTCGACTGCACTCCGCCGCTGCAGGCCTGGCGGCTACCGGAGCTCTCGGGCGTGGCGTGTCTGGCGATGTACACGGGCTAACCGGGCCCGGGGTGCGATGCGTGGGCGATACAAGACTTGAACTTGTGACCTCTGCCGTGTGAAGGCAGCGCTCTAGCCAGCTGAGCTAATCGCCCGGAAGCGGCCATCGTAGCGGTTCGGTGCAACGACGCCACGCCGAAACTCGCCCGCTCGATTCAAGAAGCGGCGGCGGCTGGGCCAAGATGGCCCATGGCCAAACTACGAGTCGGTGTTCAACTCCAACCCCAGGGAACCTCGGTCGACGAAATGCGAGCGGCGTGGCGCCAGGCGGACGCCATGGGCGCGGATTCCATTTGGATCTGGGATCACTTCTACCCATTGTTCGGTGACCCCGATGCCACCCACTTTGAGGGGTGGACCATGCTGTCGGTCATGGCCGCCGATACCGAGCGGGCCATGCTCGGAACGTTGGTGTCGGGCAACAACTACCGCAACCCGGAGCTGTTGGCCGACATGGCTCGTACGCTCGACCACGTGTCCGGAGGCCGGATGTATCTCGGCGTCGGTTCGGGGTGGTTCGAGCGCGACTACGACGAATACGGCTACGAGTTCGGCACCGCCATCGGGCGCTTGCGCCAGCTCGAGGCGGATCTTCCCCGCATGCGCGATCGGCTGACCAAGCTCAACCCCGCCCCGGTGGGCGACCTGCCACTGATGATCGGTGGTGCGGGCGAGAAGGTCACCCTGCGGCTCGTCGCCGAGTACGCGACTTCGTGGAACACCTTCGGTCCGCCGGAGAACTTCGCCCACAAGAACGCAGTGCTGAACGACTGGTGCGCCAAGCTCGACCGCGACCCCGCCACCATCGAACGAACGGTGGCCGTGCAGGGCGATGATGTCGCCGACGTCGGGCGCTATATCGAGGCCGGCGCCGACCACATCATCGTGATGACGGGTCATCCGTTCGACCTCGATCCGCTGGCGTCGTTGATCGAGCAGCGCGCCGCGGTCGGAGCCCGATGACCAGCCCGACGCGCCAACTCGACGAACTCGACTTCGACAACCGCTTCACCGACGCGTTGGCGGCCGACCCGCACCCCGCCCCGGCCGTTGGCGAGCGGGTGTTGCCTCGCCAGGTGAACGGTGCGGCGTTCTCGCGCGTGCTCCCGACCCCGGTGGCGGCTCCGCGCACCGTCGCGGTGGCCGCCGAGGTGGCGGCCATGCTCGACCTGGGTCCGGACGTGACGCAGAGCCAGGAGTTTGCCGAGGTGTTCGCCGGCAACCGGGTGCTCGCGGGCATGGATCCTTTTGCCATGGCCTACGGGGGTCATCAGTTCGGAAACTGGGCCGGGCAGCTCGGCGACGGTCGGGCCATCGGCCTGGGCGAGGTCAAGAACGGTCGTGACGAACACCTGACCCTGCAGCTCAAGGGGGCGGGGCCGACGCCGTACTCGCGGCGGGCCGACGGTCGGGCGGTGTTGCGTTCGTCGGTGCGCGAGTTTCTGTGCAGCGAGGCCATGCATCACCTCGGCGTCCCGACCACGCGGGCGCTGAGTCTCGTCGTCACCGGCGACGAGGTTGTGCGCGACATGTTGTACGACGGTCATCCCGCACCCGAACCGGGGGCGATCGTGTGTCGGGTCGCGCCATCGTTCATTCGCTTCGGGAACTTCGAGTTGCCGGCATCGCGGGGCGATCTCGACCTGTTGCGCTCGTTGGTCGACTTCACGATTCGCAACGATTACCCCGAACTCGGCGAGCCGTCGCCGTCGGTCTACGCCGAGTGGTTCGCCGAGGTGTGTCGACGCACGGCGGTGATGATCGTGGACTGGATGCGGGTCGGTTTCGTACACGGCGTCATGAACACCGACAACATGTCGATCCTCGGGCTCACGATCGACTACGGGCCCTACGGCTGGCTCGATGACTTCGATGTCGACTGGACGCCGAACACGACCGACGCGGCCGGCCGCCGCTACCGGTACGGGCATCAGCCCCAGATCGCGCACTGGAACCTGCTCCGGTTGGCGAATGCGTTGTACCCGCTGACCGAGGAGGCGGGCCCGTTCGAAGAGGCGCTGGATTCCTTCGTCAGTGAGTTCCAGGGCGGTTGGATCGCGGCGATGGGCGCCAAGCTCGGCCTGGTCGATGCCGCCGACGACGGAACCGAGAACGGCGGCCCCGACATCGCGCTGGTCGATGGGGTGCAGCGCTCACTGCAAGCCTCCGAGATCGACATGACGATCTTCTTCCGTCGCCTGGCCGACGTCGTGACCGACGGCGTCGACGTGGCGATGTTGGGTACGACGGCGGCGGACGCCCGAGCGTTGATCGAGCCGTTGGCCGACGCCTTCTATCCGCCCGCGGGTGCTCCGGATGCGCCGCTGGAGTCGTTTCTGAGCGATGAGGTCGCGGTTGACGTGGCGGGTTGGGTGCGCACCTACATCGAGCGGGTGCAGGCCGATGGGCGAACCGACGCGGACCGCCGCGCCGCAATGCACGCGGTGAACCCGAAGTATGTGCTGCGCAACTATTTGGCCCAACTCGCCATCGATGACGCCGAGGCGGGCGACTACGGGCTGGTGAACGAGCTCCTCGAGGTCTTCCGGCGCCCCTACGAGGAGCAACCCGAATATGAACGGTTCGCCGGCCGGCGACCCGACTGGGCGCGCGAGCGGGTCGGGTGTTCGATGTTGTCGTGCAGCTCGTGAAGCGAACCATTGCCACGCGTCGCACCGGCGAAACGGCCGCTGCCTACGAGCGGCGGTTGCGCGCGCAGCGGACGGGGATCAAACGGGAGCTCACGCGACGAAAGGCCGCCATGCGAGCGGCGACGCCGGTCGCGGCCAGCAACGCGTTGGTCGAGGTGCGGCGGCTCCGCAACGACCTCGCCGCCATCGAGACCGCACTTGGCGATTAGCCAGCCGATGACCGTGGTGCACGCTCTCACTCGTCGATGAACCCGTCGCCGGCCGCAACGGTTAGTGGTACAGGCGGTGTCTTCGTGCCGTCGAGGATGGGGCGATCGCCGAGCGGTCGTTCAAGTTCGATGGTCACCGGTGTGGATGGGTTGCTGGGGCAGTTGGCGCCACCCAGTAGCGGCATAAGGCCGAAGACGACAAAGACGGCTTCGTCGGTCTCGAGTATCTGGGGTTCGAGCAGCCGCTCTCCGGGCGGTTGGCCGCTGGCGCAGCCGGACTCCTTCACCAAGAGATCGATCGTCGTCGAATCCGGGTTCGGCTCACCAGCCGACGGGTCAAAGCCAACTTCCATCACCTGGACGCCAAAGGGAAGCGCGGTTTCGGGTTCGCACGGCGGCGTCGAATAGGCGCCGCCGAACAGTTCCCACTGCTCTCCGGTGGCTCGGTAGGGGTGCCAGTGATCTTGATCATCGCTGCGCTGGAGGAAGACAACGAATTCACCGTCGGGTCTGATGAACACCGACCACTCGCCCGACGGGTCACCGAGGAACGATTCGTCGGCCTGATCGAGCTGTGCGCGAAACGCCTCAGCCGCGGGATGGTCACTGTTCGCGAGTGGCGGCGGGCTCTCCCAGTCTGCGGGCGGGATCACGGTCGGGCCTCCGCAGGTGAGGAGTAGTGCGGTGCCATCGGTGTCGAGGACCTGGAGTGGTTCCGGCGGTCGGGGTGGTGAGAACTGCGGTTCGGCGCAGACCGCGTCGCCCGGCACGAGCGCCAAGATGGCGTCGAAGTCGGCCGGAGTCGGGTCGATCAGGAAAAGGCTGACCCGGTTGCGGTCTTGGGCCTGGCCGCTGCCGTGGCGCAGCGGCCGGAGTGCTTCTTGGAATGCGTTCAGTTCCGCTGCCGAGTACCGCACCTGCACGACGTCAATGACCACGTCGTCGCGCACGCCGAGCACCCGTGGATCGTCGATTGGTGGACGGGGCTGTACGGCCGGTTCATCGTCGGGCCGTGGTCCGCGGGCGAGCAGGGCCGTTCGGTGGGGGCCGGGGGCATCGGTGAAGGCGATGACGAGCACGCCGCCCGCTTCTCGGTCGATCCACCGTCCTGCGAAGGTGTCTTGGTGTTGCGCCTCATAGGTCAAAACGACACCCATGACGAGCGGGTCGATGTTGCCGTTGTCCGGGAGCACGCCCGCCACGTTCGTTGTGGGTCGCTCGACGGCCTCGCAGTGCTCGACGGGCAGCGGGTCACCGGGCCCGAACCCGACCCGGGCCTCGACAACAGTCGTTGGTGGCACCAGGGTGGTTGCTGTGGTCGTTGGGGTCGAGGTCGCCAACTCGACCACGTTTGCTCCTTCGCGGTCCCCGGCCGGGTTCGAGCAGGCCGCGGCAATCACGCTAAGAGCCAACACCAATCGAACAGCACGCGGCCTCATGCGTGAAGACTACGGCGGTGGCCGCGGTGGGGCCGGTGGGGTCTGCGCCGGAAGGCGCAGAGTTATTCAGTACTCGAATTCGAAATCGTTGATTTCGCGTTCGCGGTAGCGCACGATCGAACGCAGTCCGGCTCCGGGTTCACCGCATACCCAGCAGGGCGATTCCGGCGATCCGCTCCAGGCGACATCGCAGGTGGTGCAGCGCAGGCGGACGAGCGGCGGGTCCTCGAGGGGGCGCACCAGGGGCATCGAGAGCTGTTCGGACATGGGGATCCATCGGCACCGGCGAGCCACCCCTGAGGCTGCGGCTTTTCCGGGCGCGAGTGCGGGGCGCAAGGGGCGCCCGCCCCCACGTCAAGCCGACACAGTAAAAACAATTCAAATATATCGAAAAGCATTGAAGGCAAAAGCGTGGTACTCCTGGATGAGTGCAGCGATGGCGAGGTGTGGTGATGATCGGACTGTTGATGGTGCTTGGCGCGGCCGGCGCCCTGTGGGTCCGCAGCGCCGACATCGTCACCGCCTCCGGCAGCCCGCCTGCGATTCCGGTCGAACCGGTCGCGCCGATCGATGCTGCCTCGGTGCCCACCGGGGGAACGGTTCGGCTCACCAACTGGCGCTGCGACGGTGGTTCGGTCGGGTCGGCGTTCGCCACATCCGCCGGGCTCATCACGGCTGCCCACGTGGTGGCCGACACCGCAGGGGTTGAACTCGAAACCGGCTCGCTCGCCCCGGTCGCCCACCTCGCAGACGACGGCGTCGACGCCGCCGTGCTGGTGGGCGACGGCACGGCTCCCTGGTATCCCATCCGCACCACCGTGCCCGAGAAGGGTGAGGCCATGGCGATCGTTGGGTACCCGGCGGGTGGCCCCAAGCGGGTGCTCACCGGCCAGGTCATCGGAACGGGTAACGGAGCGGCGTTTCAGCAGCAGGCCGAACGGGTGCTGTTGTTGTCGATGTCGGCCAGCGAGGGGTTCTCCGGTGGTCCGGTGCTCGACGCCGACGGCCGGGTGGTCGCCGTCGTCATCGGCGTGGAGACCAATACCGGCGTCACGATCGCGGTGCCCCTGGCCGATCTCGGGCCGATGTTGGCCGGGGTGGGGGCTCCGCAGCCGGCTGCCACCTGCTGATGTCGGCGGTGCGCCGGAATGCGGATTGTCGCACGATTGAAGCTTGTTGACATCGCCGAGATCCGGGTTGGGGTTCTAGTCTGACGGACATGGCACGCACGATCGTCGTGATCGGTGGGGGTGGGCCCATCCCGTTGTTCGATCTCAAACGGATCGACCCCGACGCGCCGATCATCGCCGTCGACTCGGGCCTCGACGTAGCCCGTTCGGTCGGGTGGGTGCCAGAGCTCGTGGTGGGCGATCTCGACTCGGTCAGCGCCGACGGTCTCGACTGGGCGCACGACCATCACGTGGCGATCGAGAAGCATCGGCGGGCGAAGGACGCCACCGATCTCGAGTTGGCGCTGCTCGCCGCGCTCGAGCGGGGCGCCACCCGGATCGAAGTGCTGCTGGCTCCGGGCGGCCGACTCGACCACCAGTTCGCCAATCTGCTCGTGCTCGCCTCGCCGGCGCTGGCCTCGGTACCCGTCGTCGGCATGGTGGGCGGGGCAACGGTCACCGTCGTGCGCTCCGAGGTCGAGTTGTGGAGTGAGCCGGGCGCCCAGCTGTCGTTGTTCGTCGTGGGTGCCGACGCCCTTGGGGTGAACACCACCGGCCTCCGCTACCCGCTCAACGATGCCGTGATCCCGGCCACCACAACGCTGGGTGTGAGCAACGAGTTCATCGACTCGATGGCGACCGTCTCGGTGCGCGAGGGCGTCGTCCTGGCCATCGAGCCCGGCTGATCAGCCGCGCGGATGCCAGGCCGTGTAGCGGCCGTCGCGGAAGTCGAGCCGCAGGGTCAGCCCGAAGCAGGCGGTCAGCGACTCTGCGCTGAGTACATCGTCGAGCGGGCCCGAGGCGAGCGGCCGGCCGTCGCGCAATAACAGCGCGTGGGTGATCGACGCGGGTATCTCCTCGACGTGGTGGGTGACCAGCAGACTGGGCGGGGTCGCTCCGTCGGCCGCCACCTCGGTCAGGGCGCGCACCAGTTCCTCGCGGCCGCCGAGATCGAGCGAGGCGGTCGGCTCGTCGAGCACGAGCAGGCCGGGGTCACCCATGAGGGTGCGAGCCAGCTGCACGCGCTGTCGTTCCCCGGAGGACAGCTGGCCCAGCCGTGAGTCCACCACGTGGGCCAACCCGACCTGGTCGAGCAGGTCGCGCGCTCGCTGCCGGTCGGCGTCGTCGTAGGTGTGCCACCACGGTTCGAGGGCGGCGAACTTGGCGGTCATCACGACATCGACCACGGAGAGGTCGAGTCGAAACCGGTCGGCGAGCGCGGGGCTGGCGACCCCGATTCGTTGTCGCAGTCGACGCACGTCGACCCGACCGAGTTCCTCGCCGAGCACTCGCACCGTCCCGGTGCTCGGGTGGAGGTACAGCGACGCGATCTGCACGAGCGTCGATTTTCCTGATCCGTTGGGACCGAGCACCACCCAGCGCTCGTCGTCGCTCACGGTGAGGTCGATGTCGCGCAACACGGTGCGGCCGTCGAACATCCGGCTGACACCGCGCAGTTCCAACGCCGGGGTGCGCGCCGGTGGGGTCGCAGGGTCTTCGGCCATGGCGCATCCTGCCAGATCGGCCGGGTGTTCCCCAGCCCGCAACTGTTCGTTATTCGTCGCGCCCTGACAGACTCGGGAATGGCCAGCGAACATACGGACGACCTCGCCGACGATGACCGCGACCGATTGGTACGAGCCTGGTTCGATTCCAATATCGACGGCCGGGTCGTCGCGCTTCACCGCCAGCCGCGCTGGCGGCCGGTGTGGTTTGTCACGGTGGCCGCGGGGGACGATACCCGCGAGTACGTGGTGCGCGGCGACCGCACCGACATGGAGCTGATCTTCCCGCTCGCCCACGAGATGCGATTCCAAACGCTGATGGGCGAACACGGGATACCGGTGGCCCCGGTGCGCGGCTGGATCGAGGAACCGATGGCTTACGTGATGGACCACGTGCCCGGTGAGCCCTACCTCACCGACGCGGCCGAAACCGTTCGCGCCGCGGTGATGAATGACTACATCGACGCGCTCGCCGCGTTGCACGCGTTGGCGATCGAACCCTTCGTCGCCGCCGACATCGTCCGGGCGGCCACACCGGCCGAGTCGGGGTGGGTGGGTCTCCATCGCTACGAGGAGCGGTATCGCCGGGCGAAGATCGGTCCGGACCCGCTGCTGGAGTTCGGGCTCGGCTGGCTCCGGCGCAACCCGATGGGCACGCTTGGTCGTGAGGCGCCGATCGTGTGGGACAGCGGACAGTTCCATCATCGCGACGGCCGGTTGGTGGCATTGCTCGACGTGGAACTGGGTCATATCGGCGACCCGATGATGGACCTCGCCGCGTTCCGGATGCGCGACACGATCGGTGGGTTCGGCGACTTTGCCGAACTGTACGAGAGGTATGAGCGGGTGTCGGGCTCGCCCGTCGACCTCGATGCCATCAAGTGGCATCACGTCGCGTTCACCATGTCGAACCGGCTCGCGTTCAGCGCCGCGTTGCGCGACCCCGGACCGGAGTCGGACCTCATGACCAACCTCCAGTGGTGCCGCGAGACCGACCTTTTCACCACCGAGGCGCTCGCCGAAATTCTCGACCTGGACCTACCCGGGATCGACCTGCCCGAACCGCGTCCTTCGCCGGCGGCGGTCGTACACCAGCAGTTGGTACACAAGCTTCGGTCGGCCGAGATCGACGACGACTACCAGCGTTACGAGATCCGTACGGCGTTCCGGTTGGCCCGCCACGCGCAGCGCTTCGACGAGATCGGTGCCGCCCTGGCCGCCGCGGATCTCGACGATCTCCAGGAGCTGCTCGGTGAACGCCCGCCGGACTGGGCTGCGGGTGAGGTCGCGTTGGAGGCGTTCATCCTCGCCGACGACGGTCGCCACGACATCGAGCTGATTCAGCTGCTGCACAAGCGCAGCCTGCGGGCGCAGGCGCTGCTGGGCCCGGCCGGTTCAGCCATGACCACCCACCACCAGATCCAGCCATTTTCCTAGACGACGTGACGTCGTCAGGCCCGTTGCGGCGGGGCTGACGTGATGAGCTTGGTCAGGAGGTGGTCGCCACCGAATTCCAGGTGGCAAACATGGCGGCGTAGTGGCCGCCCTGGGCCACCAGTTCGTCGTGGCTGCCGAGCTCGATGATTCGCCCATCGTCGACCACCGCGATCCGGTCAGCCCGCATGGCGGTCGCCAACCGGTGGGCGATGATGATGGCGGTGCGCCCCTCGAGCACCACGTCGAGGGCATGCTCGATCACCGTTTCGGAAGCGAGGTCGAGGTTCGACGTGGCCTCGTCGAGCACGAGCACCCTCGGCTGGGCGAGAAACGCCCGGGCGAGGGCGAGGAGCTGGCGCTCGCCGGCCGAAAGGGACGTGCCGCGTTCGTGCACGGGCGAGTCGAGCCCGTGCGGCAGAGCCGCGACCAGGTCGGACAATCCCACCTCGGCCACGGCGGCCTCGATCGCGGCATCATCGGCGTCGGGGTCGGCGAACGCGATGTTGGCCCGCAGCGAGGCGTTGAAGAGGAACGGCTCCTGAGGGACGACGCCGAGCTGGCGGCGCAGCGATGCCAGGGTGACCCCGCGCAGGTCGTGGCCATCGATAGCCACGACTCCCGACCCCGGGTCGTAGAACCGGGTGATCAGCTTGGCGACGGTCGACTTGCCGGCACCCGTCGGCCCGACGACGGCCAGGACCTCCCCGGGCGCGATGCGCAGGTTGATGTCGTGCAGAACGGGTACGTCCGGGTCGTACCCGAAGGTCACGTCGCGCAGCTCGATGCCGCCCTCGATGGGCGGCAGCGCAACCGCGTCGGCCGCCTCCATGACCGAGGGTTCGGTGTCGAACAGGTCGCGAAGTTTGGTGATCGCCGCTCCGCCCTGCTGGTACTGATTGAACAGCTGCACGAGGGTCTGCACCGGCGCGAAGAACCGGGTGAGGAACAGTACGAACGCCGTGAGTTCGCCGATGCTCAGCTCACCGCGCAGCACCATGCGGCCACCGAGCAGCAACAGCACCGCCTGAACTGCGATACCGATGGCTTCCGAACTCGACCCGTAGGCCGACTGCGCCCGGGCCATGAACAGATTGGCCCGGCGATGTTCGTTGACCACGTTGCGGTGGCGCAGCACGTTGTGGGCCCGACGATTCGTTGCCGCGATGATGCGAATCCCCGCCAAGCTCTCCTGGAGATCGGACAGCACGTCGGCGATCCGATCCCGAACCCGGAGGTACCCGACCTGGGCCGCCCGCCGAAACCACAGGGTGTTGGCGACGGTCACCGGAATCACCAGCAACAACAAGATGATGGTGAGGCGAACGTTGAGGAACAACAGGTACACGGTGATCGCGAGCAGCGTCGTGAACTGGACGACGAACTGCACCAGGCCCTCCTGGAACAGCGTCGACAGCGCGTCGATGTCGCTGGTCATGCGGGTCATCAACACGCCCGCCTTCTCCTTCGTGAAGAAGTCCAGCGACTGGCGTTGAAAGTGGCTGAACACGCGGATACGCAGCTCATACATCAGCCGTTCGCCCAGCCGGCCGGTGAACGCCATGCGGGCATAACCGGCCGCCGCCGAGATGATGACAGCCGCCACAAACGCCAGCGCCGCCACCACGAGCACGCTCTTGTCGCCGGGCCGGATCCCGTCGTCGATGCCGATCCGCACCAGGAACGGACCGAGGTTTACCAGCGCGGCCTCGACCATCACCAGCAGGGTCGCGACCGCGAGGCGGCGCCGGTGGGGCCACAGGAACGAACGCAGACTGAATCGTCGCACCACCCGACGGCGCTGTTCGAAGGCGACCTCGGGCTCCGGGTGATTCGGCTCGCGATCGAGCACCTCCTCGACCCGGCCCACGAGGTGGCCCGGCACGTTTGCGTACGGCAGGCCCGCCTGCGCGTTGGCCTGCACCGACGTCGGCCCGCTGGCCACCCACCCGCCTCCGGGCGCTCCGAAGCCCATCCCTATATACCTTTGTCCGGGTCGTTTGCGGAGGTGTCGGGCGCGTTCGTTTTCGCGGGATCCTCGACCAGGTTGTTTTCTGGCTTGTTTGTGGAGGTGTCGGGCGCGGTTGTTTTGCTGGGATCTGTTTTCATCCCTTTGTCCGCGTCGTTTGTGGGGTTGTCGGGCGCGGTTGTTTTGCTGGGATCCTCGACCACGTTGGTTTGGTTGGGCCGCCGTTTGTCCGGGTTGTCCGGGTCGCTTGTGTTTGTTACGGGGTCGGGCGGCTCCGGTGGGGTTTCGACGTTGGCGAGGACCTCGGCGTAGCGGGGTTCGGTGGCCAACAACTCCTGGTGGGTGCCCGACGCGGCCACCCGCCCGTCCTCGAGCAGCACCACCCGGTCGGCCAGGGCGATCGTCGACAGACGGTGCGCGATGATCACCGTGGTCCGGTCCTGCAACAACTCGCGCAGCGCCTCGTAGATCTGTTCCTCGACGTGCACGTCGATCGCCGAGGTGGCGTCGTCGAGCACCAGCACCGCCGGGTTGGCGAGCAGGGTCCGGGCGATGGCAATCCGCTGGCGTTGCCCGCCCGACAACGTGTAGCCGCGCTCGCCGACGACCGTGTCGTAGCCCTCGGCCAGTTCGCGGATGAAGCCGTCGGCGTGGGCCGCCTTCGCCGCCGCGATCACCTCGGCCTCGGGCGCGTTGGGCACCGCGAACGCAATGTTGTCCCGCACCGACGCCGAAAAGAGGAAGGGCTCGTCGAACACGACGTTCACGGCATGGCGCAGGCTGGTCAGCTGCAGCGCCCGAACATCGATGCCGTCGATCCGCACCGCCCCCGCATCGGTGTCGTAGAAGCGGGGCAGGAGCCGAATGATCGTCGACTTGCCGCTACCGGTCCGCCCGACGATCGCCACCGTTTCCCCCGGCTCGATCCGCATCGAAAAGCCATCGAGCACGTTCGGCCGACCATCGTCGCCGCCCAACGAGGCGGGATAGGCAAACGAAACGTCATCGAACTCGATCGCTCCCTTTGGATCGTGCAGATCGATCGGGTCGGGCGGGTCGACGATTTCCGGCTCGGCGTCGAGGATTTCGTAGATCCGGCCCGCCGAGGCTCCGGCCCGTTGCGCCTGCATGAGCAGGAACCCGAACAACCGAAACGGCACCGTGATGAGGATGATGTAGGCGTTGAACGCCACGATGTCGCCGATCGTTAGCGCGTCGTCGATCACCCGCCAGCCGCCGTAGAGCAACAGCCCGGCGGCGCCGAGCTGCGGCAGGGCCTCGATCACCGGGTTGTGGCGCGCCCGGGCGTCGACCGCCTCGATGGCCGACCATCGCAGTCGCTGGGCCGCCCGGGCGAGCTTGGTTACCTCGCCGGACTCGGCGGCGAACGCCTTCACCACCCGGGTTCCGTTGATGTTCTCGTCGACCACCATCGCCACTTCGGCCATCCGGCTCTGGCTGATCCACATCAATGGAAAGACCCGCTGGCGAAGCCGCTGAGCGACGATGTAGACGCCCGGCATGGTGACGATCGCGACCAGCGTCAGCCCGACATCGATGCGCAGCATCAAGACGATGGCGATGAAGAAGCTCAGCGACGAAAGGATGGCCAGCGGGCCGAACGCCAGCAGGAGCTGGATCGAACGGATGTCGGAGTTCGCCCGGGAGATGACCTCGCCCGAAGGGGTGCGGTCATAAAACGAGAACGAAAGGCGGGTGAGGTGCTGGTAGACCACGTCGCGGAGGTCGGTCTCGATGGCGTACGCCGCGAAGAAGAGCGTGTAGCGGTAGACCAGACGCAGGACGAAGAGCGCGATGGCCGTGATGACGAGTCGCCAGACGAACGGCTCGAGGTCGGCGGTCTGTTCGGTCAGCGCTTGGTCGATCGCGCCGCGCACCGTCAGCGGCACGGTCGCGTTTACCGCGACCCCGGTGATTCCGGTGATCGCGATGACGGCGAACGCGAGCCGGCGTTGGAGCACGAGCGGCCAGAGCCGGCGCATCCAGCCCAGGGACTGGTCCGGGTCGATGGCCGCCGTCGGCTCGGGAAAGTCGCTCTCGATGGCGACGGGTTCGTAGTCGGTGCGCGGTTCGAGAGTCGTCACCCGGCGAACCGGGACGTGGCGTGAGGGCCCGGGCCGTGGGGTGCAGGAGGACACAGCGGGCGCTGCGAACACGCGAAGATCGTCACGAGCCCACGGTAGCCAAAGGGCGAACGAAGACGATATTCCTGGCCGCACGGCGGACCGGGGCGGCCATCGGCCCCGCTCGGTAGACCGGTGTTGGAAGCGAATGGGCGGCGCGGAGCCGGTGCGCCGCTAACCTTTTGCCGGTGTTCGGCCTTCTCGCGTTCGCGGCCCTGATGGTGGCCAATGGATTCTTCGTCGCGTACGAGTTTGGTCTCGTCGCCGTCGATCGAAACCGCATCGATCAGCTGGTCGAGGAGGGCAACCGCGCCGCCGGTGGCGTGCAGCGGCTGCTCAAGCGGTTGTCGTTTCACCTGTCGACCGCCCAGCTCGGCATCACCGTGATGTCGCTGCTGCTCGGATTCGTGGCCGAGCCGGCCATCGCCCGGTTCGTCGAACCGGTGGCCGAATCGGTCCTCCCCGAGGGCGTGGCCGGCGGCATTTCGATCGCCATCGCCCTCACCCTGGCCACCCTCGTGCACATGGTGCTGGGAGAGCAGGTGCCGAAGTACATCGCCATCGCTCGACCCGAGCGGATCACCGTCCTACTCACCCGTCCCGTGGTGCTGTGGGGCGTTCTGGTGAGCCCGCTCGTGCGCATGCTCAACGGCATCGCCGACGCGACGGTGCGCGCCCTCGGCGTCGAGCCGGTCGAAGAGCGCGAGTCCAACCCCGATCTCGCCGAACTCCAGCACATGATCGCCAGCTCGGGCGACGAGGGCACGCTCGACCCCGAGGAGGTCGACCTGCTCACCCGGTCCATCCGCTTCAGCGAAAAGGACGCGGCCGAGGCGCTCGTGCCCCGGGTCGAGGTGGAGGCGCTCGAACTCGACCAGACGGTCGAAGAACTCGTGAACGCAAGCTTGCAGACCGGGTTCAGCCGCTTCCCGATCGTGGGCGAGGATCTCGACGACGTGCACGGCGTCGTCCACGTGAAGTCGGTCTACGGGTTGCCGATCGACGAGCGGGCGACCACCCCGGTGAGCGCGATCATGACCGAGGTGCTGGCCGTCCCCGAGTCCCGCGAGCTCGAGGATCTCTTCGACGATCTGCGCACCAACCGCGATCATCTGGCGATCGTCGTGGACGAGCACGGAGGAACCGCGGGGATCATCACCCTCGAAGATCTGCTCGAAGAGATCGTCGGCGAGATCGACGACGAGTACGACTCCACCGGGGCCGAGACCACCCGCGTCGAACAGTTCGGCAGCTACGTCGTTTCGGCGGCCCTGCACGCCGACGAGGTGGCCGACGCCACCGGGTTCACGATGCCCGAGGGCGACTACGAGACCATCGCCGGCTTTGTCCTCGACCAGCTGGGCCACATCCCCGAACCGGGCGAGATCGTGCAGTTCGAGGGCTGGCGCATCGAGGTGGTGGCCATGAACCGGCTGCGCATCGCGACGGTCCGGGTCGTCGCCCCGCCGGGCCAACCCGTCCCCGAGGAGCCGGGCCGATGACCCTCTGGGCCCTGCTCGCCTCCTTCGCGCTGTTTTGCGCCAACGGCTTCTTCGTGGCGACCGAGTTCTCGCTCATCGCCAGCCGTCGCCCCAAGCTCGAGCCGTTGGCCGAGGAGGGTAATCGCCGGGCCCGGTTGGCCCTGGCCAGCATGTCGGACCTGCCGACCCAGATGGCGGGCTGCCAGTTGGGCAACACCGGGTCGTCCATCATCCTCGGCTTCCTCGCGGAGCCGTCGGTGGCGCACCTGCTCGAACTCGCGCTCGACGGGCTCTTGCCGGAGAGTGCGCTCCACACCGTCTCGTTCATCATCGCCCTGATCCTCGTGTCGTGCCTGCACATGCTCATCGGCGAGATGGTGCCGAAGAACCTGGCGTTGGCTGGCCCGGAGCGCGTCGCCATGACCCTGGCCCCGATCCATCGGGTCTTCGTGGCCATGTTCCGCCCACTGATCTGGGTGCTGAACCTGCTTTCGGTCGCCATCGTCGAGAAGTTGGGCTACCACGCCACCGAGGAGATCGGGAGTGCCTACACCGCGCAGGAGTTCTCCTCCATGGTCGCGGCCTCGCACCAAAAAGGGGTGATCGAGGAGTTCGATCACCTGCTGCTGACCGGTGCCCTGGACTTCGGCGAACAGACCGTGTCATCGGTCGCCATCGCTCGTTCGCAGGTGCAGACGGTCAACCGGCAGATGACCGTCGCCGACATCGAGCAGGTCGTCGTGTCGTCGGGGCACTCCCGGCTGCCGGTGCTCGGCACCGGGTTCGACGATGTGCTGGGGTACGTGCACGCCAAGGACCTCCTGCGCCTGCCGGTCGAGGATCGCGATGCCCCCGTGCCGCTGGAGCTGATCCGGCGGATGCTGAAGGTGTCGCTCGACCGCAAGCTCGAGGATCTGCTCCTCCAGATGCGCAAATCCCGCCTGCACTTTGCCGTCGTGCAGGATGCGTCGCGCCGCACCGTCGGCATCGTCACCCTCGAAGATGTGCTCGAGGAGTTGGTCGGCGACATCCGCGACGAGTCCGACCGCGAGCCGTCTCGCTAACCCGGGCCCGCGGGCCGGCCGACGAGGAAAAACTTCGTTACCCAACTGAAACATTCGGGGGCCGTTGGCTATGGTCGTCCTCATGCGCAGACTGGTCGCCGTTCTGGTGACGTTGCTCGTCGTCGCGATGACGGTGCCCGCCCTGGCCCAATCCGACCTCGATCGCGCCCGCGACGAACTCGACGAGGCCGACGCCCGGATCGCCGAGCTCCAAAGTCAGGCCGATCTGGCCACGACGAACTTTCACCGGGCCGAGTCCGACCTGGCCGTGATCGAGCTGGATCTCGACGATCTCCAGGATTCGGTCACCGAGGGCGAAGCCGAGTTGGCCGAGCTCCGGCTGGAGTTGCAGCGGTTCGCCGTCGATCAGTTCACCGGTTCGAACGAGGACGATGCGCAGTTCCTGAACCAGGAGAACCTCAACGCGGGCACGCGGGCAGGGTTCTTCGTCGACTACGTGTCGGGCACGAACGCCGATGTCGTCGACGAGTACCGGGCGCTGCGTTCCGAGCTCGACATCGCCACCGCCGCGCTGGCGGAAAAGCGCGAGGCCCAGGTCGCCACCGTCGCTCGGCTCGAGACCGCCCAGACCGACATCTACGACTCACTGTCGGAGATGGAGAAGGAGTACGTCCGCATCGAAGCGGTCATCGCCAACCTCGAGGAGGAGGAGCGCCAACGCCTCGAGGCCGAACGCCGAGCGGCCGCCGCCCGGGCTCGTGCTGCCGCCGCGGCCCGCGCCGCCGCGATCGCCAACGCCACCACGACCTCGACGCCGGCCACCACGGTCGCCCCCGCCCCCACGACGACGCGGGACCCGAGCCTGCCCACGACCACCCGCGACCCCAGCCTGCCGACGACCACGGCCGCCCCGCCACCGCCGCCCCCACCCCCTCCACCGCCGCCCCCGCCACCCGCGCCCGCGGGTCCGATCGCCTCCGGCGCCTGGGTGTGCCCCGTGCAGGGTCCGGTCAGCTTCAGCGACACGTGGGGCGCCCCGCGTTCGGGCGGGCGCAGCCACAAGGGCGTCGACATGCTGGCTGCGACGGGAACGCCGGTGGTGGCTCCCGTGTCCGGGTTCGTCGAGCACCGGGGCAACAGCATCGGCGGCGAGTCGTTCCACCTCAACGGCGACGACGGCAACTACTACTACGGCACCCACCTGTCGGCCTACGGCAACAAGGGCCAGGTGCAGGCGGGCACCATCGTTGGCTACGTCGGAGCCACCGGCAACGCGACCACGCCGCATCTGCACTTTGAGATCCACGTCGGTGGCCGCGGCAATGCCCGGAATCCGTACCCGACCGTGGCAAAGTACTGCTGATCCACCAGCGGTATCGTCGACCCGGTTCGCCCATCGCTGGAGCGGGCTGACAGAATCGCTCGCTGGCGGCTGTACCCAGAGAGAACCACGAGAAGACCTGAGATGTTCGACGAAGACGACGACAAAGAACCATTCCTGCTCGTACTGGGCGTGCTCGCCGCAGTCATCGCGATCGTCTGTTGGTGGTTCCTCGCCGGGCGCGCCGATGACGGCACCGCATCGGTGGCCGCGGTGCCGACCACCGAGGCCCACGGCGACGACGATGGCGGCGCGGCCGAGTTGACGCCGTCCGCGGTGGCCATCGCGTACGCCGGCCAGTCGGTCACGTTGTCGGGTGTCGTGCCCGACGCCGCCACCAAAGAGGCGATGGCCGCAGCCGCCGCCGAGGGCTTCGACGGCGAGGTCATCGACGAGCTGACGATCGACAACTCCACGACCACCGAGGGCGGCACCGTCACCATTACCGGTTCCGCATCATCGCCCGACGAGGCCGAAGGCATGGTTGCCCGTTTCGCCGGCCTGGCGACCGGCGCCGGCTACGGCGTCACCGACAACATCCTCACCGAAGAGCCCGCCGACGTCATGCCGTCGGAGGTCACCATCGACTACAGCACCGATGAGGTCACCCTCACCGGCGTGGTCCCGAGTCGCGATGTGGCCGACGCGATGGTCGCCACCGTTTCGGACAACTTCGACGGTGAGGTCATCGACGAGCTCGAGGTCGACGACGCCATCACCGCGATCGGCACCGTCACCATCCTCGGCACCATCGACCCGCTGGCCCACAGCTCCTTTGTCACCGCGGTGGGAGAGGTTGCCGAGGGTGCCGGCTACGCGGTCGACGATCAGCTCGAGGACGCCGAAGAGGCGTCGCTCGAGATCGAACTCGATGCCCTGTTCGAGCTCGAACCCATCGAGTTCGATTCCGGTAGCGCCAACATCCGGGCAACCAGCCGTTCGACGCTCGAATCCGCGGCCGAGATCATCCTCGCCAACCCCGGCGGCACCATCGAGGTGCAGGGGCACACCGATAACGAGGGCGACGCCGGCTTCAACCAGCAGCTCAGCCAGCAGCGGGCCGATGCCGTGGTGAACTTCCTCATCGGCGAAGGGGTCGACGCAGGCACCATCTCGGCGGTCGGCTACGGCCAGGACCAGCCGATCGACACCAACGACACCCCCGAGGGTCGCCAGAACAACCGGCGCATCAAGTTCGAGGTCACCGCCCAGTAGCGGCTCGCGTTCGGCGCCGCAGTCCAAGGTTCATTCGGTGATACGGAAGCCGCCCCGGTCGAACAATCGGGAGCCTTCGGCGGTCAGCTCGCCGCGCAGTTGCTCGAACAGCGAGTCGACTTGGCCGGCGTTCAGCACCTCGCGACTAGCCCGTATGCGACCCTGCCGGGCGAACAGTGCGTCGGTCGGCCGATCGGGGCCGCCGGCCGAGGCTTCGACCGCGTGGGCGAGCGCGAAGTCGCAGGACGTCACGATGCGGTCGAGCGCCACCTCGACCTGATCCCGGAGGCCGAGCCCGGCGAGGACGGCGTCCAACTCGGCCACGGTGTCGCCGCGGAGCCGTTCGTATGTCGTCACGTAGTCGGGCGCCGCCAGTCGGCCCCAGGAGTTGTACCACCGGGCCAGGCGGGGGATGCCCTGGTGTTCGGCCGCCATGCTGGCGCTGAGGTCGCCGTCGTAGTCGCCGAGGTGGTCCCGCATGTAGTGAAAGAACGACACCAGCTGATCGGCTGGGTCGCGCAGCAATAGCACGGTCGGTCCGCGGTGAAGCGTGGGTTCGAAGTCATCGTGGGTTAGCAACGCCCGATGGTCGTCGCCCTGCAACATGGCGAGCCCGGCGTCGGCGCTTCCGCCCACCGCGCCGTGCACCAGCGTTGCCAGCCACGTTCGGCCGGAGCGAGGGAACGATGCGAGCACCGGCGGTGCGGCCGGGCCGGTCCCGGTGTCTTGTTCGTGGTCGGGCATGGTCTCTTTCGCAACTTTCCAGGCGATAACCAAGGTAGCTGAGAGTTCTCTAAAGTGGTCGATAGTGTATGAAGCGAAGTACTCTGGCCCTCTGGTGCACATGTATCCGGGCAGTCCGCGCTGGGCCACCCGAACCCGCCGCGTGCAGGAGGAAGATCGAAGCAATGTCGCTCGATAGCGCCCGCTATGAGGAAAAGTTGACCCAGCTGGAGAACCGGGTGGACTGGCTCCTGCGCCAACGCGACGAGCTCGCCGAGCGGGAGCGGCAGCTCTGTGCCTATGTCGACGAACTCTCGGAATACCGGGACCGGGTGGGACCAGCCGCAGGAGCGGCGCTTCCCGCCGATGCCGGTGTTTCGTTCATCGTCGCGGCCTACGAGATTCCCCGTCAGATCCGCCGGACGCTGGAGTCGCTGCGGCCGGCGTACCAGGGGGTCGATGCTTCTCGCATTCAGGTCATCGTCGTTGACAACGGCTCGACGACTCCGCTCGCGGCCGAGGACCTCGCAACGATTGCCCCCAACCTCGAGATCATGCGGGTCGACGGGTATCCGTCGCCGGTGTTTGGGCTGAACAAGGCGATCGAGCGGGCGGACCATGACACCATCGCCCTGATGATCGACGGCGCTCACCTGCTGAGTCCCGGCGTGGTCCAGAACGCCCTCGAGGTGATGCAACTGCACGAGCGGCCGGTGATCAATGTGCCGCAGTACCTCATGGGCGCTGTGTCGCAGAACCTGAACGTCGACGCGCAGGTCGACCCGTTCGATCGCGAAACCGCCGATCTCGAATCGCTGGGATGGCCCGAAAACGGATATCGCCTATTCGAGTACGCCGTGAAGGCGACCGAGATGGCCGACCGCAATCCCTTTCAGTGGGCGGAGTCGAACTGTCTCATCACCACCCGCACGGTCCTCGAGGAATGCGGGGCCTTCGACGAGCGATTCGACGAGCCGGGCGCCGGCATGGCGAACGTCGAACTGTTTCACCGGCTTACGCACGAACCGCGCAACAGCTATGTCATCTTGGCCGGGGAGGGCTCGTTTCATCAGGACCACCATGGGACGACGACCGGTGTGTCAGTCGATGTCCGCAAAGAGCGGGTCGCCCAGTACCACGCCCGCAACGAAGAACTCTTCGGCTACGACTTTCCGGCGTTCTCCCGCAGCCCGTTCCTATACGGCACGGTCCGCAACGCCACCCAGACCGTGCCGACGATCTCGACCCGGTACGGCGAGGAGCGCCATCGGCTGCTCAACAACCTGGCCAAATTGCACGTAGACCACCTGTTGGTGGGCTCCGAGACCGCGCCGATGTACCTCACCGACCGTCGCCCGCAGGACGAGCACGTCGCTCGACCACCGATCGAACCCGCCGGCCTGCTGGGTCGGGCCGCCGAACGCGCCGGCCTGCCGGAGACCAAGCTCGACTATCTCGAGGTGCTCAACCGCCTGCACGAGCTGGTGAAGCCAAAGCTGTACCTCGAGATCGGCATCGACAACGGGATGAGCCTGCGGTTGGCCAAGTGTGCCCGCGTCGGTCTCGACCCCGAGTTCGAGCTCACCATGACCCAGGCGTTCCCGACCAAGTTGTTCAAGATCAAGAGTGACACCTTCTTCGCGAACGAGGGGTGGTGTGCCAACCATCTGCGCGGCGGGGTGGATCTCGCCTACATAGACGGCATGCACCTGTCCGAGTTCGTCGTGCGCGATTTCCTCCATGTCGAACGATGGATGAACGCCGACGGGGTCGTGGTCATCGACGACGTCTTGCCGGGTCGCATCGAGATGGCGGAGCGCGAGCGTCGTTACGCCGCGTGGTGCGGCGACGTGTACCGGGTGGTCTCGGTCCTGCGCGAGTATCGGCCCGATCTGAGCGTGCAGGTGGTCGACGCGTTTGCCGGCCCCTACCGCAAGGGCCTGGCGGTGGTGACGGGACTCAACCCCGACGACTCCACCCTGGCCGACGCCTACGACGAGATAGCCGAACGGTTGGCGCAGGGCGAGTTCACCGCCGAGTCGATCGACGCGCTCGAGGCGGCAGCCGCCAGCATCTCGATCCCCGACCTGCTCCTCGACATCGAGTCGCGCGTCGGCGCCGCCGACGCGTGACGGCTCCCGCTGTGCGCACGCCGCTCGAAGGTCTGGACTTCCACGTGGAGCACGCCGACCGCACGCGCGAGTTCCCCGTCGAGCGCAGCCTCGTCCGGCGGCGCCACGACGTCTTCTCCGAGGTCGATTGGGAGCGAGGTTCCGGCGAACGCGAACGGCCGGCAGTCGACCGTGACGCGGTGCGAATCAACGACCGAGTCGCAGAGGTGGACGCGGCCGATTTCACGACCGGGTCCATCGCCACAGGCCTGGCGATCAGCGGTTGCCTGATCGTGCGGGGTCTGCTCGAACGGTCGGAATGTGCCGATCTGAGCGGCTGCATCGACAAGTCGCTCGCGGCCCGCGACGGCGGCGACCGAGGCCCGTGGTTCTCGCCGTTCGGAGAGGATCTCGATCTGGGGAACATGGGCATGGAGCGAGTGTTCTCCGAGGATTCGGGCTCGATGTTTGCCGCCGACTCACCGCGCGTATTCCGCTCGATTTGTGCGGCGTTTCGCAATTGCGGATTGGCCGATGTCGTCGCCGACTGGTTCGGGGGTCGACCGGCGATTTCGGCTCGTAAATGTGCGTTGTGGAGGGTGCGGCCTGATCTGGCGTTCGCCGACTGGCATCAGGACGGCGCGTTCATGGGCCGCGACATTCAGACGCTGAACACCTGGTTTGCCTTGTCGGACTGTGGCGCCGGAACCTCGGCCCCAGGCATCGATCTGGTGCCGGTGCCGAAGGCCGAGTTTGCCCCTACCGGTACCGGCGGCGCCATGTTCGACTGGTCGGTGTCAAACGCCCACGCCCTGGTGGCGGCGGGTGAGCAGGGGCCCGCCCATCCGACGTTCTCGGCCGGGGACGCGCTGATCTTTGACGAACGCCTCCTGCATCGCACCGCCACCCGTCCCGGCCTGGCTGCGCAACGGTACGCTCTGGAGACCTGGTGGTTCCCCACCTTCGACTTTCCCCCCAGCCAGATTCCGCTCGTCTTCTGAACGGTTGTCCCTACTCTTCCCCATGGTGCCACCCTCCCGATCCCTCCGTTCGTTCCCGTCACGGTTAGCGATGAAATCCAAAACCCTCCCCACCCCGACCGTCCTGTTCGTCAACGTCCACAAAGGAGCGTCGACGTTCATCGCCGACGAGTTCGCGACCGCGGTGGAGCGGATCGACTCGTCGAAGCGGGCGTGTCGCCTGGGGAGCGAAATCCTGCGCGGTCGAACCTTCGACGACCTCGCCGTGCCCCGCCGGGGCGCCGTCTTCGTTCGGGTGTACCCCAACGATGTCGCCCGGTTGGTCGAGCAGACTCCCGGGGCCACACCCCTCGAGGGCCTGAAGCTGGTGCTGATGCACCGAGATCCGCGGGACGCGGCGGTGTCGATGTACTACTCGACGCTGTACAGCCACTCCTTGCAGGTGCGATCTCCGGAGGCGTTCCTCCGGCGCAGGGAGTCGTTGAACGCGATGTCGGTCGCCGAGGGGATCGCCACGTTCCTCAAGCCGGTCACGGCCGAGTTCCGGCGTGTGCTGGCGCTTGCCGAGGACCATCCCGACTCGATGGTGACCAGCTACGAGCAACTCGTGATGGACTACCCCGCCTGGCTCGGCGAGGTCTGTCGCTTCGCGGGTTGGTCCGAGGACCTCGAACGGCGCCTGCTCGCGAAGACCCGAGACTCGTTTGCGCCTCCCGCGGTGGAGGATCCGTCGAACCACAAGCGCCGCATCACGCCGGGTAACTGGCGAGAGCTGTTCGACGACGAATTGACGCAGCGCTTCGAAGACGCCTGTGGCGATGAGATGCGAGCGGCGGGCTACGCCACCTAGTCGTCGAGCGCCTCGAGGTCACAAACCACGCGATGGACCAGACGGTCCAGGCTCGCTTGGTTCGGACTGCGGTTCGTCGGGGTTGGCATCGCGGGCAGGTCCAATCCGGCCGCGTGATGAAAGAACAGCCGCATGGCGTGATGCACGCCTTCCTCGGTCGCGCCCCGCAGGTCGTCGGCGAAGTACCGCCCGCGGTTGAACGAGCCGGTGATGACCTCATAGGACGGGAAGTAGGCGAGGTCGTCCACCCGCTCGGCGAGCTGTTGCGCCGCGACGCGTAACACCGACTTCGAGTAGGTGGTGGCGGTCAGCACGTGCTGGTCGGTTGCGGTTGCGATCAGCGGTACCGGCGACACCGTCAACACCACGGACGCATCCGGGTTCACCGTGCGAAGTAGCGCCACCGCCTGGGTCACGTCAGCGGTCACCTCGTCGACGGTGAGGTTCACGAGTCGGTGCTGAGCGTCATCAAACCGCCCCGCGGCGACACCTGGAGCCAAGGGGTAGGCGGCTCCCGTTTGGGTGTTGACCCACGCCTCGGTGAGCCCGAGCGTGATGACGAGCACATCCAACCTCCCCAAAAGCGATGCGACCCGGCGAAGGTGCAGCGACCGGTCGTGGCGAAGCTCCTGGGGCGATGCGTAGCCGGCCGGGTGTATCCGCGGTCGGAAGGGGTCGACCCAGGTGGAATCGTGCGTGCGCCAGATCTCGTTGTCGCGTTCGAGGTTGTCGCCCTGCTTCAGACTGCGCTCGAAGAGCTGCAGCAGCTGGCGTGACGTGTACACGTTGCCGTAGCGCGCCGAGAACTGACCGTAGCCGTAGGCTTCGGCGACTTCGGTGGAGATGATCGGGGGGCGCGGTTCGGCGTCGAGGAAGTTGAACCCTTCGGCTCGAAGGTAACGGGAGATGTTCTGGGCAAAGCAGCTGCCCACGGTGGCGATCCGGGTTTGCTTGGAGATCGACGGCAGCGGCATCGACGTGGGGTCGACCTGGTCAGCCGAGGTTTCCCTGACCGCCTTTCGCCAGTAGGCGCGATCGGGCGCATCGGCGTAGGGCGACGATGTCGGCGGGTCGGCGAGTCTGATCGGCGGGATGGGCGGGATGGGAGTGACTGGTCCCGTCGCCTCGGTGCCGAGGTGTTCATCGATCTGTTTGAGCACCAGGCCGGCGTAGTCGGCGTTGCCGTGAACGAGGTCGCCGGCCAGTTCGGCGCGCAGGAATCCGGACGCGGTGGTCGACTGCTCGGGCACCGGCAGGTACCCGACACCAAGACCGGCACAGATGGACTGGATGACTTCGGCCTGAACGGTCCAGAGGGCCAGGAGTTGATCGGTGGTGGCGTTCGCCAGCGGAAGGAGTTCGCGGATGTCATCGTCGGAGAACGACCCCTGGTGGCCCAGCTCGGGGAGGTGCTCCCGGTACCGTGCCGCGAACTCGGGCATGGCGAAGAAGACGCCCATGAGCTCCTCGAGTAGGCGCGGGCGGTCGGGGCAATCGTCGAGTGGTGGCGGACTTTCCAGCTGAACGATCGGCCGGTGGAACCAGTCGCTGAGGGCGCCGACGACGGCGAAGTTGGGTTCGATGAGATCACGTATCGTGTCGCGGGCCGCCCCCCGGGGGACGACGAGGTCACCGGCGGCGAGGTTTGCGCCGCTGAGCGCCCACCCTCTGCCGGGGGCAAGGGCGGTGAAGAGAACGGTGCGGAAGTACTCGTTGCCGCCCATCGCCAGGGGAATGTGTACGTCGTGTTCGACGGCGGCGGCGCGGATGGCGGTGACCGATTCCGACGGGGCGAACCGGGCGTCGCCGGTGGCCTTGTGCAGCGCCTCGAGGATCCTGAGGCGAAGCAGGTGCGCGCTCGGGGCGTGCGCCGGGTCGATCGGCAGCCCTAACTCGATGATCTCGCCGTCGATACCCGACGACTGGCTGAGCGGTTCGGCGAAGCAGCGGGTGTGGCTGTGGCCGACGAACAGCAGGGTGGTCACAGTTCGGCGGCCAGAAGTTCAGAGACCCGAGCCGCACCGGCTTCGGTGGTCAGGGTGAAGTCGAGAAATTCCTCGTCGGGCACCGCGCCGGAGAGGTCGATGACGACATTGTCTCCGGCGACTTCCGCAAGCTCGTCCAGTAGTGCCTCGAAGGCCTCGTCGCCCGCAGCGTTCCGCAACTCAGAGTGAATCGGCATGATGGCGAATGTGGTCGTCTCCACCGAGGCAACGGAGCCCAGTGCGGCGAGCGCGCGCAGTTCCGCGTCGCACAGATCCCATTGGGCGAACGCCGAAACCCGACGTTCATTTCGGGGACCGACGAATTCTTCGGTGAGGTCCGGGTAGCGAACGAGGGCGCCCGCTGCGCCAAACGCCCTGGCGTAGGCAGGGGCGAGCGGAGCGAGGGCCAGCCGATCAGCGATTTCGGGCTGGTCGAGCAGGCCGGCGAGCGAGACATCGATTCCCGGAGCGCCGTCGAAGAGCCGTGCGGCCTGGTCAAACGTCGACTGCAATCGGTCGGCGCCGCTGCTGGGGCAGTCGCCGTCGGGGGGAGCGAGCAGGTCGGAGATCGAGACTCCGACCACGACTTCGGTGACCGCCGGCGCGTGGGTACCGAGCGTGTCGGACAAGAAGCTGATAATCGATGTGGGCGGACCTACGGGCAACGAGAGATTGACGGTTGCGTCTCCGAGGGCGGCGGGATTGATGGCGTACAGCGACTGGGTGCCGCCGACCACCGCCCGGGTCGGGTCGGTCCCCAACGCCAGCGTTTGCACGTGGCCGCGATGCACGTGACTGGTCCAGAGGGCGTTGCTGTGCGAGTTGATACGGGTGCCGCCCGCAAGTGCCCACGCGGCCCACTCATACGTGAGGATGACTTCGGCCAGTCGCTCGTCACCGGCGAGGCCGTCGAGGCCCAGGGTTGGGGCCTTGTCGACGGTTTGGTCAATGAACGTGGTCGTTTGTCGGACGGCATCGGCGAGAGCCTCGTCGAACGTCTCGACCGGTTCGGAGCACGTTCGGCGCAGCCGGCGCAAACTCGTGTTCACCTGCTCGAGCGTCCGGCGCACCTCGAGGGGCGCGTCCGCGATCACGTTCGCGTTCGAGATTGGCGTCGTTCCGCAGGGGTCGAGCAGACCGCGGGCGAGAAGTGCTGAAGCCGCGCGCGAGTTGCGGCCACCCAGCCAGTCCGGATCGACCTCCACCGGTCCGTCACCGACCGACGCGGGCGGAGCTTCGTCGATGTCGGCGCACTGGTCGTCGGTGAACCCGAGCACGTCCTCGTCGCACGGCAGGGCCGGGCCCAAAGCTGGCGCTCCATCCACCGGGTCGGTGGCGCCCGTCGCCGGGTCTGAGGTGCCCGTGGTGGTGGTGATCGCTGTGGTGCTCGGACCGCCGTCAGCCTGCTCGCTGCCCCCCGACGAGCAGGCGCTCAGTACGAGGAGGGCGACGACAAGGATTGCGAGCGGCCGCGAGCGCATCTCAGCCGAGCTGCTTGCCGATGAGGTCGATGTCGGACTCCACCATCTTCCGCACCAGCTCCTCGAAGGTGGTTTGGGGCTTCCAGCCGAGCTGCGAGTTGGCCTTACTGCAGTCGCCGACGAGCAGGTCGACCTCGGCGGGGCGCATGAAGGCCTCGTCGAAGGTCACGTGTTCGGTCCAATCGAGGTCGGCGGCTTTGAACGCCAGCTCGCAGAACTCGCGGACTTCATGGGTCTCGCCGGTGCAGATCACGAAGTCGTCGGGCTGGTCCTGCTGGAGCATCAGCCACATCGCTTCGACATAGTCCTTCGCGTACCCCCAGTCGCGGCGGGCATCGAGGTTGCCGAGACGAATCTCGTTGGTCAGGCCGTGCTTGATCGACGCGACGCCGTGAGTGATCTTGCGGGTCACGAATTCCAGACCGCGCCGCGGGCTCTCGTGGTTGAACAAGATGCCGGAGGAGGCGTGCAGGTCGTAGCTCTCGCGGTAGTTGATGGTGATCCAGTGGCCGTAAACCTTGGCCGCCCCGTACGGGCTGCGCGGGTAGAACGGGGTCGTCTCCGACTGGGGAACCTCCATGACCTTGCCGAACATCTCGCTGCTCGACGCCTGGTAGAAGCGAATCTCGGGGTTCACCTGGCGGATGGCGTTCAGCAGGCGGGTGACACCCAGCGCCGTGGTTTCGCCGGTGAGTACCGGCTGGCTGAACGAGGTCTGCACGAACGACTGCGCAGCGAGGTTGTAGACCTCGTCGGGTTGGTGTTGGCGCAGCACTTCGACCATCGACGCTTCGTCGAGCAGGTCGCCCGACGCAAACTCGATCTCGCCCTGGATATGGGCGATGCGTTCGAAGTTGATGGTGCTGCTGCGTCGGACCATGCCGACGACGTCGTAGCCCTTTTCGAGCAGGAGCTCGGCCAGATAGCTGCCGTCTTGACCGGTGATGCCGGTGACGAGAGCGCGCTTTTTCATGGGTATCTGTTCTCCGTGTGACAGTGGCGGGAAACCATGGGTGGGATAGTGACCTAACCCTCTGCGCGGCCACGGTGGGTCCGCTCAGTGAGATCGGCGATTGGATTGACCAGAAGGTCGCTTCGGCTGCTCACCGCTTCGAACAGCGCAAGGTCTTCGGCGTTGGCCGCAACCAGTCGCTCCAGGGTGTCGCTGTCGACATCGGCGCGTTGCAAGAGCTTGGGGCTCTTGTTGGCCGGGCTGGAATCCTCGGTCGGTGGGAGGCCGAGTTGGGTGCAGAGCACGTCGACCAATTCGTCAATTCGCCCGATCGGGGCGACGGCCAGGTACTCGCGTGAAATGCGTTCCAGCGCGAGGTCGGCGGACTCTCGTCGACGATTGAGCACCCGGCATTGCCCGTTGCGAAGCTCGGCGATCATCGGATCCTCGAGGCAGAGCGTGAAGAACTCGCGCGGGTCCATGCCCTTGGTCTTTTCGTGGAGACGATGGGGGCGGAAGGTGACCACGAAGTTGTAGAACGAGATCGCCCGGTCGATGGGGTCCCGAATGACCGCAAACGGCAACGGCGTTCGGTCGGCGAATTCCTCGTACGGCTGGTGATACGGGTACGGAACGTGCGACGAAATCGCCAGCAGTTCATGGCGTGCCGGGTGGGTGTCGAGGGGCTTCATGCGCGGGTGGTGATCGGTGAAGTAGCGACCGTAGGTGCGGGTAAGCCACTGTTTGAGCGAGGTGCCACCGGTCTTCGGAATGTGCACGAAAACCAGGAGATGATCCCGAGGCGCCGCCGCCGCCCATTCGGGCGCCGCGTTGGCCAGCTCGGTCGGCAGGGCATTCTCGGCGTAGGTGCTCGCAGCTGCGCGGGCCGTCACGAGCGAACCTGCTCGACATTGGCGTTGCGCGGAGTATTCGACAAGGGGGGAGCGCTCCTGGGCTTCGCGGGGGTGGACCGACTGACGAAGGGCCGGCCCGCACGCCAAAAGAAGGAAAGATACTGATGCAGACCGAAAACTAGTTTTACATACTCAGAAGGACTGAAACAAACCAGAAGTTCGTGGTCGGAACTACGCGGCGCGCAGGGTTTCCACGGCCTCGGCGATACCGAAGTGGGCCGCCGGGTCGATGAGGGAACGGTGGTCGCCGGGCAGGGCCACGTAGTACACCTCGAGGGCGCTCATCGGCTTTTCCAGATCGGTCTCGACGAACGGGTTCATGTAGATGTCGAACACGCGATAGTCGAGCGAGTCGAAGAAGTCGAAGAACTCGCCGTACGAGTAGCCCGACACCTTGGCCGCCACCTTGGGGGAGTTCTCAAACACCATCATCGGCCGGTGTTTAGAGATGATCTCGCGGGCGCCGCGCATGGCGCGAAATTCCGAGTGCTCAATGTCCAGTTTGATGACGTCGAGTTGCGTTAGCCGGTCGGCGAGCAGCGTATCGAGCAGCGAGACCTGGACCTGGAGCAGCTCGCGATCGTCGTCGTCGTCGTCGGGGTGGATGTGGGCCTCGTACAACGACGACCAGCCGATATGGCTCGGTCGAAAGTAGAACTCGGCCTGGCCCGGTTCGTCGGAGACGGCCGCTTCGATCACCTCCACCCAATCGATCTCCTTCCCCCGCAACACGTTGCGCACGCGGCCGGCCAGCGCCGGCACCGCTTCGACGGCAAAACCCGCTCCGGTGGCTCCCACCGCATCGGCCATCTGCCACGTGTGGTGGCCGACGTTGGCCCCCACGTCGAGAAAGGTGCTGCCCGCTGCGAGTTCGCGGCGGTAGAGGTGGGTGACCAGGCCTTCGTACACCCGGTGCCTGGTGGCCGGATCCATATCCATCTTCGCGGTCGTCTTCGGGGTCATGCGCGGGTTTCCTGTTCGTGGAGGTTGGGGGGAGCGCCGGTGGCGGAAATGCCGACGACGCGAAGGGCGAGCAGTCGCGGGTCTTCGCGTTGGCTGCGGTCCGCGTTGGACAGACCACAGCGAACGACGATGACCTCGTCGAGGTCGGACTGGGGCAGGACCAGCGGCGATCGGCCGCTGTGCAGGTCGCAGTCGGCGATGTGAGTGCCGTCCAGTCGTTCGACCACGACGCGGTGATCGATATCGAGGTCGGGACCCGCCCGAAGGTCCAGAACAATGGGTGTGTGGGGATCGCCGGGGACGAAGAGTTCGGCCCGGTCGCCCATCCATCGGAAGGTCTCGCCCTCGTGGTGTTCCGGCGGGTACCAGCCGTTTTGAAAGTGCAGTCCCTGTGCGGCCGGCCCGGTGCGCGGCACGTCGTCGGCGAAGCTCTGTTGGGCGTGTGCTTGCGCGACCCGTGCTCGTTCGAGCGGCAGGAAGGCCACCGACCGAACCTGCAAATTCAGGGGCCGGTCATCGTGGGCGAACGGACGGGGCGACGGGTTGACGATCCGCAGGGTGAGTCGGCTGGGCCCGACCGCCAGGGAGTCGGCCGGAATCGGCAGTACCGCCGCGCCCGGTGCGCGCACGGACATCTCGGCGATCCGAGAGCCATCGTGGCGAACCAACTGCAACCGATTGCCCTCGAGATCGAGGCACGGTCCGGGGATGAGATGGGCGAACAACGCCATGTCGCGATGGTGCCCGGAATACTCCACGTCGATGTCGCCGTAGTCGACCAACCACCGCACCTCCTCGCCGTCGTCGGTTTCGGCGTCCCACCCCGGCGTGAAGCTCACGCGGTCCGGCGTCCCCGCGCTCGCGGTCGCGGTGATGGCGTTCACCCGAACGGCCAGGCGACGCGGGTCGGGTCCGGAGAAACTGGTCGGCTTCGGATTGTTCACTCGCAGGAGCAGCGGGACGACCGGCGAGCTCCCGAACCGGGAACGGTCGAGGGCCATGTCAAAGGTGCCGGCCCGCTCGAGGGGGTGCCGGTCGAGAACATCGCCCTCGTCGGTGCAGAGCTCCAGCCAGGCGTTCCTGCCGAGACTCGGCCCGGGCTCGCAGTCGACCGAAACGCGAAACGCCTCCTCGTTCGATGGCAGGATCACCAGGAACTCGGCTTCCTCGGCCAACCATCGAAGGGGGCGCCCCTCGTGAGATTCCGCGCCGTACCAACCGTCACCCAGCGCAACCGTGCCAACGTCAGCGGTCACCGTTTGGTCGGCGATGCGAACGTTGTCGGTGTCGACGATGTCGTCGGGCTCGGCGGCGAGAAGACCGCCCACCTCGTGGGCATCGAGCGCGTGACGTTTGGCAACGCCGCGCACGAGTAGCTCGACCGGCTCGCTGCGGGCCGCCGAGCGGCGTACACCGATGACCCGGGGCGGGTCATCGCCCGGCGTGAGCACCGCGATCGATCCGGCCTTGTCCAGAATCACGGTCACCTCAGCCCGAGGATGGGGGCAGATTCCGGCCGCGACCACGCGGTTCACGTCACCGTCGACCATGACTTCGAAGGGCCCCGCAAACGGCCGCTCCAGGTCGAGCTGGACGACCGTTGGTCGACGAATGGCGCCGGTGAGCGCGAAGAATTCCGGGCTCATGCGTCGGCCGCCGCTCGCGGCACCCGGGCCACGCGATCGAGATAGGCCACGACCGGGGGTGCGTCCGGCAACGCCACCCCGGGGGTGTCGGTCCGGATCGTCAGGTGCTGGAACGGGTCGGCGTTGGCCAGACGGAGCCGGAAGGTCTGGGGTCCGGTGTGGGTCGCGTCGAGCACAAACGATCCGCGGTCGCCCCGATGCGAGCTCCAGGTGAATCGCACGGACGCGGCCAGTTCCGGGTCGACCATCGCCAGCGGCGCGATCGTGAGCGCCACCTCGTCGTTCGTCGCATCGAACTGCCCAACGGTGACCTTCACCGTGGAACGCATCGCCCCGTGCTGGCCCCATCCGGTAGCCGATCGGTCGTGCATCTCGGCCATGAACCGATCGCTGAGGCGTCGCTGCAGACGCGGAGACCGGTCCTTGGCGCGGAGTCGTTGAATGGCAGCCTCGTATCCGTAGATGCGCAGAACATCCGGGCGTCGACCCTCGGCGCGGCCCGCGCAGATGCGTCGAATCTCTTTCCATCGGGCGAAGCCACCCGACATCGTCTTGTTGTCGTCGTAGGCCCGGTTCAGCGACAGGCTGCGGTCGAGAAACCGGTTCGGCAGCGAGCCAAGGCGAATCCAGAGGTCCCAGTCCATGACGTAGTGGAGGTCTTCGACCAGGCCACCGTGTTCATGCCATGCCGAACGCGTCCAGAAGCACGACGGTTGGTGCAAGAAGTTGCGGCGGTGGATCAGTTCCCAGAGCGTGAAGGGTTGGACACCGGAGTCGCCGATCGGCGAGCCGTCTTCCTCGACGTTCATGCCCCGGCCGTAGACGAATTGCAGCTCGGGGTCCGACGCGAAGGTTTCGAGGACGGCGTCGAGGGCGCCGGGTTCGAAGAGGTCGTCGCTGTTGAGCCAGCACAAGATGTCGCCGCTCGCTCGGTTCAGGCCTTCGTTGATCGCCCAGCTCTGCCCGTCGTCGGGTTCGGACACCCAGGCGAACCGGTCGCCATAGCTCTCGAGGACCGACACGGTTTCGTCGGTGCTGCCGCCATCCATGACCAACAACTCGAGGTCGAGGTGGTCGAACTGGAGAACGCTGTCGATGGCCTCTCGAATGAACCGGCCCTGGTTGTAGCTCGGCATGACGACACTGATCTTCATCTCACGCCACCCGGACCAGTCCGTAGTGGGCGTCGCCCACGAAGAGCTCGTCGATGACGAGGTCCTCGGCCGGACCGCCGTCGGCGGTAAACCCATCCACCCGCAGCGTGCGGATCTCCGGCTGGTCGAGCGGCATGGTGAACTCGACCTCGAGCCGGTGGCTGCCGCCCGCCGGCACGCGTCGATGCATGACGACCACGCCGTCGACGGCGACGGCCACACTGCCGGTGTCGCGGCGGGGGAGGAGCGATGGTGGCGTTTCGCGGTGACAGCGCAATACGACGCGGCGCGGCGACCGAAGGGCGATCGGCAGACGGGGCCCGACCGTGATCGGGACACCGGGATCGCTGAGCGGGACGCTCACGGCCGTCGGGGCGGTGGGGCCGCCCTGGCCGTACACGGATTCGAGCGCGGTCAGGGTGGTCTGCGCGGTGGAGGCGTACGTGTAGGTAGCGAGCCGAGCGATGTAGCCCGCATGGTCGATGTCGTCGGGTGCTTCGGCCACGGCGACGAGCGTGGCGGCGATGGCGTCCGGGTCCTCGGGGTCGAAGTAGTCCACCAGTTCGCCGCCGACTTCGCGTAGCGCCGGAATATCCGAGCAGGCCACCCGGGTGTCGAACTGCATGGCCTCGAGCACGGGAAGGCCGAAACCCTCGAATCGCGACGGCAAGACGAGGGCTCTCGCGCGGTGGTAGAGGCCAAACACCTCGGGGCGGCTCACGTAGCCGAGGTGGCGGACCCGGTCGTTCAGTCCGAGACGCTGGACTCGCGCGCCGTGTTCGCGGGCAAAATTCTCCGAAGATCCGGAGAGCACGAGGTCAAAGTCGGCGCCGTTCGCGACGGCCACCGCCAGCGCATCGAGCAGCGCCGCATGGTTCTTGTGGGGCCACGCGTTGGCGGGGTAGTACACGAACGGCCGCTCGAGGCGATGGGCGACAGCCGTAGCCAGGGCCAGTTCGTGGGCCTGCGCCGAGTCGACCTCGCGGCAGTCCTCGTTGAGGCCGAGCGGGGTGGCGACGACGTGGCCGGGGTCGAGCCCGGGAAACGTGGCGAGCAGGTCCTGCCGGACGGCTTCGGAGATGCTCAACACCCGCGCCGCCCGATCGATCGATCGGCGATACCCCATGAGGCGGGAGCCGAGTTCGAAGGGGTTGAACAGCTTTGGCAGGTGTTCGTGCTGGAGGTCCGGGATCGTGTTCACCGTCGGGATGTCGGTGTCCTCGGGCAACGAGTACATGAAGGGGCACAACAAGACGTCGACACCGCGCCGCTCCAGTTTACGGCCCAGCGATGGGCCCTCCGGCCGCCGTCGGTAGGACACCGGGTCGACGTCGGTGCCGTCGTGGACGATCCGCTCCCACGCGGTGGGAGTGGCGAAAACGTGATCGTTGCGTTCCGAGGTCACGAGCACGAACTCGTGGTCGGTGACCATACGACCCAACTCGCGAACGAGGTTGCGCGCGTACCATTCCATCCCGCCCGCTTTGCCGGGGGTCATCCACGCGGCGTTGACTGCGACCTTCATGGTCGTGCCGTGATGCCCAACCGTTCGCGCACCCGCATCCGGAACAGGTCCAGTGCCCGCTCATAGACTTCGATGTCGGCACCCGCCACCTGGCGGATCAACTTCAGGGTCTCGGGTTCGATGTCCTTGCGGGTCGTGGGCGTCGGTGCGGAGTTGGCCGTGCTCACCCGCCAGAAAGGTTCGATGTTGAGTTCGGAGCAGAGCATCAACAACGAGTAGTCAAAGTGCTCGGTGATACCGATGACGTCGAATCGGTCGAGCCGTTCGAGCGCCAGTTCGACTCGGTCGCGGCCCTTCAGCGAGGGGCTGGGGGCCTCGGCACCCGGCGGTACCGAGTCGGCGAGCATGCTCACGTACACCTGACTGCCGACCCGCTTTTCCACGAACTCGTGGAACGTATGGGAGTTCGCCATCTCGTACATCGGATCTTCCGGGCGGCGCTGGTGGAACCGGTAGAGCGAGAGGATCCGCTCGATCGGGTGGCGCAGCATCGTCGTCAAGATGGGCTTTTCCGTGAGCCGTTCCATCTGATCGAAGTAGATGTGGCCGTGGACCCACGCGAAGCGGCTGATGTCGTCGCGTTCGGCCTCGGGCCAGCTGGCGACGGCGAGACGATCGCCGAGCACCGGAACCAGGTGTTGGGCAAACGCCGTTCCGGCGGTCTTGGGGAAGTGGATGTGGACGAGCTGGCGGTCGAGGGTATAGGTGTTCACGATCGGGGGACTCCAGAATTGGGGGGTAGGGGGGGTCGAGCCGGGACGGGCCCGATCAGCGCACGCCGCGGAGGTCGCCGGTGTCGACGTTGGCGAGGTACCACTCGTAGGTGGAGAGCAGCCCGTCCTCGAGACGAACGCGCGGCTTCCATCCCAGGGTCTCCAGGCGGCTGGTGTCGAGCACCTTGCGCGGCGTCCCGTCGGGCTTGGTCGTGTCAAAGCGCAGCGAGGCGCCGGGGTGCACGGCGTCGCGGATCATCTCGGCCAGCGTCCGGATCGACAGGTCGGTACCGGTGCCGACGTTGATGTGGCCGGCGTCATCGAAGTTGTCCATCAGGTAGGCGCAGGCCGAGGCCAGGTCGTCCACGTGCAGGAACTCGCGCAGGGCGGAGCCGGTGCCCCAGATCTCGACGGAGTCATCGCCGCGGACCTTGGCGTCGTGAAACTTGCGCATCAGTGCCGGGATGACGTGGCTGGACTCGAGGTCGAAGTTGTCGTTCGGTCCATAGAGGTTGGTGGGCATGGCCGAGATGAAGTTGCAGCCGTACTGCGTTCGGTACGACTCGCACATCTTGATGCCGCTGATCTTGGCCAACGCGTAGGCCTCGTTCGTCGGCTCGAGCGCACCGGCGAGCAGCGAGCTCTCGTTGATTGGTTGCTCGGAGAGCCGCGGGTAGATGCACGAGCTCCCGAGGTACAACAACTTGGTGACATCGGTGCGCCGAGCCGCCTCGATCACGTTGGCGTGAATCATGATGTTGTCGTACAAGAACTCGGCCGGACGGGTGCTGTTGGCCATGATGCCGCCAACGGTGCCGGCAACCAGATAGACGTAGTCGGGCGTGTGGCGCTCGAACCAGTCGTTCACCGCGGCCTGGTCTCGTAGGTCGACCCGCGAACGGTCGACGCCGAGGATGCCACGGTGTCCGGCGTTCTCGAGATGGCGGACGATGGCGGAGCCAACGAGGCCGCGATGGCCGGCAACAAAGATCTTCGCGTCATGCGGGACAGACATAGAGATAGCTACCTTGGGGGGAATTGGGGGGTGCGGATAGGGATGGGACGAACCGACTTCTCACATCGGACCGGGCAACAAACCCCGTCGAAAAGTTAGCATTGATATCAGACCAATCGAAATTGGCCGTTAGGGGTCGTTGGTAACCGCTGTTTACCGTTGACAACCGTTGTTGTCCGTCGGCAGCCGTGGTCAACCGGTGTACGGCACCAGGCCCGCTCGCCAGGCCCGATCGAGCACGACGTGGCGGGCGAGGTACGGAGCCAGGGCGGAAGCCACCTCGGAGGAACTCACCTCGCGGCCATGGCACCGTCGCCGCAGACGACGGATCTCCTCCGCGCCGAGGGTGTCGAGCTTGCTGGACGTGAGCTGATCGGGGTGCACGCGGAAGCCGCCGCCAAAGATCGGCAGCCGCACCATGGTGGCGTCGGCTTCGGAGAAACGAAGCAGGAGATCCCAATCCATGGCAAACCGGAACGAGTCGTCGAGACCTCCGACCCGCGCCCACAACCGGCGGCGCCAGAACAGGGTTTCCTGCGGGACGTAGTCGGCCCACTTGAGCGCGTCGTCGTCGTGGGCGGGAAGCACCCAGCGCCCGATCTCATCGCCCTCGCCGTCGATGAGTACGCGATGGCTGTACACGACGTCGACGTGCGGGTTGGTCGCGAAGAACGCGCCCACGTACCGCAGCGTTCCGGGGAGGAAGATGTCGTCGGAGTTGAGCCACGCCATGATCTCGCCGGTGCCCGCTCGGTGGCCGTCGTTGATCGCCGCCGCCTGCCCTCCGTCGGGCTGGCTCGACCACCGCAGGCGCGGGTCATCGAGCGTAGCCAGAAACTCCGCGCTGCCGTCGGTGGAACCGCCATCGCGCACGATGTACTCGAGGCCCGGGTACTCCTGGTCGAGGACGCTCGAAACGGTGGTCGGGAGGAACCGCCGTTGGTTGAACGACGGGGTCACCACCGTCATCGTCGGCAGTTGCACCTCCGCCGAAATGGGGGTGGGGGCGAGGGGAGCGGCGGCGTGCAGTGGCCGCGGCGGATGTTGATCGAGTACGCCCAGCCGCGGGCGGATCACCCGCCCGCCGAGCCGGATGACCCGATTGCGAAATCCGGACGCCTCCTCGGCCTGGGCGATGGTCTGGTCGAGTCGGGCTCGGAATCGATACCGCGGGACGGGCGGTTGGTCGTGGTACGGGTTGGCCCGGTCCCGTCGTCGGCTGACCGCAAGGTTCTGGAGCAGCCGTAGGCGCGGGAGGCCGCGACCGCCCGCCAGTCCGGTGCCGGCGAGGAAACCGACGTAGCGCCCGATCGGCCGCCACCACTGGCGCGCCTGGCGCAGCGCCGCTCGGGCTTCGGTCCAGTCGTGGCGTCGCATCGATCGAAGCGCGTCGAGGGTGTAGATGGCTGCGGCTTCGGAACGAAAGCCGCGGGGGAGAGCGGTCGCTCCATTGGCGGTGGCCGCCTGCCACATTTCGTCGATCCGCACCCGTTGCCCGGTGTAGGTCTTGGCCCCGGCGTGCAGTCGTTCGATCGCGAAGGTGTACGGCACGTACACAAGGTCGAAGTCGCGGGCGGCTTTCATAAAGAAGTCGTAGTCGAGGGCGTAGTGGAGGTCCTCGCGCAGGGGCCCCGCCTTCTCGAAAACCTCGCGGCGCCAAAACGATGCCGGTTGCACGATGAAGCAGCCGTCCTCGAGGAAGGTTGTCAGCCCTCCCGGTCGAACGTTTACGCGCTGGCCGTACCGGCGTCCCCAGCCGTCGAGGGCGAGCGCATCGCCATAGACCAGATCCGCGTCGGTTTCCGCGAGCGCGAGCACGGCTCGAGCGATGGCGCCGGGAAGATACTCATCGTCATCGTTGATCCACGCCAGGATCTGACCGGTCGCCATCGCCATGCCCTTGTTGACCGCGTGGCTCTGGCCGCGGTCGGGTTCGCTGACGTAGCGGAGGCGATCGCCGTACGACAACAGGATCTCTTCGGTTGCGTCCGTCGAGTCGCCGTCGACGACGATGAGTTCGATGTTCGGGTAGTCCTGGGCGAGGACGGACTCGATGCACGGCCGCAGGTGATACGAGCCGTTGCGCGTGGGCACCACGACCGAGACGAGCGGAGTCGGCGAGTAGAGCGGACGAGAAGAAATCGGCGACATGCGGGTCGGCAAGCTCTCTGGGCGGGGGGAAGATCGGCTTCACGTGGACGAAAAGCCACAAAATGGTACCTTACCACCTCGGATGACATCCCCAAAAGCGCGACTTTGGGTGTCATCTTCCCCCCGGAAGCAACGTTTGGTACCCAACCGATCCGATGAGCACCACTCGCGACCCCTCGTCGCCACCCCCGGCACCTCGCCGCACCACGGCGACCGCGGCCGACGCCGGGCTGGCCGACGCCATCACCGAATCCAGGGTGAAGACCGCTCCGAGCCGGCGAGGGCCGATCGCCGAGCTGCGTGATGTCGCCGGGCGTTTTCGCTCGACGATGCGGTGGCTCGTAAGCGAACTGTTGGCGACCGTCGGGCGGTCGCGTCTGCTCGGCACCGCTGCGCTCGCGGCTGCGGGTTCCGCCGGCATCAGTGTTTCGGGCTTTGTGGTGATCGCGGTGATCCGCATCTCGGCACCGAACGCGACGGAGTCGTTGGGAACGGTGGGTTTCGTGCCGGACTGGCCGTTGCCGGTGATGTTCGCCATCATCCTCACCGGTGGCGTCACCGGCGCCTACCTCTTTTATCGCAGCGAACGTGAAGTCAGCCGAGCCGCTATCGACTTCGGCGGGGCACTGCGGTCGCGGCTGGTGGCGCTCATCGACGATCCCGGTGCGCGTGGTTGGCAGTCCATCGTTGCCGATCGGCCCCAGAAGGTGCTGCTGCAGATCGCGGTTTCCGACGTCCGCGAGATCACCATGGCGGCGCGAGAGACGGTACGCCTGATCGGGCCGCTCTCCATCGTGGTGTTCATCGTGGCCATCTTGTTCGTGATGGAGCCGCTGGTCACCGCGGTGGTTTTACCCCTCACGGTGGTGGCCGCCATCCCGCTGCTCTTGATCAATCGTCGCCTTGGACTGCTCAACGAGTCCTTCGAGAGTGCGCAGGGGTCGACGCGCGATCGCATATCGGAGAGCGCCATGGACCTGGAACGCAACGGCCACGAGGGCCGGCCGGTGCTCGGACTCGCCAGTGCCCGGCTGGGCGACGATTTCGCCCACGAGCGGATTCTTCAGCCGGTGCGCGTGCGGGCGCTCGCGACGGTGGCCACATCCTTCTTCATCGTCATCGTCCTGAGCATCTTCATCGTGCGGGCCGACGCGGACGAGTCGGTCAACTTCTTCCGCATCATCGTGTACCTCATCTGCCTGCGGCTGGTTCTTGGCGCGGGACAAAAGATTGCCGCGGCGCTGGTCAGCGTGACTCGCCGGTCGCTCGCCATCGGGCGCTTTCGCCGCTTCGAGGAAGACCTGGTCGACTATTGCCAGGAGCGCAGGATTCGGGCCGCGGACAGCCCGATGCCCAACCGACTGCGCCTCGTGTACGGCGACGACCGACTACGGATCCGCAAGGGTCAGACGACCATCGTTTTGGTGCCGCGTCGACCGACCATCGGCCTCGCCGAGGAGATACTGCTGACGCTGGAGGCGGCGCTCGCTCCCGTCGCGGCCGGCCCGATCGATCTGCTCGGGTCGGCTCGGGTGACCTTTGGCGACCAGACCCTCCACGAGGGAGCCCTGGTCGCCGCCATGGGCGAGGAGGAATTCGATGTGCAACCCGTGCACGTTGCGGTACAGGCCGACGTGGCCGAGGTCGCCAGCGCGACCACCGCCGCGTTCACCTTCGTCGTCACCCAGCTACCGGGCCAGCTCCTACAGGACGCGCTCGATCAGTGGAGCCACCTCCTCAGCGGAGTCGTCGTCGTGACGGACGGCGAAATCGCCATGGGCGGCGACGTCGAGTGGGCGCGTTCGAATCGTCAGGCCATCCAGCGAGCGCTCGGCCGCTAACCCGGAGTCGCCCGGGCGCTACGAAGTGCCGAGCAGTCGCCGGGCGCCGGGGAACGCGTACCCGAGTTCGCGCTCGGCGGCGGACGAATCGAGTTCGACGCGACGCGGCCGGGGAGCCGAATCGGCGGGTACCGGTCCACCGTCGAGCGTGGCCGGGTCGACGCCGCAGTGCGGCGCCAGCAGCCGAGCGAACGAAAGTCGATCGAGCGCCTCTGCTCCGGCAACGTGCCACCGGCCCTCGGCTCGTTTTTCGCCGAGGTCGAGCACGGCCCGGGCGAGTACGTCGACGCGCAACGGGCAGCGGACCTCATCGGTAAAGAAGCGCACGCCCTGACGGACCAGGGCTTCCTGGACGGTGGGCGGGTCGCCTCCGTAGAGCAGCGACGTTCGCACGATGGTGGCGTCGGGTCGGGCGGTCGCCACAGCGGCCTCGGCGTGCGCCTTCGCTCGGCCGTAGTCGTTCACGGGGCTCACGGGGTCGGTCTCGACGTACGGGCGGCGTTGGTCGCCGTCGAACACGATGTCGGTGGAGAGCTGCACCAGATGGGTGGCGGGCGAGAGGTGGGCGGCGAGGCGGGCGGGGCCGGCACCCGTCACCGCGTCCATGGTGTCGTTCTTTGCGTACGCCGCGTTGATCACCAGGTCCGGTGATGCCTCGGCGACCGCGGCCGCGATCGATTCGTCGTCGGTGAGGTCGACCCGGACGGATCGCACGTCGCGTCCCGGAGGCGTCGAGTGGTGGGTGGCGACGACGTCGGGAATGCCGCGAGTGGCGGTTTCGCGCAGGAGCGCTCGGCCGAGCAGGCCGGTGCCGCCGACGACGAGGAGTCGGGTCACGCGCCGACGGCGTGGTAGCCGCCGTCGACGTGGACCATCGAACCCGTGGTCATCGGGAACCAGTCCGACATCATGGCGACGCAGGCGCGCGCGACGGCCGAGGAGTCGTTCACGTCCCAGCCGAGTGGCGCCTTGCCGTCCCAGGTGTCCTCGAACCGGGCGAACGCCGGAATCGATTTGGCCGCGATCGTCCGGATCGGACCCGCGGCCACCAGGTTGAACCGGATCCCGGCCGAGCCATGGGCCCGCGCCAGGTAGCGGTTGGTCGACTCGAGCGCGGCCTTGGCGACACCCATCCAGTTGTAGGCCGGCCAGGCCACGGTGGCATCGAAGTCGAGACCGACCACCGAACCGCCGTCGGGCATCAGCGGCACCGCGATCTCGGCGATCGTCTTGAGCGAGTAGGCCGAGATCTCCATCGCCACCTGGACGTCATCCCAGGTCGCCGCCATGAAGTCATCGCCGAGGCAGACCTCCGGCGCGAAGCCGATCGCGTGCAGCGCACCGTCGAGGCGACCCCAGCGTTGTTCGATATCGGCTTTCACCGCCGCCACCTGGTCGGCGTCGGTGACGTCGAGCTCGAGGACATCGGGTTCGGTGGGGAGTTTGCGGGCCGTGCGTTGGGTGAGGCGCATACCGCGACCCGCCCCGGTGAGGACGATTTCGGCCCCTTCCTCCTGGGCGAGTTTGGCGACCCCGAACGCGAGGGATGCATCGGTGAGAACGCCGGTGATGAGGAGCTTCTTGTCGTCGAGGAGACCCATCGCCGCACCCTAGTGGCCGACCGGGACCGCATGGCTCTGCGTTGGGTGATGCGATGGCGTGCGCGTACCGTCTGGGCATGCGAATTGGATTGCTCGGAGCGACCGGGCCTGCCGGGAGTGCGTTGGCCGCCCGCCTCGCCTCGGTGGGCTACGAGGTCGTCGTGGGCTCCCGGTCGAAGTACCGCTCGCTCGAAGTGGTCGACACCATCATCGAGCGGTGGCCCGATCAGGAGTTGTCGATTAGCTCGGGCGACAACGCCACCGCGGCCAGCTGTGATGTCGTAATCGTCGCCACCCCGTGGGACGCGGCCGCCGAGACGGCGGCGTCGGTCGCAGAGCACCTCCAGAGCAAGGTGGTGGTGGTGATGTCCAACGCCATCTCCAAGGTGGGTCGCGAGTTTCAACCGTTGGTGCCGCCCCGCGGGTCGGTCGCCGCCAGCGTGCAGGCCGAGGTGCGGTCGGCCTACGTGGTCGCGTCGCTCCATCACGTCCCCGCGCGCGAGCTCGCGTTGATCGATGCCCCGGTGGTGAGCGACGTGCTGATCTGTTCGGATCACCGGGAGGCCACCGAGCTGGTGGCCGGGATCATCGATCGGGTGCCCGGCCTGCGTCCGCTCGACGCGGGCGAGCTTTCCAACGCCACCGCCATCGAGGCGTTCACCGCCGTGCTCCTGCAGCTGAACACCCGCTACCAGACCCGGGTGGCGGTCACCTTTACCGGCATTGGCGAAGGACCGGCGGCGGCCATCGAGCGGGACGATCTCCCGTGAACGGTCACCGCTGACGTGATGCGCCTGTACGACACGGCTCGCCGCGCTGTGGTCGACCTCGAGGTGGACTCGACCGTGTCGATGTATGTCTGCGGCATCACGCCCTACGACGCAACCCACCTCGGCCATGCCGCAACGTACGTGACCTACGACGTCGTCCGGCGTCGGCTCGCGGACCGGGGTCACGAGGTTCGGCTGGTGCGCAACATCACCGATGTGGACGACGACATTTTGCGCACGGCAGCGGACCGCAACGTGCACTATCTCGATCTCGCCGTGGCCGAGATCCGCCGCTTCCATGCCGACATGGAGGCGTTGGGGGTGCTCAAGCCCTGGAGCGAACCTCGGGCGACCTCGGCCATCGCGGACATCCGCGGCTTCATCGGTTCGGTGATCGAACGCGGTCATGCCTATGTCGCGGACGACGGGGTGTATTTCGATAGCACCTCGGTCGATGACTTCGGAGCCTTATCGCATCTCGACGCCGACGCGATGGGTTGGCTGGGGCCGCAGCGCGGGGAGGACATCGATTCGCCCGCCAAGCGGCATCCGCTCGACTTCGTGTTGTGGAAGCGGTCGGCCCCGGGCGAACCGACCTGGGAGTCGATCTGGGGTCCGGGACGGCCGGGCTGGCACGTGGAATGTTCGACGCTCGCGATGCGCGAGCTGGGTCCCACCATCGACCTTCACGGCGGCGGCACCGACCTCATCTATCCGCATCACGAGTGCGAGCGGGTGCAGTCGATCGCCGCGTCGGGAGAACCGTTCGTTCGTCACTGGATGCACCAGGCGATGGTGCACTTCGAGGGGCGGAAGATGTCGAAGTCGTCGGGCAATCTGGTGTTCGTTGCCGACCTGCTCGTCGAGCACGAGCCGATGGCGATCCGGCTGGCGTTGCTGGCTCATCACTACCGACGGGCCTGGACCTGGCGCCCCGACGTGCTCGACGCGGCCGCGGCGCGGTTGAACCTCTGGCGAGGTTCGCCGGGCGCGGGGGAATCGACCGAGGTTCTCGAAGCCGTCCGCCGCAGGCTCGACGAGGACCTCGATACGCCGGCCGCGCTGGCGCGCATCGACACGGCTGCGGCGCGCGGCGCCAATGTGCGCGAGGCGGCCGGGTTGCTCGGCGTTTCGTTGGCCTGACCGACGGCGTGGCGGAGGGGCAGGTCAGCCGGCTTCGCGTAGATCGCTGCTGCGCCGCAGTTCGCTGCGCCGTTCGCGCCAGACCTTGGACCAGTCCTGAATTTGGCGACGGTCGCGGTTGCGGCGCTCGGGTCGACCATCGGCGGGGTGATCGAGAAAGTGGGCCAGGGCGTCCAGGGCCTGCACCACGCGACCCGATCGGTGGATGCTGACCGCGTCGAAGACCCGGGCGTCGCGGCGCAGGTGGTCGGTGCTGTGACCGAGGGCGATGAGGATCACCTCGGTCTTGGGCACGAGTCGATGTAGTTCGGGTACGGCGTCGGCGCCCGAGAGACCCGGCATCTCGTCGGTCATGAGCACCAGGTCCGGTTCGTACCGGGTGGCGGCGTCGAGCGCGAACACGGCGTTCGGGCAGCTGTTGACCACGGTCCAGGCGTGGTGGCCGCCGGCGAGCGACTCGAGCATCGTCATGGCGCGTGGATCGGCGCTGGCGATGATTGCCCGGTAGGGGTTGGCTTCGTAGCTCACCCCCAGGTCATCGACGCTCCGCCTGGGGGCCTTGACCGAATTCCAGGGCGATGGCCGCGTGGGTGTTTCCGGAGTCGGTTCGGAGATGAAGATTTCGGGGAGTTTTCGAGAACTTTCCCTTGGAGATGAGACGTTTGATCCCGATTGGGCCATAGTGGATGACCTAGTGGAAGAGATGTTGTTCATGGCGAGCGAGGAGGGCGAGACCGATGGGTCGTGAAGCAGGGTTCCTGCAAAAGCCCGTCGCCGCGGTCATGCGGCCGTTGTTTCGGCTGGCGTGGGACATCACCGTCGAAGGGTTCGACAACCTGCCCACGTCGGGTCCGGCCATTCTGTGCCCGAACCACACCTCGGTGCTCGACTCGTTCATCCTGCCGGCCGTCTTGCCGCGGCCGATCCTGTATGTGGGCAAGGCCGAGTATCTCGATGACTGGAAGACCAAGCATCTGTTTCCGGCGATCGGGATGATTCCGATCGATCGGTCGGGCGGTGAGTCGGCCCAGGCGGCGCTCGACACCGCGGCCGGCGTCCTCGAGAGCGGCGGGCTGTTCGGCATCTACCCCGAGGGCACTCGCTCGCGCAGCGGGTTGCTCTACAAGGGCCACACCGGCCCGGCTCGCCTGGCCCTGCGGACGGGGGCACCGATCATCCCGATCGGGCTTCAGGGGGTACGCGAGATCCAACCACCCGATGCTCCGTACCCCAAAGTCGGGCGTCCGGCGACGGTGAAATTCGGCAAGCCGATCGAGGTCACCCACTACCGGGATCGAGCCTCCGACCGGTTGTTGCTGCGCCAGCTCATCGACGAGGTCATGTACGAAATCGGCCAGCTCACCGGCCAGGAGTACGTGAACGAATATGCCAGCAAGGCCAATGCCGAGCTGGCCGCCAAGACGGCCGGCGGTGCCGCCGAGCGGGTCGAGCCGAAGGTGGATCACGACCCGGTCCGCGATCTCTCCGAGGTCGTGCGCCGCTCGTCGGCCGATGTGTTGAAGGCCCCTGCCCTGGTCTGAGCCGCGCTGGTTTGTACCCGGAACCTGGCGTACAGTTCTGGCGAACACATGCTGGCGGCATAGGACAGGCGGGAACATGGCGAAGGACGCACGCGATCGATCTCTCGACGACGACGTCGAAGAGCTGATCGACGACGAGAACATCGACGACGAGAAAATCGACGACGAGAAAATCGACGAGGTCGAAGATCTCGACATTGATGAAGCAGATGTCGACGTCGACGGGGTCGATGACGATCATGAGGTCGAAGCCGTCGACGAGGTCGAGGACGACGCCGCGGTCGTCGCAAAGAAGTCCACGAAGAAGGCCGCTCCGGTCAAGGAATCGTCGGAGCCGGCGTCGCCGATGCGCATGGCGGCCATGGCGCTGATGGCCGTCGGGTTCATCGCCGTGGCCTTCTTCGGTGGCCGGGCCGTGGGAGGACTGTTCTCCGACGACGGCGACGGCGCCATCGAGGAAGCTCCGGTCGAGACGGTTCCGGCCGACCTGGTGACCCCGATCATCACCCTTACCAACGAGTCGGCAACGCTCAGCGGCTCTGCGGTCGATGCCGGGGTCGAGCCGGCGGTGAAGGCGGCGTTGGAGGATCGCTTCCCGGGCGCGGTGTCCGGTTCGTTCGCGGTCGCCGACGGTACGCCGGGCGCCATCCGTTTCGAGGGGGAGTATCTCGACCTCACGCGCGAGGAGATGATGGTGGCGGTTCAGACGGCGAGCTCGCCGTTCGGGCACACCGAGTTCGACTGGCAGGCCGGTTCGCTCGACCTCGTCGAGGCGTCCGTCGAGATGGTGCTCGACGAAAGCGGCGCGGTGCTCACCGGGGTGCTTCCGTTCCCCGACATGGCCACCAACCTCACCAACATCACCCAGAACGTGCTGGGTCTTCCGACGGTGAACGAGATCTCGATTCGGCCGACGTTTCAGATCACCGAATCGCCGCTCAACGTCTCGGGCACGGTCGCGGCGGGTCAGTACGAGGAGTTCATCGGAGCCATTCGGGCGATCGCCCCCGGCGACGGCTTCGTGGTAACGGACGAACTCGAGACCCGCTGAGGGCGAATCTTCCCGAAGCGTGTTCGTCGGCACAGACCCACGCACCGGGGGTACTTAGGGTGACGCCAGCGAGTCGGTGCGGTAGTTGCGTGCCGGTCCACCACGTTGGCGGAGCGTGTGGTGTGCCCTGGTCTTTCGGGGATCGTTGCTCCTAGACACTTAGGAGAATGTGATGATTAGGGATTCACTGCGCAGTGGAATGCGCATGGTGATGTTGCCGGTGCTTGCGCTGGCGATGGTGGCGGCGCTGTTTGGTGCTGCTGCGGGCGCTCAGGGTTCGGCGGCTGATGGTTCGGATTCTGGTCCGGGTCCGGAGGTGCCTACCGATGATGGGGTTGCGGCTGATCCGG
>CALHYX010000027.1 GCA_938041035.1 uncultured Acidimicrobiales bacterium | reverse complement strand
AACAAGTACCACCAGGAACGGCTCGACCCGCCGCCACCGCCGTCGGGCTGCCCGGTGCACGGCAGCTGGAGCCCGCTCGACGACGACTACCTCGAGGATCCGTACGCCGGCGCCGCCGAGCTGCGGGCCCAGCATCCGGTGTTCTACGCCGAAGAACTCGGGTACCTCGTCGTGACCGAGATGGCCGACATCGAGCGCATCTTCACCGACCACGAGACGTTCGCATCGGTGAACGTTCAGGACCCGGTGTTCCCGCTCGCCCCCGCCGCCCAGGAGGTGCTGGCGGCTGAGGACTTCGACCCCGTCGCCGTCATGTCGAACCGGCCCGAGCCCGAGCACGGCCGAATCCGGGTGCATACCCGGCAGGGGTTCTCGAACCGTCGCATAAAGACCCTCGAGCCCTATATCCGGCGGCGCAGCCATGAGCTGATCGACGCCATGCTGGCGGGCGGCTCGCCGGCCGAGTTCGTCGAGGCCCTGGCCTTTCCGCTCCCGGGCGAAACGGTCTTTCGATTCATTGGATTTCCCGAGTCCGACGACGAACTCCTCAAAGGCTGGTGCGGCGACCGGAAGGCGTTCTCCTGGGGGAAACCCACCGCCGACGAACAGGAGGAGATCGCCGAGCAGATGCTCGCGTACTGGCGGTACTGCCGCGACTTCACCGCCTCCAAGCGCGCGGATCGCACCGACGACTTCGCCAGCGAGCTGATCACCGCACACGAGGAACACCCCGACGACATGACCTACCGGGAAGTCGAGTCGGTCGTGTACGGCCTGAGCTTTGCCGGCCACGAAGCGGTCACCGCGTTGATCTGCAACACCTTGCAGTGCCTCCTGCCTCGTCGCGAGGTGTGGGCCGAGATCTGCGCCGACCCCTCGTTGATTCCGAACGCGGTCGAGGAGGTGCTCCGGTTCAACTCGAGCCAGATCTCCTGGCGGCGCATGACGACCCGGGAGACGACGATCGGGGGGTACGAGGTGCCGGCGGGTACGACCGTGTTCTTGAACTTCGCGTCGGCCAACCGCCAGCCCGAGATCTGGGATGACCCCGACGTCTTTGACATTCATCGCCCCAACGCCAATCGCCACATCAGCTTTGGCAAAGGGGTGCACTTTTGTCTGGGAGCCCGGTTCGCCAAGGTGGAGACGCAACTGATCATCGAAGCGCTCGCCGAACGGGTGCCGACGCTTCGCCTGGCCGATGGGCAGGTCCCCGACTACTTCCCGAACATCACCTTCCGGGGCCCGACCGAACTCCACGTCGCCTGGTAGTGGCGGGTCGCTAGGGGGTCTCGGGGGGCCGCTGATCGCGGAGGAACGCCTCGATTTCGTCGGCGAGGTCATCGCCGTCACCGGTGATGTCGATATCGGAATCGGGCTCGCGCTGGAAGTCCTCTTCGAGCTGGCGCACGAAGACGGCGGCATCGATGTCCTGGGCGACGGCTTCGTCGACATCGCGCTCCCACGCGGCGACCTCGTCGTCGCCGTCGCGATGCCCGGTGTCGACCGCCAACATGTTGTCGAGGCGGCGCAGAAGCGCCTGGGTTGCCTTGGGGCTGGGAGCACCCAGGACGTACGGCGGCAGGGTGGCCCGCAACGAGATCACCGGCACGTCGAGCCGGTCGAGCGTGTCGTGGAGCACCCCGACCACGCCCGTCGGGCCCTGATAACTGGGGGAGTTGAGTCCGAGACGGCGCGCCACCTCGGTGCGGGTGGTGCTGCCGACGACGCGAAACGGGCGGGTGTGGGGCTGGTGGCCGGGGGCGGCGCCGAGGGTGATGACGAGCTCGGCGCCGGTGTCGGTCGCGACCTCGGCGACCAGTTGGGCAAAGGTGCGCCACCGAAGGTGCGGTTCGACGCCGGAGAGGATGACGAGGTCGTGTTTCCCCGCGCCCGCGGTGGCCGGGCGGACAGCGATGCAGCGGTTCTCGGGCCAGTCGATGACCCGCTCGCCATCCTCATCGATGCGGACCTCGGGTCGTTGTTGGGTGAAGTCGAAGAACCGGTCGGGGTCGATCGCGGCGACGGGGGTGGCCGGCCAACGGTCGGAGAGCCAGCGCAGGGCGCCGGTGGCCGCACCCCCGACATCGAACAACCCGTCGAAGGCGAGCAGCAGGACCGGGCGCACGAGGTCGGGTTGATCTTCCCAGCTGAGTTCGCGGCGGTCGGCGGAGGTCACGTGCTCAGTGTGCCCGAGCGGGGCGAGGGATGCAGCGATGGGACGGGTCCGGTCCCAACTGAGTGAATTCTTACAGAATGTCGGGGTCTTGGGAGCGGCGGTCGCTAGGCTCACGGCGTGGATCAGAAACCGAACATCCAACAAATCCTTGAGGTAGTCGAGTCGAAGCTCGACGTGCTGGCGAGCGTGCTCGACGATGCGGTCGACCGCATTCGCGCCGCGTTCGTCGACGATGACGACGCCGGTACCTCGTCCGGCGCCGAGACCGCCGCAGCGGCATCGGGGACTGCGGCCAAGAAGGCTCCGGCGAAGAAGACAACGAAGAAGGCTCCGGCGAAGAAAAAGGCTGCGGCGAAGAAGACAACCAAGAAGGCTCCGGCGAAGCAGACAACGAAGAAGGCTGCGGCCAAGAAGGCGCCGGCGAAGAAGACAACGAAGAAGGCTCCGGCGAAGAAGAAGGCTGCGGCCAAGAAGACAACGAAGAAGGCGCCGGCCAAGAAGAAGGCTGCGGCCAAGAAGTCGGCCGCGAAGAAGAGCTGACCGGGTCGGTCCTCAGCCGTGCATCGTGCGCGGCATCAGCCGAAACAGCGCCGTCAATACGATGGTCGCCGCGATGACCCCGAGGCTGATCCGGCCGATGATGCCACCGACCTCGTCCGCGGTTTCCCCGACCGAGTCGCTGAGCTTGGCGAAGGCGTCCTCATCGAGGTCGAGCGGCTGGTCATCGGAGCTGGTGGTGCCGCCACACCCGACGTCGGAGGTGACGGAGCCGTCGACCCCGTACACGACGCGAACCCGGACGACCTGATCATCCTCGATCGCGGGGAAGCCGTCCGTGTAGGTCACCACGAGCGGATTCTGGGCACCCCCGTCCTCGACTTCGGTAACGTCATAGGTGACGGCGTCGGATGAGGTGTCGAGCACCGTGGCGAGAACGACGGCGTCGGGGTCTTCCACCCAGGTGCAATCGATCGGGTCGCCGTTCTCATCGACCGGCGGACCGGTGTCGACCGTTTGCGCCCCGGCGGACGTCGGCCCGAATATCACCAGCGCCATCGTCAGGGTGAACACGGCCAGGGTGAACACGGCCCGGATGAACACGGCCCGGGCCGGGCGAAAGGGCGAGGTGCCGGCCGCTCGCGACGCGACACCGCGTCCGGGGGGCGCTTCGGTTCGCCGGCGGTCGGCGAGCTGGGGGGTGTCGTCCGGGTGGACCATGGGGAGCTGGCGCACGCACCGACGATAGATCACGGCGGCGGCGTGGTTGGTTACCGGGGCAGCGCGACTAGGTTGCATCTTCGTGACCGATGAATCCGACGCCCCCTCGCCGCTGGCGTCGGGGAGCGACCACGTCTTTGAGACCGGCTCGTCGCCGACCTGGATCCTCGGCACCGTCGTTGCTGCAGCCGCCATCGCGTTCATCGTCGCGGTGGCCTTCGAGGTCTTCATTCGTGACATCGAGGTGGTGGGCCCCTGGTGGGGGCTCGACATGCTCGTCGCCGGCGTCGCGGGCTGGCTCGCGCTGATGGTCGCGGTCGCCGTCCGCCTGCGCGCGGATGATGATGGACTGCATCTGCGCACGCTTCGGCGTAATCGTTCCTGGGACTGGTCCGAACTCGAGTCGGTGGGGCTGGTACCCAGCCGGTCGCCGGTGGTCGATTCGGTGGTGGCAATCGGTCGCTCGGGGGGCGAGATCATCAACACGCCGCTTGCGCTCAACACCTACTCGTCGGGTCCCGAGGGCCTGCTCCAGGCCATCGCTCCGGTGGCGGGCCGCCATGGCCTGCCCATCGCTCCACCCGATGTCGGCCCGGTTGGCCCGGCGCCGTCCCTCGACATATGAGCCGATTCCGCCCGGCGGTGGCTTCGCTGTTCGCCATCGCGCTCCTCATCGCAGGCTGCGGCGGGTCCATCGACGATCGACCGCAGGCGGCCGAGCCTCCGTCCGCCGCGTCCTCGATCGCAATCTCGACGCCGCCGGTTGATGTGACCACCCCGGCACTGCCCATCGAGCGGGTGGTCGATGAGAACGACCCGCTTCGAGTGCTGGTGATCGGAGACAGTGTCACCTACGAGATCGCGCCGCCGCTCGTCGAGGCGCTGGAGTCGGGCCGGGAATCGACGGTCCAGGAGATGACGCAATGGGGTTTCGCCCTCAGCTTCGCCGACGCGAATCGATGGCCGAGCCTGTGGGGTGACGTCGTCAAGACCACGAAACCCGATGTTGTACTGCTGCAACTCGGCATCTGGGATATCGGGGCCAATATCCGCGATGAGGAACGGAATCCGCACCCCACCGACGGTGACTGGGATGAGAAATTCGCCGCGCTGCTGGATTTCGCGATCGGGGTGCTGAACCAGGAGGGGGCCGAGGTGTACCTGGTGGGGATGCTCCCCGGACTCGAAACCGCAGCCGTCGAGCGCCTGAACGCGATGACGGGGTCCACGGCCGAGCGCCACGACCGGGTCTACTGGATCGACGCCGGGGAACACCTTCGCGGGGCCGACGGCGAATACGTGGAGTCGGTCGACGGACTGGTGGGGATCCCCGTGCCGCTGCGCAAGCCCGACGGTGTACACCTGTGTCGTGAAGGCGCCCGCCGGGCGGCCGAGGTCATCGTCGACCGCCTGCACACGGACTGGGGCATCTCGATCGAACCATCGTGGATCTCCGGGGAGTGGCGCTCCAACCCCAGGTACAACAACGGACCCTGTGACGACCCCTGGGTGCCGTGAGTACCGGGGCGGGGGTCCACCGGGTGCCGGCCCGAGCTGCCCTGGCCGGCAACCCATCCGACGGGTACGGCGGCCGGGTCGTCGCGGTGCCCATCCAGGAGTTTCATGCGACCGCCCGCCTCGTTACGGGTCCAGCGACGGGTGCGGTGGGGCGTGGCGCGGCCGGTGCGGCCGCACTCGCCGCGCCCGATCCTGAACTCGCTCGGCTGATCGGCGCGGCCCGGCGCCGCTTGTTCACCGGCGCCGGGATCGATGACCCCGGAACGCCCGTCGCCGTCGAGACCCGGATTCCCCGGGAGGTGGGCCTGGCCGGGTCGAGTGCGGTGATCATCGCCGTTCTTCGGGCGCTCGCCGCCGCGTCGGCGATCGAGTTGGCGCCGACGGATTTGGCGGTGATGGCGCTGGCGGTCGAGGTCGACGACCTCGGTATCGGTGCCGGGCTTCAGGATCGGCTGGTGCAGGCGCACGACCGGGCCTTGGACATGGACTTTGGGGCTACGGCGAAGCCGGTGGGGGACCACCGGTATCGGGCCACGGTGCGCCCGATCGATGTTGACGGTCTGCCGCTATTCGTCGCCTGGAAAGCCGCGGCCGCGGAGTCCAGCGGTGTGGTGCACGGCGACCTGCGGGCCCGATTCGACACCGGCGACGCCGCCGTGCGGGCGGCGATGGTCGATCTGGCGCAAGCTGCCGCGGTCGCGGTGGACGCTCTCGCGGCCCGCGACCTCGAGCAGCTCGGATGGGCGATGGGTCGGTCGTTTGACCTGCGGGCCTCGGTATGTGATCTGCATCCCGACCACGCGGAGATGGTGGCGGTGGCTCGCGCCTCGGGCGCAGCGGTCAACTACGCCGGTTCCGGCGGGTCGATCGTGGGATTGGTCCCGGCCGAGGGACCCGACCGGGTGATTGCCGCGCTCACCGAGGTCGGATGTTCGGCCGTGGTCGTGGCCTCGCCCTGACCGGTCGGGCGCCGGAGCATCACCCTGTCCTATTGCGTCCTACTCCGGGCTCATCCGGGGGCCGGGGGTATAGGCGACTTCCATGTGTTTGATCCCGCCGATGAAGTTGGAGCGGAGCCGCTCGGGCGGCGCGGCCAGGGCGATGTCGGGCATGCGCTCCACGATCTCGGCGAAGATGAGCTTCAGTTCCATGCGGGCCAGATTGGCGCCGAGACAGTAGTGGGCACCCCCGCCGCCGAAGGCGACGTGGAGGTTGGGGGTGCGCTCGATGTCGAACGTGAACGGGTCGGGAAACTGGGCTTCGTCCCGGTTGGCCGAGATGTGCCACATGATGACCTTGTCGCCCGCCTTGATCGCCTGACCGCCGACGGTGGTGTCCGCCGTCGCCGTGCGCCGAAAGTGCATCACCGGGGTACCCCAGCGCAAGATCTCATCGACCGCGGTATCCATCAGCCCCTCGGGGTCGGCCTTGAGTTTGGCGAACTGTTCCGGGTGCTCGATGAGAGCGAGCATCCCGTGGGCGGTGGCGTTGCGCGTCGTTTCGTTCCCCGCCACCGAGAGCAACAACATGAAGGCGTCGAACTCGATCTCGCTCAACGAGGTCAGGTTCCCTTCGTCGTCGACGATCTGGGCGTTGACCAGCGTGGTCACGATGTCGTCGCGCGGGTCTTCCCGGCGGGCCTTGGCCAGGGAGTTGGAGTAGGCGTAGAGCTCGAGGGCGGCGGTCGTGGACTCGTCGCCGCCGGAGTATTCCGGGTCGTCGGCGCCGATCATGGCGTTCGACCACTCGAAGAGCTTCCGTCGGTCCTCCTGGGGTACACCCATGATCTGGGCGATGGCCTGCAGCGGTAGGTCAGCGGCGAGATCGCTGACGAAGTCGCACCGCCCCGCCTCGATGATCTCGTCGACCACGACCACCGCCCGGCTGCGCAGGTAATCCTCGATCATGGCGATCATTCGCGGGGTGAAACCCTTGGACACCAGCCGGCGGTACCGGGTGTGTTTGGGCGGATCGGTCATCAACATCATCACGCCGCGGGTGTCGAACGCCGCCGTCGAGGTGTCCCGATCCATGTCGGCCATGCTCACCCCGCCGACCTCGGAGGAGAAGAGCTCCGGCTGCCGGTTCACCTCGACGAGGTCGTCGTACCGGGTCAGATTCCAGAACCCCGGGCCGTCGGGCTCCTCGTGCCAGTGCACCGGCGACTCGGCGCGCAGCGTCGAGAACATGGCGTGGTGCTCCTGGGCGAGGAAACGATCGAGATCGAGTAGATCGACGTCGGACAGTTCCATGGTGGCCTCCTAGAACCGGTTGCATTTCGACCCTAGGGGATACGGATCGCTGTCGCACAAGGGCTCAAGGTGCGTCGTTGGCGGGCCGACAACTCAGGAGCGGGTAACCGGTCAACCAAACGGGGTGCATTCCTGTGGCAGTGAACAGAGACGACGCCGCCCACTTGCTGCGGCGGGTGGGAGTCGGCGGAACCGACGCCGAAATCGACGCGCTGGTCGGCCTCACCAGAGGGGCGGCGGTCAACCGGGTACTGCGGGCGGCGCTGGACGCGCCGACCCCGGCCCGACCGCAGTGGATCGACGATCGGGAGTGGTATCGCCAGATGACGGCCACCGGCTGGTGGATGGATCGGCTGATGCACTCCCCGGCGCCGTTGCAGGAGAAGATGACGCTGTTTTGGCACGGTCACTTCGCGACCGAGCAGCAAAAGGTTTACGAGATGGACCTGATGATGGACCAGAACATGTTGTTCCGGACCGAGGGCCTCGGGAACTTCCGGGATTTGGTCCAGGCGGTCTCGGTGCAGCCCGCGATGTTGATCTACCTCGACAACGAGACCAACGAAAAAGGGGCCGAGCAGGAGAACTTCGCCCGCGAACTCATGGAGCTGTTCACCCTTGGTGTGGGCAACTACACCGAGGGCGACGTCATATCGATGGCGAAGGCCTGGACCGGCTACAACACCGTTGGCTACGTGAAGATCAACGGCACGTGGACCTACGTCTCGGACTACGTGTTCAAGCCCGAACTGCACGACAACTCCAACAAGACGCTCTTCGGCATCACCCGAAACTGGAGCGGACCCGCCGCCATCGACGAGATCTGTTACGGCTCCAAAGCGGTGCAGTGCTCCCGCTTCATCGCCCGCAAGCTCTGGCGCTTCTTCGCCCACAACAGCCCCTCGGCGGCGCTGGTCGACAGTCTGGCCGCCACCTTCCGGGCCGAGAACCTGAACATCGCCGAGCTGGTGCGGGCCATCCTCACCCACCCGGAGTTCTGGGGCGACGAAAGCCGGTTCGCACTCGTCAAGAGCCCGGTGGAATACGTCGGCAGCCTCGTGAAGCGCACGGGGGTCCCCGTCGAGGGTCAGCAGTACCACTATCTGATGTCCGGTATGGGCCAGGTGCTCTTTGAGCCGCCCAACGTCGCCGGATGGAAGAACAATGGTTACTGGTTGTCCACGGCGACGGCGTGGGGTCGGGCTCGATTCGCGACCTTCATGCGCTGGAAGATCGATGATGTCGGCTTCCTCGACAGCATCGTCGGAGGCGAGAACCCCGCCGCCATCGCCGGCCGGATCATCAGCGAGCTGGGCATCGTCGAACCGTCGCCCGCAACGGTGGCGGAGATCGCCGCCTGGGCACAGAGGTGTCAAAGCAACGGCCTGCGTTGGTCGCTGCAGCCCAACGGGTTCCTGCTCGGTGCCCTTTCGCCCGATTTTCAGCTGGCATGACGGAGAGGATGACGGAGATGAAGATGTCCAAAACCAACTCCCGCAAGTCTCGAATGCGGCCGAGTCGACAGTCCTTCGCCCGACTCGGCGACCCCGAACTGGCCACCGTGTACGACGCGATGTGCGAACCCGACCGGAGCGTCGACGGCGTCAGTCGCCGACGTTTCCTGCAGGGCGCCCTCGCCCTCGGCGGCGCCAGCTTGGTCGGGCCGTCAATCCTGGCCGAGGCCGCCGACGCCGCACCGCTCGGACCGGGCGAGAACATCCTCGTCGTCATCATGCTCGCCGGGGGCAACGACGGCCTCAATACCGTCGCCCCTCTCGCTCGGGCGAAGTACTACGACCTGCGGGGTCCGCTGGCGCTTTCGGCCACCGAGGCCCACGGCATCGGCAACGGCATGGCCCTCCACCCGAACCTTCCGAAGCTCAAGCAGCGCTTCGATCAGGGCGACGTCGCCATCGTCCAGGGAATCGGCAACCCCGCCGATGACCACAGTCACTTCTCCTCGATGGCCCAGTGGATGAGCGGCAAGCTCTCCGGCCCCGTGTCGAGCGGGTGGCTCGGCCGCTACCTCGACGCGGTAGGTGGCTCGTTGTCGGGCATCACGGTCGGCGATTCGGGTATTCCGCTTCACCTGCGCGGCGACTCGATCCAGCCGATCGGCCTGCCGACCTACGGCGAACTGTACGGCTCGTCCACCGGCGACCCGTGGGAAGTGGTGGCCTACGAGGCCATCCAGGCGATGGCCACCGCCGACCACGGCAAAGGACCGTGGGCGCAGGCGACCGCATCGGTGTTTGCCAAGGCGATCGATACCGCCCAGACAGTGCAGCCGGTGTACTCCCCGGAGCTTCCCGAGAACGTCTCCGACCCGGTCGTGGATCTCACGATCGCCGCCCGGCTGATCAACCTCAACGTCGGGGCGCGCGTGCTCAACGTTGGGTTCGGCTCCTTCGACACCCACGACGATCAGACCGCCGAGCACGACCGGCGCATGCAGGAACTCGACGACGGCATCGACGCCTTCTTCGCCACGCTTGCCCCCGCGTATCGCGACCGGGTGACGGTAATGACCTTCAGCGAGTTCGGGCGCCGTGCGGCTGCGAACGACAGCGGCGGTACGGACCACGGGTCGGCGTCGAATGCCTTCGTCATCGGCTCTCAGGTGCGCGGCGGGTTCCACGGCACCCACCCGAACCTGAACCGGTTGACCTCGCGCGGCGATCTCGAGGCGTCGATGGACTTCCGTTCGTATTACGCATCGATCCTGGAACGCTGGCTCGGCGCCGACGCCAACCAGATCCTCGGCGGGTCCTACGAACAGCTCGACCTGTTCACCACCGAGGTCGATAAGCGCACCCGCATCGACTACGGCGGCGACGGCAAGGTCGTGGTCTGGTCCGGCGGGCAGTGGGTTGTCGTCGACGACGACGCGCTCGCCCCCGCCGGCGTCGCCCCGGCCGCCCCAGACCCGGCCGGGCCGGGCCAAAAGGGCAAGGCGCTGGCGCCCCCCGCGCCGCGTCCCGTGCCGGTTGAGGCACCGGTCACCCCCTCGGGTCAGGCCGACGCGATTCGACGCGGGATGCTCAGCGCCGACAGTCGACGCCGGGCCCTGCCGGACCTGGATCGCCGGGAGGCCCTGCTGCGCTTCAGCCTGCCGCAGCGACCCTAGAAACGACGCCCCACGGTGGGTCGCGACCACGGTGTCACGGCCTCAAACCCCATCTGCTTTCGCCGATTGGATGACGAGCGCCTTATGTTCAGCACCCAGTCAGCCACGGACCCTGCGCCACCGGCGTCGGCCGACCCTTCCGGTCGGTCCTCCCGTGCGACGCGGGCCCACTCGGCCTCGGTGCGAGCCAAGGTCCTCGCCGGACTGCTCCTCGTCGCCCTCCTGCCCATGGCCGCGCTGGGTTACGTTTCCCATCGCAGCCAGCGCGACGCGGCCCACACCGATGCCACCACCAGGGTGGACGCAGCCGCCGATTCGATGGCGGAACGGCTCACCGAAACGGTGCGCCGCGACCTCACGTTGTTGAACGTGGTGGGCACGGACGACCGGCTGGCCGACCGCGCCATCGAGTACCGCGACGCGCCGGGCGCCGAGACGGCCGCCGCGGTTCGCACCCGCCTCCTCCGGCTGGCGAACTGGCCCATCTTGTCGATCACCATGCTCGACCGCGCGGGGAACGTCGTCGCGACGACCGACGCCTCGGCCGATCGACTCGCGGCAGCGGGGCTGGCCGACGTTGCGCGCCAGAGTCAGCTGCTCGGCACGGTCATCGCCCTTCCCGACGGCTCGCTGGCCGCGCTTTCGCATGCGCCGCTGCTCGCCGACGGAGAGACCGCCGGCACCGTGGTGGTCGAGACCGACGTCGCCGATCTCGTCGAGGTGGTGTCCGACGTACGGGGACTCGGCGCAACGGGACGGGTGCAACTGGTCCAGCGAAACAGTTCGGGCGACGCTCAGGTCATCGTCGACAGCGCTGGTCGCGACCGGCCGTTTGTGTCGACCGTGCCCGCTCGCAACACGGCGAACCTCACCAATCGAGCGCTCGCTGGTGAGGACGCGGTGGTCGAGAGTGTCGATGCGACCTCGGGGGAGGATCTGTTCGCCGCAACCCGTCGGGTCGAACTTGCCGGCTGGGGTGTCGTGGCTTCGGTGACCGAAACCGAGGCGCTTGCACCGGCGTCGGAATTCCGCCGGGTTGTCCTGGTGACCCTGCTGGTGGCGACCCTGCTCGTTTTCCTGGCGGCATCGATCGTGACCCGCATGATCACCCGGCCCATCGAACGGCTGACGGCCGCCGCGGTCGCGGTGGCCGGCGGCGACCTGTCGACCCGGGCCGAGGTGCGGTCCCAGGACGAGATCGGCACGCTCAGTCGGGCGTTCAACACCATGACCGACGCCCTCGTCGACATCGCCGGAGACGAGGCCGAACGCACCGCCGAACTCCGGGTCACCAATCGGCGCCTTCATGAGAACGAGGGTCGTATCCGGGCGATCCTCGATCACGCCGCCGACGGGATCATGCACATCGACGACCAGGGCCGGATCCTGGAGTTCAACGCCGCCGCCGAACAGCTCTTTGCCCGCAGCGCCGATCAACTGCACGGTGCGACGGCGAGTTCGCTGATGCGCAGGCTCGACGCGAACAATGGCGCTGCCACCGTGCACGGCGATGAGGTGGCCGATGAGTCGGAGGTGTTTCACGGCCTCCTCGCCGCGGCCGAAGCCGCCGGTGGTTCCGGCCTCGAAGTCATCGCCGGGCGAGGCGACGGAACCGAGCGAGCAGCGCTGCTCACCCTGACCCGCATCGATGATGGCGCGACCTGGTCCTACAGCGCGCTCGTCCGCGACATCTCCGAACGGGTCGCCTTCGAGCGGCGCCTCGAGCATCAGGCAACCCACGACACCCTCACCGGGCTTCCCAATCGCTCGGTTCTCACGAGCGAGCTCGACAAGGCCCTCAGCGACGTGCGGCGCTCGAGTCGTTCCGCAGGGGTGTTGTTTCTGGACATCGATCGCTTCAAGACCATCAATGACACGCTCGGCCACCAGGCCGGTGACGAGTTGTTGGTCGAGGTCGCCAACCGGCTGCGGGTGAGCGTCCGCCCGACCGACATGGTGGCTCGGTTCGGCGGCGACGAATTCGTGATCCTGGCTCGGGACCTCGCCCAGGCCGAGGACATGATCATCGTGGCCAACCGGGTGGCCGCGGCGGCCCGCAAGCCGTTCCTCCTGGCCGAGGAGGAGGTGCACACATCGTTCAGCATCGGCATCGCCATTTCCGAGGGCGGTTCGACACCGGCGGAGGAGCTGGTGGGCAACGCCGACGTCGCCATGTATCGCGCCAAGCAGGGTGGCCGAGACCGGATCGAGGTCTTCGACGCCCAGATGCGCGAGCGCATCGAGCAGCATCACGAGATGGAGCAGGCTCTGCGCCGCGGGCTCGACGAGGACGAGGTCTTTTGTGAGTTCCAGCCGATCGTGCGCACCCGAGACGGTGAGGTCGTCGGTGTCGAAGCTCTGGCTCGGTGGGAGCGCGCCGACCGGGGTCGGGTGCCGCCCGACGAGTTCATTCCCGTCGCCGAGGAGAGTGGACTCATCCAGTCCCTCGGTCATCGGGTGATGGTGCTCGCCTGTCGCCAGCAGGCCGAATGGTCGCGTGAGCACCCGGAGCGACCGCTGACGATGGCGGTAAACGTCTCCGGCCGCCAGTTGGCGGACCACGGATTCGTCGACTCCCTACGCCTCGTACTCGACGAAACCGGCGCCGACCCCACGATGTTGACGTTCGAGATCACCGAAACCGTGCTCATGCACGACCTGCAGCGAGCCGTCGCGACGCTCGACGAGCTTCGCGGTCTCGGCATTCGAATCGCGATCGATGACTTTGGTACCGGCTACTCCTCTCTGACCTATCTGCGGAAGTTCCCCATCGACGTGGTGAAGATCGATCGGGCGTTCATCGATGAGCTCGAAGACCTCGACCCCGAGACGTCGATCGCGGCGATGGTGGCGGCGCTCGCCGAGAACCTGTCGCTCGACGTGGTCGCCGAAGGGGTCGAGACCCAAACCCAGGCCGATGCCCTACTGACCCTGCGCGTCGGCTTCGGCCAGGGCTACTACTACGGCAAACCGATGACCGGCGCGGACATCGCCACCCTCGCCTGGTGGCCCGACTCGGTCGATGCCGACGTGGTGGAGCCGACGAACTAGTTCGGCGGCCGAGGGGTTTTCCATCGTCCGGTCGACTCGCCCTAACGTCGCCGAGATGAGTGGAGCACTGGACGGAATTCGGATTATCGAGCTGGCCGGGATGGGCGCGCTGCCGTTCGCGTCCTTGAAGCTCGCCGACATGGGAGCCGATGTCGTACGCATCGAGCGGGTCACCGATGTGCCCGGCGAACCGGAGCCCAAACCACATTCGTCCTGGGACCGGGGGCGCCGCTCCATCGCTGTCGACCTCCGCCAACCCGATGGGGTGGCCACCGTGTTGCGGCTGTGTGAGACCGCCGATGTCTTCCTGGAATCGTTTCGTCCCGGCGTGGTCGAACGCCTCGGGGTTGGTCCCGACGCCGTGCTGGAGGTCCGACCGGCCATGGTCTACGGGCGGCTGAGCGGCTGGGGGCAGACCGGGCCGCTGGCCTCGGCGGCCGGCCACTCGCTGAACTACGAGGCGATCACCGGCGTCATCCGGGCCATCGGTCCGCGCGGGGGCCCGCCGGTTCCGCTGCTGCAACTGCTCGGCGATTTCGCCGGCGGTGGGCTCAGCCTGGCCTATGGCGTCGTCTGCGCGTTGTTGTCGGCCCAGCGCACCGGGGTCGGCCAAGTGGTCGACGCGGGGATGGTCGATGGGGTGATGTCGCTCGCCGGGGTGTTCTACGGCATGAGCGAGTCGGGGATGCACTCCGAGGAGATGGGCTCGAATCTGTTCGACGGTGGTGCACCGTTCTACAACGTGTACGAGACCGCCGACGGCGGGTACGTCAGCGTGGCGCCCATCGAACCGCACTTCTACGCGCTCTTGCTCGAGGGCCTGGAGCTCGCCGACGAGGAGCTCCCCGCGCAGTGGGATCAGGCGGGTTGGCCCACGTTGCGCGAACGATTCGCGGCCGTGTTCGCCACCCGCTCTCGCGACGAGTGGTGCGAGGTTTTCGAAGGGACCGACGCCTGCTTCGCCCCGGTACTGACCTTCACCGAGGCGCGCCGCTACCCCCATCATGTCGAACGCGGTGCCTTTGCCGCGGCCGGAGGCACCGAGCTCGTGCCGCTGCCCCGGCTGAGCGAAACCCCCGGGGAGATTCGGCCATCCCCGGCCTGGCCCGGGGTCGACACCGATGCCGTTTTGACCGAGGCCGGGTTCGGGGCCGACGAGATCGCCGCCCTGCGATCGGCGGCCGCCATCGCTTGAATGGGTGCAGCGTGAATGGGTGCAGCCTAAATGGGTGCCGCTCGAATGGGTGCAGCTTGAATGGGTGCCGCCCAACCGAGCTTTCCGGCGAATGCAGCAATATTTCCGGTGGTTCCCGGGAACCAGCTGCGGGGCGCCTAGCGTCATATCGGTGTCGGCATACGTCGGCACCGAAATCCCCCACACGAGGAGTATCCCTCACATGTCGAAATCCGCCCCCCGAATCGCTTCCCTTCTGGTCGCCACGGCCCTGATCTTCACGGCTTGCGCCAATGATTCCGGCGATGTCGCCAGCGACGGCGCCGGCCCCACCACCGCCGGTGACGGACTCGTCAGCACGTCCTTTCCGCCGGTCGAGCCCACCGATGCGGCCAACTGTGCCGCCGACGGCTGCGACCAGTTCTTCGAGGGCGACGAAACGCCCGTCGATTCCGCCGAGTACCTCGACCTCAGCCTCGAAGAGGCCCAAAAGCAGGCCAAGGACCGAGGCGTCGAGTTGCGGATCGCCCGCATCGATGGTGAGCAGTTCGCCCTGACCGAGGACTTCAGCGCCACCCGCCTGACCGTCGAGGTCGAGAACGACAAGGTGGTCTCGGCCGTCTACGGCTGAGCCGTCTCGCCGCATAGCGTCCCGTCGCCATCCCGCGACCGCTCGAGCCCACCGCCAAAGGCGGTGGGCTCGACCGCGTATGCTCGCCGAGTGCCCTCGACCGATCCGTTTACGCTCACCTCGTCGCGTGCCTCCGTCGGTGTGGATCCCGCGGCCGGGGGCCGGATCACCACGCTGATCGTCGACGATCGCGAACTCCTGGTGACCGAGCCGACGGGCGGATCGCTCGCGTACGGCTGCTACCCGATGGCGCCGTGGGCGGGTCGCATTCGCCACGGCCGGTTTGAGCACAACGGCGTGGGGTACGGGTTGCCCATCACCATGGGCGACCACGCCATCCACGGCACGGCCTACGGGCAGGAATGGGAGCGGACGGGAACGACGGCGATAACCACCGAGCTGGGGCCGCCCTGGCCGTTCGGCGGGTGGGTCGAGCAGACGTTCGAGCTCACCGACACCCACCTGGAGGTGACCTTGGAGGTCACCGCGCTCGACACGGTCATGCCCGTGATGGTCGGATGGCATCCGTGGTTTCGACGCCGCCTGGACCCCGCCGCCGACCAGGTCGAACTTCGCTTCGCCCCCGGCGCCATGTACATCCTCGACGACGAGGAGATCCCCACCGGCGACCTCGGCCCGGTGCCGGCGGGCCCGTGGGACAATTGTTTCGTCGGGGTTGCGTCCCCGCCGACACTCGAGTGGCCCGGCGGCCCGACCGTGGCGCTCACCTCGTCGTGTGATCACTGGGTGGTCTACACCGAACCGGAACATGCGTTGTGCGTCGAGCCCCAAAGCGGGGCGCCCGACGAATTCAACCGAACGCCCCAGGTGGTGGCCCCCGGGGAGCCGTTCGAGCGGTGGATGCGATTCTCATGGTGAGCGACGGCGCGCCGCCGGTCGCACTGACGATCGCCGGCTCCGACAGCGGCGGCGGCGCCGGCGTTCAGGCCGATCTCCGCACGTTCGCCGCCCACCGGGTCCACGGCACGAGCGCGATCACCGCGGTCACCGCCCAGAACACCGTCGGGGTGCAGCTCGTGCACCTCATCCCGCCCGACGTGGTTGCCGCCCAGGTGCAGGCGGTTTTGGACGACCTCGGTGTCGGCGGGGTCAAGACCGGTTTTCTGGCGGCCGCCGAGGTCGTGCGGGTCGTCGCCGAGGTGGCCGAGGCGGGGCTGTTGTCGAACCTGGTGGTCGATCCGGTGTTGGTGAATTCGAGCGGCGTCCAGATCGTTTCCGACGAGACCGTGGCCGCGTACCGCACGTCGCTGCTTCCCGCCGCCCTTGTCGTGACTCCCAACGCGGCCGAAGCGGCGCTGCTCACCGGTGTCGAGGTCACCGACCCGCCGTCGATGGCGGCCGCGGCCCGACAGCTCGGCGCCCTCGGCCCTCGGGCGGTGGTGGTGAAAGGCGGTGGTCTGCGCTCCGGGGACGCGGTCGACGTGCTGTGGCACACCGGTGAGATCACCGAGTTGCGCGAGGGGCGAATCGCCACGCCGAACGATCACGGCACGGGCTGCAGCCTTGCGGCGGCCACGGCGGCCGGGTTGGCCCGGGGGCTCACGGTCGTCGAAGCCGTTCCGGCCGCGAAGCGATTCGTGACTCGCGCCATCGCCGGTGCCGCCGCCTGGCGCATGGGGTCCGGTCACGGACCTATCGACCACCTCGGATGGTCCGAGGAAACCCGCTAGCGGTCGTCGGGCACGACGACGGCCGCATCGTCGGCCATGGTCAGCCCGATGACATCACCGGGCGGGCACGGCGAATCGCTGTGGAGGTGAAGGTGGGTGCCGTCGTCGAGGCGGGCGACCACCGAACTGGTCGACCCCCCAAACCGACTGCTCACGACCGTGGCGGGGATGGATGCTTCGGTGCTCGGGGCCACGACGGCGACCCGGTCCGATCGAATGATGGCGACGACGGGCGCCGCATCGCCGTCGAGGGGGGAGTGAGGGATCGGGCCGAGGACGGTGGTGGTGCCGGCGCCATCGACCGATACGGGAAGCAGGTTTCGATGACCGAGGAACTCGGCCGCCCAGGCGGTGGGTGGTCGGGCCCAGAGCTCGGCCGGCGCGCCCGACGCGACGATCTTCCCCGCCCGCATCACGACGAGTCGGTCGGCGATGGCGAAGGCTTCCTCGTGGTCGTGGGTGACGTGGATGGCGGCGAGGCCCTCGGAGCGCAGAAGGTGTCCGACGTCGGTCACCAATTGATCGCGCAGGTTTCGATCGAGGCTGGCGAAGGGTTCGTCGAGCATGAGCAGCCGCGGCTGGGGGGCGAGGGATCGGGCCAGCGCGACCCGTTGGGCTTCGCCCCCCGACAGGTTGCGAATCGCGCGGTCGCCAAAGCCGTCGAGTCGCACCAGGCGCAACAGCTCGGCCACCCGGTCACGGCGAGCCTGGGTCGACAGGCCCTGCATTCGGAGTCCGAACCCGATGTTCTCGGCCACGTTCCGGTGCGGAAACAGCGCGTGGTCCTGGAACATGAGCCCGATCCGTCGGCGGTGCGGTGCGAGACCGTCGAGTTGTTCGTCACCCCATCTCACCCGGCCGGCGGCGGTGGGCTCCAGCCCGGCGATGAGTCGAAGCAATGTCGATTTCCCGCAGCCGCTGGGCCCGAGCAGGGCCACGATCTCCTCGCCGTCGACGCGCAGCGAGACGTTGTCGAGCGCGGTGGTGGCGCCGTAGTGCACCGTCGCCTCACCGACCGTGAGCCCGCTCACCAGCCCGCCTCATCGGTTCGTTGACCGCGGAGCGCTTCGATGGCCACCACGGCCACGATCGTCAAAACCATGAGCAGCACCGCGAGTGCGAAGGCCTGGCTGCGGAGCAGATCGCCGGGTTTTCCGAGCAGTCGAAAGATGGCGATCGGCGCCGTCAGCGTCGTCGGGCGTCGGGGCAGGACCGACGTGGCTCCGAACTCACCCAGGGAAACGGCGAAGGCAAAGGCGGCGCCCACCGCGATACCCCGAGCCGCGATGGGGAGATCGATCTCCCGCCGCACGTGGCGGGGTGAGGCCCCGAGGACTGCGGCGGACTCTCGGAGGCGATCGTCGACGCTGCGCAACAGCGGGATCACGGAACGCATCACGAAGGGGATCCCGATGAGCGAGTGCGCGAGCGGCACGATCCACCACGACGTGCGCAGGTCGAGCGGTGCGGTGTCGAAGGCGACGAACATGCCGAGCCCGAGGGTGACGGCTGACGTGCCGAGCGGCAACAACATGGCGAGGTCCACGAGGTGGGACACGGACGAGCGGCCGTGGACGACGACCAGCGAGGCGATCCCGCCGATGATCGTGGCGATGCCGGTAGCGGTGACGGCGATCACCAGCGAGTTGACCAGGGCGTCGGCCGGACTCGTCCCGATCTGGGACGCAAACGACCCGAGGTCGGCGTAGGCGGCCAGGGAGTAGCCGCCGCCGCGCGCCAGGGACCGCTCAACCAAAATGGCCAGGGGGGCGAGCAGGAGCGTCAGACTCGACGCGATCACGGCGACGGCGAGCGCCGCCTGGCGCGCCGTTCGAATGGGACGGGCTCGACCCTCGGTCACCAGCCGTTGTTGCTGGGCGAAGCGTCGCTGCAGCCGACCGGTGAGCGCTACCAGGGCGAGCACGGCCAGAAGTTGGACGACCGCGACGGCCGCGGCGACATCGAATTCGATCCGCCGGGTGGCGAACCGCCAGATTTCGGTTTCGATGGTGGCCCGCGTTGGCCCGCCGAGGATCAAGATGATCCCGAACGAGGTGAATGAAAAGAGAAACACCAGCGCCGCGGCGGCCGCGATGGCGGGCGCGAGGCGGGGGAGTGTGATCCGCCACAGGACCTGGAGGCGCGATGCCCCGAGGACCGCCGCCGCCTGCTCCACCCGGGGGTCGAGGTGGGACCAGAACGTCCCGACGGTGCGTACGACGATCGCAAAGTTGAAGAACACGTGGGCGAGCAGTACCGCGGCGACGGTGTGTCGGAGGCGGAATCCGTCGCCGTCGGCCACCCCGAGTCGTTCGAACAGGGCACCGAACGCGCTCGCCACCACCACGGTGGGCAAGACGAACGGCACGGTCGCCAGGGCTCGGAAGCCGGCCCGACCGGGAAAGCGATGGTGCGCGACCAGCCAGGCGGCGGGCAGCGCGACCAGGAGCGTGAGTGTCGTGGAGGCCACCGCCTGCCACAGGGTGAACCATGCGATCCGCGCGAAGTCCTCGCCGAGCAGGGCGGACGCTATGCGGGCGCGGTCGCCGCCGCCGAAGGACTGCCAGAGCAACCGCGCGACGGGGTAGGCAAAGAAGAGGGCGAAGAAGCCGAGAGGAAGGGCGGCGAAGCCCGACGGAACCGCCCGGCGGCTCAGCCGCGGATGATGGCCGTCCACCGCTCGGTCCATGCGAGTCGATTCTCCTCCACGATCGCCGGGTCGAGAGTGACTCCGGGTCCGGTGGTGGCGGCGTGATCGACGAAGACGTCGGGGAGGGCGGCGTCGCCGTTGGCGGGGTACACGAACATGTTGAGCGGGATGTCCTCCTGCACCGTCGGCGACAGCAGGAAGTCGACCAGCTGGGCGGCGCCGGCCGGGGAGTCGGTGCCCCGTAGGATGCCGGCGAACTCGATCTGGCGGTAGCAGGTATCGGCGATCACACCGGTCGGAGCGGTCTCGACCGGGGGATCGGCGAACAGCACTTCGGCGGCCGGGCTCGACGCGTAGGACATCACGATGGGGCGATCGCCGCCGCCCGCGATGAACTCGCCGTAGTAGGCGTCCTCCCAGCCTGCGGTCACGCTGAGGCCGTTGTCGACCAGCGAACGCCAGTAGTCCTCCCAGCCGTCCTCGCCGAATCGGGCGATCGTGGCGAGCAGGAACGCGAAACCCGGCGAAGACGTCTCGGGGTTCTCGGTGACGAAGAGGTCGGCGTAGGCCGGATCGGCCAGGGCCTCCATCGAGGTTGGGGGCGCGACCTCGCCAAACTCGCTGATCCAGTAGTTCGCGCAGACGTCGCCGTAGTCGATCGGGGTGACCCGGTGATGGGGGTCGATCTGCAGATCGGAGGCGACGGTGTCGAGCGCGCCGGAGCGATAGGGCACGAAGACGTCGTTCAGCAGTGCGCTGCACAGGAACGTGTTGTCGACGCCGAACAGCACGTCGCCCACGGGATTGCCGTCGGCCAGAATCGCCTGAGCGACCATCTCGCCGGCGTCGCCGGATTGCACCAGCTGCACCTCGATCCCGGTCTCCGCCGTGAACGCGTCGAGCGTGCCTTCCGACAACGCAAAACTGTCGTGGGTCAGAAGCGTGAGCGGACCCTCCTCGTCCGCGGCCCCGTCGGTGCTCACCGGTTCGATACCGGGATCGGCGAAGCAGCCGTCGGTCGGGTCGGCGCCACCGTCGCTGACCGCGGCCGGGTCGTCGCTGCCGCAGGCCGCGGCGACCAACGCGAGCGCGAGTGCGAGGGTCAGGGCGCGCCACCGTCGGTGGGGCGGACGCGCAGGGGTGTGGATGGTGTTCGGTGCTTGTGACATGGCTTCCTCCGCTGGCATTACCCAGTTCAGGTCTGCGGGTCGACGAATGGGATTCGTCCTCTCAGCCCGGCCTTCGCCCGAGCTCCCCGGTTGGTGATGTACCCGCAGTGTAGCCACGCGATCAGAGCGACGTCGCTCGGCCGACAGCCTTGCCCTGCACTGCCGGCCGCCTCGCCCGGGAATGCGGCCGACAGCTGAGCCGGCGGCGCCTAGCATTGCGGGCAGGAGGAAACGATGATCGACAGTGACGGCCCGCTCACCTGGAACATCGGGTCGGTGCGGGTGACCCGGGTCGAGGAGTCGGTCGTTCCCGTTCCCTGGTCGGGGTTGGTCCCCGGGGGCGCTGACCGGGTGGATGCCTGCCGACCGTGGATCGATCCGCACGTCGACGAGGACGGCGGCCACCTCTTGCTGTCGATCCACAGCTTCGTGGTCGAAACCCCGCAGAATTGCATCGTCGTGGACACGTGCATCGGACGCGACGATCTGGCCTTCGCCGGCGATGCCGCCTTCGGCGAGCGTCTGACCGCCGCCCTACCCGCCGGTGTCGAGGGCGTCGACGTCGTGGTGTGCACGCATCTGCATTTCGACCACATCGGCTGGAACACCGTCGAGGTCGGTGGCGTTCTCCTGCCCCGCTTCCCGAACGCCCGGTACCTGGTGAGTCGGGATGAGTTGGCGGCCGATCGCGACGCCGAGGACACCCGCGCCTTCGTTCGTTCGGTGGAGCCGCTGCGCGCCGCTGGATGCCTCGAGCCGGTGGCCGGCGATCAGGTGATCGACCCGTGGGTCGCCCTCGAACCGACACCCGGGCACACCCCCGGCCACGTCTCGGTGCGCATTGTTGACGGGGAGGCCACGGCGGTGATCACGGGCGACCTCGCCCACAGCCCGCTGCAGCTTGCCTACCCGGACACCGCTTCGGTTTCCGACCACGATCGCCGGCAGGCGACGGCAACCCGAGCGCGGTTGGTCGGTGAGCTCGCCGGATCCGACACGCTGGTGCTCGGTACGCACTTTCCGCCCCCGACCGGCGGACGGTTGGTGCCCCGGGGCGACCTCATCGCCTTCGAATCGGGCCACGATCAGTTCCCGTCGGGGTAGCCCCGGACGGAAGGGATTAGCACCATGACCGCCGAAGGCTCACGGCCGGTGATGCGTTAGAAGTCGAAGAGGCAGAAGGGGGTGATCGGCCACCGGAAGAAGCGATCGATCTGTCCCACCGTGGCCGGATCGGCGAGCTGGATTCGGCCGGTCGCGAAAAGGGGCCGCACGGCGTCGCCGCCGAGCAGGATCGATGCGAACTCGCCCCGGTCGCACCGCAGATCGGCCTCGTCATCGGTCGGCTGGCAAGTAGCGCCCGACGGGCCGCCCTCGATGCGGAACCGGCCCACCTCCTCGATGTGAACCGTGACGGTGTCGGACTCGGCGTATCGGCGGGCGGTGACGAGTGCGGCACAGTCGGTCGGTCGAACCCACAACCAGTCGCCGACCGCCTTCACCCGGTACTGGCGTCGGTCGACGAGGGCGTGGGGGAGGATCTCGTCGACCGGCATGCCGAACCCGGTGACGGTTTCGACCAGGTCGATGTCGAGGCAGTGCTGCCACAGTCGCAGGCGGGCCTCGCTCGTGAGGGCCACCAGTTCGCTGATGTGCATCGAACCCTCCGCCATTCCGTCGTTCCACTTGGGCCGGTGTCGATACAAGCAGTACCCGTCGACGATCCCGGCGCTGTTCTCGTGCACCGCCACGGTGAACGGCATGGCCCCGTCCCGGTCGGCCTCATGGTCGGCGAGCAGGAAGTCGGTGTGGACCTGGGTTCGACCCACCCAACCGGGACGCGTGGGCCGGGCGGCGGCTTCGACATCGGTGACGATCCGTCGGATGACCTCGCGGTCCTCGATCAGCCGCACCCGGCCGCTCGCGATGCGCAGCACCTCGGCGCGAAACTCGCAACGGCGACGAGCGAACTCGACCACGGTCAGCGAGGTCACATGGCCGTAGCCGAAACGCGGGTACAACTGAGCCTCACTGGCGAGCAGCACGGTCGCCGGCTCGCCCCGGCTGGCCGAATCCTCATGGAGGAGGCTCATCATGCGGCGGAACAGGCCCTGCCGCTTATGGGTCGACTTCGTGCCGATCCCGGTGATGGCGCCGACGGGTAGCGTGGCTCCGCCGGGAAGGGTCAACGTCGTGGTGAAGACCGCTCCGGTCGCGACGATCTCGTCGCCGTCGAGGGCGGCAGCGATCCTTGAAGGGGCGAGCAACGGGAGAAGTTGTTGCAACCGGGCATCCTCCAACTCCACGCCGAAGCCGCGCATTTCGGCCCGCATCCAGTCGGCGTAACGGTCCTCGGCGATGAAGCGGATCTCAGGTTCCATCCCACCGTTGTAGCGCCCGCAACGGAGCCCTCCGAGTGAATTAGCCGGGCGGGGTCACAGCGCGTGGGTCGCGTCGTCGCAGGCGTGACACTCGACCGCCAGGGTGGCGTGGGCAATGCCATGGTCGTGTTCGAGCAGGTGTTGCAGCTGCTCGCTCACCTGCTGCGCTTCGTGCAACGTCTCTCGTCCGATGACCACGTGGGCCGATAGGGCCGCATGCTCGGAATCGATCGACCACACGTGCAGATGGTGCACATCGTCGACATCGGGGTGGGCGGTGAGCGACGAGACGACAGAATCGATGTCGAGCCCGGCCGGGGTGCCCTCCAACAGGACCCGGGTCGTGTCGGCCAGCAACGAGAACCCGGTCCAGACCACCAGCAGGGCGATGGCGACGGAGACGACGACATCGACGACCGACGTGTCGAACCAGACGTCGGCCAGGCCGGCGAGAAGCACGCCACCGGAACCGGCTGCGTCGGCGGCGAGGTGGATGACGGCCCCGCGCAAGTTGAGGCTGTCGCCTGCCACCCGCTGCAGCAGTCCGGCCGACGTACCGTTGACCACGAGTCCAACAAGGGCGACCGCGACCACGCCCCACCCGAACAGTTCCGGCGGATCCCCGGCCCGCCGGTAGGCCTCGAGCAGAATCCAGCCGGCCGAAGCGAGCAACAACACCGCGTTCGCGAGCGCGCCCAGCACCTCGGTGCGCCGGAACCCCCAGGTGAAGTCCGAGGTATGGCTGCGCTTGGAAAGCCGATGGGCGACCAACGCCAACGCCAACCCGATGACATCGGTGAGCTGATGGGCCGAATCGGCCAACAGGGCCAACGAACCAAAGAACACGCCGGCGACGACCTGCACCACCAACAGCACGCCGTTCGCCCCGAGCGCGCCCGCCAAAAAGCTGCCTCGTCGAGGATGATCCACCGCCGGAGCGTGGGAGTGATCGTGCATGTATTTACCGCAGGGTGTTGGTTTGGCCGATTGGATGTTCGGGATGTGGGCTGTATTTACCGCTGGGTGTTGGTTTGGCCGACTAGATGTTCGGGATGGGGGCTAGGGGCGAACGGTACCGGCGCCGGGATGTGGGGGCGCGTGAATGAAATCGGGCCTCATTCCCATTCCTGTCGGCCACCCGCCGGTCCGATCAACGAGATGATCGCGGCACCGTGACCTGGGTCAGAATTCCTCTTCCCACTCCGGCGCGTCCCAGTCGCGCTCGAAGTCGGGATGATCGTCATCCTCCCAGGCGTCCCAGTCGGCATCATCCCACTCGTCGGTGATGTCGAGGATCAACTCCGGTTCGTTCGCGTAGCGTTCCCGGGCCCAGCCGCCGAACACCCGCCGCAGCAGCGCGATGATCAACCAGGCGATCAACCCGACGGCGACGATGAGGCCGAGGGCGAGGAGCAGGAACGTGGTGGCGAGATCGCCGAAGGAGTTGATGCCCTCGTCGTCGGCCGCGACCTCGTCGCACGTCACGAAGTCCGAGCGGGTGCCGAGCGGCTCGGTGCGGTCGCCGCCGTAGAACACGACCCCGGGTTCGAGGTCGGTCGGTCGGAAACTGATGCTGGCCGGCTCGGGGCCGGTGATGAGGAGATACGTCCGATCCGCCACCAGCGGTGCCGTGAGGGTCGCCGCCTCGCTCCACCCGGCCGGTTCGCCGCCAACCGCGATGTCGACGGTGGCGGTCGATGGGGCGGCGCTGGACCGCTCGATCGCCCACAGCACGGTGCCATCGATCTCGATGCGGGCGCTGTTCACCGGTGGACAGTTGTCGACGATCGCGACCGGCGCGCCGTCGACCCCGGCGGTGAGACCGATCGAGTTATCCACCGATGTGGAGCTGCACGAGGCCGCGAGGAGTAACCCGGCGATGGCGACAGCTGCCGACGAGCGCAGCGGTCGGAGGGACACAGCGGTGCTCGACACCCGGCCACGGTACGTCACTTCCGGCGTTTCGTCCGGTTGGTGGGCTCGGCTTGCAACGGGTCGTCGGGCCACGGGTGCTTCGGGTACCGGCCGGCCAACTCGGCCTTGACCTCGGGGTAGGTGTTGGCCCAGAAGCTGGCGAGGTCGCGGGTTACCTGCATCGGACGGTGGGCCGGCGACAGCAAATGCAGCACCACCGGTACGCGGCCATCGGCCAGGGTCGGGGTTTCGGTGAGACCGAACAGCTCCTGCAGGCGCACGGCGAGCACCGGACCATCCTCGGCCTCGTAGTCGATGGGAATTCGACTGCCCGACGGCACGGTGAGATGAGTTGGGGCAAAGCGGTCGAGATCGCGCCCCTGGCGCCACCCCAACCGGGAGGACAACACCGACGCGAGGTCGAGGCGCTCCAGGTCGCGTCGCCGCCTGATCCCGCCCAGGTGCGGCAGCAGCCAGTCATCCAGCGTGGTGAGCAGCGACTCGTCGTCGAGGGCCGGCCAATCCTCGCCGTGGAACTCCCGCAGAAAGCCGACGCGCGCCCGCCACCGGTTCACCTCGGGTTTCCATGTCAGCAGGCTCAGTCCCTCCCGGCGTACACCGTCGATCAGCGCTGCCGTCAACAGCTCGGCCGGCGGATCGGTCAACGGCTCGCGCTTGATCACGATCGCGTCGAGTCGATGCTGGGTCTCGGCCGCCACCTCGCGGGCCCGGCGGTCCCATTCGACGACGGTGTGGGTTTCGATTCGGTCCCCGTGCCCGGCCAGGAGGTCATCGGCATCGAGCGGTGCCGCCAACCGAATCAGCGCCTTCCGGGGGTCGCCGTCGAGATCGGCCACCACGATGAAGTCCTCGCGGGCCAAGGGGTCGGTGTCGGCCAACTCCGCCCCTCGGCCGTTGGCCAACAGGAAGGTGCCGCGCCGCCCGCGCTTGATGGCGATGCGGTCGGGGTAGGCGAGCGAGAGCAGCAGCCCGGCGGCGTCGGGATCGCCGGGATCCTTCCCGGCCCGGAGGCGCTCGCGCCAGGTTCGAGCCGAGCGGCGGGCCTGTTCGAGCGCGCCCCATCGAACATCGCGGCCGCGGGAATTCTCGAGCAGGTCGATGCGCAGCCGCAGGTCGGGTTGCCGGTTGGCGATTAGCGGATCCCGGCTCGACAGCAGTCCGGCAATGTCGCACGCCAACCCGCCGTGTCCGAGCTCATCGCCGGCGAGGATCAGGTGTCCGAGTCGGGGATCGGCCCCGAGATCGGCCATCGCCCGCCCGTGCGGCGTGATGCGGCCGGCGGCATCGAGGGCACCGAGCTGGTGCAGGAGGTCGGTCGCCTCGTTGAGCGCCGCCGCCGGTGGCCGGTCGAGCCAGGGCAGCTCATCGGCATCGCTCGAACCCCACCGGGCGAGTTCCAAACGCAACCCGGTGAGGTCGGCGCCGAGGATCTCGGGCTGGTCGTGAGCTTCCAGGCGCTCGTGGTCGCTCGCCGACCACAGCCGGTAACACACCCCGGGCGCCTGCCGCCCCGCGCGGCCCCGGCGTTGGTCCGCCGACGCGATCGAGACCGACCGGGTCTCCAGCCGGGTAAGCCCGCTTCCCGGGTCGAAGCGGGGTGAGCGGGTGAGGCCCGCGTCGATGACTACGCGGATGCCGTCGATGGTGAGGCTGGTCTGGGCGATATCGGTGGCCAGGACCACCTTGCGTCGCCCCTGTGGGTCAGGTTGCAGCGCCAGGTCCTGTTCGTCGGTCGACAACAACCCGTACAGCGGACGAATGACCACCTCCCGATGAACCCGCTTGCCCAGCAGCTGGCCGGTGCGACGGATCCAGCCGGCGCCGGGCAGGAACACGAGGATGTCGCCGTCGTGATCCGCGAGGGCCTCCGCCACCGCGTCGGCGGTGGCCTCTTCGATCCGACCGCCGCCGACGCGCGGCCGGTGGACGGTCTCGACGGGAAACAGGCGCCCGTCGCTCGAAATCACCGGCACTTCGCCCAACAGCGAGGCGATCGGTCGGGTGTCGAGCGTGGCGGACATCACGAGCAGGCGCAGGTCCGGGCGCAGCACGAGCTGCGTCTCGAGCGCGAGCGCGAGGCCCAGGTCGGCGTGAAGGCTGCGTTCGTGGAACTCATCGAAGATCACCACGCCGGTGCCTGCGAGCGTCGGATCCGACTGCAGCATTCGGGTCAGCACCCCTTCGGTGACGACCTCGATGCGGGTGGCTGCCGATACCCGGGTGTCGTGGCGAACCCGGAAGCCGACGGTTTGGCCCACCTTCTCGCCGAGTGAGTCCGCCATGCGGGCCGCGGCGGCCCGAGCTGCGACCCGGCGGGGTTCCAGGAGGAGGATCCTGGCGTCGTCGAGCCACGGCTGATCGAGCAGCGCCAACGGGACCCGGGTGGTCTTGCCGGCGCCCGGGGGAGCTTCGATCACTGCGGAGGGCTCGCGTTCGAGCGCGGCCAGAACCTCTCCGAGTACGGCATCGATGGGGAGATCCACCGCGTCGGGGACCGCGTTCGGCGACGTGGGTCGGCGCGGCGAGGTCACCGGCCGGTGAATGTGGCGTGGCGCTTTTCCAGAAACGCGGCCACGCCCTCGCGGTAGTCCTCACTGCGAACACAGTCGGCGATGGCGTCGGCGACCATCTCGGGATCGGCGCCGTCGACCGCCAGCTTGGCCGCTCGGATCGACAGCGGGGCGAGGCGGCTTATGCGTTGCGCCGTGGCGGCCACGTGGTCGTCGAGTTCGGCCTTGGCCACCACGGTGTTCACCAGCCCGAGACGTAGGGCCTCGTCGGCTTCGACGACCCGGGCCGTAAACAACATGTCTTTGGCGGCCGACGCTCCGATGAGGTTGCGCAGCCGTTCGGCACCGTCGGCGGGAAAGCCGATGCCGAGCCGGGCGGGCGGGGCCGAGAACGCGGCATCGGCGGCGGCGATGCGCAGGTCGGCGCAACTGGCGAGGAGTAACCCGCCACCCATGCACGGTCCGTGGATGGCGGCGATGACCGGAACGGGTACGGCGAGTATCGCTTCGATGGCGCGGTGTTCGATGTCGGCATAGGTGAAGGCGCCTTCACCGACCCGTCGTTCGCGGAACTCACCGATGTCGGAGCCCGCCCCGAACGCGGTGGTGCCGGCGCCGCGAAGGATGAGCACGCGCAGCCCCGGGTCGGCGGTGACCTCGTCGATGGCGGGCCCGACGGAGGCGTACATGTCCTGCGTCATGGCGTTGCGCCGGTCGGGGTTGTCGATGAACAGCGTGGCGACGGTTCCGTCGCGTTCGGTCGTGATGGCAGCGATGGCGTGAGCTTAGAGCGGTGCGGTGGGTGGGTGGCGACGCGAGGTTGGGGCCCGAACCGTGCGATCGGAAGGCTCAGCCCGTGCGCTCGGCGGCCACAGGTTCTACGGTGCCTTCCGCGTTCAGCGCGGCGAAGGCGTCGATCACCCGGTCGACATCGGCGTCGGTGTTGACGGCGGTGAGGGTGAATCGGAGACCCCCGCGGTCGATGGGCGCCGCGGGGAACACCGAAGGGGTCAACAAGACGCCGAAATCCCACATGGTCTTGGCCGCCGCGAGAACGGCATCGAGCCCGCCGACGGGGACGTTGACGATGGGGAATCCGCTCGGGTTGTCGTAGCCCACACCGAGGTCGTCGAGACCGGTGACGAGACGTTGGGTCAACCGGTGCAGCTCCCCGCGCATCTCATCGCCGCGCTCGGCGTTCACCGCCAGGCCGGTCAGGCCCGTCGCGATGCTCGCGACGGGAATGGGTCCGGAGAACACCATGGTCGATGCGGTGTTGACCAGGTTCTGGGTCAGGCCACCGGTGAGGGTGACGAAGGCCGCCATCGTGGAGAAGGCCTTCGACATGCCGGCTACGTAGACGATGCGGTCGTAGTCGAGGCCGAGGTGTTGGACGAGGCCGCCGCCGCCGTACCCGTAGGGCAGGGTGTCGTCGGGGTCCCGACCGAGCACACCGAATCCGTGGGCGTCATCGACGTAGACGAGCGCGTCGTGCTCGACGGCCAGTCGCTGGTACTCGGCCAGCGGCGCGTAGTCGGCGCTCATCGAACCCACGCCGTTGGTGGCGATGATCTTGCAGGCGGCGGACGAGCGTTGGAGCGCCCGCTCGACGGCGGTGAGGTCGGCGTGGGGCACCGGGGTGATCGTGGTTCCCCGCGCTCCGGCGAGCTCGGCCGCTTCCTGTAGGGAGGCGTGGGCGGAGCTGTCGATGATGATCTCGCCCGTCGGGCCGGCAAGCGGTGGGAGCACGCCGATATGGAGCAACGTGATCGTGGCGAACACGGCGACGGTGTCGACCCCGGCCGTGCGGGCGAGGGCTCGCTCGAGGTCGTGGTAGGGCCGGGGTGAGGCCACGGCTCGAGTCCAGCTTGGATGCGTACCCCAGCGTTGCACCATCGGTGCGATGCTGGCCTGGACCTCGGGGTCGAGGTCGAGGCCGAGATAGTTGCACGAGGCGAGGTCGGAGACGTCGTGCCCGTCGATGGCCAACGAGCGGTTGGTTTGGGCCGACACCGACGTGAACACCTGCGGCAGGTCGGTCTGGGCTCGGGCGAGCAGGTCGCTGATGCTCGCCCCGGCATCGGGATTGCTCAGGCGGCGGGTGACCAGCTCAACGGATGCGGCGAGGGTCGTGAGCTCCCCGATCGAGTGTTCGCCAATGGACACGGCGAAGCGTTCCTCCAGCGCCAAAGCGAACTCGATGGTGGCGAGGGAGTCCATGTCGTAGTCGTGCAGGAGGCTGGCCGTCGCGGTAATCACGGTGTCGATGCCGACCCGTTCGAGGTGGGCGCTGATCCAGTCGCGGGCGAAGCTGTCGACGTCCGCCCGATCGACGTCGAGGATGCGGTCGAGCATCGATTCCGGGTCCGCGGGATCGACATCGCGTCCATCGGATGCGGCTTCGCTCGCCGAGCGGGGGACGAGGGCAACGTCGGCCACGATCTTGAGGGTGCCGTCGCGCCATTGTTGGCGCAGGGCGCGGTGCTGCTTCTTGCCGCTGGTCGTGCGCGGCAGCCCGCCCCGGCGCAGCACGATCACCCGGTCGAGCGGGAGGTTGGACACCCGCTGGTGTTGCGCGACCAGCCCAGCCAGGGCATTCGGGTCCTCGCCGCGGCTCATCTCGACCGCGGCGATGAGGTCGCCGTCGACGATCTCGCTGTCGAACACCGCAATGTTGGTCAGGCGAATATCGGTGTGCTGGGCGAGGGCCTGCTCGACCGGTTGCGCGGAGAAGTTCTCGCCGTCGCGGATGATGACGTTCTTGATCCGGTCGACGATCGCCAGCTCGCCGTCGTGCAGCAGCCCGATATCGCCCGTCGGGTAGGGGTCGGGAAAGGGGGTGAGCTCACCGTGCTCAACTATGCCGGGACACAGCGACGAGCCGGACAGGTAGACCTCACCGCAGTGATCGGGTTCGTCGATCACGGCGCCGTCGTCATCGCGGATCGACACCTCGACCCCGAGCGCCGGCGGGCCGAGGAGCACCAGGTCGGTGTGGCCATCGGGGGTTGTGGTGCGCTCCTGCAGGGTTCCCTCGGCGACGATCGACACCGGCCCGAGCTGGACCAGATCGGCGGTGGGCGTGCGCACGAACCGGGCGTCGTCCTCCACCCCGGGCGCGGTCGCGAGCAGCGTGTTCTCCGCCATGCCGTACGTGGGTTTGAGGGCGTCGGCGGAAAAGCCAACCGGCGCCAACGCATCGGCGAAACGGCGTAGGGTGTCGGCCCGAACCGGTTCGGCGCCGCAGTAGGCGAGCCGCCACCGCGACAGGTCAAGGTGGCGGAGGTCGGACTGGGGAGCCCGCTCGGCCAACAGGTCGTACACGAAGTTGGGAGCCGAGGCGACGGTCGCCCCGACGTCGGAGATCGCCTGGAGCCACGAGAGCGGCCGCGACAGGAAGTCGTAGGGCCGCATCAGGTGAAAGTCGATTCCGCTCAGCAGCGGCATCAGCGCAAACGACACCAGACCCATGTCGTGGTAGAGCGGTAGCCAGGTCACCATCGTGTGGCCGGGCTGTTCGAGGTCGATGGTCGCGGCGATCGCCGCGATATTGGCGAACAGGTTGGCGTCGCTCACCGCGATCGCCCGCCCGGCGCCGGTGCTGCCGCTGGTCATCTGGTAGTGCAGCACGCCGTCCACCCCGTCCGGGGGCGCCGGTGCGGGGGAGGAACTCGGCGGGAGAGGCCGCCCGGAAGGGGCGCCGGGGAGTTCGATGGGGTGCCAGACGTGGCCCGCCGGGTCGACCACCGGCTCGCTCGACCCGTTGAGCTGCATCAGTACCCGGGTGTCGGGGCCGAGGTGGCCGGCGATGTGGCGCAGGCGCGCCCGCGATGCATCGCGAGAGTCGAAGGCGGGGCGCATCGCCATGATCGCCGGGCGGGCACCGACCAGAACGGCGCCGAGGTACGCGATGAGGATGTGCTGCGGGTCGGTGGCGGCGATCACGACCGGCGCGCCGGCGGCCTGGTCGCCGAGGGTCGACGAACCGAAGTCGAGGGCGCGGAGGATGAAGTCGCGTTGGGTGCCGGTTGCGAACGAACCGCTCGATCGATCCCAGAACCCGACGACCGGGCCCGGTCCATCGCTCGCAGCGGCGCGTTGAAGCAGCACGTTGCGCACGGATCCAGGGTCGCTAGGAGTCACCTCAGGAGAGGTCAGATCAGGTTTCGACAAGGCAACGGTCACATTCGATACGGGCAAATGTCGCGGGGTACACACGACTTAAGTCGATGTAATGCGATTACACCAAACGCAATGTGACGTCATTAAGAAGTTCGAACGCGATGAGAACGGCTGGAACTATTGGGTCGCAATCGGAAGTTGCTGGAGCTCGATCTGGTCGGCGGCCATGGGCTTGGCGAAGTAGTACCCCTGGCCCAGCGGACAACCGAGCGCGTTGAGCGCACCGAGTTGGGCGTTGCCCTCGATCCCTTCGGCGATCACATCCATACCGGCTTCGGCCGCCATGGTGATGATGCTCCGCACCTGAGCATCGGCGCGGTGTGAGGTCGCGGTGCCCAGCTTGGCGGTCAGGCTCATGTCGATCTTCACACCGGTGAACGGCAGCTCCTGAAGCGCCGCATAGGAGGCAAAGCCGGAACCAAAGTCATCGGCATGCAGGCGCAACCCCAGGCTCCGCATAGCGTCGAGTTGGGCGACGAGCGGGTTCGAGCGACCCACGATCATTGTTTCGGTGAGCTCGATGATCAGTTGCTCGGGGGCGATCCCGTGTCGAGCGAGCGATTCGGCGAGAATGTCGACGAGGTCGCGGTCCTCGAGTTGGCGCGGCGACACGTTGATCGACATGGAGAGGCGCTCCGCCGTGTGGGCCTGCCAGAGCGCAAGCTGAGCGATCGCCTGTTCTGCGAGCCAACGACCCATCTCGATGATGGCGCCGCTCTCCTCGGCCAGGCTGATGAAGGTGCCCGGGCCGACCATGCCGCGGACGGGATGCTCCCACCGCATCAAGGCTTCGAACCCCATCACCCGGCCGCTGGCGAGTTCCACGATCGGCTGATAGTGCAGCACCAGCTGGTCGCGGTTCAGTGCCTGTTCGAGGTCGGCCTTGAGCTCAAGGCGCTCGAACGCACCGGACTGCATCGAGGCGTCGTAGAGCAGGAACGAGCTTCGGCTGCGCGCCTTGCTGGTGATCAACGCGATCTCCGCGGCCCGCAACAGGTTGTCGGGATCGGGTTCATCGAGGTCCGGGCTCGTGGCGATACCGATGCTGGCCTCGGGGATCACGTCGGTGCCATCGAGGTCGACGGTTTGGTGGATGACCTCGAGCACGCGGGCCGCGGCATGGCGGGCCTGGTCGCCGGACTCGACCTCTTCGAGCAGGAGCGCAAACTCGTCGCCTCCCAAACGGGCGACCGTGTCGCCGGAACGAACGAACTGCTCAAGCCGTAGAGCGCATACCTGAATCAACTCGTCTCCGCTGCGGTGGCCCATGCCCTCGTTGATCGTGCGCAGGTCGTGGAGGCCGACCACCATGATCGTGACCGGGGCCTGGTCCCGGCGGGTGAGGGCCTGGCGGACGCGATCGGAGAACAACGTGCGGTTGGCCAGCCCCGTGAGCGAGTCGTGCAGCGCCCGGCTGCGCAAGGTCTGTTCAAGCTCTTTGCGCTGGGTGATGTCGTGGGCGTTCACCACGAGTCCTTCGATGCTGGGTTCGTCGCGCATGTCGCTGACGGTTACCTCCAGCACCCGCGTATGACCTTCGCTGTCCGTGACCCTGAGCTCGGCGGTCGCCGCCGCCGGCCGTTCGGCATCGGTGAGCAGAAGCGTTGCCAGCTCGGATCGGTCATCGGCGACGACGATCGATTCGAGCTCCCGGTCGAGGAGTTGGGCGGCCGGACGACCGAGCAGTCGGACGACCGACGGGCTCACGTAGTTGATGATCCCATCGACATCGACCACGACGATCATGTCGGTGGCCTGTTGCACGAGCGATCGGAAGCGGGATTCACTGCGGGCGAGTCGGTGTTCGGCCAGTCGCCGGCCGGTGATCTCATGGGCGGTGACGACGAGGCCGTTGATCTCCTCGTCGGCGGTGAGGTCGGAGATGCTCACCTCGAACCAGCGTTCGATGCCGTCGAGGGTCCGCAGGTGCACCTGGCTGCACGAGCTGCGCGAGGGTGAGGTGATGGCGTGCCTGAGCATCTCTCGATCCGTGCCCTCGGTGAGGTCGAGGATCGAGCTGCCGAGCAGGGCGGCCTCGTCCACGCCGAGGGTGCGGGCCACGGTGGGCGAAGTGAACTCGACGGTGCCGCGTTCGTCGGTAACGAAGATCAGGTCCTGGGAGTTCTCCACCAGCCCTCGGAACCGACGTTCGCTTCGTTGGTTGTGCATTTGGGTTCGAAGTTCGGCGGTGGCGAGCGCGAGCGAGGCCGTGGTGGTCAGCGACTCGATTGCCTCGCGGGCGCTGGACGGAAGCGGATGTTCGGTGGCCACCGCGATGAGGCCCCGAATGTCGTTCTGGACGACCATCGGGCTGACGAGGACGATGCGCTCGCCCGCAGCGGTCGCGAAGGGACGCGAGGGTGAGCCGACCAGTTCGGCGCGGTCCAGCGCGTCCAACCAGATTGCGAATTCACGGTCGTCGATGCCCTGCGGGGTGCCCGCCTGGGCGTCCACGGTGAACTCGCGGTGACTGTCGACGGAATACACCCGGGCGGCATGTTCCTGGCCGGTGAGAGCGGCGATCTGGCTAACGCCGTCGAGTACCCCGGTGTTCATCTGGAAACGGTCCGCAGCCGAGACGAGCGTGGCGCTCGCGGTGGCCAGAACCTGATCGAAGGCCGCCCGTCGCTCGCGGAAGCGCACGAGGCCGGCGAGTCGATACATGATCAACGCCGTGGTGATGATCCAACACCCGGCAATGATGGGAATCTCGTACCCGAGCGATTCGGAACGGGCGAGCAGGACGAGCGTGATCGGGGCGACCAGGCTGGCCGCCGTCATCGCCACCTGGCGTTTGCGGGTCATCGCCCGTTGGTGGTCCGACGCGGGGGTCGACACCGTGGCCATGCCGGGGTGCAGGCCACCGGATCCAATGCAGGCGAATCCGATCGTGGTGGCGAGGAGCAACAGCGCGGTGGCCCAGTCGACCTCGGCGCCGCGGGTGGTCTCGACGGCGATGGCCGCGTCGGCAGCGAGCCCGGCGAAGGCTGCGGCCGCCAGGAGGTGGAACGAGAGGTTGCGGACGCCGGGACCGATGGCGATGCGCCCAATCTGTACGAGAGCGACGAGCGACAACACCGAGAACAGGAGCGCCGATGCCTTGGCAGGGAACGATGCGTTGGATCCCATGACCGGGGCGACCGCGAAAATCCAGTACAGGACAGCGACGCCGCTGGCGGCGATGAGCGAATCGACGACCGCTGTGCGATCGGTGCGGGTGAGCCGGGTGCGCACCAGGCGGGTGGCGACGTAGATGCCGGCGCCGAACCCGATCATGTCGCCGAGGTCGGCGCCCGGGACGCCGATCTCGCGAAGAACGGTCCCCACGATGAACGCCGCCGTGGAAATCGAGAGCGCCCACCATGGCCGGGGGTCGGCCGGGCGCCAGCGGCGGACGCCGACGAGCGGTCCGACGAGCGCGACCCCGCCCGCGCTCAACAGCACCACTGCCTGGGCTTCGATTCCGAATGGCAAGGCGAGGAAGGCAGCGCCGCAAAGGCCTGCCACAAGCAGCACGGAGTGCCGGTGATTCACCCTGTCCCATCGGGACTTGGGGTCCATTCCTGAGGTGAACGAGGTTCAGCTTAGAAGCCGTTTCCCCTGTTCAGAAGGCACAACGCTGGACAGAATCCGGCGTGGTGGCGTCGCTGCGAATGTTGGCGTGGTGTTGGTGTGGAGTTGGCGTGGTAAGGAGTCCCCATGGCTGATGATGACCAGGGTGACCACGAAGATCAGAACGACCCCGGAACCGGGCCCACGGTGTTGGAAAACACCGATGCTCTGCGCGCCGCCGTCGGCCGGCACCTCGGGTACAGCGATTGGCTGATGATCGACCAGGATCGGGTCAACCTCTTCGCCGATGCCACCGACGACCATCAATGGATCCACGTCGACCCGGCCAAGGCGGCCGACGGCCCGTTTGGCGGTCCCATCGCCCACGGCTACCTCACCATGGCCCTCACCAACCGATTCCTTCCCGAAGTGGTCGAGGTGCGGAACATTTCCATGGGCATCAACTACGGCGTGAACAAGGTGCGGTTTCCCGCGCCGGTGCCGGTCGGGTCGCGCGTTCGCGCGGGCGTTCAGTTGGCCGAGTGCAGCGAGGTCGCCGGCGGCGTCCAAACCGTGATGGTCATCACCGTCGAGATCGACGGGGGCGCCAAACCAGCAGCGGTGGTGGAAGCCGTCAGCCGCTACATCGACTAGCCGGCAAGCGCCGCGGTCAGAGCTGTCCGTCGGTGGCGATGATCTCCTGCGCGTCGGTGTACTCGCCCCCGGCAGGGCGGAGAAACACCTGCTCCGGCGGGTCCTCCAACCCGCGATCGGCGTACGGGTCGTCCCCGGTGACCGGCACGACGACGCGGTAGTCGGCCACCCCGATGTCGAGCCCGTCGCGCACCATCCACGGAAGCAACGAGGCGGCCGAGCAGTAGTGGTTGACCAACGCCCGCCGCGATCGGTCGGCGCTGCGATTGCGAAAGCTGCGGTGCAAAAGGTAGCCGTTGAAGAAGATCACATCGCCGGCGCTGACCGGCACCGGAATCTCGCCCGTTGGATCAAACCCCCGCGACTCCTCGCCCGGGTCGAATTCGTCGGGCCTACCGTGGTCGCCGAGCGGATGGATGATGCCGGGGCGATGCGAGCGGGGGAGTACCCGCAGGCAGCCATTGTCCTCGTCGGCGTCGTCGAGGGCGATCCAGACGCCGACGAGGCTGCGATCGCGGGTGGGGATGTAGCGCTCGTCCTGATGCCACGCCTGGCCGGGAAGGCCCGGCGGTTTGGCGAACAGCATCGATTGCATGCACTTCACCCCGCCGTCCCAGAACGGCAGGTGGGCGCCGGTGATCTCGCCGAGTACTTCGGCGATGCCCGGATGCCGGACCATCTCGGCGATCGCCGGGCTGACCCAGTGCGGGAAGTGAACCGCCAACATGGTGCCGACGGCTTCGGCATCGGTCATGGCGTCGGTGACCGGGGCCGGGTTGGCCACCGGGTACTCGGCCCGGGCGAACCTTGGCAGCTCGGCGACGATCGCGGCCCGGTCGGCCTCATCGACCAGACCGGGAACGACGATGTACCCCTCGCTGATGTACTGCGCACGCCGTTCCGATGTGCTGGGTTGAGTCGTCGTCACCGGGCCAGCGTATGGGCTGGCCCCGGATCGGGCCAGACCCCTAGCGCCAGGCGAACACGGGTTGATCGAGGTGGTCGACCCGCTCGCCCGCCCGGCCCTCGAGCGCGACGGTACGGAACTGGAAGAGCACCGCGCCGGTCGGCGCGTGCACGACCACGTCGCCGAGAGGCAGCTGCACCACCGGCCGATCGGTTTCGGGGATGCGCAGGAATCGGGGCGAGTCCTCTCGGGTCAGCTGGTCGAGCCCGATTCGGTAGGCCGCCCACACCTCGGCCGGCTCCGGCCGCAGTTCGAGCCGCCCACCGCCCCACATGACCACTGGCGTGATCACGTAGCCGGAGCGGGTCGGATAGTCGTCCAGCACGCCGAGTACCCCGTCGGCGCCGAGGTCGACCCCGAGTTCCTCGTGCAGCTCGCGTCGGGCGGCATCGATTGCGCTCTCGCCGGGGTCGAGCCCGCCGCCGGGGAGGCCCCACTGTCCGGCGTGACTGCTCATTCGGGCCGTGCGGCGGATCAGCAGGAACGCGGGTCCGCCCGAGACCTGGGCCATGTTGGCGGCATCCCCGTGGCGTCGATCGTCGGGTTCGAGCTGGGCGACGACCGAGGGCGGTTGTTCGACATGGTCCGCCCCGGGCGCCGAATCCACGAGCACGATCGCCACGGCCGCTCGGCGGCGACCTTCATCGTCGACGGCGAGGCGCCCGTGGTCGCGGTCATGGCGCGCAATGTTGGCCATCAGCCGATCCCGGAGGGCCGACCCGTACAGGAGCGGTGCGGAGGTCACCCGGCCAGTCTCACATTTTGGCGGCGGCCTACGATGCGGGCATGGCAACCAATCGAGACGTGCTCGCCATGCTGAGCGAGCTGATCACCCTGACCACCCTCGAGGAGGAGAGCCCGCAGTCGTTCAAGGTGCGGGCCTATGAGAACGCCAAGCTGGCCATCGAGGCCCACGGCGACGACGTCACCGAACTCAAGGTCGGGGAACTCACCAAGATCAAGGGCGTGGGCAAAGCCACGGCGAGCAAGATCCGGGAGCTGGTCGACACCGGCTCGGTCGACAAGGTCGACAAGCTGCGCGAGAAGTATCCCCCCGGGTTCGTCGAACTGACCCGAATCCCGGGGATCGGCCCCAAGACGCTCAAGCTGGTACGCTCCGAACTCGGCGTCGAGGACGTCGACGGATTGCGGGCCGCGATCGCCGAGGAAAAGCTGCGCACCCTCCCCGGTCTGGGCGAGACGAGCGAGGCCAAGATCGGCAAGGCAATCGATCGGCTCGGGCTTTCCGGAAAGGACCGGCGCACGCCGATCGCCGATGCCATGCCGCTCGCCGAGCGACTGGTCGCCGATCTCCGCGACGTCGCCGGGGTGGTCGACGTCGCCTACTGCGGCAGCCTGCGCCGCATGTCCGAGACCATCGGCGACATCGACATCACGGTGTCCTCGAAGAAGCCCGCCAAAGTGATGGCCGCGGTGGTCGCCCACCCCGAGGTCGACGACCTGGTCGTAAACGGCGAGACCAAGACATCGTTCCTCACCCGCACGGGACTCCAGGTCGACGTGCGGGTCGTCGAACCGGCTCAGTTCGGCGCCGCCACGCTGTACTTCACCGGTTCGAAAGCCCACAACATCGCGTTGCGGCAACGGGCGCTCGACCGCAACATGACCCTGAACGAATACGGGCTCATCGACACCTCGGACGAAACGCTGGAAGGCGATGCCCGGCCGGTGGTCGCCAGCAAGACCGAGGAGGAGATCTACTCGGCCCTCGATTTGGCGTTCATCGCGCCGCCCATGCGCGAAGGGCAGGGCGAGGTCGACGCGGCGGCGGGCGACTCGATGCCCGAGCTCATCCAGCGCCGGCACATTCACGCCGACCTCCACTACCACACGGCCCGCTCCGGAGACGGGCGTTCGTCGGTCGAGGACATGGTGAAGGTCGCCGAGGACAACGGGTACGACTTTTTGGCGATCACCGATCACGGCGTCGATCTGGCGATCAACGGATCGACTGCGGAGGAGATGCTCGAACACCGCGATCACATCTCACGGGTGCAGAAGGATCACCCGAACATGTTGCTGATGTGGGGATGCGAGCTCAACATCGGCGCTTCCGGCGGGCTCGACTACGACGACGATTTCCGCGCTCTTTTCGACTACACGGTTGCGTCCGTGCACTCGCACTACGACCAGAAACCCAACGTGCAGACCGACCGCCTCGTCGCCGCCATCTCGGACCCGACCGTGAATTCGATCGGGCATCTCAGCGGGCGCTACATCGGTCGTCGGCCGGGCATCGAGTTCGACGTCGACGCGGTCCTCGACGCTCTGCTGCACTTCGACGTCGCGCTGGAGGTCAACGGTGCGCTGCAACGACTCGATGCCGCCTCCGATGTCGTTCGCAGAGCGGTGGACCGGGGGGTGAAGTTGGTGATCAACACCGACAGCCACCACACCTCCGAGCTCGGGCGCATGGAGTACGGGGTGCAGACCGCCCAGCGGGGCTGGGCGCCGCGCGACCTCGTGATCAACACCTGGGACCGGGCGGACTTCCTGACCTGGGTCGAGGGCCGGCCCCATCGCACCTGACGAAAACTCGCCGCCGTCGCCCGTTGCTGAAATGCTGAGCCCATGCCGGTAGCTGGTCAACGCAATCCCGAAGAGGTCGGTGTCATCCTGCGGCGTTGGCTCGAGGATGTGCTGCACGAAGAGCGGGTCGAGGTCACCGATCTCGTCGTACCGCAGTCGTCGGGGTTCTCGAACGAGACCTTCCTCTTCGATGCGTCCTGGTCCGACGCCCCCGGGGGTTCGGGTCGTTTCGTGCTGCGCGCCCAACCGGTCGACTACGGGTTGTTTCCCCATATCGATGTCATCGCCCAGCAGTTCGAGACGATGCGGTTGCTGGGTGCTTGCAGCGACGTTCCCGTTCCTCGCACCCGCTGGGCGGAGCCGACGGGAGCAGTGCTGGGCCAGCCCTTCTTCGTGATGGATCGCCTGGACGGTCAGGTGCCGCCCGACTCGCCGCCGTACGCCATGGACGGTTGGGTGATGGACCTCGAAGCGGCCGACCGGCGGACGCTGTTCGAGAGCGGGATCGATGCCCTGGCCCGAATCAACCGGGTCGACTGGCGGGCCAACGGCTTCGACCATCTCGACCGGCCCGAACACGGTCCGACCGGACCGGTCCAGTTGCGCGGCTACTTCGATCACTACCGAAACTGGGCCCTCGCCGACCTTGCCCACCCGGTACTCGAAGATGCCTGGGCCCAGCTCGAGGCCGCCTGGCCCGACGACGGCCACCGGCTCGAACTCACCTGGGGCGACGCCCGCCCGGGCAACCAAATGTTTGCCGACCTCGCCTGCGTCGGGGTGTTCGACTGGGAGATGGCGGCGATCGCCAACGCCGAATCCGATCTCGGCTGGTGGAACTTCATGCAGCGGTTCCATACCGAGGGGATCGGCGTCGCGCTCCCCGACGGGTTCCTCACCCGGGACGAGACGGTCCTTCGATGGGAGCAGCAGGTCGGGCGTTCGGTCGAACATCTCGACTTCTACGAGCGACTGGCCGCATTCCACTTCTGCCTCATCATGGTGATGATGTCGAAGAACATGCACCGACTCGACCCGGACAACTGGGACGCCGGGTTTGCACTCAACAACCCCGGCATCACCGTGCTGCAGAGCCTGTTCGCTTCGTGAGTCGGTCGCCGGCGTCGGCGCGGCGACAGCTGTTGGCCGCCGCCGTCGCGGCCCTTGTGGTGGCCGGCTGCGGAGGCGCGGCGGAGGACTCGACCGTGGCGCCGCCGGTCGGAGTGACCGCGGCACCGGGGTTTCGCGTGGCGAGCATCGCCTCCGGGTTTTCCTCGCCGACCCAGCTGCACGCGCGCGGTAGCGCCGAGGACGGATGGCTCCTCGCTCAGCTCAACGGTGACGAGGATGCCGCCACCGGTCAGGTGCTGGCTCTCGATCCCGACTTCGGCGTCGACCGGGTGCTGATCGGCGGCCTGGCCAAGCCGACGGGAGTCGCGGTGACCGGTACCGGTCCCGACCGAACGATCTGGGTGATGGAGGAGCGCCGGCTCTCGCGGGTGAGCGACTCCCGGGTTGTGGAGGCCGCGACGGAGCTGGCGGCTGCGGCGCTCGACGTGGTGGCCGACGACCTGCCGTACAACGGGCGGTCCGAGGGGACCCTGACCGTCACGCCGGATGGCGACCTGCTCTACAACACCTCGGGTCGGCGCGAGGGTGACCGGGCCGCGGCGGGTTCGGCGGCGCTCCTTCGCGTCGATGCGGGCGGTGAATCCGAGGTGGTCGCGAGCGGGTTCAAACACGCCTATGCCCATGTGTTCGATGCCGACGGAACGCTGTGGGTCACCGAGATCGCCGACGGGTCCTACGACGGGACGCCCGCTGTCGGCGAGGTGGTGGCCGTGCGTCCGGGCGCGGATCACGGATGGCCCCGGTGCGTCGACGACAATCGGCCCGTCGTCGAGTTCGGCGGTACCGAAGCTCTTTGTGCCGCTCCCCCCGGCTCGCTCACCCTGTTCGGGGAGGGCGCGACACCGACCTCGATCGTGGTGGCACCCTGGGACGACGAGACACTTCTGGTGGCGTTGTGGGGTGACGAGACCGTGGTGGCAATCGACCGGCGCACCGGCGAGCGAACGGTGGTGGTGTCCGGGCTCGACCGGCCCCAGCACCTAACCGTCGACCGAGATCGGGTTCTGGTGGTCGAGCACGGCGCGGGCCGGATCCTCGAGCTCGTCCGCGGCTGATCGGCGCCATCGGCGGGCGATGCGTTGACCGCCCATCGCCACGAGCATGACCGCGAGTGCCGCTATCGCGTCCAACCAGAAGTGGTTCCCGGTGACGACGATCACCAGGAGCGTGAGAACGGGGTGCAGCAACGTCGCCCATCGCCACCGATGCGGGCTCACTTCGATGGCGGCCCAGGCGATGAGGATTGCCCATCCGGCGTGTAACGACGGCATGGCCTGGAGTTGGCCGGCCACCGTGCTGCCGAAGCTGGCGTACACCGACTGCCCGTACAGTTCACCGGTGTCGACGAACCCGAGATCGGGCAGGAAGCGCGGCGGGGCCACGGGGTACAGCTGGATGAGCAGGCAGCCAGCGGTGAGCAGGGCAAGGGTCGTGCGCCAGCGGGCGTAGTGCTCGCGGTGGCGAAAGAACAGCCAGACCAGGAACACGCCCATGGCGGGAACGTGGGCGCCGCCGTAGTAGATGTTCGCCGCTTGGACGATGATCGGGTGGTCGAGCACGGCGGCCTGCCAGGCCGCCTCGTCGGGAAGCCCGATGCGCTGTTGGAACTCCCAGATCCAGCGGCCGGCGTCGATGGCTCCGTCGATCTTCAGGACCGACAGCCGGCCGGCCAGCTGCCAGAGCGCGTACAGCGTGAACAGGATGGTGAGCTCGCGCAGTACCGGTGCGGATCGTCGGGCCCGTGGCTCGGGGCTGTGGTGGGTGGCGAAGGCGGCGACGGCCAGTACGGCGGCGATGACCGCGGCGTAGTCCCACGGCAGCCACATGGGCCCAACCTTAGCGCTGGCGTTCGGGTTGCGGCGTCGCCGAACGACGTGCGGAGAGCATTCAGGTCGGCGACGGAAACGCCGAAACAACGTTGTGTTCTGCGATCCCCCTCTCTCCCCGCGCGCTCGTGGCCGCACGCGCCCCGGCCCGGGTCGGCGATGGATCGCGACGCTCGCGCTCCTGCTGGTGGGGGCGCTGGTCGCATCGGGCTGCGGGTCCAACCCGGCGGAACAGTCCACCCCGGTGCAACAGGGCGGGGCGGCGCCGGGCGCCGGTGCCGCCCGCGAGGTCGCGGCGACGCTGCCCGTCGGTGACGGGCTCGACAGCACCGGGCCAACTACCGACGGTCCCGCGACCAACCCGGTGCCGACCAACACGGTGCCGACCAACGCGGTGCCGTCACCGGGGCCGGGCGGCCCTGACGTCTCGTGCTCGACGGTCGCCTACACGCCGGTGTTCGCGTCGGCGCCGCGCTTCGGCGACCTGTGCGTGCCTCCCCGTCAGCGCGACGTCGCCATCGTGCTGGTGCACGGCGGCGGCGGTACGGGCGGCGAACGGTCCCATCTCGAACCGTGGCAGCAGCGCTACCTCGACGCCGGATATGTGACCCTGAACATCGACTACACGCTTCTCGCTCACGAGTCGGCCGACTACTCGGGGACCGACGCGATCGCCGGGCCGGTGTTTCCGGTACCGGAGCAGAACGTCAAGGCGGCGATCCAGTACCTCCGCATCTTCGCGGCCGATCTCGAGATCGATCCGGACCGCATCGTGGTCGCCGGATGGTCGGCGGGCGCCCGTCTGGCGGGCATCGTCGCCACCACCGGCGACGATCCGTTCTACGGCGGCGGCGAGCTCTGGGCCGGGGTGTCCGACGCTCCGGACGGCATCATTGCCTACTACGGCTATTACACCGGATGGAATTTCCTGAACGAGGACTACTACGGCGCAGCCTCGTCGGCTCCGGCCGACGCGGTCGCCGCCGCCGAGGACCTGTCGGGCCCGACGTTGTTGTTCCACGGTGGCACCGATGGACTCGTTGCCCCGGAGCGGTCCGAGGAGTTCGCCGCGGCGATCGAGGCCGCCGACGGCGAGGTGGAGCTGGTGATCTATCCCGAGGAAAACCACGCCTTTGACGGTCACCTCGACAACCTGCTCACCGAAACCGGCGCCCACAGCGCCGAGGTCACCCTCGGATGGCTCCAACGCTGGTTTGGCGGCACCCGGGCCGCCGAATAGCGACCCGAGCGTTCGGCGGGTTAGATCCGTTCGAGGTCCCCGCCGTCGAACAACGGACGGATGGCGTAGCGCTCCACGTCGTCGCGGAGTTCGCCGTCGGTCACCGTCGCCCCGTCCGCCGCTGCGGACAGGGTTGCCTCCAGAATCCGAAGGTCCGACGAGGTGTTGAGAAACACCTGGGGGTTGCCGAGGACGAAGGCCGCCGCTCGTCGGACCGCCTTCGGATCCTGGAGCGGTTCGTACCAGGCGAAGCGAGGGCCATCGGCTTCGGCCCAGCGCCGTCGCGCCGAGTACTTGATGGTCTGCACCGCCACGGAGCGCTCGGCGCACTCCGTCAGCAGTTCCTCGACGTCGCCGCGATAGGTCGGGTTGTCGAGCAGGCTGAAGTTGTACGGCAACAGCACCGAGTCGAACGCGAACTCCGCCAGGCTGCGCCGATGCATACCGGCGATACGCAGCCCGTGGCCCGTTACCCCGATGTGGTGGACCAGCCCTTCGGCGCGGGCCTGAACCATGGCCTCGACGGCACCTCCGGCCGCGTGGGCGCGCTGCCAGTCGTCTTCCTCGACCAGGTTGTGCAGTTGGATCAGGTCGACATGATCGACGCCGAGTCGCTCGAGCGACCGTTCCAACTCGGCCCGCGCCGCGTCGCCTTCGCGTTCTCCGGTCTTGGTCGCGAGAAAGAACTCGTCGCGGCGGGTCTGTAACCACGGGGCGAGTCGCAGTTCGGAGTCGGCGTACGAAGCTGCGGTATCGAGGTGGTTCACCCCGAAGCGCAACAGCATCTCGAGGGTGGCGTCGGCGCGTTCCTGCGTGCACCGGCCGAGCGCGGCGGCGCCGAACACGACCCGGCTGCTCTCGTGGCCGGTGGCGCCGAACATCGCGCGCGGCACCGACCCCGCTGGACGAGAGGCGGACTGGTCGGGCGACGGGTCATCCATGCCTACGACCCTATGCCGAGACCGCAAGGCCGGAAATTCATGCCCAGAATCGAAGGCGTTGTGATCTCCGGGGCGGCGACGATACTGGTGCGATGGAAACCGATGCCGTGCCCGCCTTTGCCGCGCCCTCCGATGCCGGGCAAGTCGACGACACCGACACCGATGCCACCGAAATGCCGCGGGTCAGTGTGCTCGACCAAACCCCGATCCCCGTCGGGGAGTCGCCCACGGTGGCCCTGCGTAACTCGATCGATCTCGCGGCCCGGTGCGAAGCCTTGGGCTATCACCGTTACTGGGTCGCCGAACACCACAACACCGATGGTCTCGCCGGGTCGGCGCCGGAGATTCTCATCGGTCACATCGCGACGGCAACCTCAACGATTCGCGTCGGCAGCGGGGGAGTGATGCTCAGCCACTACGCCCCGTACAAGGTCGCCGAGACCTTCCGCCTCCTCGCTGCGCTCCACCCGGACCGCATCGACCTGGCCGTGGGTCGTGCGCCGGGTAGCGACCCGGTCACCGCGTACGCCCTGGCGCAGAACCATGAGCCCGCCGATGTCGAGCAGTACCCGGCGATGGTGCGAGAACTCAACGGCTTCCTGCACGATGACCTCCACGAGGACAGCCCGTTTCGAGGGCGGGTGCGGGCGACGCCGGCGCCGACGGTAGCCGCGCCGGCACCGCCGTTGTGGCTGCTGGCGTCGAGTGCCGACAGCGCATCGTTTGCCGCCCACTTCGGCTTGCCCCTGGCGTTTGCCGACTTCATCGCCCGGGGCGACGGCGCCGCGGTTGCCCGGGCCTACCGGGAGCAGTACTCGCCGTCGACCCGGCACGGTGAGCCCGAGGTGTTGGTCGCCGCCGGCATCATCTGTGCCGACACCGACGAAGAAGCCGAGGTGCTGGCGTCGAGCGTGCGTCAATGGCGAAGGCAGGGGCTGTCCGGCCCGGTGCCCGCTCCGGAGGGGGTCCGCCGACTCGACGCCCTGCGCGTGGTGGACACCGAGCGGAAGTCACTCATCGTGGGATCTCCCGAAACGGTGCGAGCCGGCGTGACCGACCTGGCGGAGCGGTACGGCGCCGACGAGGTCATGGCGGTCACCATCGTGTGGGATCACGCCGCTCGGGTGCGCAGCTACGAACTCCTGGCGGAGGCGATGGGATGCCGCCCGGTTGCCGCGCCGGTTCTCTAGGCTGGACCGATGGCACAGCAGACCGCCCGCCTGCACCGGCTCAGCCGGCGCATGTTCCTCACCGAGTTCGGCAAGGGGACGATGGCGGTCGCCCTCGTCGGTGGAACGATCAGCGCGTGCGGTGACGGCGAAGCGAGTTCTCCGGACCCGACGGTCGAAAAGGAACCCTCGGGTTTCGCGACCACCGCGCCGCCGCCGACCACGACGGAACCGCCGCCGCCGACGACCACCATCGATCCCAACAAGCTGCGGTGGGAACGGGCCTCGCTCGGGTTCGTGTCCGCATACGTGCTGGTGCGCCGCAACGAGGTCATGGTGGTCGACACCGGTGCCGAGGACAGCGTCCAAAAGATGACCCCGGCGCTCGACGCCCTCGGGGTCGACTGGTCCGATGTGGGCCACGTGGTCCTCACCCACATGCACGGCGACCACGTCGGCGGGCTGGGCGCGGTGCTCGAGGCGTCGCCCGACGCCATCGCCTATGCCGGCGAGCGCGATGTGGCGGCCATCGCGAACCCGCTGCGGCCGATCACCGCGGTCAACGACGGCGACGACGTCATGGGTCTTCAGGTCATCGGTACGCCGGGCCACACGCCGGGCCATATCTCGATGTTCGACAAGGATGCCGGGCTCATGGTGGCGGGCGATGCCCTCGTCGGCAGCCCCGACGGTGGAATCGACGGCCCCAGCGAGGATTTCACGGCCAACATGGGCGAGGCGGTGCAATCGGTCAAGCGGATGTCGAATCGACGGTACGACACGGTCCTGTTCGGCCATGGTGAACCGGTCATCGGCATGGCGTCGCAGCTGGTCGCCGATCTGGCCGTCGAGCTCGGGGCCTAGTCCGGGCGGGCGCCCGGTTCCCCGCAGCGGGGTCCGGCCGCCCCAGAAGTTCCAACGCCGCGAATCGTCTGACCACGCAGAGTGGTGTTACCGTCGGGTTCTCGAATCGGGATCGGGGCGACGAGGAAGGATCGGGGTTGGGGAAGCCGAAAACGGGGCGTCCGGGCGGGACGAGCACCAGCACCGACGCCGAGCGCGCCGCGAACGATACCGAGCTCACCGAGCTCACCGAGCTCCGGGTTGAGGTCGCGGAACTACGCACCGATCTCGCCAACCACCGCGCCGACATCGAGATGCGCACCGCCAGCCACTCGCGTTGGTTGAGCCAGCTCGCCAGCGACCAACGCACCAACAGCGAGCACATCACCCGCATGGCCCAACAGATCGAGCGCGTACGCCGCCGGGTGGCCCGGCCGCTCGGACTGGCGCGCAAGGCCAAGCGCACGGTCGATAGGCGGCGTTCGCCATCGACGCCGGGAACCGGCGGTGCGGGCCCGGGCACCAACGGCGCGGCCCGCCCGGCCGGTCCGCACAGCCGCGAAGCCGGAGAAGTCGCCGCCCCGCAGGACGGCGGGGAGCCGACCACCGCCGAACGCCTGCGGCGGCGCGAGCTGGTCCGCCAGTTCGTCGTGGACAGCGCCACCGGACCCGACGGCGAGGCGGCCGTCGAGATGTCGGCGAAGGCCGTCTCGGGTTCACCGATCACCATCGCCAGCTCGGACGAGCCGGTGGTATCGATCATCATTCCGGTGTTCAACGCCATCGACGACACCCTGCGCTGCCTCGAGTCGCTCGCCGGGCTCGACGCGGGCGTCGCCATCGAGGTGATCGTCGCCAACGACGGTTCGACCGAGGGCGAGGCAACCGACGCCGGCGAGCTCGGTTTCGCACTCGTCCGATTGGTCGACGGCATCACGATCATCGACAACCCCGAGAACCTTGGGTTCCTCCGCAACTGCAACAACGCTGCCGGCCACGCCCGCGGCGACTACCTCTGGTTCCTCAACAGCGACACCATCGTGGCCCCCGACGCGCTGGCTGCGCTCGTCGACACCTTCGCCTGCTTCGATCAGGTCGGCATCGTCGGGTCCAAGCTGGTGTATCCGGATGGTGTCCTGCAGGAGGCGGGTGGCATCGTGTGGCGCGACGGAAGCGCCTGGAACCTCGGCCGCGGCGAAGACCCCGAAGCCGCGGAGTTCAACTACGCCCGCGTCGCCGACTACGTCTCCGGCGCTTCGCTGCTGGTGCGGAGGGAGCTCTTCGAGTCCCTCGGCCGATTCGACGAGGCGTTCGCCCCGGCGTACTACGAGGACACCGACCTGTGTCTCCAGGCGCGACAGGCCGGCTATTCGGTGGTGTATCAGCCGGCCTCCGTCGTCGTGCACGCGGAAGGCGCCTCCTATGAAACCGGCCACAGCCAGGGGATTCCCGAGCACCTGAGGGAGAAGCGCGACATCTTCGCCGCCAAATGGGTCGACGCGCTCGCCGGTCACCGCGCCAACGGCGATCGCCCGGACCTCGAAAAGGAACGGTCGGTTGCGCTGCGCACCCTGGTGGTCGACGCCCGCATGCTCACCCCCGATCAGGATTCGGGTTCTCTGCGGATGACGAACACGCTTGCGGCTCTCCGGTCGGTCGGCCACAAGGTCACGTTCGTCCCCCAGAACCTCCTGCCCCAGGAGCCGTACCTGTCGCGCATGCAGGCGGTGGGTATCGAGGTGATCACCCGGCCGGCGATTCGGTCGGTGACCGAGTTTCTCGAGCAGCGCGGCGCCGAGTTCGACGTGGTGATGTTGAGCCGACTCGAGGTGGCCGAGCCGTTGATCGAACCCGTGCGCGCCGCATGCCCCGACGCCACGGTCGTATTCGACACCGTCGACCTGCACTTTCTGCGCCAGGCCCGCGAGTTTCACGTCACCGGCACCATCGAGGGCGGCTTCGATCACAACGAGACCCTCGACGCCGAATTGGCGGTCATCGCCGCCGCCGACATCAGCCTGGTGTGCAGTTCCGTCGAGGCGGAGTTGCTGGCCGGACTGGTCCCGGACGCCCGGGTCGAAATCCTGTCGAACGTGCACGAGGCCGATCCCACCGAATCGCCGGCCGACGGTCGGGCCGGTCTGCTCTTCGTGGGCGGGTTCGAACATCCGCCCAACCACGACGCGGTCGTGTGGTTCGTCGAGGACATCTTGCCGAAGATCCATGCGGCGGTGCCGGGTGTACCCCTGCACGTCGTTGGTTCGAAGGCCCCGCCGGAGATCCACGATCTCGCCGGTGAGTTCGTGCACGTCCACGGGTTCGTGGAGGACCTCGACCCCCTGTATGAGTCGTGCCGGGTGAGCATCGCCCCACTGCGCTACGGCGCAGGCGTCAAGGGCAAGGTGACCCAGGCGCTTTCGCGGGGGCTGCCGTGCGTTGGGACGACGATGGCGCTAGAAGGGACTCCGTTGGTTGCAGGAGAACATCTCCTGGTTGCCGCCGACGCCGACGAGTTCGCGCAACAGGTCATCACGCTGCTTCGAGACGATGACCGCTGGAACTCCGTGGCCCGGGCCGGCCTTCAGGCGATCGACTCCTGGTTCAGCCTGGCGTTCACCGCCGAGTCGTTGCGGGTCGTTCTCGGCCCGTTCGCCGAGAACGAAGTTCTCGCGGAACATGTCATCGAGGAACAACGAACATGACCACCGCCGTACCACCTCAGGACAACGCCCCCGGCGTGCCGAAGGGTCGCACCTCGTTCGGTGACGACATCACCGTGTTCCAAGCCAACGCCAAGCCCGCGGGTGTCTTCGCCGGGCTGTGGCGGGCCATTCGTCTGATCTTCGAGCGGCCGGGGCTCATCTATCAGCTGAGCAAGCGCGACCTCGTCTCGATTCACAAGAAGACGTTCGGCGGCCTGCTCTGGCTGGTGCTGACCCCGGCGCTGAGCATCTCGTCGTGGGTACTGCTGCGCAGCGTCGGCATTTTGACCGAATCCAACTCCGAGTCGCCGTTCGTGCTCTACATCCTGGCCGGAACGACCTTCTGGACGCTGTTTCGGGCGGCGTACAACAATCTGAAAAAGACGCTCCTCAAGGCAAACAAACTGGTCCTGCAGGTCCGCTTCCCGCACGAGGCGCTGATCATCAAGGAGATGATCGTCGCACTGACGACGTTCGGGTTCAGCCTGGTCATCACCTTCGTGGCGCTCTTCGCTTTCGGTCTGCGGCCGCGGATGGAGTGGTTGTTGTTTCTTCCGACGCTGCTCCCGCTGTTCCTGTTCGGCGCCGGTGTTGGACTGGCCGTCTCGCTGATGAACGCGATCGCAGTGGATGTCGAGCGGTTGATGGACCTGTTTCTCGGCTTCGTGATGTTCGCCACGCCCATCGTCTACAGCCGCGAGGACGTCGTGAGCTCGGAGCTGTCGTTCCTGGTGGAGTTGAACCCGCTGACCTACCTGGTAACGGTGCCCCGGGCGCTGCTGCTCGGCGGCGAGTCGTTGCCGTGGATGGGGTACGGCATCTCGAGTGGCGTCGCGGCGGCCATGTTCTTGCTGGCGCTTCGTGCCTTCTTCGCCGGCGAGTCCGGCCTGTTGGAGCGAATCCTGTGAGCGCGGCCGAACCCGAACCGGTGGATCCGGAAGCCCCGTCGGGCGACGCGACGACGCCGGAGTCCGCAGAGCGCCTACGGGGAGCCCACGGGCGAAACGCCAACGCCGCCCTGCCGGAATCAGTCCGCGACGTGTCGGAGATGACCGACGAACAGCTGGCCGCCTTCGGCGAAGCCGGCGACATGATGGGGCACCTTTCGCTCGACGCAGACCTCACGGTCACGTCGGGAGTGGTGGACATCAACGGTTCGCTCGCCGGGTCCGTGCTGGTCACCGGCGGCAAGCTGATCATCTCCGGCTCGCTCATCGGCTCGGTTACCAACGACGGTGGCGAGCTCGACATCACCGGCTCCGTCGTGGGCCAGATCGTTGGAGAGCACACGGTCAACGGCAAGGCGCCCGTCGTCGAGGAGGAAGCGCCCGAACCCGACGTCGGCCAGATCGGTCGCGGCGGTCCCAGCCTGGCGCAGAAGGCATCGGTGCAGCTCAAGTCCAAGGCCACCCGTTCGGACCGGGGCTCGGACCCCATCATTGGCAAGAAGGTTCGGCTCAAGCCCGAACCCGACACCGTGCTGGTCGCAGGCGGCGTTTCGAAACACTTCTCCCGCGATCTGCAGACGTCGATGAAGTACGGGCTGCGTACGTTGGCCAAGAGCGTCGTTGGCCTGCACGACCCGCCGGACCGCGAACTCAAAGAGGACGAGTTCTGGGCCGTGAAGGACGTTTCGATTCAGCTGCAGCGGGGCAACTCCGTCGGGATCATGGGTATCAACGGCTCGGGAAAGACGACGCTGCTGCGGCTGCTCGCCGGGGTGTACCCGCCCGACCAGGGCGGCATCATGATCAACGGCACCGCCCACGGGATCATCGGTATCGGCGCGGGAATGCACCCCCACCTGACCGGCACCGAGAACGTGTTTCTCAACGGCGCCATCCTCGGGCTCGAGACCGAGGAAACCGCCGAGCTCTACGACGAGATCGTGGAGTTCGCCGAACTCGACTACGCCATGGACGCACCGCTGGCGATGTACTCGTCGGGTATGCGGGTCCGGCTCGGGTTCTCCGTACTCGCGGCGCTGCGACCCGACGTGATGATGATCGACGAAGCGTTCGCCGTCGGCGATCTCGCGTTTCGGGAGAAGTGCTTTGGCGTCATCGCCGACATGCGCAAGACCTCGGCCGTTCTGGTCGTCTCCCAGATACCGCACCTCCTGCAGATCGTCTGTGACCACGGTGCCTGGCTGGACGGTGGCGAGATCGTGATGAGTGGGCCGATCGGCGACGTGAGCGAGCCGTTCCTGCGCGAGATGGCCCGCCGTTCACCGGCTTGGCGCTGATCCCACCCGGGTTGACCGGTCTCGTCGTCGCCCCTTCAATCGGCCTCCCGGGCGGGTTCTCGTCGCGGCTGCCCGGTGAGGACGGCCCGCACGCGATCGTGGTCGTTGCCCAGCGTGGACGCGACCTGGAACAGGAGCTGCGACTCGGCGACGTCGGGTCCGGCGGTCGGCCGATCGGCCGCGAGCGCATCGAGGAGTTGCTGGAGATCGGCATCGACGGGAGCGTCCGTGTGGTGATGGATGAGCGATCGGTCGAGCGGCGAGGGCTGGGTGTCGGGCCCGGTCGGCGTGCTTCCGGTAAACCGCAGGACCGTGTCGAGGATCACCTCGGGCTGGTCGAGCAGCTCGCGGTGGGAGACGACCAGTCGTTCGAGCCCGACCGCTGCTCGCGCGAGCCGATGGTGATACACGGCCCAGAGCAACCGGCCGAAGTCCTCCGGCAGCCGGTTGCGGGCCGAGAGCGAGCCGGCGACCTCGGCCGGGTGGCGCCAGGGGACCACGAGGGTGATCCGGTCTTCGAGCAGCCGTCTCCAAAAGGGGAGGGTCAGACAAAAGCGCGGGTCCTTGACGAGTTCGACGCCGGCGAGTTCTTCGGCGAGCACTCGGCGGCCATCGTCGCCGAGTTCGGTATCGGCCAGCGCGGCGATCTCGTGATCGGCGACGTCGATCGGTCCGGCCCAGTGGGCGCCAACCGCGGCCAAAACGTCGTCGTTGAGCCGAGCGACGCGCAGGATTTCGCCGTGACCGACCGGATTCGAGGTCTCGCTCGCCGGCATGAGGTGCTCGGGCCGGCCGATGGCCACCCCCCGGGCGGCGAGTGCCTGGGCCAGGAGCGAGGTCCCGCTGCGGTGCATGCCGGCAACCATGATGAGTCGTCGATTGCCGGCAGCCGATTCGTTCACGGGTCGAGCGTAGTTCCGTCATCGCGCGGCGTGTTCTACCCTGCGTTCATGGGGACACGTCGGGGCCCAGCGCCCGAGGGAGCTGGTCGCGGGCCGCGTCGGGCGTTGACCGGAGGCGTCGCTCCGTCATGACCGGCGCACCGGCTGAGCCGGCACGGGGCGAGGCCCAGGGACAGCGTCTGCAGTTCTGCCTGGACGGCGCCGGGTGGTTTGTGTCCTACCGCGGTCGGATCCACACGATCGCCGCGGACGTTGGTCGGGTACTCGCGGCGCGCCTCCCCGTCGATGTGATCGAGGCGGCGCCGTCGAACCCGGCTTCGGGGGTCTGGGACGACGCGACCGCAACGCTGCGGCTCGAGGGTCCCCAGTGGGCGGAATCGGTGGCGGTCAGCGGACGGCCGGAGGAACGGTTGGCTCCGGTCGCCCTCGACCCGCCCCCTGCGTCCGACGGGTGGATGACGGAACATTTCACCGTGCGGGCGGAACGGGTCGACACGCTCGTCCTCCACGCCTACCTCCCCGCGGTCGAGGACCGGCCGAAGGGCTACACGGTTCGCCACGAAGGCGAACTTCTGGCGGAGGGGCAACTCGCCCGAGGGGATGAGGAGCACATCGTCGTCGATTGTCGTCGTCTGGCCGACGAGTTCGAACTCGTCGTCGAGGTCGAGTACATCGAGCAGTTGTCCGAGGGCGACACGCGGCGGCTGAGCTTTGTGCTGAGCGCGATCTCTCGAACTCCCCGGCCTCCCGAACACCACCCGGACCCGGCTGCGGAACGCCTGGCCCGGACCTTGGCATCGATCGGTGATTCGCTGCGCGCCGACCGTCGCGGCGATGCTCGGCCGCGAGCCGTGGTGGTCGCCTGGGACCTCACCCACAACCCGGTCGGTCGGGCGTTGGTGCTGTACCGGCTGCTCGAACCCGAATGGGATGTCGAACTGGTCGGCCCGCAGTGGTCCCATCACGGCGACCGGCTGTGGGAGCCGGTGGCCGAGGAGGGCTTGCGGATTCGCACGTTCACCGCCACCGGAGCCGCCGACTTTCTCACCCGCGGGTTGGCGGTGGCGACGCAGCGCCGAGTCGACCTGGTCGTGGCCTCGAAACACCGGCTGCCCTCCCTGGCGTTGGCGGAGATGATCGCTGCGCACAGCGACGCCCCGCTCGTACTCGACATCGACGATGACGAGTCGGCCTTCGGGCTCGAGGACGATGACCCGACCGGCGGACTTTTCGGCGCCGATGCGCGCGCGGTGCAGGAGCGTGTCGCCGCCGAGTTCGACGCGCGGACGGTCGTGAGCCCACCGCTGCAAGAGCGGTTCGGGGGAACGATCGTGCGCCACGCGCGGGCCATCGCCCCGCCCGCCGGAAGCCCGGTGCCGACCGCGCTGCGGGCTGAGGTGCGCAAGCGGTTCGCCATCGCCGACGACGAGCTCGCGCTGTTCTTCATCGGTACCGTTCGTCCGCACAAGGGCGTCGCCGAGGTCGTGGGTGCGATGGAGGAGGCCGACCTGGAAGCCCGGCTGCACATCTTCACGACGACCCCGGAGGCCGAGGTGCGCCGCCAACTGGCCGGGCACGGCGACACCGATCGCATCGTCGTGCATCCCGCCTGTCGGTTCAGCGATGTCCCCCGGTTGCTCAGCGGGGCCGATCTGGTGGTGCTGGCCCAGAAGCTCGACGGGCCGGTTGGGGCGCACCAGGTGCCGGCCAAGATTGGCGACGCGGCTGCGGTCGGTTGCCCGGTCCTGGTACCCGAGGGCCCCGTGTTCGCCGACCTCGCCGCCGCTGGTGTGGTCGAGACCTACGGACCGGGCGAACTCGCCGACCGGCTCGTCGCCCACCACGAGCGGGGGCGTTCGCTCGCCCGGGCTCGCTCGTTGCAGCGCCGGGCGGCCGCTGAGCTGGGCTGGAGCGCGAACGCCGCCCGAATGAACGAAGCCATCGTCGCGGCGCAGGAGGCTCAGGACACCGGTACCCCGAGATCTTCGGCCGCTACGGCGTTCGCGGCATCGATCTTCACCCGGTCGCGCCGGCCCGAAGTCGATCCGGCACCCTCGAACCCCGCGGCCACGGGGTTCGATGTGACGTTCTTCTGGAAGCAGCGGGACTCCGGGATGTACGGCCGACGCTCCGACATGGTCGTTCGCCATGCCATGGCCGGCGGTCACCTGCGGCGGGCCGTGCAGTTCGACGCCATCACCTCCACCGCCGCCCTGTTCGATCTGGCCGGCCTGGCCGCCCCGCGCACCGGGCGGCCGACGCAGGGCGATCTCGTCATCGAGAACGTGGTCGCCCGACAGCTGGGCTCGACCGTCGACGGGGTGCGCCGGGAGTGCGTGTTGTACGCCGACCCGATCCCTGGCTCCCCCCGAGGTCGGTCGGTCCTCGGCACCGCGCTGGCCGACCCGGCGGACTACGCCGACCGGGTCGTCGCATCCTTGGCCGCCCAGGGGATGTCACCTGCGGACACCATCGCCTGGGTGTGGCCGGTGGCCCCCGGGGTGAACGAGGTGCTCGAACGGGTCGGCTTCGGCGGGGTGGTTTGTGACCTGGTCGATGATCAGCGCACCTGGCCCCGGTTGTCCGATGCCGAGCGCGAAGATCTCGACCGGGAGTACCGCGAGGTGCTGGCTCGGGCCGATCTCGTGACCACGAACAGCGCGGCCAATGCCGAGGCCTTTGCCCAGATGGCACCGGGTGGATCGATCATGGTCGTGGGTAACGGCGCGGAGCCGGCGCCGGACGTCATCGAGCCAACGGGTCTGGTCGAGGCGCACCAGAGGGTGATCGGCTACATCGGCGACATGCAGGATCGGGTTGATTGGTCGTTGATCGAGGCGGTCGCCGAGCAGTTCCCCGACCACCCCGTGGTGCTCGCCGGAGCCATCTCACCTGACTCGCCCGTGCCCGGACTTCTCGCCCGCTACGCCAACCTCACCCACCTCGGCGTCGTACCCTACGAGCGGGCTCGCCGGCTCATGGCCGAACTGGCCGTGGCCTTGGTGCCCCATGTGCGCACCGGGCAGACCAGCCGTATGGATCCGTTGAAGTTGTACAACTTTGCCGCGATGGGGACGCCCGTCGTGACGACGACCGATGTGCCCGAGCAGCTAGCGGCGGCCGCGGTGGTGGCGGCCGAACCGGCCGGGTTCATCGACGCCGTACGTTCGCAACTCGACACGGTCGGTGTCCCTGCGTTGCCGGAGGTGCTCCGGTGGTCGTCGCGGGTGGACCTGCTCTTCGAGGCGGTAGGCGCGGTGCCCGCCCTGGCCGCGCTTCGCCGACCCGGGCAGCCAGGAGTCACGTGACCGAGTCAGAGGCCGGATCAACGCCCGAACGGGGAGGGTGGCCCAACCTGATTATCGCGGGTACGCAGAAGGCGGGCACGACGTGGCTCCACCGGGCGTTCGCCGCCCATCCGGCCTTCGCCATGTCCGATCCCAAGGAGTTGTACTTCTTCGGTCACGCCGATGTCGACGACCCCGAGCGCCAGGCATGGTACCGGTCGCATTTCACCGACCGACAGGTCCGGTTCCGCGGCGAAGCGACCAGCAACTACTTCTGGCATCGGGTCGGTGGCGACTGGTCGCCCTCGCCGGAACCGGCGACCGACGCCGCGTCCGGCATCGCCCGGTTGATCGGTCCCGACGACGTGCACGTGTTCGTGTTGCTGCGCAGCCCGGTCGCCCGAGCGGTCGCGGGTGCCAACCATCATCTGACGATGGAACGACTCGAACCCGACAGCGACCTGTTCGCGGCCAACCCTGATCTCGGGATCATCGATCTCGGGTTCTACGGACGCCATCTCGGTCACTACCTCGACACGCTGGGGCCGGCGACGGTGCACCCGTTGTTCTTCGACGACCTGTCCACCGACGCGGCCGGATTCCTCGACCAGGCCCTCGGTTTTCTCGGGCTCGACGTTGCTCCCATCGGCGACGATGCGCTCGCCGAGGTGCTGACCCCCGCCCACACGCGAGCGGCGATGCGGTCGCACCGCCAACGCGAGCACGTGCCGCCGTTTCAGGTGCACCGCGCCACGATCGAGCGGCTGGTGGAGATCTATCGGTCCGATGTCGGCGTGCTCGCCGGGCTGGTCGATCGGGACCTCGCCCACTGGCTCGATGTCGATGCGCTCGCCGAGCGGCTTGTCACCGCCCGGTAGGCGGGTCGCTGAACAGTTCGGCGTACGGTCCGTCGGCGAAGTGGCGCCGGATATCGTCGTAGTTGGCGACCACCTCGCTGGGGTGCGGGGTGAGTTTCAGCGAGTCGGTGGTGAGCTGGCGAGGGGGTAGTCCGAGAAACTCACAGATCCGGCTCGACTCATGGGCGGGGCGGGCGACCAGACCCTCGTAGGTGACGTTCAGCACCCGGTGGTTCTGAAACCAGTCGTCGACGAGACCGTGGCGGCGGGTCGCTTCGTCGAAGTCGGCCTCGACTTCGGCCGGGTCGATCTCGACGCTGGTGAACTCGGGTCGCTGATCCTCTCTCGACGCCCAGGTGACCCCGGTGACCCGGTTGACCATGACCCAGGACACGAACCGCTCAAAGAGGTTGTCGCGGTTGAGGTGCAGGATCGGTAGTTCGGTGTCGGCGACCAGGGCGTCGAGAATCGATTGGTAGTCCTCGAGGAGGAGCTCGTCGGATTTCATCTTGAACCCGACCATGGCGTGATCGCCCGACTCGAAGGCGGCCCGGGCCATGAAGTCGAGGGGGTCCTCCCGTCGCCACCGCAGAAGCTCCTCGGGTGAGCCGAGCGTGCTGATCGTGTCACGAATGTTCACGTCGAAGCCGCCGAGGCTGTCGGTGAAGGCCATCACCTCGCCGTTTGCGATGACGTGGGGATGGGAGCGCAGCAGGCGAACGAGCATGGTCGATCCCGATCGAGCGGGGCCGACGATGACGAAACGACCGGCGGTCATCGGGGCTCGCCTGCCCGCCCGGTCTCATCCGTCATGTTGCCTGCGGTTTCGTCCGCTGTTTGATTCGCCGTCTTGTCCACGACTTCATCCGCCGGTGTGGGTCAGCTGAACAACGGGGCGGATCGGGTGTCGAGCACGAGGGGCGGCAGGTCCCGGGGTTGGGCGAGCTCCGCGGACCGCAGCAGATGCGGAAGGCTTTGGGGAGCGACGGAGCCGTAGTAGCTGGCCGCCTTCGTCGGCGGCACGAAGGGGCGCCCGCGAATCGACTCGTACTCGGCCCACAGTTCGTCGTGGAGGTCCCGACCCGAGGTGCTGGCGCCGCCGTGGTACTGGTGGAACGTGCCTTCGCCCAGGAGCACCGTGAGGTCGGTGTAGGGCAGCTCACAGGTCCGGCGGTAGAGGTCGTGGTTGACCAGTCCGCCGCCGGGCCGGTCGAAACTCTCGTCGAACCCGCCGACCTCCTGCCACAGGGCGGCGCTGAGGAACAGGCCGTTACTCTCGCCCATCGGGCCGAACCACCCCCGGTGCGAGGACCCGGCGAACACGCTCACGGTGAAGAGTTCATAGCCGTCCCGGTGCCAGTCGATCGAGGCGAGAAGGCGGTCTTCGACCTGTTGGTCATAGCCGCGCTTCGCGGACTGCATCTGCGGTTCGGAGCCGAGGTGAAACGCCAGCGTGGAGACGATCGTGCGCTCGGTTCGCATGGCGGCGTGGGCGTTGGCTACGACGCCGGGGCTGGCCATGCGGGCGCCATCGATGAACACGCCGACCGTGTCGGCCGATGCCGCTTCGATGCCGACGTTGCAGGCTCGCGCCGGCGAGCCCGGGGCGGGATCCAGTCGGATGAGCTTGGCGTTGGGCAGCGGGTCGAGCAGATAGTTCGGGACCGGGGTGGGCGAACCGTTGTCGACGACGATGACCTCGTAGTCGGGGGCGTCTCGTTGGTAGTCCGGGCTCAGCGTTGCGAGAGTGCGCGGGAGTTCGCGGCCCATGTCATAGGCAACAACGACAAGACTTACGGCAACCACGATCGCGAGTGTAAGGCCTATTGGGTGCCTGGATCACGTCGACATGACGAAAACGTCAACTATGGTGCCGCATCATCGTCGGCATCATCCGTCGCCGTCCCCGGGCGGCTCCTGCTCGGCGACGGTTTGCACCTTGCGTTCATGGCGAACGTCGCGGCGGTTTTCGTAGCGCACGATGCGTTCCAGGAGCTCGGCTTCGGTCGCGGTATCGGCATCGAGATCGAATTCGACAAAGGGCACGACCTCGTAGTCGAGGTCGTGCCAGTAGAACTGATGCTGCTCGCTGGACCAGCCCTCGTAGATGTCCTCCCACGCGGCCCGGCCGAAATGCGGTTCGAGGCAACCCGGTGTGAGCGCCTCCCCCTCCAGTTGGTGGCGAAAGTCGATCGACAACCGCATGAGGGTCTCGCTGGCGTTGTGCAACGACGCGTGCACGGTCGTCGAGCCGAACACCAACACGTCGCCGGCCGCGTAGTCGGTGGTCACCCATCGCAGCGCCTCCAACATGTCCAGCGGCACCAGGGCCTGCCGGTTGCCCGGCCCCAGGTGGCGCCCCAGCGGGAGCACGCCGTATGCGGCCGAGCCGCGCAGCACGGCGAGCCCGCCGAGCGACACCGGTATGTCTCCCAGCGGCAGCCACGTGGCGGTCAGGTTCTCCGTGCCCTGATTGTTGGGAAAGTCCTGATGGGGTGGGGTGGAGATCTCGTAGTGACCGGGGAACGACAACCGGGCGATCTTGAGCGGGTGCGGGAATGCCGTCGGGCCGAGAACGTCGGTCATCAGCGCCGCCAGTGCCGGGTGGTGCGCCATCGTGTGGAACGACTCGAGTTTCTGGATGCGGTCGTAGGCGGCGAAAAATTCGGCGTCGCCTTCTCGAACGGGTTTGCTGATCGACACCGCCCGGTCCCGAGCCGGTCCGCCGCGGATCCAGCCCTCGTCGGCGAGGATGGTCGTGAAATCGTCGCGCACCGTCTGGATGGCCACCGGGTCGATGACCTGCTCGAAGTACAGGTAGCTGTCGGTGGCGAGACGCTCCCGGAGGCGGGCGCTGTCCCCGAGCAGGTCGTTCGACACCTGCATGGGCAGGAACGCCCAGTCGTTGTTCATCAGCGGGTGCGCTTGAGGTAGCCGCCGCGGTGAAACGACGGGCCGGCCGCTTCCACGGTCGGGTCCTGGATGAAGTTCGGATGCGACCGCCGCATGGCCTTCACCGCTTCCAGCGGGCCGGGGCCGTGATTGGCATACAGCGGGTTTCCGTTGGCGGCCGTCCACTCCAGCACGGCGTGGCCGCCCACCGACACGTACGGCGAGTAGAGGTCGAACGAGTCCATCACGTACTGCTTGTTGCGCGCCGATCCAAAGATCACCAGGGCACTGGCGGGCGGCACGGTCTCGGCCACCTTGTCGACCAGGTGTTGGTCGGTCAGGCGCTCGGCGGTCATGTTGCGCACCCGCGGATGGTCGAGGTGCGCCTGATCGCCGTGGGTCGTGATCGACACCACCGTGCCCCGACCGAGCAGATCGCACAACGAGGCCAGGTACAGGGCTCTGCCGCGCGGGCCGTCGGTCATGTCGATCACCCACTCGACCGGGTGATCGTGCAGCAGCCGCTGATACGTCATCAAGTCGTCCGCGGTGGAGTCGAACCGGTGCCCCATCCATTCGGTCTGTTTCCAGCCGTGGGAGCGCCAGTACGCGTCGAGATAGTCGTGGTGCAGGGCGTCGGGGATCGGCTGCGGTTCGGTCGGCAGTTGCCCCGGGTCGTCCGGAGACGCGTCGCGAAAGTACTGCGGCGCGGCCAGGCTCCGGGCCTTGGACCGACGGGTCGGCGTGTCGATGGTGCCGACGTAATGGATCAGTGTGCGCGGCCCCGTGAAGGGTCGGCCTCGCATCTCCTCGTAGTGCCGGGCGTACTCCGCGATCCGGCCGAAACGGGTCTCCGGCGACGGCTGATTGTTCGTCGTGCCGCCATGCACCTGGTGGAACGAACCCTCGCCGAGCAGGCTGACGTGGCGGACGTTGGGGTCGGCGCCGCAGCGCTCGTACAACTCGAGGTTGGCGTACCCGCCGCCGGCCTCGTCGAAGCTGTTGTCGAAGCCTCCGCTGCGCGCGAGCGTTTCGCGGGGAACGAACAGACAGTTGCTCTCCCACATGCCGTCGAACCAGTCGCGGTCGGCCTGGAAGTGGCCGATGTCGAAGAGGCGGTACCCGTCGGTCGGCCACTCGATCGAGGCGAGGAGTCGATCCTCGGTGTCCTGGTCGTAACCCTTGGCCAGGGTCTCGCTCTGCTGGCCGGGGCCGAGGTACCAGCCCTGGGTGGTGACCATCGCAGGCGCGTAGGCGCGGGCGGCCACCATGGCGTGGTGCAGGACGCCCGGCGACAGCAGGTGGGCGCCGTCGATCATGAGGGCGATCATCTCGCCGCCGGCCTGTTCGATCCCGAAGTTCAGCCCGTTCACCGGCGACGACGTCGCGTGCTCGCCGTAATCGAAGTAGCGAAATTCCGGGCCGTGGGACTCGACGAGGTCCCGATCGACTTTTCGGCCTTCGGGTGAACCGTTTTCGACGACGATGACCTCGTAGTCGAGATCCTCGATGTCGCGCTGATAGGAGCGGCTGAGGGCCCGGAGGGTGCGGGGCGCCTCGCGCTGCATGTCGTAGAACACGACGACGACGGAAAGGTCACAGGTCGCACTTCGCTCCGCGAGCGGCGGGGTGTGGCCGGCTCCGGCGGAGGTGGCGGGAGCTGATGCAGTGGCTCCGGCATCGGCCGGGGTGGCCGAGCGCGTCCACAGCACCGTTCGGTGGTCCGGGTGGGTAAACCCTTCACCGCCGTGATCGTTGGCGTAGCTGCGCAGCCACTGCTCACGGTCGGCGTTGCCGTCGGTGGTGATGACGACGGTGCCCCCGGCCTGGATGCGACCGTGCAGCTGGTCGAGGCTCGCCTGGAGGTCGTCGTGATCGACCGCGCCGATGTGCAGCACCGAGATCGATTCGATGGCACTGGTCGGCAGGGACTCGGCCGGGTCACCGATCAGGAACTTCACCCGGTCATCGAGCAGCCCGTGGCGCTCGAACGCGTTCCGTACGCTGTTGAGGTCGCCCGGGGTGGCGCTCGTGAACCGATCGGCGAGCCAGACGGAGGTGCCGTCGACGAAGTTGGCGTCGGCGTGGGCCCGCATGAAGATGCCGACCCCGCCGCGCTCGACGCCGACGCTCACCAGGTCGCCGGTGCGCTTCGCCGCCACCGCGGCGTCGAGTACGTCGTGCAGGTGATCCAGGGCGTAGGAGCCAATGGTCGTGAACGGACCGTGGTCGCCGATCCCGGCGCCGTCGTCGGGGCTGGAGCCGCCCGCTCGATGACGGGCGGTGAGCCGCCGAGTCGCCGGTCGCATATTGCGGATCGGGTCGTTCAACAACACGGGATCGAGCGGTTCGCCCGTCTTGTGCGCCCGCAGCAGGTACTCGATGCGCAGTTCCTGCTCGAGGTGAAGGTCGTTGACGAGCGACGATTTCACCATCGCGAGGTAGTCCCCGGAGAGCACGCCGATGCGGCGCAGGTACTCCGCGATGAAGTTCTGTTCGAGGTTGGCCGCGTCGAGACGAATGTCCTCGCTCAGGGCGATGATGTCGTCTTTGCCCTCGTTGGACTCCAGTTGATCGAGCAGCGCCACCAACTCGGGACGCTCATCGAGCAAGGCCTGTTCGGCCACGATGGCCAGTCCGTAGTAGATCGGCAGCAACACCATGCGATACGGCCGGTCGAACTCGGCGAGGAAGTCCTCGAGCCCGGTCATCACACCGTTGCGTTCACCGCCGTAGTCGACCGCGTTGGCGAGCGTCTTGTTGAACCCGCCGCCCGGGGTGAGCTTGTTGTTCGCCCGGTTGATGCCAGCCACCTCATAGGGCCGGCGGTGCTCCGCGGGTACGTTGCTGGGGTCGTAGTAGAGATCGCGTCGGCCGTAGGGCCAGCACACGTCGTGCAGGATCATGAGGGGCAGGTGTTGTCCGGCCGCGTCGCTGACCCGCGCCAGCGCGCGACACTCGTTGACCACCGTGTACCAGTTGTGGTCGCCGTCGATCAGCGCGGCGTCCATCGGCGGTATGGCGTCGAGCACCTCTAGGCTCAACGCCCGGTGAAACACGTACTGACCGGGAAACTCCGCCTCGTGAGCCGACGGATCGAAGTCGGGCACCGGGTCGATCACGTGCACCTGGGAATCGGCGCCGAGATCTCGGATCAGCTTGCTGGTCGTCTCGCCCCGTAGCGCGCCGATCTCCACGACCTTTTTGGCCCCGCTGGCCCGGAGAGCAGGCAACACGACGGTATTCCAGAAGGGATACATCGCGGCCCAAGGGTACGACGCGAGAAGCCGTCGAGCCATTTCGGGCTCCGTCCCCGCGAACCATCTG
>CALHYX010000026.1 GCA_938041035.1 uncultured Acidimicrobiales bacterium | reverse complement strand
CGGTGGCATCGGTGAGCGCCACCCAACAGGTGAGGTACTGCTGCGGGTCGACGTAGCCGTACCCGTTGTCCTGGTGAAACGGAAACCGCCGGGGCTTCTCCGGGTACTTGTAGACGATCTGGTCCCAGTACAGCCGAGCGTCGGGCCCGACGAGGTCGAGACACAGGTCGGCGAAAAGCTCGTCGGCGACGAAATCGCGCGCCTCCTGAAAGCGGGTGCACGCGTGGATGCCGAACACCAACGCATCAGCTTCGGAGATCATCAGGCGATCGTCGTCGAAGTTGCGCAGGAAGGCGTCGGCTTCATTCGCCAGGGAATCGAGCGAGGGCAACAAGGCATCGATCCGCTCGACGGGTACCGCCCCGTCGAGCACCACGTAGCCATCCCGGTCGTACGCCTCGACCTGCGCTGCGGTCAAGCGACCGCTGCGCGCTTCGCTCGCCGTCCACGCGAACTCGTCGTTCCACGGGTGGACGGTCATCTCGGTCACGGCGCGGGCAGGGGTTCATAGAACGGCACCGGTTCTTCGGCCGGTCGTTCCTCGAGCACGGCCACCGATGTCGCCGCGTCGAACACATTGGGCGGGCCATCGGGCCATTCGCCGTAGATGAAACGCTTGCCGCCGTCGGCGTACTGGTACATCCCCGGAGCCTCCCGATCGAGCTCGTCGAGACCGACCAGATCCGGGTCCCACCACAGCAGCGTCATGTCGTCGATCCCGTTGTAGGACGGCTCGAAGCCGTCGGGCCAACGATCCTGTGCGCCGTAGGAGATCGACGGCGCGGTGATCGATCGCGGGGTTGCTGCGGTCGAGAACATCACCTCGCTCCAGCCGTCGATGGTCAGATCCGGACCGACCGCCTGAATCACGCGGAAGAACTGCGCAGGAGCCGGATCCAGCACGCCGATGGTGTCGCTCGCCGCCGGTTGTTCGCCGTAGAACCACTCGTACCGGAACCGCGCACCCGCGATGGCCGGATCGACGCGGGTGGTCAGGGTCGAGAGGCTTATCGCGTTCGCCCACTGCTCCTGATCGTACGTTCGGGCGAACACGGTGGTGTCGGCCAGCACCGTGCCCGCGACGACCCACTCGGGGAAGTAACCCTGGGCCGTTGCCTCGCGGGTGAAGTCCCGCGGCGCCACCGGGTCACCGGTGAACAGCACCGTCGTGACGCCGGCCTCCTTCAGCTTGGCAATCGCCGAGGCCGCCGACTCCTGGATGGTGGCCGGATCCAACGCATAGGACACCGAGGCGGCCAACTCGACGCCTTCGTTACTCAGGTTCTGTTCGTACTCCTCATTGAGCAGAACGGAGTCCTCGCTGGCCTCGATCCACAGCCGCCCGAACACCCGCTCGGTCTCGCGCATCGACTCGTCTCCCGCGAATCCGGCGACATCGCCGGCCAGCTGACGACCGATGAACTGGGTGGTCATCAGCGACGATTCCTGCACGCCCATCCCCAGCGTCCAGAGGTAGGGCGCCGCCTCGGTGTAGTACTCGTGCCGCTGACTCGGGCCGCACCCGAGGCAGGGCACGTTGCGGGCGGCCAACTCGTCAGCGAACGCGGTGGTGAGCGTAGGCCCACCCCACACCATGAACGGTTGCAGCTCCTCGGCGATCTTCACCGCGTCGGCCCGGGCGGAAATGGCGTCGTTGATCGTGCCCGATCCCTCGAAGACGATCAGCTCGACCTCCCGGCCGTAGGTCTCGTAGTACACCCCGTAGTAGTCGACCAGCTTCTGCAGCGTGTCGGCGACGTCGGCGTTCGTGTCGTCGTTCACGATGGCGTCGGTGATGTAGTTCAGCACCGGGTCCGATTGCTGGCTCTGCCAGTACACGATGCGGATGGTGTCGGCGGTGACGCCCGGCGCGGTGGCTCCCCCGTTGTCGCCGGCGAACGGCGCAAAACACTCCCCCGCGAAGAAGTCGGGGATCCTGAGCTGCCCGGTCTCGGTGTCGCAACGATCGCCCCATTCGATATCGAGGCCCTGTTCTTCCGCGGCGCTGAACGTTATGACGCTATCGCGCAGCCCCGAATCCGCTGCCGCGGAACCGTCGCTGCCGGCACCCTCGTCGGCCGAATCATCGGTGCCGTCATCGCCAGAATCATCGGTGCCGTCATCACCGTCATCACCAGAATCATCGGTGCCGCCATCGTCACCGTCGGTGGCGGAGTCATCGGCCGAGTCGCCGCTATCTCCATCGCCGCCATCTCCATCACCACCATCCCCATCGCCACCATCGTCGACAACGGCGGCGTCGGCGCCGTCGGTCGCCGGGTCGTCTCCGCCGCCGCCCGACAAAACAACGCCGGCGATCACCGCCGCGGCGGCGACCAACGCCGCGAGCGGCCCCCACTTCTTCAGCGCGGACGACCCTCCCCCGGTCGACCCCGTGTCCGATCCCCGTGCTGGTTCCATCATTCCCCCAATAGCTTCGCGTCGGACCCTACCCACGGACCCGACACCCAAATCCAATCCCCGGCGGCCCGACCGTTCGGTTCACCGCCAACTCCCCGTCGAGCGAGGACGCCGATTACGGTCCTCCCGAGCGGGCGATAGCCGCCTCGTTCGAACCGAGATACGACGCCACGACCTGCGGGTCGGCGAGCACCTCAGCCGGCGTCCCCCGGGCGAGCACCGACCCCTGGTCGAGCGCCACGAACTCGTCGGAGATGGCCGAGAGCAACGGCATGTCGTGTTCGATCACCACGAGCGACGAACCCATGTCGTCGCGGATCCGGCGCAACACCGGGGCCAGCGCCTCGGCCTCCCGCTGTGCGATACCACTCGACGGTTCGTCGAGCAGCACCACCAGCGGTCGATGGGCGATCACGCACGCGAGATCGACCAGTCGCCGGGTGCCGGTCGACAGCTCCCGAATGAACTTGTTGCGGTACGCACCGAGCCCCATGAGCTCGATCAACTCCGCCACCCGGGTGGTCGTCTGTTGCTCGCTCTCGTACGTGCGGGGCAGGTGCAACGCGGCGGACACCGGGTCCCGGGCCGCCGTGAACCGCTCCAGCGCGACGGCGATCGTCTCGGTCACGGTGAGCGCCGGAAAGAGCCGGGCGTCCTGGAACGATCGACCGAGCCCTGCTCGCGCCCGAGCGGCAGCCGACAATCCGGTCACGTTCTGACCATCGAGGTGGACCTCGCCCTCATCCACCGGGACGAAGCCGCTGATCAGATCGAACATCGTCGTCTTGCCCGCCCCGTTCGGTCCGATGACCCCGAGGATCGAGTTGGCGCCCACCGCGAGCGAAACGTCGCTCACCGCCCGGATACCGCCGAATGATCGGCTGATGCCGTCGACTTCCAGCACCGTTGTATCGCTCGGCAGCCGCACCACCTCCGCCGTCCTGGTCGCGGTCGACCCGTCCGGGTCCGCCGGCGCGACGCTGTGCAGGAACACCGACCGCAACACGTCGGGCCGGTCCAACAGCTCGGCGGTAGGACCCGAAAATCGGATCTGTCCCTTCTCCATGAAGTACGCCCGCTCGGCGACCGTGAGCGCCACGTTCACCGACTGCTCGACCAGAATGATCGTCACCCCCGCTGCGGCCACTCGCCGCACCACGTCCAACAGCCCTTCGACCACCGAGGGAGCCAGGCCGAGCGACAACTCATCGATCATCAGCACCCTCGGCGCGCTGATGAGCGTCATCGCCAGCGCCAACATCTGCTGCTGACCACCGGAGAGATTCGCGGCCGGGTCGTCCCAGCGGGCCTGGAGAGCCGGGAACATGTCGAGCAGTTCGCCGAGCGGTATAACCGATGTCGCCCCCTCCGGCAGCGGGAGCCACTGCGCGGCCTCGATGTTCTCGGCGACCGTCAACGACGGGAACACGGCGTGGCCACCCGGCAGCTGCACGATGCCGAGCTTGGCGATCTCGTTCGGCGGAGCGTGGGTGATGTCACGGCCATCGAGCATGATCGCACCGCGATCGGCCTCGGCGACCCCGGAGATCGCCTTCAACAGCGTCGATTTCCCCGCGCCGTTGGTGCCGAGGAGGGCGACGATCTCCCCCTCGCCGATGTCGATGTCGACCCCGAACAGGACCTGCACTCCGTCGTAGCTGACCTGCACGTCGCGGCACAGCAACAGCTTGGCTTCGCCCCGCTCCCGGGCGAGCGCGACCTCGCTGCGGGCCCGAGCCGACGCCTGCACCTGCTCGATGTCGTTGCCGATCACCGCCCGCGCCGAGGCGATGATCAACCCGCCGACGACGAATACGGGCACCATCACCAACATGCCCAGCCGGATGCCCCAGTTGTCGGCGATCCACCCGATGAACGGCAGCGTGACCAGCCCGGGTAGGACCCACAACGAGCCCATGCTGAACCCCATGGCGCGAGCCCGCGGCGGGATGGCCAGCGACAGCGCGGCGAGCACCCCCGGACCCAGGATCGCCAGGGTGAACGCAATCATGGCGTTCACGGCGATGGCCATCCACAACTGCGGCGCCAGGGCGAAAGCCGCGGCGAGCACGCCGGAAACGACTGAGCTGTACGCGAGCAGCTCGAGGACCTTCTCCGGCCCCGACCTGATGAGTCGCAGCCCGATGGCACCGCCGACCAGCAGGCCCAAAAGCTGGGCCGGTTCAACCCCCGCGGCGATGACCCCGCGAGCGCGTTCATCGAGCCCGAACACCTCGTCGTAGTAGAGGCTGCCCAACGTGGCGAAGCCGATCAGCGAGACGGCCAGAAACGGCAGGGCGGCGAAGATCCGCCGAAGGGTTTCGACCTTCCAGCACAGCCGCCAGGCCTCGGTGAGCGAAGGCGGCACCTCCTCGGTGGCGACCGCTTCGGCGTCCGCCCCGGCCTCCGCCCGTTCAAAATGCCCGCGCACCGGCTCGTGCAGCCGGGTCGCGGCGAACACGAGCAACACGGTCGGCACGGCGAAGATCAGGAACGGCACCCGCCACCCGAACGCAAACCCCAGAAACCCGGCTGCGAGCGGCCCGACGATCTGACCAACCGCATTGCCGGCCCGGTGAAACGAGAACACGCCGGGACGCCGGTCGGGCGGGTAGTAGTCGGACAACAGCGAATTGTGGGTGGGGTCGATGACCGCCTTGCCGATCGCCGACCCCGACCGCATGAACCCGAGGAAAACGATCGACCCGGCGACGCCGGTGAAGAACGAGAACACGGCCCACATCAACGCCCCGGCCATCGCCAGGTGCACCCGGTTCATGCGATCGGCGAGCCCGGCGATCGGAATCTGCAGCGCCAGCGCGCCCGCCAGAACGAAGGCGATCAGGGCCAGGAGGCCCTGGAAGCCGAGCCCGAACTCGTCGCGAATCTCCGGTGCGAGAATCGCAAAGGCCGCCCGGTCCAGCTCGTCGACCGCGTTGAGCCCGAACAACACCAACAACGGCATGACCGGGCCTGAACCGGTGAGCCGATCGAGCCACGCCCTCACGTCGCCCCGCTCCCGACCTCGGCTTCGACATCGCCGCCGTCGTCGATCGCCAGCACCAGCGGATCGCTCGGCACCGAGGCGACGGCATCGGACAACTCGGAGTCGGCGACGAGGCTCGGCACGTGTATGCCGTGGCGAAGGGCCAACCGGCGCAGCAACCAGTCCCGGAACTGATAGATGATCGCCCCCAGACCGCCGGGAGCGACCAGCAGGACGGCGAGCACACCGATACCGGTGGCGAACAGCCGCCAGATCCCCTTGAGCCACCAGAACGTGCCGTTGAAGAACAACGACCCGAGCAACGCCCCAAACCCGGAGCCCAGACCCCCGACGACCGCGGCGATCAGCGTCGCGATGCCACCGCTCGCGCTTACGCCGTCGCCGTTGTAGGCCTGCTGGTGCACGACCACCAACACCCCCGAGCAGCCGGCGAAGAACCCCGACAGGGCAAAAGCGGTCAGCTTGGCCCGCGTCACGCTGACGCCGAACGCCGCCACGCCCGCTTCGTTGTCGCGCAGCGCCAGCAGCACCCGGCCGGTGCGGCTGTTGCGCAGCCCGTTCAGTGCAACGAGCGCCAGGGCCAGGGCGATGAGCGAGACGAAGTACATGCCCCGGGTCGACGAGTAGTCGACCCGCCCCAGGATGGGCAATCGCGGGATTCGATCGTCGGGCAACCAGTCGAAAAACCTGGTGTTCAGGAAGTAGCTGCTCGCGGCCACCGCGAAGGCGAAGGTCGTGACCGCGAGATAGAGACCCTGTAATCGCAGCGCGGGGAGCCCGACCACGACCGCGATCGCGGCGCACAACAGCCCCGCCACCGGGACCACGACGAGCAGGTCGGCATTCCAGTGCAGAATCATCCACCCGCCGAACGCGGATCCGAACCCGCTCAACGCCAACTGGCCGAGCGAAATCTGCCCCGCCCAACCGGTGAGCAGCACCAACGACAGCAACGTGATGGTGAACAGGTACAGGAAGGCGATCCGCAGCGTGTTCACCGGCCCGAAGATGTACGGCACGGCCAGCGCCAACGCGATCGCGGCCACCCACAAAACGGCGATCGCCGCCCGGACCTCGACCCGGTCGCGCAACTCCGGGGGCACCGGTCGGGTCTCGCCCATCGACAGCGCCGCCCGGGCCGCCTCGACCCGCGAGAACGTGCGGGGTCGGGCGAGGAGTGCGAAGAGGATCAACCCGGCGGTCACCGCCGCCATCAGGGCGTCGGCCTCGAGCGGGCTACCGGCGTTCCAGATGATGCCGCTCTGGAGAACGCCCAAAGCCACCGATGTCGTGAGCACCGCGGGAATATCGGTCAACCGGGCCACGACCGCAGCGGCGAGAGCCCGCAGAAAGAACAACAGGCCGAGCGCGCCGCCGACCGGCAGACCGATGACGCCCGCCCGCAGGAACAGGGCGATGAACGCGAGCGCGGTCGCGATCGCCCACACGATGCTCTGCAACCCCTTCACCGGCATGCCGAGCGTGCTGGCCCGATCCGGCAGCTCCGATGCCGCACGAATACCGATGCCGACCTTGGTGAACCGCAGCAGCGACCACACGGCGAACAACACGATGGGCACGACGACGAGCACCATCACGTGGTTGTCGTTGAACCGGAAGCTCCCGAGGTCGAAGGTGATGTCGAACGGCGAATCGATCCGCTGCGATGAAACCCGGGCGTCCCACCAGCGCGGAATTAGCAGCGCCGCCAACCCCAGCAGCTGGGCCAGGCCGAGGGTCGCCACGGTGAGGATCAACCTCGGGCTCTTGGCGAACCGGCGAATGACGAGGAACTCCACGACGACGCCGATGGCGAGCGCCGCCGCCAGACCGATTCCGCCGACCGCGAAGTACGGGAAGCCGGATTCGATCAGCAACATCACGGCGAGAATCGTGGGCAGCAGCCCGAGCTCACCCTGGGCGAAGTTCAAAACCCGATTCGACCGGTAGATCAAGACGATGCCCAACCCGACCATGCTGGTGAGCAGGCCGAGGACGACTCCCTGAAGAACGGCACCCGCCGGCGCCGGCCAGACGACTTGTTGCAGCGCCACGACGAGCGCGGGCGCCAGCAGCCAGCCCGAGGCCGGGCTCGCCAACAGCGAGTTGAGTCTGTCCACGTCCCTCCCCCGAGTTCGTGTCGGGCCGACGCTATTGGGCCGGGCCGACCGAGGTCCATTCCGACACCGCGACCGTCCGCAGCTGTCCGCAACTGGCGGCGGTGCTCTAAGCCACGCCGTCGCGCCTCGTGCGAACCGGGCGCCGTCTGCCACCATGCGGGAGATGAGCGAACCGGTGGATCCCACCCCAACCAGCGACGAACTCGTACGCGGCCTCGCGGGTCTCGCCCGGGACCACCTGCTCGACCCGCCGGCCGGCGCCGACCCGGTCATCGATTTCGCCAGCCCGGCGGAGCTGTTCGCCACCTTTGACCGCTCCGTCGGGCTGGGGTTCGCCGCCGATGCGGCCCCGCACCCGCCCGGCGCCGTCCTCGCCGCCGCCCGGTCGCTCATGGATCATTCCGTGCAGACCCGCCACCCCCGCTTCCTCAACCAGAACTTCGCGGGCCCCGACCCCGTCTCGATCGTGGGTGACTGGATCGGAGCCGTGCTCAACACCACCGGCGCCACGTTTGAAGCCGCGCCCGTGTTCACGCTCCAGGAGGCCGCGGTACTCGCCAAGCTCGCCCACCTGGCGGGCTATCGAGCAGGCCCCGAGGTCGACGCGGCCACCGTCGACGGCCCCACGGCCCAGATCGCGCCGGGCATGTTCTGCCCCGGCGGTTCGACCGCAACGCTCTACGCGCTCCAACTCGCCCGACACCGACTGCGCCCGGCGGTCAATCAGGCGGGCGCCGACGGCGAGAAGCTGGTGATTTTTGTCTCGACGGCTGGTCACTACTCGGCCAAGAAGTCCGCTGCGCTGCTCGGGCTCGGCAGTGACGCCGTGGTCGAGATCATCACCGATCGCGATGGAGCCATGCGACCGAAGGCGCTCGACCGAGCAATCGCCGAGTGCCACGTTCGGGGCGAGACCCCGATGGCCGTCATCGCCACTGCCGGCACCACGGTCACCGCGGCCTTCGACCCGATCGACGAGATCGCCGACCGATGCGAGCAGCACGGCCTGTGGCTCCACGTCGATGGCTGCTACGGCGGTTCGGCACTGTTCTCCCCCGGTGAGCGCCACCGCCTCGCCGGGGTCGAGCGGTCGGACTCGTTCGTCTGGAACCTGCACAAGATGATGGGCATGACCCAGCAGTGCTCGGCTCTGCTGGTCCGCGACCCCAGCCAACTCGGCCCGTGCTTCGCCGTCGGCGCCGACTACCTGTTCCAGCCCGACAAGGCTCACAGCACACTCGACTCCGGCGACCGCACCTTCCAGTGCGCCCGGCGGGTCGACGTCGCCAAACTCTGGCTCGCCTGGAAAGCCCACGGCGACGAGGGCTTTGCCCGGCGGGTCGAACACGCCGTCGGCCTGGCCGATCACGCCCGCTCGGCGATCGAGCGCTCCCCCGCCTTCGCCCCGGTTGGCCCGAGTAACTTCACGAACGTGGTCTTCACCTGGCTGCCCCCCGAATGGCGGGCCGCCAACGCGGACCCGCTGTCGGCGCTCAGCGACGCCGACCGCTCCCGACTGCACCGCCTCGCGCCCGCCATCAAACGCCGCATGCAGTCCGAAGGCACTGCGATGGTGGGGTTCCAGCCCATCGACGGCATGAACGCCTTTCGGCTGATCTTCATGAACCCCGCCGTCGAGGTCAGCGACGTCGACGCCGTCCTGGCCGTCATCGAGCGCTACGGCGAGGACGAATGGCCGGCGCTCGCCTGAGTCGCCCGGGCGCACGTTTGGCGAGGGCCGAAATTCACCCCTAAACGTGAAATTGGAACCGGTTTCAGCTAAACCGGAGAAGTCGCATATCGATTGGGGACCGTCGAATGATCCGCCGCCTGGCCTTTGCGCTGCTCGCCTTTATCCTGTTGGCCGCCGCCTGTTCGAGCGCCGGGGACGACAACGCCGGCGCGAACGAGCCCGGCGACAGCGACAACACGACCGAGACCGCGGCCACCGAGGCACCGGAGCCCGAGGCCCCGGCCGAGACCGAACCGCCGGCGCCGACCGAACCGGCCGTCACCCTCCCCGACTACAGCGACGAGGCCGCCGCGCTTCCCATCGCGCCCGACGACCGCTCCCTCCCGCCCGAGGAACCCGAGCTGCCCATCGGGTCGTACGGGTTCAGCCGGTACGTCTACTCGACATCGAACGGCGAGATCGTTCCGACCCTCGTGGAAGGACCCCGCGGCCGCCAGGTGCGTTGCCAGCAGTCGGCCCAGGACTGCTCCTACACCGAGCTGAAGGCGCTTCTCGACAGCGGCGACCCCATTCCGGACTACCTGGAGATGGACCGCGAAACACTCGCCGAACTCGTCAGCCAGCTCGACCGGGTCAACGCGGCCGTCCTGTCGTATGACTCCATCGACGACGCCTGCGCCGCCGGCTTCACCCGCAGCACGAACCAGAACGCCAACATGGGCATCCACATGATCGACCAGAGCGCGGGCAACGATTTCAACCCCGATCAACCCCAGATGGTGTTGTTCGCCAAGGCCGACGCCGAACGACTCAACTCCTCCCAGCTCGGACGCTGTGTCGACGGTCGTTGGACCGGCGAAGACGGGTTCCAGCCTGTGGGCGCGGTGTTCAACATCGAGCTCACCGAGGAACACCCCGACGCCTTCGCCGGTCAGATCGACAACTGGCACATCCACTACAACACGTGCATCGGCCGCAGCGAAGACATCTCCGACGAGGAACGAGCCCAGCGTTCCGCCGAGGGCGCTCGCGGCTCGACGACGCTCGAGCAATGCCAGTCGGCCGGCGGGTTGTTCCTGCCCATCATTCCGAGCTGGATGATGCACGCCTACGTCGTCGAGGACTTCGACGCCCAGTCCGGCGTGTTCTCCATGTTCAACCCGTCGATCTGGCCGATCGTCGAGACCGACGCCCTGCGCCAGCGCGGCGTCAACGACACCGAGGGAGCGCTCGACGCGCCAATCACCAACTTCGACTACGGCAACATCAACGCGACCGTGGGCGAGCCCGTACGCTTCTCGAACTCCGACGACGTTCCCCACACGGTCACCGCCGGTTCCCAGATCGACCCCAGCGATGCGTTCGACTCCGGCGTACTCGGGACCGGCCAGAGCTACGACGTCACGTTCGATGAGCCGGGCGACTACCAGCTGTTCTGCGTGCTGCACCCCGACATGACGGCGACGGTCAGCGTCAGCGAGTAGCCGAGCTACACGTCGCCGAGCCAGGCGGGCGCCCGGTCGAGCAGAAAGTCACAGATGGAGTGGCAGCGGTCGAGCACCGCGCACAGGCGTTCCTCGCCCAGGTAGATCTGGGCGAGAGCCACCTCGACCCGTCCAACGATCGTGAGGGTGCGCTGCGGCTCGCCCTCGACGCTGAGCGCGCCGACGTTGTCGACCGCCGAGACTTCCAGCGGTAGTTCCGATCCGGCCAGCCCGGCCAGGTCGGTGGCCAGCACCAGCAGGTCGGGGCCCGCGGCGAGCGGCGGCAACGACCAGGTGATCAGCACGGGCACCAGCAGCGTGTCGGTCGGGATGTCGCCGACCTCCTCGGCGCGCAGTACCTCATCCTCGAACGACATCAGCGTGCGCGGGTCGAGATCGACCGCGAGGTGCAGGTCCAACGGACCGCCGCATGCGTGGTCGGGGTGCAGATCGACCTCGAATGCCTGGCGCATCGAGTACGTCTCGACGAAATGACGTTCGTCGTGCACATGAAATCCGTGATCGACGGCGTGGTCCTTGATGTCGGCCACGAAGCCGGCGATGTCGAGAACGGCCAACCAAGCTCCTCGGAAACGGGTGGGACGGGTGAATGGACCCAGCCTGCCACGGAACGCACCCGAAACGGCAAGGGCGGTGCCACGCGTCGACCGACGCAACGTGCTCAACTGGGGACGATGAGCACCACCAGCGATGCCGCCCAGCACCTCGAAAACGTTGAGCGGGCCGCCAGAGCCGCCGCCGATGCCCTCGGTCGACTCGACGATTGGGGCCTCGCCGGTACCAAACCCACCCAGTACCTGTCCGACCTGGCCGCCGACGAGGTGATCATCGCCGAGTTGCTCACCGCCGGCTACGGCGTGCTCAGCGAAGAGGCCGGAGAGCTCGAGACCGACCGGTCGATCATCGCCGTGGTCGACCCGCTCGACGGTTCGACGAACGCGGCGCTCGGACTGCCCTGGTTTGCGACCAGCATCTGCTTGGTCGACGACGACGGTCCCCTGGCCGCGGTCGTGCTCGATCACCCCAATCAACTCAGCTTTGCCGCGGCGCGCGGCGCGGGCGCCACGGCGAACGGCGAGCCCGTGAACCGCACCGAAGGGCCGGTGCTGACCGAAGCGATAGTCGCCATTTCCGGTATGCCACCCCGCCCGCTGGGCTGGGCCCAGTTCCGCGCGTACGGGGCGGCGGCGCTCGACCTCTGCGCGGTCGCCACCGGCCGCTTCGACGGCTTTGTCGACTGCAGCGTCGATGCCCACGGCGTCTGGGACTACCTCGGCGCAACGCTGGTGTGTACCGAGGCCGGGGTCCCGGTTGCCGACGCCCACGGCCGCGACCTCGCGGTGCTGGATCACACCGCCCGACGCACACCCGTGGCCGGGGCGACGCAACGCCTGCTCGACGGCCTGCTCGATCGGCGCCGGGCCGCGTTCTCGGACGCCGGGTAGCGCCGCCCGCACGCCGTACGGCTCAAATGGACGGTTCCGGACCTACGCTGGTCGAGTGGCTGTAGCACTGCGCCGGTTCGCTCTGCGAACGTTCACCGCACTCCCCCGCCGGTTGAAACGCTCCATCGTGGGCGTGCTGATGCCGAACTACGTGTCGGGCGCCATGTGCCGGATCGAACGCGAGGACGGCCGCATGCTGGTCGTGCGCACGAGCTATCGCCGCGGCTGGGTGTTCCCCGGCGGCATGCTCGACCGGGGCGAAACCCCGGCCGAAGCCGCGGTGCGAGAAGTGCGCGAAGAGGTTGGACTCGACGTCGACCTGGTGGGCCAAACCATGATGTTGATGGACCCCAACCTGCGACGCATCGACTTCGTATTCACCGGCCGCGTCGTCGAGGGCGCCGACCCTGACGACCTGGCACTCCAGCCGGCCGAGATCGCCGAGGCCCGCTGGATCCACCGCGACGACATCGACCAACTTCTCGCCTCCGATCGGAGCTCGATCGGTCGGTTGCTCGATGCGATCGACACCGGACAGACACTGCTCACCGTGAAGTGGGACGATGTCGACGGCCCCGAACTGCTGCCGTTCGACTGATGCAATCGCGGCCCGTCAGCGCGGAGCGGCAACCGGAACCGGGGTCGCATCGGGCGAACGCCGGGCGTGCATCAGTCCCTCGATAGCGAACACCGCGAGGGCGACCCAGATGACGGAGTACCCGAGCAGTTGCCCACCGTCGAACGCCTCGTCATAGAGGACGACGCCGACCAGGAACTGCAGTGTTGGGTTGACGTACTGAACGACGCCGAGGAACGTCAGCGGCACCTCCCGGGCCGCGGCGGCAAACAGGAGCAGCGGCACCGCGGTCACCACACCGGTGAGGGCGAGGAAGAACAGGACGCGCCCGTTCGCCACGTCGACCAACTCGGTGCCCGTGCCACCCCGCAGGGCCAGAAAACCGAGGCACAGCGGGGCGAGGAAACCGGCTTCGAACGTGAGCCCGTCGAGCGACCCGGCGGGCGAGCGCTTCCGCAGCAGGCCATACAGCGCGAACGTGACCGCAAGCGTGACGGCCACGACCGGCACCGCCCCCAGGTCGATCGTGAGCCACGCGACCCCGACCGCGGCCAGGCCGACCGCGGCCCACTGAGCCGCCCGCATCCGTTCCTGAAGAATCACCGCGCCGAGCAGAACGGAGAACAGGGGCACGACGAAATAGCCGAGCGACGCCTCGGTGACCCGCTCCTGTTCCACCGCCCAGAGAAAGACCGCCCAGTTGGCGAAGAGCAGCGAGGCGGAAACGGCCATCAGCGCGAGGTTCCGACGGTCGGCGGCCAGGGCTTTGACGGCGGGCCAGTTGCGGCGCAGGCTCTGGGCGGCGATCAGCAGCAGCGCCGTGAGAGAGACTCGAATAGCCACGGTGTCGAGCGGCGCCACCTCTCCGCTCAGCTGTTTCCAAAAGATCGGGGACAACCCCCACCAGGCGTTGGCGGCGATGGCCAACATCGCTCCCCGACGCATGGACGTACGGTACCGAAATCGCGCCGTTACCCCTCTCCTACCCCTCGTCGGGGAGCACGTCGATCAGTTGGTCCGAAATACAGGCGCCGGGCCCCTCGGCGAAACCGAGATCGAAGGCGGCAACCCGCTCCTCCGGTGTTCCGTGGGCCTCGGCGTCATCGACCGGGACGTCGTAGGAGTCCCCGGCGTTCGCCACATCGCTGCGAGCCGCGGCGACGCTCTCGAAGCTCTCATCGGCCCACCAGGCGCCGGAGAAACAGTCGGCCTGGAGTTCGGCATCGATGGGCAGCCCGAACTCCGCCGCATCGATCTCGGCGGCCTGCGCCTGCACGATGTGGCCCCATTCGTGGGTCAGCACGGCCTGCAGCCGAACTTCGGAGGTCGTCAGATACTCGGAGTCATAGACGATGAGGAGCCCTTCGGCGCATCCCGTGATGACCACCGCGTTGCCTTCCACATCGCCGGCGGCGATCTCCTCGCCGTCGCAGCGAGCGTCGGGCCCCGGCGCGGTAACCCGATCGTGGGCGATCGGTTGGTAATCGAAGCTGAATTCCTCCGCCGCCTCGGCCCAGTACTCGTTGAGCCGCACGACCATGTCGATCACCCGCTCGCGCTCGGTCGTGCCCGTACTGCTCGAGCAGGCACCGAGCATCAGCCCGGCGACTACGACGAGCCAGAGATGCCGCATGAACGGCCCACTCGATGGGTACATGTCCGCAAGCTATCGAGAGATCGGGGGTGCGCCCGCGCACCCGCCGGGCGCCGCAGACCGGGTAACAGGTCCTAGGATCTCGCTGGGCCCGTAGCTCAATGGTCAGAGCAGGCGACTCATAATCGCTCGGTCGTGGGTTCGATTCCCACCGGGCCTACCAAGCAGGGCGTCAGCCCCGGTCAGATCTGACCGTCACTGGCGTGGCGGGCGACCTCTTCCAACCACCAGGCCGGGGCGTTCTCGTAGATGTTGGCGATGTTGCTGTAGTCGTGCCAGCGGAAGATCTTCCCGTCGCGCAGCTCGGTGACGGAGACGAACGAGTGATCGAAGCTCTCGCCGGTGTGAAAGTGCCACTGCTCGGTGTGTTCGGTCATCACCAGGTCGCCCTCGGCGATCATGTTTTCACCCGGCAGGTGCTTGTAGTCCGAAAGCGACTCGATCCCGATCTTGAGTCGGGCGATCACCCCATCGGGGCCGATTCCGGCGCCCCCTTTCGCCCCGACGTCGGTGTACTCGGCGTCTTCGGTCAGCAGCGCCTTCATGGCGTCCCAGTCGCGGCGGGCCAGCGCGTCCCAGTAGGCCTGCACCACCGCTTTGTTCGCATCGGCTCGGTCGGTCTCGTTGGTCATCGGATAGGCCTTCCTGGATTTCGGGTGGGTTTCTCGAAGATCGGCTTCAGGCCCGGACGAGGCGGCCGGGTCGGGCCCCGGTGTCCTCGCCGCCGCGTCGGGTGGTTACCCCGCCGACGATCGTGGCGACGTAGCCGCTCGCGTCCTGGAGCACTCGGCGTCCGCCGGCCGGGAGGTCGTCCACCGGGCGAGGCGCGTGGAGGGTAAGCGCGTCGAGATCGATGATGTTCATGTCGGCCCGCTTACCGACCTCGAGCGTGCCGCGGTCGTCGAGCCCGACCGCTCGTGCCGTGTCCCGGCACTGCTTTCGCACCAGTGTCTCGAGCGGGATCCGGTCCCCTCTCGACCGATCTCGCGCCCAGTGGGTCAGCAGGTACGTCGGGGCGGACGCGTCACAGATCATCTTGACGTGGGCGCCGCCGTCGGACAGACCGATGACGGTGGCCGGGTGGGTCATCATCTCCGCCAGCGGATCCTGCGTGATCTGCGGATAGTTCGTGAAGGCGCCGAGCAGATAGCGGCCCGAAGCGATGTGGTCGTAGTAGACGTCCCACGGGTCGCGCCCACTGGCCGCCGCCAGGCCGGCGATCGATTGCTCGGCCGTGGGCTCGTAGTCGGGGTGCGAGCCGAGCGGAAACGCCAGGTGCCACATGCGCGGGGTCGACTCACACAACCCCTCGAACTGGCGGTTCGGGTCCGGCGGCAGATCCTCCTCGGCGAGGATCGAGGCCTTCACGTCGGGTTTGCGCAGCTCCACCAGAAGGTCCTCGAGGTCGAGCTGCTCCTCGAGACGCCGGAACGTCGGTCGCCGCATGAGCCCGTGGTAGGAGGCGGCCCCCAACAGCATCCCGCCGGGGCGAGCCGCAACCTGCGGGATCAGCCGCGCGCCGGCGGCGTTCTCCCGTTCGACCAGAGCCAGCTGGTCACGCCACAGCTCCGGCGCACCCATCGACTGCACCATCAGAAACGACACCGGAAGATCGGTGGATCGACTCACGTCCGCGAGCAGGGAAATTTCTCCCAACGTCAGCTCGTGGTCGTCGCCGGTCTCGCCCATGGGCACGACTTCAAACAGCCCCCCACCGGCGTCGACGACCGCCTGGGCCAACTGCGTCAATTCGTCGGCTCCGGCATAGGTCCCCGGCACCAGCTCACCATCGAGCGACTTGTGGTTCAGCGACCGCGACGTGCTGAACCCGACCGCACCCGCCTCGATTCCCTCGCGCACCAACCGGGCCATTTCCGCCATGTCGGCTTCGTTCGCATCCTCGTGGGCGGCGCCGCGCTCACCCATCACATACACCCGCAGCGGCGCGTGGGGCATGAAGACGGCGATGTCGATCGCATACTCTCGGCGCCCGAGCGCATCGAGGTACTCGGGGAAGGTCTCCCATTCCCACTGGATGCCCTCGTGAAGGGCCGTTCCCGGAATGTCCTCGACGCCCTCCATAAGCTCGACCAGCCAATTTTCCTGGCCGGGGCGCACCGGCGCGAACCCAACCCCACAGTTACCCATCACCACCGTCGTCACCCCGTGGCTCGACGACGGGTCCAGCACCGGATCCCACGTCGCTTGACCGTCGTAGTGAGTGTGGATGTCGACAAAGCCGGGCGTGAGCAGCAGGCCGGCGGCATCGATCACCGCTTCGGCCTCACGGTCAAGGGCGGGACCGACGGCCACGATCACGCCGTCGTCGACCGCCAGATCTCCGACGAAGCGCTCCCGACCGGTGCCATCGACGATCGTGGCCCCGGTGATCAGCAGGTCGATCGGGCGACTCGCGCCCTCGCCGTTCGACCCGTTCGACGCAGTTGGTTCGTTCATGGTGTGCCTCCTGGGCGGTCGACCGAGCGGAGCCGGAGCCGAGTTCTGGTTGCGTCCGCCCCACCACCGTCCCGCCCGCCGGCAAAAACAACAAATCCCAGGCCACAGGGCCTGGGATTGATTGGCTCCGGGGGTGGGGCTCGAACCCACGGCCCACTGATTAACAGTCAGTTGCTCTGCCAGCTGAGCTACCCCGGAAGGACCAGTGCAGGATAGCAGCGCCCCTCGGCGATGCCAGCACCGATTTTGGGCGAACGCTCGGTTCCCGGACGGCCCGAGGAATCAAATGTCGACCACCCGGGGTTTCGTAGCCATGCACAAAGAACCCACGCATCTTCGCGGCGCCGCGCTCACCGGTCTGGTCTGCGCCGCGTGGATCGTGCTCGCCTGGCGCAGCCCGCACCTGCACTACCACTTCGCCCCGCTGGTCGCGGTGCTGTTGTGGCCGGTGAGCCTGCGGTCCCAGGGGCAGCGGAACGGCCGCGACGCCGCCATCGGCGCGGCGGGCGCCGCCGGACTCGTCCTGGCCACCACACTCGTCATCACCCTCGCCGACAAGATGAACGGGCCGAACTTCTTCGATAGCGGCCCCGTCTGGCCCGAAGTGATCATCTTCGTGGCGTTCGGGGCGGCCCTCGGTTTCCGGGTGGCCAGCCGGGACCGACCCGGCTTTATCGGCGGCCTCATCGACCGCACGGCCTGACCGGGTCGGATCGCCGCTCGGATCAGCGGCCTACTGGCCTCGGGGGTCACCCCGAGGCCACCCCCGAGCAGGCTGAGGGGGATTCAGGGTATTCACCGATATCGCCGGCGCCGGTGCCTTCGTACCTTCACCTCATGGTCAAACTTCCGAAAGCCGCATGGATCGCACTCGCCGTCATCATCGGCGCCGGAGCCTTTCTCATCGGGCCAGCGCCCGACAAGGGCCCGAGGACATCGGACGAGGCGGTGGCGGCATCCGAAGCCGACACCATCACGATGACCGACCCGGTCCACGAGCGCCCGTTCGACGTGTCGACGTGGACACCCACCGAGGGCGAGCGCGATCACCTCGTGGTGATCTCCCACGGCTTCTCCGGCGACCGAACCTCGCACAGCGACCTGGCCCTGGCCCTCGTCGGCGACGGCTACACGGTGGCCGCACCCACCCACCCCGACTTGGCCGGCCTCGAAAGCGACGACTCGACCCTCGACCCGCTCACCCTCCGCCCCCGCCACCTATCGCTGACCATCGACGCCATGGAGGCCGAGGCCGGACAGTCCTTCGACTCGGTCACGGTCGTGGGCTTCTCCATGGGCGCCTACAGCGCCCTACGCATCAGCGGCGCCCAACCGGTGCTCGACGGCAGCGTCGATGCCCACTGCGACGCCAATGCCGACTTCGTACTCTGCAACGATCAAGCCGCATCCCGCTTCGAGACCCTGGCCACCAGCGGCGACGACTTCACCGATACCCGGGTGGACCACATCGTGCTCCTTGCCCCCGGTTACGGCCCGCTCTTCGGCAGCGAACCGATCAGTGTCGACGCCGACATCCTCGTGGTCGCTGCCGAGGGCGACACCGACCTGCCGGGCGGCCAGGTCGACACCCTTATCGGCCAACTCCCCGACGACACGGAGAGCTCCACAGTCGCCGGCGGCCACTTCGTCTTCATGCGCCCCTGCACCGCCGGGGAAGCGGCGGCCGTGCCCGCCATCTGTGACGACCCCGACGGCGTCGACCGGGTCGCCATCCACGCTGACCTCGCCGACGACATCGTCGAGTTCATCGAGGCCTAAGCCGTCTCGCTCGGCCCGAGCGGGCCGAGCGGTTCACCGGCGAAGAAGCGGCGAGGGTTGTCCCAGGTGAAGGCCCGGATCTGTTCGTCGCTCACCCCGGCGTCGGTGAGCATCGGCACGATCTTGGCGTCGAACACCGTCGGCACCATGGTTGCGGCCGCCTGCGCCCGAAGCGCCTTCGGCCAGGGATTTCCCTTCCAGCACCACACCGAGTCGTGCGAGACCACCACCCGGTCCCCGGCGCCTGCGGCCACCACCTTTACGAGCGAGGCCACCCGGTCCTCGTCGGCCATCACCGGAATGCCGAACCGGTCGAAACCGAGGTAGGCCCCGGCCCCGGCGATCGCCATGTGGGTGTCGTGGTCGGTCGTACCGCACGAGTGGCCGATCACGAGCCGGTGGGGGTCGACTCCGGCGGCGGTCAGGATCTCGACCTGGGTGGGACCCAACTGTCCGTCCTCGGTGTGGGTGGTGATCGGCGTACCCGTCGCCGCCGATGCGGCGGCCGCGGCGGCGAAGACCCGCTGCTCGTGGTCGGTGACCGCCTCGGTCCCCGTACCCACCTTCAACATGCCGGGGCGCACCCCGGTCGAACCAATCCCGTCGGTGAGCTCGCCGACGAACAGGTCGGTCATCGGGCCGACCACGTCCTCGAAGCGGGCCCGGAACTGCCAGTGGGCGGCACCGCCCTCGTGTTCCTTGTACAACCCGGCCGCACACACGATGTTGAACCCGGTCGCCTCGGCCACCTCGACCAGCAGTGCCGGGTCGCGGCCGAGGTCACCCGGGCAGGGATCGATCAGCGTCGAATAGCCCAGGTCCTGGAGCTCGGCGATGCGATCGACGCAGATGGCCTTCGCCTCCACCGGATTCCAGGGCTCATCGGTGGCCGAATCCCACCCTGGATACCCGACCGTGAGGTGTTCGTGCATCAACGTGCGCCCCAACTCGGCGCTGTCGATGGGGCCGGTCACCGTCTGAATCGTTGCCATGCCCGACCCTAGATCGCCGGTGCCGAGGTACGCTCCCGCCGGAGGGTTCAGGCGCCGTCGAGGTAGTCGCGCAGCTTGTCGCTGCGATGCGGGTGCCGGAGCTTGGCCAACGTCTTGGACTCGATCTGGCGGATCCGTTCGCGCGTGACCCCGAACTGTTTACCGACCTCTTCGAGGGTGCGGGGGCGTCCGTCGGTGAGCCCGAAGCGCAGCCGGACGACCTCTTTCTCGCGCTCGTTGAGATCGTCGAGCGCCTCGATCACGGCCTGGCCGAGCATCCGGCGAGCGGCTGCTTCAGCGGGCTTGATGGCCCGCTGGTCCTCGATGAAATCGCCGAGGTGGGAGTTGTCCTCCTCGCCGATGGGCGTGTCGAGCGACAACAGGTCCTGGGAAATGCGCAGGATCTCGCGGATGCGGTCCTCGGTCAGATCGCTGCGCTCGGCGAGTTCCTCAACCGTTGGCTCCCGCTCGAGCTCGGACAGCATCGCCCGCTGAATGCGCTTCACCTTGTTGATGTTCTCGACCATGTGCACCGGGATGCGAATGGTGCGGGCCTGGTCGGCGATGGCCCGGGTCACCGCCTGACGAATCCACCACGTTGCGTAGGTCGAGAACTTGAACCCCTTGCGATAGTCGAACTTCTCGACCGCCCGCATCAGGCCGAGGTTCCCCTCCTGGATGAGGTCGAGCATCATCATGCCCCGCCCGACGTAGCGCTTGGCGATCGACACGACGAGGCGCAGGTTGGCCTGGGTGAGTTCGCTGCGGGCCCGGTCACCATCTCGCGAGTCGCGCCGCAGGCGAGCCGCCTCGGCGGGGTCGGGTTCGGCCGGGTTGTCCTCGGCCGCGTAGTCGGCCAGCACCTCGTCGGCGATCTGACCCTTTTCGATCCGTTTGGCGATCGAGACTTCCTGCTCGGCGGTGAGCAGCGAGACCTTGCCGATCTCCTTCAGATAGGTGCGCATCGAGTCGGCGCCACCGCCATCGGTTCCGGTGCGCGAGAGCCCGGCGGTGAAGCTGCGTTGCGGGGCGCGTTGTTCGCGCGGGCCCCGGGCGCGCCCGGAACCCCCGTCGCCGTTCAACCCGTTGGTGTCGCGGGGCGTCAGCGAGCCCGATCCGTTGGCGCCGGCTTCGGCGGCCTCGAGGAACGCGTCGGCGGCAGCGTCGAGGTCGTCCGAAGCGACCGGATCGATGGCACCGGGATCGACGACCCCGGGCTCAACCAGACTGTGGTCGATGACGGCCGGGTCACCGAGCGGGTCAGCGTCGCCGAGTTCGGCTTCGGCGGCGACCAGCTCCACGGCATCGTCGAGGTCGTCGTCGCTGTGGTCGACCGTCTCGTCGAGCTCGATGCCGGCGGAGGTGACGAGTTGGCGGACGGCGGTGATGACCTCGGGGGTGGGGTCGACGTCTTTGAAGACCTCCATCACATCGTCGAGGGTGAGCACGCCGGTCGTGCGGCCCTTGGCGAGCAGGGCGTCGAGATCGTCCGGTGACACCGCGTTCCACGAAGAGACGGGCGCATCCGCTTCAGTCATAGGCCCTCCCCTCTCCATGCTCGACCAACCACGGTAAAAGCTGGGCGATGGACTTGCCGCGAGTTTCCCGCTCCCGGAGATCTTCCATGCGGTGCTTCAACCACGCCACGGGTTCACCGTAGCTGGTTGGATCATCGGCGGTCCGTGCTTCGGACTGGAGTCGATCGAGCACCCGAAGCGATGCCTTCTCGACCAGGCGGCTCACGATGTCTTCGGGCTCGGCATCGGTTTCGCCCACGGCGGCGGAACGAATGAAGTCGGCGACGTCGGGGTCGACCAGATCGAGCGCCGCGTGGATCGACGGCGTTTCGAGCAGCGCCTCGACCGCGGCCCGGTGCATGGGCGACGGGAACAGGACCGGTTCCAGCCCGTCGCGAATGGAGTCGGGCTGGTGGATCAACAGGCGGAGCGCCTCGTCCTGGGAGTTGGTGCGCTCGCGCTTGCGGGGCGGTGCCGGGGCCTCGCGTTCGACGTTGCGCGGCCGGCGTTCGCTGCGGCCCACCGGTTCGGTCGGCGGCTGTTCGAGCATCACCCGCAGCCGATTCGGGTCGGTGCGGGTGCGGTCGGCCACCTGCACGACGTATTCGTCGCGCACCAGGGCGTTGGGGTGGCCGCGGACGACGTTCAGCGCCATCTGCGCCGCCCGAGCCCGTCCTTCCGGCGTGCCCAGTTCGCTGGCGCCGAGCGCCCGGTCGAGCCGGAACTGCATGAACGGCTTCGCCCTCTCCACCGATTCGCGCAACCGCTCGGGATCGGCCTTCGCCAGGTCGCCGGGGTCCTGGCCCGGGGGCAGGTCGGCGACCACGACGTCGATGCCGTATTCCTGCTCCCACTGGTGCAGACGCTCGGCCGCCGCCTGGCCGGCCTCATCGGCATCGAAGGCGAGCACGAGACGATGGGCGAATCGGGTGAGGATCTTGATGTGTTCCTCGGTGAGCGCGGTGCCGCAGGTGGCCACCGCCCGCTCGAGCCCGACCTCGTGAAAACCGTGCACGTCGGTGTAGCCCTCGCACACGATCGCCTCACCGTTGTCGCGGGCGTTCACCATGTCGGACTTTCCCCAGTGCAGCCCGTACAGGGTGCGGCTCTTCTCATAGACCACACACTCGTCGGCGGTGTTGCGGTACTTGGGGCCCTCGTCGTCGGGCAGCTTGCGACCGCCGAAGGCGATCGGCTGCCCCTGGAGGTCATAGATGGGGAACAGCACCCGATTGCGGAAGAAGTCCTGCTGGCGACCCCGCCGGTTCACGAAGCCGAGCCCGGCCTCTTTCAGATCGCGATCGCTGAGCTTGAGTTCGCGGGCCAGGAGATCCCAGTCGTCGGGCGCCCAGCCGATCTTGTACTTGCGCACCGTCTCGCCGTCGTAACCCCGCGACTTGAGATACGAGCGCGCCCGGCCGGCGTCGGGCGCCGACAGCAGCCGCTCGTGGTAGAACGCGAGCGCCTTTTCGATCGACTCGATCAGGCGCTTCTTCTTGGAGGTGCGTTCGCCCTGCTGCTGATTGTCGTAGCGCAGCGTGACACCGGCATGCGACGCCAACTTCTCGACCGCGGCCACAAAGTCCAGGCCCTCGATTTCGCGCACGAAGGTGATGGCGTCACCGGACTGTTTGCAGCCGAAGCAGTGGTAGAACCCCTGCTCGCCGCTGACCGAGAACGACGGCGTCTTCTCGTTGTGGAACGGGCACAGCCCGGTCCAGTTGCGACCCACCTTGCGCAGGGCGATGTGATCGGAGATGACGCGCACGATGTCGGTCGAGTCGCGCACTCTCGCGATGTCCTCATCGACAATTCCCATCAGCGAATCCCCATCACCGCGACGCTACCAGCGCTCAACGACACCCGGAACGCAGAACTGACGCCAGTTGGGCGTCGGCCCCACTATCGACCAGTCACGGAGCGAGCAGGGCCTGGGCGACGGCGAGACGGGCGACAGGCACGCGGTAGGGCGAACAGCTCACGTAGTCGACCCCGGCGTCGACCAGCACCGCAATGGACGCCGGGTCGCCACCGTGTTCGCCGCAGATGCCGACCTTGAGGTCGGCGCGTACAGCTCGGGCGGCGGTGATGGCGCCGCGCACCAGCGCGCCGACGCCGTCGGCGTCGAGGGTTTCGAACGGGTTGGCGGTGAGGATCGCCTGGTCGCGGTACGCGGGCAGCACCTGGCGTTCGAGGTCGTCGCGGCTGAACCCGAAGGTCATCTGGGTGAGGTCGTTGGTGCCGAAGGACACGAAGTCGACATGGTCGGCGAGGGCGCCACAGGTCAGCGCCGCGCGCGGGGTCTCGACCATCGAACCAATGGCGATACCGGCTGGCGGTTCGTCGCCGGCCTCGCTCGCGTCGAGATCGTCGAGCACAGCACGGATCAGCGTCCGGGCGTGGGCCATTTCGGCCGGGTCGGCGATGAGCGGCACCATGATCTCGACCCGGGGGTCGCCATCGGCTCGGCGCCGCGTGGCCACCGCGGCGGCGATGGCCCGCACCTGCATGCGGTAGAGCTCCGGGCGCAGAATGCCGAGCCGGACACCGCGCGTGCCGAGCATTGGATTGTGCTCGGCGATCTCACGGGCCGCGGCGAGCAGCCGTTCACCGGCGGCGTCGAGGGCACCGGTGGCCGCGGCGACTTCGAGTTCGGTGATGTCGGGGAGAAACTCGTGCAATGGGGGGTCGAGCAGGCGCACGGTGACGGGGAGGCCGTCCATCGCCGCCAGCAGCGCCTCGAAGTCGGCGGTCTGGGCCGCTTCCAGCTCGGCGATGGCCGCCGTTTCGGCGGCCGGGTCGGCCGCGAGAATCACCGCCTGTATCGAGGCCAACCGCTCGCCGAGGAACTGATGCTCCGTGCGGCACAGGCCGATGCCCACCGCACCGAAGCGGCGGGCGACGGCGGCGTCCTCGCCGTTGTCGGCGTTGGCCCGCACCCGTACCCGACCCGCGGTTACCGCGTCGGCCCACGACAACAGCTCGTCGATCTCCGGCGGCGGTTCGGCCGCGGTGACTCCGGCGTCGCCGAACAACAGCGTGCCGTCGGAGCCGTCGACGGTGACCACATCGCCCTCGGCGATCGGGCCGGCCTCGGTCTGCATGACCCCGTCGGCGAACGACAAACCCGCGGCCCCGCACACCGCGGGCAGGCCCAACCCGCGGGCGACCACGGCGGCGTGGCTGGTGAGCCCGCCGCGGGCGGTGACGATCGCCTCGGCGATGCGCATGCCCGGCTCATCGGCCGGCGTGGTCTCGGCGCACGCGAGCACGATGTCCTCGCCCCGGTCGAAGGCGTCGAGCGCGGCGTCGGCGGTGAAGTACACCCGCCCCGTACCGGCGCCGGGCGACGCACCGGTGCCCGATGCGAGCACCCGCGCTTCGGCCCCACCCACCTGGCCGTGGAGGGCGGATTCGATCACCGTCGGATCGACGGCGGCCACGACCGCACCGCGTTCGGCCGGGTCGTCACCGGCCGCCCGCACCCCGGCGATCAGCCCGTCGATGGTGGTTATCTCCCAACCCACGGGCGTCAGCCCAGACGTTCGGCGAGGTAGTCGATCAGTTGATCGAGGGAAACCCGGTCCTGCTCCATGGTGTCGCGATCGCGAACGGTGACCGCCCGATCATCGAGGCTGTCGAAGTCGACGGTGACGCACAGCGGGGTGCCGATCTCGTCCTGACGGCGATACCGCTTGCCGATGTTCTGCGTCTCGTCGTAGTCGCTCATCCAGCGCCCCTTGACCATGTCGAACACCTCGTGCGCGAGGGGGGTGAGCGTGTCTTTCTTCGACAGCGGCAGCACGGCGACCTTGAACGGCGCCAACCGCGGGTCGAGTCGCAACACGATACGGGTGTCGTCGTTGACGGTCTCCTCGTCGTAGCTCGCCATCAGGAACGCCATCATCGACCGGGTCGCCCCGGCGGCCGGCTCGATGACGTGGGGCAGGTAGTGCTCGTTGGCCTGCTGGTCGAAGTACTCAATACGTTCGCCCGAGTGTTCGGCGTGCTGGGTGAGGTCGTAGTTGCCCCGGTTGGCCACCCCTTCGAGCTCGCCCCAGCCCCACGGGAACAGGAATTCGATGTCGGAGGTTCCCGAGGAGTAATGCGACAGCTCATCCGCGTCGTGGGGTCGCATGCGCAGCAGCTCGGGGGCGATACCGAGCCCGGTGTACCAGTCGAGGCGCTCCTTGCACCAGTACTCGTACCACTGGTCGGCCTGGTCGGGCGGGACGAAGAACTCCATCTCCATCTGCTCGAACTCCCGGGTGCGGAACACGAAGTTGCCGGGCGTGATCTCGTTGCGGAACGACTTGCCGATCTGGGCGATGCCAAATGGTGGCTTCTTGCGGCTGGTGTTCAGCACGTTCATGAAGTTGGTGAAGATGCCCTGGGCGGTCTCAGGCCGCAGATACACCTCGTGACCAGCGCCTTCGACCGGGCCGGCATGGGTGAGGAACATGAGGTTGAACGCCCGGGCCTCGGTGAACGAGTCGGTGGCACCGCAGCTGGGGCAGATGGAGGGATCCTCCAGTTGGTCCTCGCGGAACCGCTCGTTACACGACTTGCAGTCGACCAGGGGGTCCGAGAAGTTCTCGAGGTGGCCGGACGCTTCGAACACCTTGGGCGGAGCCATGATCGCGGCGTCGAGCCCGACGACGTCGTGGCGCTCCTGCACCATGGACCGCCACCACTGATCTTTGACGTTGCGCAGCAGCAGCACGCCGATGGGGCCGTAGTCGTAGGTCGAGCGAAAACCGCCGTAGATCTCGGCGGATTGGAACACGAAACCACGTCGCTTCGAGAGGTTCACGACCTTGTCGAAAAGGTCGGGGTCAGGTTGGCTCACAGGGCTCCTCGGCTCGGGTTCGGATCCGGGGCCGGAGCCCGCGGAAAACCTCCAGCCACACTATCGGGGCGACGGCGCCGCCATGATCACTGCAGCGGGGCAAAATTTCGGCCAGACTCATAGGTGTGAATGCACTTCCCACCACTCAAGCAGACCCGACGGCAGTCGTAGGCCGCCGCATCGGGGCCGCCATAATCGACTTCCTGATCGGGTTCGCCCTGACGGCGATCTTCTGGGCCATCCTGGCCGACAAGTTCACGAACGACACGGGTCAGGAGATCACGTGCGACAGCGAAGTGTTCAATGCCTACTCGGGCTGCACGAAATTCGGTGACAACACCTTTTGGGTGCACACCGGTTCGAAGCTGCTGCTCGTGTACGCGCTGTCGATCCTGCTGTGGTTCCTGCTGAACGGTGTGCTCACCGGCATCACCGGCTCGTCGCCGGGTAAGGCGATCATGGGCCTGAAGGTCGTGCGTCAGGACACCGGTTCGCTCGCCGGCGTTCCGAAGGCGCTCATCCGTCAGCTCGTGCACGTCGTCGACTGGTTCCCGTACTGCCTGCCGCTGGTCGGCCTGATCACGTTGGGTACCACCAAGGGTCATCGCCGGGTCGGCGATATGGCCGCTGGCACCCTGGTTGTGGGCAAGGACCAGGTCAACAAGGTTCCCGTCGTTCCCGGTCTCGGGGCCGCGGCAGCTGCCGGCGTGGGCGCTGGTGCTGCCGGGTACGGCGCCGCCGGCGGCATTGCCCCGCCACCCCCGATGAACGCGCCGACCCCAATGGCCCCGAACGCCGGCCCGCCGGCGTTCGGCGGGGCCACTCCCCCGCCGCCGATGGGCGCTCCGGCCACCGCTCCGCTGCCGACGCCGGCTCCGCCGCCGGTCGCGCCCAACCCGCCACCGGTCACCCCTGACCTCGCGGGCGGAACCGGACTTCCCGGTGCCCCGGATCTTCCTGCCGCCCCGGCGTTCGGCGCCCCTGAGGTGCCCGACATGCCCGACGTGCCGGACGCCCCCGACATGCCCGATCTGTCGATGCCCGACGCACCCGACCTCCCCGACGTCCCCGAGGTCGACATGCCCGACGCACCATCGTTTGGCACCCCCGACCTTCCCGAGGTCGACATGCCCGACGCACCATCGTTCGACGCACCCGACCTGTCGATGCCCGACGCACCCGACCTGCCCGAGGCACCATCGTTCGGCGCCCCCGAGGTGCCCGACGTGGCGGCACCGGATCTCGACGCGCCGACCGAACTGCTCTCGATGCCCGACGCACCGGAGCTCCCCGAGGTCGACCTGCCCGAGGCTCCGACGTTCGACGCTCCCGACCTGCCGGAGGCGCCGTCGTTCGACGCCCCCGACCTGTCGATGCCCGACGCGCCCGACCTCCCCGAGGTCGACATGCCGGAGGCACCATCGTTCGGCACCCCCGAGGTGCCCGACGTCGACCTGCCCGAAACCCCCGACCTGTCGATGCCCGACGCGCCCGACCTCCCCGAGGTCGACATGCCGGAGGCACCATCGTTTGGCACCCCCGAGGTGCCCGAGGTCGACATGCCCGATGTCGACATGCCGGAGGCACCATCGTTTGGTACCCCCGAGGTGCCCGAGGTCGACATGCCCGATGTCGACATGCCCGAGGCACCATCGTTCGGCACCCCCGAGGTGCCCGACGTCGACCTGCCCGAAACCCCGGACCTCTCGATGCCCGAGGCCCCCGATCTGCCGGAGGCTCCCGATCTACCCGAAGCTCCGGAGCTTCCCGACGCACCGTCGTTCGCCGCCCCCGATCTCCCGGAGGCACCTTCGTTCGACGCTCCGGAGGTGCCCGAAACGCCGGATCTCCCCGAGACCCCCGACATCGGCGCACCCGAGGTCCCGATCGTCGACGCAGCGGCCGAAATGCCGCCGGCAGTCCCGGTGGTCGACCCGCCCACGGTGATCGGCACGCCGGCTCCCCAGCCGACCGAAGCGGCACCCCAGGCGCCTGTCGAACAGCCCGTGCAGCAGGCCCCGATCGAACAACCGGTCCAGCAGCAGCCGGCGGCGTCGCCGCCCGCGCAGACCGAACCGCAATGGGACGCCGCTCGCAACACCTACATCCAATGGGACCCCGCCGTGGGTGCCTGGATGCAGTGGGATCAGACCGGCCAGTTCTGGAAGCCGATCGACACCTAGGCCCCGGCCGTCGCGTACGAGTGCGCCAGCGCCGCCCGGCGAATTCGCCGGGCGGTGCGTTCGCGCGTCAGCTCTGGCCCAGCACGCCGAGCGACCGCAATCGGCGCTCGAGATGGTGTTCCATGGCCTCGCCGGCCAGGTGGTCGACCTCGTTCGTCGCCGCCGAGATGGGCTCGTTGAGCGCTGCGCCGAGCTGACCACCGAGGATCTGGCGCATCAACGCCAACGCTTCGGGCGAGATGGCCCGACCGCGGCGACACGACTGACACAACACGCCGCCCTCGTGGAGATCGAAGGCGACGACGGGTTCGCCCCCGCACGACACGCAGGCGTCGAGGAAGGGCTCGAACCCCTCGAGCGACAGCACCTTCCAGAAGAACCCGGCGGCCACCAGCGGGCTTTCGGTGTCGGCCACGGTGCGCAGCGCCCGCACCAGCATCTCGTAGAGGCGGCGGTTGACCTCGGATTCCTGCGCTAGCTGATCGACGGCTTCGAGCATGGCCGAGGCACGGGAGAACCGGTCGAGGTCGGTGCGTAGATTCGGGAACCGGTCGACGGTCTCGGCCTGGGTGACGATGTCGAGGTCCCCTCGGGTGCGGTAGAGCTGCAGGTTGACGTGGCTGCTCGGCTCGAGCCGAGCGCCGAACTTGCTCCGGGTCTTGCGTACCCCTTTGGCGACGGCGCGCACCTTGCCGTTGTTGCGGGTCATGATCGACACGATCCGGTCGGCTTCGCCCAATTTGAAGGTGCGCAGCACCACCCCGGAGTCCCGATACAGGCTCATGGCGTTCGATCAGTCGTCGACGCCGCCGAAGCGGCGGTCGCGATCCTGATACTCGCGGACGGCGTCGAACAGGTGCTCTCGCCGGAAGTCGGGCCACAACACGTCGGTGAACACCAGCTCGCTGTAGGCGAGTTCCCACATCAGGTAGTTCGACGTGCGGAACTCGCCCGAGGTCCGCACCATCAGTTCGGGGTCCGGCATCTCGGGGTCATACAGGTTGCGGGCCACCAGCTTCTCGGTGACCTTGCTCGACTCGATGCCGCTGTCCACGATCGCCTTCACCGCGTCGACGATCTCGGCCCGCCCCCCGTAGTTGAAGGCGATGGTGAGCGTCATTCGGCGGTTCTTCCTGGTGAGCTCGATCGACTCGTCCATGCGCCGGATGAGCCGCTTGGGCACCCGCCAGTCGCGGCGGCCGATGAACCGCACCCGCACACCCAACTCGTTCAGTTCCTCGCACCGGCGTTGCAGCAGCGACTCGTTGAACTTCATCAGGAAGCGCACCTCGTCGGGCGAACGTTTCCAGTTCTCGGTGCTGAACGCATAGACGGTGAACCACTTGACGCCGAGCTCGAGGGCGCCTTCGACGGCGTCGAACAGGGCCTCTTCGCCGGCGGCGTGGCCGTCGGTTCGTTTGAGGCCCCGGTTGGTCGCCCAGCGGCCGTTGCCGTCCATCACGGCGGCGATGTGGGTCGGAATGCGTTCGGAGTCGATGTCGCCGGGGATCACCCGAGCGACGCTACCCGCAAAGCGGGTGGCATCGGCGGTTGGGTCGCGACGGCGGCCCGGTCCCACCCCGGTGTCGGCGGCGCACCGTAGGGTGTCTGGCTATGACATTGGCCGACAAGACCGCCAAGGCCCTCGAACGGGTCACCTCGGCGCTTCCCGGTGGGGGCGAACAGCGGGCGGGGCAACTGGAGATGGCCCGCGCCGTCGCCGACACCATCGAGCAGAAAGGTCACCTCGTCGCCCAGGCCGGTACGGGCACCGGCAAGTCGCTCGCGTACCTCATCCCGGCGGTTCTTTCGGGCAAAAAGGTCGTCGTGTCGACCGCCACCAAGGCCCTCCAGGACCAGCTCGCCGAGAAGGACCTGCCCTTTCTCACCGAAGCGCTCGACCGGGCGTTCGAGTACGCCGTGCTCAAGGGTCGGTCCAACTACCTGTGTAGGCAACGGGTGTCGGAGATCGAGGTCGACAACCAGCTCTCCCTCGATGGGGTGGCGTCGTCGGCGACGGTCGAGGAGGAGATCGAGGCCATCCTCGAGTGGGCCGAGACCACCTACGACGGCGACCGGGCCGGTCTGGCCTTCGAGCCCTCCCCCGCCGCCTGGGCCGCGGTGTCGGTCGGACCGCGGGAGTGCCCCGGCAAGAACCGCTGCCCCAAGGGCGAGGCGTGCTTTGCCGAACAGGCCCGATCGGCGGCCGCCGCGGCCGATGTCGTCGTGGTCAACACCCACCTCTACGGCATCCACCTGGCCACCGAGGCCGTGCTGCCGCAGCACGACCTGGTCATCCTCGACGAGGCCCATCAGGTCGAGGACATCGTTTCGTCGACGCTCGGGTTCGAGCTGGGCGTCAACCGCTTCCGCAGCCTGTCTCGCAACGTCGGATCGATCCTGGCCGACGACGACCTGGTGGGGAACCTCGACGAAGCCGGCGAAGACCTGGCCGAGGTGCTCGAACGCCACGTCGACGAGCGGTTACCCACCCAGCTGCCGGATCCGCTGGTCACGGTGCTGAACCGATGCCGCGACCGCGCCGAACGCATCAACAACGGTCTGAAGGGCGTACCCGATGACGCCAGCGAGGACGTCAAGACCCGCAAGCTGCGCGCCACGCAGGCGGCCACCGCACTCATCGACGACATCGACAAGGTGCTCGACCCGCCCGAAGCCGACGTGTTGTGGGTCGAGGGCCGCAACCCCGTACTCAAGGTGGCGCCCCTCGAAATCCACGACCTGATGAAGGCGCGGCTGTGGGACGAGCGGGCGGCCATCCTCACCTCGGCCACCATTCCCACGTCGCTGCCCGAACGGCTCGGGTTGGGTCCGGAAGAGCACGAACTGCTCGATGTGGGCAGCCCGTTCGACTACGAGTCCAACGCCCTGCTCTACTGCGCGGCGCACCTGCCCGACCCGCGCGACGACGAGTTCATGGACGCCATGATCAACGAGCTCGAGATGCTCATCATCGCCGCCGGGGGTCGAACCCTCGCGTTGTTCACCAGCCGCCGGGCCATGATGGCCGCGGCCGACGAACTGGCCCCGCGGCTGCCGTTCGAGGTGCTGACCCAGGACCAGCTCCCCAAACCCAAGCTGATCGAGAAGTTCAGCGCCGACGAAGCGCTCTGCCTGTTCGCCACCATGAGCTTCTGGCAGGGCATCGACGTGCGCGGCCCGGCGTTGTCGCTGGTCACCATAGACAAGCTCCCGTTCCCGCGGCCCGACAACCCGTTGCTCCAGGCCCGGCGCGACCTCGCCGGTCGCAGTGCCTTCGGCACGATCGACCTGCCCCGCGCCGCCACGCTGTTGGCCCAGGGCGTCGGCCGGTTGATCCGGTCGGCCACCGACACCGGCGTCGTCGCCGTGTTCGACCCCCGCCTGGCCAAGTCCAAGAGTTATCGGTGGGAGTTCATTAACGCCCTGCCGCCGATGCCCCGCACCAAGGACCGAGCGGACGCCGAGGCGTTCCTCACCGCCATCCGCGACCGCTAAAGCGACACCAGGTAACTGCGGCCCAGCACGAAACCGGCGACGAGGGCCACCCCCCAGATCCACCGTTGGTAGATCGGCGCCTCCCCCCAACCGCGCTGTCCCTGATCACGATCGGCGCGCACCTCGGCGACCGTCACCGGACCACCCGGGAAGATCACCATCGCCAGCCCCAATGCGATGAGCGCCGGGCCGAGGGGCAGACCTGTCCAGACCCGGTCATCGAAGTCGATCTCGACGTCGGTACTCACGAACAGGTACCGAAGGAGCAGGGTGCAGACGATGCCGGCCACCAGTCCCAACAGGCCGATCAGCCGCCCCCAACGCCATCGATCAACCACCGGCGGTGCCCGTGAGCAGATCGTTCAGCGCTTCCGCGTGCTCGAGGAGGAATCGACCCGAATCGCGGGCGGTGAACGACAGGACCACCCGGTCGGCATCCCGGAGGTAGCCCCCGAGTTCGGCGAGATCATGGTCGCGGCGTTCGACTACCAGGATGTCCTCGGTCCAGTTCGCCAGCGCCGACGACGTGTGGAACAGATGCGAGTCGGTGAACAGGAATGTGCGCCCGGGGATGGCCTCGCCGGGGGCGAAGTCGCCTTGGAGGGTCCAGCGCCGACCGAGCCGGTCGAAGAACGGTTCGGACTCCGCCGTCAGCCCCGGTCGCTCGATCACCAGCTCGCGGGCCGAATCGCCGGGTTCGTAGCCGAGGAGGGCGGCGAGGTCGCCACCGCCGATCACCCGCGGGCCCCGGTCGACGACGACCGCCGGGTCGTACAACCCAGGCATCACCGCATCGACCACGCTCTCGACCGCGGCCAGGCGGCCCGAGTAGTTCCAGTGGGTGTCGGTCGCCCAGTAGATCGGTTCGGGGTTGGCGGCTGCGGCGTCGACCACCGCTTGCCACAGGTCGATGTAGCCGGGTTCGGTTGCGGCGGCGAACCGGAATTCGTCGACGATCGGCCGCCCGCACTCGCGATAGGGCACCGCCGACGGCAGCTGATCGGGGTACACCCATCCCTTCTCGGGCACGAGGGTGAAGAACAGCTCGGCGCCGCGGCTTTCGAGCGTGGCCCGCAGCTCGTCGAGCGCGGCGAACACCTCTTCGGTGTCGGGCCACTCGAACAGGCAGGGGCTCTCGAAGAGGCGGGAGGTGAACATCCAGCCGTCAGGGCCCAGCAGCACCCGCTCGTTGGTGCTGTCGCCGAACACCTCGTAACCGGCCCGGGCGTTGGTGTCGACGGCCTGGCGTTTGCCGATCAGCCGGTCCTCCAGGTAGTGGTCGATCCCCGATGCGGTGTCGCCCTCCATCAGTTCGACCCACCCGAATTCCGGCGCGGGGGCCAACGCCCGGTTCTCGAGGGTCTGGCCCGAGCGGGAGATGAGCGTGCCCACGCCCGGGGCGATCACGAGCGCGAGTAACCACCCGATGATGAGGTACGACGTCGGGCGGGGGCGTTCGGTGCTGCTCATCAGAACTGGAAGTAGAGGAACGGGCTGAACGTCTGGGCGGCGGCCAGGACGAGAGCGATGGGCAGTCCGACGACCAGCAGGCCACTGCGCGCCGCCGCGGCGAGGCGGCCGGGGTCGTGCAGCCGGGGTGGCCCGGGGCGTTTCGTACTCGGCATGAAGAACACGATCGATGCACCGAGCAGCACGAGGAGGAAGCGGGTGTCGACGGCGTTGGCGATGCGACCGCTCCGAGTGCCGAACTCAAAGCGGAACAGAGCCGAAAACACCTCGGTGGCCCAGTTGAAATCCGGAGCCCGGAACACGATCCACCCCACCGCCACGATCGCGAGGGTCAGCGCTCGACCGGGCAGCCCCGACAGCAGTCGACCACCGGCTCGCCGCTCGATGAGCAACCAGATGCCGTGGTAGGCGCCCCAGATGACGAACGTCCAGGCGGCGCCGTGCCACAGCCCGGTCAGGAGGAACACGAGGATCAGGTTGCGGTAGGTGTGGCCGGTGCGGTTTCCGCCGAGCGGGATGTACAGATAGTCGCGGAACCACTGCGACAACGTCATGTGCCATCGGCGCCAGAACTCGGTCACCGATGTGGCGGTGTAGGGCCGGTCGAAGTTCTCGGGCAGGGTGAACCCGAGCATCATTCCCAGCCCGATCGCCATGTCGGAGTAGCCGGAGAAGTCGAAGTACAGCTGCAGGGTGTAGGCCACGGTGCCGAGGGCGGCCTCGCTGGTGGTCAGGCGGCCGATCGAGGGGTCGAACACCAGGTCGGCCACCCCCGCGAGGGTGTCGGCCACGATGATCTTCTTGCAGAGCCCGAACGAGAACCGCACGACTCCGTCGGCGATGCGGTCGACGGCCAGGGTGCGCTCGAGCAGCTGGGCCCGGATCGTGCTGTAGCGAACGATGGGGCCGGCGATCAGCTGTGGGAACAGGGTGATGTAGAGCAGGTAGTCGAAGAAGCGCTCGATCGGGTCCTCCCGATCGGTCAGGACGTCGACGCTGTAGCTGAGCCGTTGAAACGTGAAGAACGAGATGCCGATCGGCAGCACGACCGCACCGAGCCAATCGGGTGGATCGCCCAACCCGAACAGGGCGCCGAACACGTCGTTGGAGAGGAACCCGGCGTACTTGAAGTAGGCCAGCACCCCGAGGTTGAGCACGATCGAAGCCAGCAGAAACCCGCGTCGTCGACGCCGGCCGGCTCGATGGCCGAGCCGCACGAACACGAAGTCGAGCAGGCTGGTACCCACCAGCACGAGGACGAACGAGTCGCTCCCCCAGGCGTAGAACACCAGGCTGGCCACGAGCAGCACCGCGTTGCGGAACCGGGCGGGCGCGACCCAGGTGAGCAGCACCACGAGGGGCAGGTAGAAGAACAGGAACGTGATGGAACTGAAGACCACAGCTATGCCGACCCCACGACGCGACGCTAGTGGACTCCGTCGGCCCCGCCGGGGAACGGGGTAGCCCGTTAGCCGTCGCCGAGGTGGGAGAATTCCCGAATGCCGACGCCACTGCACAACGACGACTGGGGATTCGAATCGAACTGCTTCGTGTGCGAACCCCGCAACGAGGGCGGGCTCCGTATCCCGTTCCAGCTCGACGACGACAACACGACGGTGTCGGCCACCTTCACGCTCACCGACACGTTCTCCGGCGCCCCCACGCTCGCCCATGGCGGCGTGAGCCTGGCCCTGCTCGACGAAGCGCAGGCATGGGCGACGATCGCGGTCGGCAAGCGGTGGGCGATGACCGGCGAGTGCAAGGCCCGGTTCGTGGTGCCGGTGATGATCGGCGAGTCGTACCGGGTCGAGGCGGTACTCACCGAGCAGACCGAGACGACCCTGGCCACCACCGGCCGCATCCTCGACGCCGAGGGCACCGTGTGCGTGGAAGGCTCCGCCACGTTCGTGGTCGTCGGTGAGGCGGTCGCCAAATTCGCCATCGGCGGAGCCGACATACCGGAAGAACACCGGGACCGCATCCGCACCGACTGACCGTCGGGCCGGCTGCGTCTCGACGCGTTCGGCTAGATACCCAGCCGTTCGAGGGCTTTGGCCTGGCGTTGCCAGTCCTTGTCGACCTTCACGTGCAGCTCGAGGAACGCCCCTTCGGGCAGCTGTTTGCGGGCCTCGATGCCCACCTGCTTGAGCACCGAACCGCCCTTGCCGATCACGATGCCCTTCTGCGACTCGCGCTCGACGAGGATCTCGCAGCGGATGCGGGGCCACTCCCATTCGGTGACCCGGGTCGCCACCGAGTGCGGCACCTCTTCACGCACCACGGCCAGCAGTTGTTCGCGAACCAGTTCAGCCACCCAGAACGCCTCGGGCACGTCGGTGACCATGTCGTCGGGGTACAGCTGGGGGCCAGGCGGCATGCGTTCGATGAGGTACTCGAGCAACCAGTCGAGACCGTCGCCGGTCTTGGCCGACACCGGAAAATAGGCCTCGAAGTCGAGCTCGCCGGCGCGCACCAACTGCTCGACGATCTTGTCCTTGCGGGTGATGTCGGTCTTGTTGACGATGACCACGGTGTCGGGTGGGCACTGCTCGGCGATGAACTTGTCGCCCCGGCCGAGCGGCGCCGTGCCGTCGATCACGAGGCACACCACATCGACGCCGCTGAGCGAGTTCGATGCGGTGTCGTTGAGCCGTTCGCCGAGCAGCGTTCGGGGTTTGTGGATGCCCGGGGTGTCGACAAAAACGACCTGCACATCGGGCCGGGTGAGCACGCCGCGAATCTCGTGCCGGGTGGTCTGGGGTTTGTCGGAGACGATCGTGACCTTCGTGCCCAACAGGGCGTTCACCAGGGTCGACTTGCCCACATTGGGCCGACCCACCAGCGACACGAATCCCGAGCGCATGTCGCCGTAGTCGGCTTCGTCGGCCAGGCCCGTACCCACGATGACGTCGTCGGGTATGTCGGTCGGCATCGGCGGGACGTCGTCGGACGCGACATCGTCGGGTTCGGTCATCGAGGTTGTTCGACCGAGTCGAGGCCGATGGCCTCGGTGATGGCGTCGTCGGAAGTCTCCATGGAGCCATCATCATGGCCGTTGGCGCCGACCATCCCCGCAGCCGCCTCCGCGGCGGCCTGCACCCGCTCGGTAGCCGACTGCACGATCGACACCCGCACCTGGCGGATGCGGCGCCCTTCCATCTTCTCGACCATCAGCGCCAGGCCGTCGACGAGCAGCGTTTCGCCCTCGTCGGGCACGTGGCCGAGCGAGTTGAAGATCAGCCCGCCCACGGTGTCCCAGTCGCCGTCGGGCGTGGTCTGGCCCACCAGCGCTTCGAGTTCGTCGACCGGCATCCGGCCGTGCACCACGATGCTGCCCGAGCCGTCGGTTTGGACCATGGGCTCTTCGTGATCGAACTCGTCGACGATCTCGCCCACCAGTTCTTCGAGCAGGTCCTCGATGGTGACCACGCCGGCGGTACCGCCGTATTCGTCGACCACGACGGCGAGGTGGGAGCGGCCGAGCTGCATTTCGCGCAGCAGGTCCTCTACCGGCTTGGTCTCCGGCACGAACGCCACGGCCCGGCCGATGGCGCTCACCGACCAACCACCTCGATCCTCGCGCTGGGCCTGGGCGAGAACCTTGGCGTGCACGATGCCGACGACGTCGTCGATGTCCTCGGCGATCACCGGCAGGCGGCTGAACCCGGTGCGAATGGATATCTCCAGCGCCTCGGCGACGTTGGCGTCGTGGCGCACCGTCACCATGTCCGGGCGCGGCACCATGACCTCGCGTACGACCGTGTCGCCGAACGCGAGCACCGATTTGATGAGCTCCTGTTCGGTCTCATCGATCACGTCGGCCTCGACCGCGAACGAGGCGATGGCGATCAGCTCGTCGTCGTTCATGACCGGGCCCGAACGACGGGTGCCCTTCGGCAACAGCTGGTTCGACACACCGATCAGGGCGTTGGCCACCCATCGCAGTGGCGGGATCGATCGCAGCGTCTTGACCACCGGAGCCACGCGCATGGCAACGCCGGCGGGGTCATGCAGCGCCCACGTCTTGGGCAGCGCTTCGGCCAGAGTGAAGATGACCACCAGCTGTACGGCGAGCCCGGCGAGCACCCAGGGGCCACCGAAGTGCTTCTGCACGAGCGCGGCCACGACCGCGGCCGCCGCGAGGTGACAGAACAGCACCAGCAGCAGCACCGGGTTGAGGCTTTCCTCGCGCGACTCGAGCAGGTCGACCAGCGCCCCCACGCGGGGTTCTTCGTCGGTGTCGGCCTCGCGGTGCAACGCGTCGACCTGGGCCCGACCGAGATGGGTGAAGGCGGTCTCGGCGGCGGCGAGTAGCGCGGCCAGACACGTGAGCACCACGACGACGACGATGCCGAGGATCTCCAACCCGGTCATGAGCGTTCACTCCAACCGCGGAGGATCCGGCGCTCGTGGTCCTGCATCAGCTCGGTTTCGCCGGGTTCGGCATGGTCGTGGCCCAGCAGGTGCAACACACCATGCACCAACAACAGGTCGACCTCGCTCGCATAGGTTCTCCCATCGGTTTCGGCGGCCTGGCGATGAGCGACCGGCGGGCACACCACGATGTCGCCGAGCATCGACGGCGGCCCGGTGGGGACCGGTTCGGGCCGGGCGTGGTCGGCGTAGTCGAGCGGGAAGGACAACACGTCGGTGGGTCCGTCGCCGCCCATGTGGGTGGCGTTCAGCTCGGTCATGGTCGCTTCGTCGACGAACTCGACGTGGAGCTCGGCCGGGCCGGCGATCGCCAGCGCGTCGAGCGTGTGGCGCAGCAGGGCGTGCACCCGGTCGAGATCGAGCCCGGCGGGCGCGCCCGAGTGCTCGCAGGAGTCGACCACGGCGATCTCGATATCCGGGGCGAGCGAGACGGGCTCAACCACGAACCGCGGCACCACCCGATGCCGACCAGACGCTCACGCTGTTCATAGCTGCCCACGGTACTGCCACCTAGGTTGGTGCGCACATGAAACCTGAAGCCCCTCCCCCGCCCGCGTCGCTGCGCTTCCTCACGTGGAACCTGGCGATGTTCGACCAACCGGCCGAGGCCCCGCACGGGTGGACGCAAAGCCACACCGAAGCGGTGGTGCGCGAGCTCGTGCTCGCGGTCGAACCCGACGTCGTGTTGTTCCAGGAACTGCCCGGGTTGGTGCCCTACGTCGAGACCCACGCCATGGTGAAGGCGAATCCCCAGAGCCACTCGGGCCATCTGGCCACCCTGGTGGCCCATCCGTTGATGGAGGCGGCCGAACCGCGGATCGACATCGTCGACCGGTGCGGCCTGCTGGTCACGTTCGACCACCTCGACCTCACCATCGCCAACGTGCACCTGGAGTCGGGAAAGGGGGCCGACGGGGAACGGCTGGCGCAGGTCGTGGCGGTCGCCGAGGCCGCCCCCGGTGGGCGGTTGGTGATCGCGGGCGACACGAACACCCGTATCAGTGAGTTGGCCGACATCGAATCCCTCGGGCTGGTGAGCACCAAGCCGCCACAACCCACGTGGGACAGCCGCCGGAATCGGTTCCGCGACGGCATGCCCGAGTTCTCCGCGTACTTCACCCGGTGGATCTCCGGCGGGCCGGTCCGCGTCGACGGCGTCACCGTGCACACCGAGGCGTTCGAGTACGAAGGCCGTTCGTTTCACATCTCGGACCACTACGCCCTGTCGGGCACGATCACACCGGCCTGACGCTGACCCCACGGTCCGGCGCCGGGGTCAGCGCCGGGGGTCCTAGCTCGCGGGAGGTTCGGCCCGCTCGTAGGCGTCGACGATGTCCTGCACGATGCGGTGGCGTACGACGTCCTGGCTGCGCAGGTAGACGAACGACAACCCGTCGATGCCACCGAGCACCGGTTCGAGCTTGCCCAACCCGCTGCGGCCACCGGATACGTCGACCTGGGTGGCGTCGCCGGTGACGACGGCGCGCGACCCGAATCCGATACGGGTGAGGAACATCTTCATCTGCTCGGGCGTGGTGTTCTGGGCCTCGTCGAGAATGATGAAACTGTCGTTGAGCGTGCGGCCGCGCATGTAGGCGAGCGGGGCGACCTCGACCTGACCGCGGTCGATGAGCTTCTGCGCGCCCTCCTGGTCGACCATGTCGTACAGCGCGTCGTACAGCGGCCGCAGATACGGGTCGACCTTGGCCAACATGTCGCCGGGCAGGAAGCCGAGGCGTTCGCCGGCCTCGACGGCCGGCCGGGTGAGGATGATGCGTTCGACGTCGCCGGCCTTTAGCGCGCGGATGGCCATGGCGACGGCGAGCCACGACTTGCCGGTACCGGCGGGGCCGATGCCGAAGGTGATGACGTTATTGGCAATGGCGTCGACGTAGTGCTTCTGGCCAGCGGACTTGGGGCGCACGCTCTTGCCCCGGGCGGTACGAAGCACTTCGGTGGTGAGGATCTCCGACGGCCGCTCGTTCTCGCTCACCATGGTCATGGTGCGCCGCACGGTGCGGGTGTCGAGCTGTTGACCCTTTTGCAGGAGCACGACCAGCTCTTCGAACACCTGGGCGATCTGGGGCGCGTCGGCGCCCGTCGCGGTGATCTGGTTACCGCGCACGTGGATGGTGCTCTGGGGGAACTGCTCTTCGACCGTGCGCAGCAACTCGTCGCGGTGACCGAGCAGGGCCGACATCAGGTGGTTGCCGGGAACGTGAATGTCCGCGGTGACCGCCCCACCCAGGTTGGCGATGGGTGTCGGTGGATCCGCTGCGACCTCTGGTCCACCCGGGGTGTCGGTGGAGGTGCTGGATCCGGTGAGGTTGGTCATAGGTGCTTTCTGCTGGTGTGCCCGCCAAGGGTACCGCTCGGCCAACACCGCGTCAGGGCGATATCGGGGAATCCGCCGGGGCTTCGGTGCCGCAGGTGCGGGCGCACATGGGCCGTTCGACTCAGGTATGCAGCTTCGGGTAGCCGTACCCTGGGCTTCCATGACGTCGCTGTTCGGAGAGCCAGAGCAGCCCGAGGCGGACCCGGCGGAACTGCGGGCGAACCACCGGCGGGCGCGGCACCGCGACGTGCTCGGCGCCACCGATCCACTCACGCCGATCCTGCGCTGGATGGCCGACAACCGAAGCGACCGGGCCGCCGCCGAGCGGGCCCGCCAGTTCTGGCTCGAACGCCAGGCGGCCGAAGAAGCCACTCTGGCGAGCGTGCTCGCCGATCTGGCCGAACGTCACGTGACGGTTTCGCTTCACACGTCGTCGGGCGGTCGCCCGAGCGGCAAGATCCTTGCGCTCGGCGCCGACTTCATCACCGTTGCCGGCTCCCGGGTGCCGATGCTCGTCGCGGTCGACGCGATCGAGTCGATCCACACCCCGCCCGGCGAACGCCCCACCGTGGGCGACCGGCCGCTGCTCAGCGACCGCACCCTGGCCCAGGCCCTGGGCGAACTCGCCGCCGACCGACCCGATGTGTTGATCCGCACCGGCGACGGCACGTCGGTGACCGGCCGCCTGATGGTGGCGGGCCGCGACGTGGTCATCCTGCGCAGTCAGGGCACCCGCATGCGCGACCGATCACAGGTCTACGTGCCGGTGGCGTCAATCGGCGAGGTCACCGTTACGCGCTAACGAGGCGGGGAAGCTGCGTTCTCGACCTTTGCGCCGATGGCTCCGACCCCCATGGGCGCGCCTGACGGTGGGGAGTAAACGACCAGATTCGTGCCGGTAGGTCGTTGACGACTTGCGTCGAGTATCTACTCTTTGCCGACCGCGTCGGGGTAGAGGTGTTCGAGGGTGCCGGGTTCGATGCGGCAGGTGTCGATGAACGAATCGACCTCGGATTGCTTGAGCCGGATCACCCGACCGAAGCGGTAGGCCGGCAACTGACCTTCATCGATGAACCGGTAGAGCGTGCGCGGGGTGATCCCCAGGCGCTTCGCCGCGTCCGCCGTGCTCATCCATCCCACGTCATCGATACTCATGGCAACTACATATAACCCATCTGCGGGAACCGTTGGTGGATTCCGACGATTCATCACACTACACGTTATACATCGAAAAATCGCCCCCTGCGACCCAACGCCGGTCGCCGGTTCCGCCCCAGCCCTTGGAAACAACCGGAAAACGGTGGCAGGAACCGGAAGCCTATGAATTTTCGCTCCCGGGCGAGATTTTGTTCGACGTTCGGTGAGCGTCGCGACACGCTCTGCGAATGCTCGGCGGGGTCCAAAATCTGAATGAAGCGTCAGGTCTCGTCGACTTGACGCAACCTCCGGATTCATGTGAAGTGTTTCCTCAGTGCATGAAACATATTGAAGTGCACTGTTGTAGGCAATGCGATGGCTGCCCGCCGTTGCGACTTGGCAGCGGGCGACGATTACAGGGACGACAGCACAGCGTCGGTGGGGACCCGAACCCGGGGGCCGGCGGTGCGCGAAACGGGGGCACGTGCTCACAACATCAACCGACGATCGCCCGGGCGACGAAACCGCAGGGCGCGCCGGCGTCGGGGGTCGCGGGCGCGCCGGCGACGCCCCGCGAACCGACCGCCGCATCACCGCGCATCGCGGACTCCCCACCAGCCGAGCGGTGGTCGGCGGCCTGCTGGTCGCCCTCGCCTGCATCGGTGTGTTCCTCTTAGCCCGACCCGACCCCGACGCAGGACTGAGCCCCTACGTCGTCGCCGCGGGGCCGATCGAAGCCGGCCACCGAATCGAGTCGACGGATCTCGCCTCGGTGCTCTTGCGACTTAGCGACCCGCTCACCCAGCAGGCGTACGTCAGCCCCGATGCAGTCGTCGGAACCGTGGCTCTGACGCCCCTCGAAGCCGGCGATCTCGTGCAGCGCAGCGCGGTGAGCAACCGCGGTGGGACAACGACGGACGTGCCGGTTCGCGAACTGACCTTCCCGGTACCGCGCGACCGGGCGCCGGCTCAGCTGAGTGCCGGCGAATGGGTCACGATCCTGGCGACGGTCACCTCCGGTGCCGACTCGGTCACGACGATCACCGCAGCCAACGCTCGCGTCGTGCGCTTCGCCACCGACGACTCCTCGCTCGGATCGAACCGAACTGCGGTCCTCACCATCGCCCTCGATGTGGGTGACGACATGGCGAGCATCGTGCACGACACCCAGGTCGCCGACCTGACCGTCGTGCGCTCGACCGGCACCGGGGCCAGCAGGAACGAAGCCCGGCCGATCGAGGCCGACGAATGAGCGGCGAACGGTACCCGATCATCGGGCTTGCGAATGCTCGCACCGAGTGGTTCACCACCGTCGCTCGGTGGGCGACCGAGGCGGTAGTGCCCATCGACTTCGCCAAATGCCTCTCCGCACCCGAGGTTCGGGCCCGCTTGAACTCCGGCCAACGGTTCAGCGCGGCGCTGGTCGACGCCGGTATCGCGGCTCTCGACCGGGACCTGATCGACGTTGCCGCCAGCGTCGGCTGCGTCACGATCGTGGTCGCCGACGACCGGGTGCAGCGCGACTGGGCAGAGCTTGGCGCAGCCGCCGTTCTGCCGGCCGACTTCGACCGGGCAGACCTACTGCTGGCTCTCGGTGAGACCAGTGCCACCGTGCCCACGGTCGGGGCCGCGGCCGACGCGACGGTCAGCCTCGCGGATCCACCCGACGACGTTCGACCAGCGTTCGTCGGCCAACTCGTCGCCGTTACCGGTCCCGGCGGCGTCGGCCGGAGTACCGTGGCGATGGCGCTTGGGCAGGGACTGGCCCACGATCCCCGCCACGCCCGCCTGGTGGCGCTTGTCGACCTGTGCCTACACGCCGACCTTGCCGTCCTGCACGATGCGGGCGACATCGTTCCGGGTGTGCAGGAGCTTGTGGACGCCCACCGAATTGGGCGACCCAACATCGACCAGATCCGTTCCCTGTTGTTCGAAACGGACCAGCACGGGTACGACCTTCTTCTCGGGCTGCGGCGCCACCGGGACTGGACGACGATCCGACCCCGAGCATTCGAGGACGCGTTGGTCGGGCTGCGCCGCGCCTATCGGGTGGTGGTAGCCGACGTCGATCCCGACCTCGAAGGCTTCGACGAGACCGGATCCCCCGACTTGGAGGATCGCAACGGCTTCGCCCGGGCGACACTGTCCACCGCCGACGTCGTCGTCGCCGTCGGCCGCCCCGGTCTCCAGGGCCTGCATCGCCTCGCCCAGACCATCGCCTCACTCCTCGATGGGGGCATCGACGCGCCGCGCATTCAGCCGGTCATCAACCGCGCGCCGAAACGGCCGCGGGATCGGTCCGAGATAACGCGGGCCCTTAGCGGCCTACTGCCGGCATCGGGTACCAAGGCACGCGGCCCGATCTTCATCCCCGAACGCCGCATCGAATCGGCGCTCCGCGACGGGTTACCCCTGCCGTTGCCGCTCGTGCGCCCAGTAGCCGGTGCCGTGGCCGCCGCACTCGCCGAAGCCGACTCACCGCCGCCTCGGCGGACCGAGCCGGTCACCGTCGTCCCCGGTTCGCTTGGCCACTACGCGACCGACGACCCAGGGGTGACATCGTGACCGCCGTTGAACCGCAAACGACTCCGCTCGCAAGTATCGAGCAGGCCGTGCAGCAGCGAGCCAAAAGCATGGCGCTCGACCTCGGCGAACACACCGGCGAGCTGGCGCTCGAGGAGATCATTCACGAGGAGATCGGTCGCTGGCGAGACGATCACCGTCGAGGCATCCGTCCCTACGACATCGCCGACCCGCAACAGGTTGCCCAGCGGGCGATGCGCAACCTCACCGGATACGGACCCCTCACCGCACTCCTCGACGACGATGACGTCTGGGAAATCATGGTGAACGCGCCCGACGCAATATTCATCAAGCGGCATCAGGGCCCTTCCGGCTTCCACGACGAGGTCTTCCACGACGACGACCACGTCGTGCGAACCATCACCAAGATCCTCGACGACGCATCGAGTTCGCACCGTTCGCTCGATCCGACCGAAGGGCTTCAGGACGCGCAGCTCGACAACGGCGCCCGCATGCACATCGTGCACGGCGACATCGCCCGGGGCGGCCATCTGATGGTCAACATCCGCAAGTTCACCGGGGTCTCGATTCGACGGCTCGATGAGCTGATCGATCGCGGGACCATCGACCATCAGGCGGCAGAGTTTCTCCGAGCCGCGGTCAAAGCCCGCTTGAGCATGGTCTTCGCCGGCGCCCCCGGCACGGGCAAGACCACGATGTTGTCGTGCTGTTGCGCGGAACTCGACCCGGCGCTGCGCGTCGTCGTGGCCGAGGAGGTGTTCGAGGCCGACATCCCCGTCGCCAATGTTGCGAGTATGCAGACCCGCTCGCTACGGGCCGAGCGACCCGAGGTGGACCTTCGTCGACTCGCGTCCGGGTTCCTCCGCATGGCCCCGGACGTTGCGGTCGTCGGCGAAGTGCGCGACCGCGAGGCCCTGCCGCTCCTTCTCACACTGTCGAGCGGTGTCGCCGGCTTCACCACCATCCACGCCGGGTCGGCCCGACAAGCGCTGAGCCGGCTGCGCTTCGTTAGCCAGCTAGCCGCCAGCGACCTCCCGCTCGCCGCACTGAACAGTCTCGTGTCGGAAGCCATCGATGTCGTCGTCCACTGCGAGCGCACCGCCGCCGGGCCGCGTGTTTCGGAGATTCTCTGCGTGGAAGATCTCGCCGGTCCCGCCGACGGCGCCGCGTTCACCGTCACCGAACTCTTCACCCGGCCAGAAGTCGACAGCCCACTCACGTGGACCGGCGATCTGCCGGTTCGTTCCGGTCGAGCGATCGAGGCGGCCGGCTATCAACTGCGGGATCTACTCCGGTGATCGCACTGACCCTGGCTGCACTCGCCGGCATCGGCGTCTTCTATCTGTTCACGAGTCTCGCGCTCGGGTGGACCGGACTCCGGCCGGATCCGCGGCAGCCCGAATCCGAGCTCCGGATCTCTCGCGTCGACGACTGGCTCCGACAGGCCGGGCTCGACGATATCGACCGAAGCCAATTCGTCGTCGTGATCGCAGCGATGGCCGTCCTGGGATTCGTGCTCGCCTACGCACTGTTCGGCGCGGTCATCCCGGCGGTGATCGCCAGTGTGTTCACGGCCACGTTTCCGGTCGCCTCGTACCGCCAACGCCGGGCGGCCCGTATGCGCCGGGCGCAGGACGCATGGCCACCGATGATCGAGGAGATCCGGCTACTTACCGGCTCGCTCGGTCGTTCGATTCCGCAGGCGCTCCTCGACGTCGGGCGCCGTGGGCCTGAAGAACTTCAACCCGCCTTCGCGGCAGCCGAACGGGAGTGGCTACTCACCACCGACTTCGAGCGCACCGCTTCGGTGTTGCGCCAACGACTGGCCGACCCGACCGCCGACATTGTGTTGGAGACGCTTCTCGTCGCCCATGAACTGGGCGGCACTGACCTTGATCGCCGCCTCATCGCGCTGGTCGACGACCGCCTTCAGGACCTGCTCGGCCGCAAGGATGCCGCCGCCCGCCAGGCCGGGGCCCGGTTCGCCCGGCTGTTCGTCCTCGCCGTGCCGTTCGGCATGGCCCTTGCGGGCATGTCGGTCGGCAACGGCCGCGCCGCGTACGGCTCCGCGACCGGCCAGCTGGCGGTCGTCGTGGCAATCGGACTGGTGATCGGTTGTTGGTTTTGGGCGGGACGGGTGATGGCCCTGCCGCCGGAACAGCGGGTGTTCGCCCAATCCGGCGGTGGCGAAGGAAGGTACCGATGATTCGCGTGGCGCTCGTCGCCGGGATCGCGGTCTGGGTCGGCGCGGCGTTGCTGTTGTCCGAATTCCGGTGGTTCCGTCATCGGCCCCTGGTCGATCGGCTCGCCCCGTACGCGCCCGCCGCCGCGGATCGCAGTGTGCGTTCCGGGTTGTTGTCGGTTCAGTCCTTCTCCGAGGTCGTGGGTCCGCTCTCGCGCTCGTTTGGTGAGCGCTTCGCTCGACTGTTTGGCGTCGATGAGGAACTCGACATCCGGCTACGCCGAACCCACTCCACCGACGATGCCACCTCCTTTCGGGTGCGCCAGGTCAGCTGGGCGGGAGCCACCCTGGTGGCCTGTGGCCTCACGGCCTCGGCGATACAGCCGCCCGCGGCGGCCGCCGTGTTTCTCCTCGCGGGCGGGCCGGTCACCGCCTTTCTCCTCCTTGAGCAGAAGGTCTCGAAGGCGTCCGAGGCCTGGCAGCGCCGGGTGTTTCTCGAGCTGCCGGTCATCGCCGAACAGCTCGGCATGTTGCTCGCCGCGGGCTACTCGATGGGCGCTGCGATCAGCCGGGTAGCCATTCGCGGCGAGGGCGCCTGCGCCGCCGACCTACGCCGAGTGGTCGCCCGCATGCGTCACGGTCTCACCGAGGTCCAGGCCCTGCACGAGTGGGCGGACCTGGTCGACGTCGACGCCGTCAATCGACTCGTGGCCATCCTGGCTCTCAATCGGGAGGCGGGCGACCTCGGCTCGATGATCTCCGACGAGGCGCGATCGATCCGTCGCGAGGTACAGCGCGAACAGCTCGAGAGGATCGAGCGCCGCAACCAGCAGGTATGGATCCCGGTCACCGTCGCCACGCTCATACCCGGCGTCATCTTGTTGGCGGTGCCGTTCGTCGACGCCCTGTCCTCACTCTCCACCTCCCCCTAGCGCCGACGCTCTGCTCGTCGCCACCCGACAAAGAAGCCACTTCCCCGGCAAACGAAGAAGATCCAAATACCCCACGGGAGAATCACCATGAACATCCACCACAACCCCATGTTGCGCCTCGGCACGCTCATCGCAGCGCTCGCCGAGCGAACTACTCGGGCCCGCTCCGAGCGAGGCGAGGGCGTGATCTCGATGGCGATCGCCGTCTTGATTGTGGCGTTCCTCGGCGTCTTGATGTGGGCCGCCTTCAAGGGAATCTGGTCCGACACAGAGGGCGATATCCGCGACCAGGTCGACCAGATCGGTAGTTGATGCAGCCGACGCCACCCGCGTCGACGACGACCACCGATCGCAGCCGCCGCGGCGCAGGCCAGCTTTCGACCACCTTCGGGATGCTGGTCCTGCTGCTACTCCTCCTCTTCGCGGTTCAGGTGATGTACGACCTGTACGCCACTTCGGTGGTCACCGGGGCGGGTTACGACGCGGCGCGAGCCGTCGCCGGGCACGACGCATCCGGAAATCGGGCCGCCGCGGTCGGCGACGCCGAGCAGGTCCTTCGATCGCGCCTGGGCGGCTACGCAGACGAGGCGTTGGTTCTCGAATGGCATCTCGACGATCCAACCAGGGTCGTGCTTCGGATCCGCGCCACCCACCCGTCGGTCCTACCTCCCACGCTGGGCGAAAGCACCCCGCTCGGATCGGTGGACCGCACCATCGAGGTTCGGGCCGAGGAGTTCCGATGAGACCCGCACGTCCGAGCGCAACGCCCGGTGCCGCCGACGACTCCGAAGGGGGTTGGATCGCCGGAGCCGAGACACTCCCGTTCGGCTTCCTGATCTTTGTTGTCGGCACGTTGTTGCTCGCGAACGCGTGGGGGGTGGTCGATGCCAAGCTGGCGGTCTCGGCCGCTGCCCGCGAAGGCTCGCGCAGCTATGTCGAAGCTGCTCCGGAAGTGGCCAAATCCGGCGCGGTCGCCCGCGCCGGGGAAACCCTCGCAGCGTACGGGCGCGAGCTCGATTCGGTCACCGTCGGCAACCCCGATGGGTTCCAACGGTGCGCGCGGGTCACGGTGACGGTGAGCCACCGCGTGCCGGCGCTCGTCCTGCCATGGATCGGCGGATTCGGCGAGGGCTTCACCGTCTCGGCAACCCACAGCGAGATCGTCGACCCGTTTCGCGACGGCGTCCCCGGGAGCGCCTGTGGATGACCAACGGCGAAACGACCGTGGATCGACCCTGATGCTGATGCCGGCGGCCCTGTTGATCGTGGTCGTGATGGGCGCGATCGCCGTGGACCTCGGCGCCGTACACGTGCGCCAAAGGGACCTCGCCAACGCGGCCGCTGCGGCCGCAAACGACGCGGTCAGCCACGGCCTCGACATCGACCACATGAGAGCGACGGGCGAGCGGCGACTGGATCCATTGGCCGTCGCCGAGACGGCCGCGGCGTCGGTCGCCGCCCGCCAGGACGCCAACCTGATCGTGATCGACGTACGGATCATCGATGTGGACCAGGTCGAGGTCACGCTCGGCACGACGGCCGAGCACATCCTCGCTCCCGCCATACCCGGGTCCTCGGCATCGGTCGATCTGCGCGCCACCGGTCGGGCACGGTTGATTCCTCCCCCGTAGCCCCGGCCCGGCTCCGCTCCTGTTCGCTCCCCTCCTCTTGTCCAGTTGTCCAGCACCTTCCCACTTGCACCTCCCCCGAAACGACCTGACCGAACAGGCCCCAAGATGCATGTCCCGAAGCCAGACGCCGCGGCGTCCACCACCCACGAATTCACGCCCGACGATGCCGCTGATGCGGGTCCACCCAGCCCGGAAAGCGACGGTCGAGAAATACAGGAACGGACCGCCGTCGAAGACGAGCGAGTCGTCATCATTCGCTCGGCCTCGACACCGGCCGGGGCGGCAGCGCTGCGGCGCGAGGCCGAGATGCTGGAGCGGGCAGCCCATCCCGGGGTGATCCGCTTTCTCGACCTTCGCACCGGCGAGTCCACCACCGAACTGCGACTGGCGGCGGCGGGGGACAACTCCCTGGCCGACTCCGCTCCACGCGACCTCGATGCGGGCCTCCGACTGGTGGCGGCGGTCGCGGCGACGGTGAGCGACCTGCACCGGGCCGGCGTTGTCCATGGTTCGCTGACGCCGGACGCCATCGTGCTGAGTGCCCGCAGCGGCCCGGTGATCGGCGGATTCGCCCGGGCTGATCGAGTCGGCGCACCTCTCCTGGCCCCTGCGGTGGACCCTGCCTTTCCCGACGGGACGGCCCGCGCCGAAGCGCTTGACGTCTTCGGCCTCGGCGACCTCATCGAGCATGTCGTCACCAGCGTGCAGGCGGACCGAACCTCGGGGTCCCGCCGGACTCGTCAGGCCCGCCGGAGGTCGTTGCAGCTCGCCGCCGATGCACGGCATGCCGACCTCGACCAGAGGCCGTCGGCCGACGACATCGCCCGGGAGCTCGCCCGGCTTCTTCGGGAGCGAGCTCCGCTGCAGGCACTGACCGAGCTGCGAGTACCGGCAGCCGCGGCGGCTGTCGCCGTTCTGGCCGCTGGCGCGGCGATCGCCGTGCCGGTGGTCATCGCCTCCGGCGGGGCCGCCGACTCCGCCATCGAGGCACCCCAACCTCGAGGCGAGGCCACACCGAGCGAGCCCCGTAGCTCGGCCACACCGACCCTCGGGTCTCAACCGCGGGGAACCGGGCTACCGACGGAGACGATCTTCGCCGCCGGACGCCGCTACGGCAGCGAAAGGCCGGGCGACGTGATGGCCACCGCCGACTGGGACTGCAGCGGCGTCGACAACGTCGTGCTGCTTCGACCGACCACCGGCGAGGTCTTCGCCTTCGCCGATATCGAACCGAACGCCGCAGCGACAGGCACCCGGCACCGAGCAGTTTCCGCCGGCCGGGTCGAAGACGCCCTCCGGTTCGCCGACCCGGCGTCGCCCTCGTGTGGCGAGCTACTGCTCGTGACGGCGACCGGAACCGCTCCGCTGGAGGTAGACCGATGAGCAGCTCCACCTCCACGCGCCTCGGATCGGCGACCGGCTGGTGCGCGGGCCTCGGGGCATCGGGCGCCCTGGTGACCTGGGCCGGCCGGGCCGGCCTCGGTCTTCCATCGTTCCAACAACTCGCGGACCCGGTCGAGTGGATGGAGCTGGTCGGCCCGGCGACGGCCGCGATGGTCGGCGTCCGGGTCTTCGCGATCTTGATCATCGCCTGGTTGACGTTCGTGACGGTGCTCGCGCTCGGTGCCCGACTGCTCGGCTGGGGCGACCGGGCCCTGGCGACCCTCAGCCGGTTTGCGCCCGCCGCTGCGGCACCGGCGCTCGCCGCGATCGTCGGCGTGAGCCTGGTGGGCGGACTGGCTGCCCGCCAGGACGACGGCGGCGCCGAACCCGGTCCGGACGACCATGAGCCGGGTACCGCCTGGGTCGTCGACCTCGGCCCGGACCCGGTCGACGACCCTCCATCGCCGGATGGAGATGCCGACGACTCGCCGGCGTCACACCGGTCGGTCGGTCCGGCCACCGAGAACAGCTGGAGGTTGCTCGCCGCCGAGGCTGCCCGCAACGGGCCAACGGAATCACCGGTAGCCAACCGGGGGCAACGCACGCGAAGCGTCGAGGCGGGAACCCATCTCTGGGGCATTTCGAGCGAGGTGCTCGAAGATGCTCTTGGCCGCGAGGTGAGCGACGAAGAGGTCACGCCGTACTGGCTCGCCACCGTGGAAGCGAACCGCCCGTTCCTCGTCGACCCGGACAACCCGGATCTCCTGATCCCCGGCCAGACGATCGTGCTCCCCGCCCCCGAGACCTATTTCCCCGACGAGTAGCTCACTGCGACCACTCTGGTGCCTGGCACCAGAGTGCCCGCGGTGTCCCCCGGCGACGGTCGCTACTGCGTGTTACTGGCATGCGCCGTCCCCACCGCTTCTCCGCCCGCCTCGCCCCAATCGCCGCCTTCGTCGCGGTCGCGTTCCTGCTGACCTCTTGCGAGGTCGGCACCAGCTGCACCACACCGAACTCGCCGCTGCCGATCGCCGACCAAACGCCGAACACTCCGACCCAGGCCGAGCCCGCCCTGGGCCAGACCTACGTCGACCAGCTACACGACACGTGCGTGACCCGGATGACCGACCATGATGCGGCCGGAATCCCCAACTTCATCCGTAACGACTACTCGCGTCGGCAGGCCTTCAACGCCGACGACACCCGTCTGGTCGCGTACGTGAGCGGCGGCAGCTGGCGCCAGATCGATGTCGCCACCGGCGCCGACCTCGGCCGACTGCCCGGCCTGGTCGGGGACGCCGAACCGCAGTGGCACCCCACCGACCCCGACCTGCTCTATTACATCCCGAACTTCGGCGGGCTCACCGTGCACCAGCTCAATGTGGTCACGGGCCAGAGCATCACCGTGGGCGACTTCACCGGTCGGCTTCCGTGGCCGAGCGCGGCCCGGTTGTGGAGCGGTTCGGAAGGGTCACCGTCGGCCGACGGCCGCTGGTGGGGCTTCATGGCCCAGACCAGCGGTGGATCGCCGCTCGGTCTGGTGGTGTGGGATCGGGCCACCGACACCCTGACCACCTTCGACGGCGACAACGCCAGCCTCGGCGAGGCGAACTACACCTCGATGAGCCCGACGGGCGACTACATCGTCGCCGGTTACAACGGTGGTGGCGGGGTCTGGGCCTATACCCGGGACTTCAGCGACTCGGTGCAGATCGCCGCCCAGGGCGAACACTCCGACCTGGCGCTGCTCGAGAACGGCAACGACGCCTACGTGGCCCTCGACTTCGAGGTCACCGGCGGGCCGGTGCAGTACACCGATATCGCCGAGGCGATGGCCGCCGGTGCGGCCAGCCCGGTGACGCTGTTCGACACCTACCTCGGCAATGGCACCTTCACGAGCATCCACTTTTCGGGCAAGGCGTTCGGGCACACCGGATGGGTCCTCGCCTCGACCTACAACCACGGCAGCAACAACACCCAGGAGTGGTACACCCGGCGGTTGCTGGCCATCGAGTTGAAGCCCGGCGGTCGAGTGCTCGGCATGGCCCACACCCACGGCGACGTCAACCAGTACTTCGACGAGACCCACGCCTCGGTCAACCGCGACTTCACCAAGGTGGTGTTCAACTCCGACTGGGGCACCGGCGACGGCGTCGACATCTACCTGATCGATGACCTCAACTGGATCGTCGACCCGGACCGCTGAACCGACGGCTCCGGGCCCCGGACTCGATGTACCTTGGCCCGATGACCCGTTCCGGAGTCTCACGCCGAGCCATGGCCGCTCTGGCCGTAGCGACTCTGACCCTCGGCGCGTGCGGATCCGACCCCGAGATTCTCGTCGCCAATCCCGACACGGCGTCGATGACACCGGGCTCGGAACTCACCATCGATCTTCTGGCCAACGACATCAATGACGAGGGTGGCGAGCTCTGGATGGGCGGCCTCCTTACCGACCAGTGGGCACCGGGCGAAATCGTCGACCAGAACCGACAGACGGGCACGGTCGTGTACCGGGCGCCGACCGAACCCGGCGAGTACACCTTCGAGTATCGGCTCTACGACTACGACCCCACGCTGTCCATCGAGAACCCCAACCAGTCCGTCACCGGCCAGCTAACGGTCACCGTCGAATAGCCGCGAACCATCTGGTGCCAGGCACCAGATGGTTCGCGGGGTCGCTCAAACCCCGGAAATACGCGGAATCGTGGTCGTTTTGAACACTCTGGTGCCAGGCACCAGATGGTTCGCGGGTTAGGGGGTCGCGGAGGCGATGAGGGCGCAGATGGCGAGCCAGGTGACGCCGAGGATTACGATTCCCACCGCCACGGCGGGGGCACCGACCGCCCACGCGAACCAGGTGGCCATCGCCGTCACCAGCACCGCCACCGCGCCGCCGACCTTGGCGGCAGCCGTCCGATTCGCCGTGGCCTGCCACAGCGCAACCACCGAACCGCCGATGATGACGGCGGCGATTGCCGCGAGCACCCAGCCGAGCTCGGTGCCGAACTCGGCCAGGTCGTCGGAACCGCGCCCCACCTCGAACGACCGAATCGCCCCGAAGACGAACAACCCGCCGAGCACGATCTGGCCGACCTGCACCACCTGAAAGACCCGGACCAACCCGCGCACGGGTATCGAGCCCTGCCGCTCAAGCCCGTCGGCCACGACGACGAACAGCTACTCGGTGAAGCCGGAGATGGTGTCCCAGAGCCCGGAGTCGACCGACACGGGGTCGAGGTGACGGGCCGTCGAGCCCGGCAGTCGGGCACCGTGCTGGCCGGCGATGGCCGCCATCAACCCGGCGATGCGCTCGTGGAAAACCGAACCGGCGTACCCGGCCGGGTCGATCACCACATAGAACTGGCCCAGGTCGTGCGGCGGCCCTTCCGGTGCCTTCAGCGGCGGCACGTCCACGCTCAGATTGCCACCCGTGAGCGCGGCGGCCAGCACCTCCACCATCAGCCCGATGCCGTACCCCTTGTAGTCCGCCGCCGGGGCCAACGAACCTTCGAGCGCCGCCTTCGGGTCGGTGGTCGGCTGGCCCGCCGAGTCGACCGCCCAGCCGAGCGGAATCGACTCGCCCTTCTTGGCCGCCGCCGTGATCGTGCCCAACGCCACCGCACTCGTGGCAAAGTCGAACTGGAAGGCGATTCCCCCCTCGCCGTCGGGCACCGACATGGCGATCGGGTTCGTGCCCAGCAACGCCTCGGAACCGCCCGGCGGGGCGACGCGCGGCGTGGCGTTGGTTGCGCCGATCGCCAGCAGGCCCTCCCGGGCGATGCGTTCGGTGAAGTACCCCAACGACGTGCACGTGTGGCTGTGCTCGACCGAGAACCCGCACAGCCCGACCTCCCGAGCCGACGCCACCGCCGTCGCCAGCCCGGCATCGAACGCCGGTTGCGCGAACCCGAAATGCGCATCGACGCGCACCACGCCGGGCCGGTCGTGGTGCACGGTGGGCTCGACCGTGCCGTCGAGCCGCCCGGATCGCAGCTGGCGGCAATAGCTCTCCACGTACGCAACGCCGCAGATCGTGTTACCCCGCTCCTCGGCCACCCGCACGGCCTGGGCCACGCTCGCCGCAACTTCGGGCGTCGCCCCGCTCGCCACCAGCGCCGCATCGGTCGTGGATTCGATTTCGTCGAGGCTCACATCGTTCATCATCAGGCGACGAGCGTTACCCGAACCTGAACTCGGCGCAAGCCGCCGGTCGGCCGCGGCCAAATACCGCCCGAACGCCCTAGATTTCGGGGCTGGAGAAGCTGGCGAAATCAGTTCAAAGGGTCCATTATGGTGGCCCGTCCGCCAGGAGTACCGATTGCGCTACCCGATCCCGGTTCGGCTCACATCGACGACCCGGGAAGACGGCCGCCCCTGGAGCCCCCGGCTCGTCAGCATTGCGATCGTGACCCTGGGTTTGCTGCTTCCGCTCGTGGTTCCCGCGCCCGCATCGGCCCAACTGGTCGACGATCCCGTACTCACCTGTCGCGGGTTTCCGGTCACCCACATGGGTACCCAGCAGGACGACGTGCTGATCGGCACCGACGGCCCCGACGTCTTTCTCGGCGGCCGCGGTGACGACACCATCATCGGGCTTGGCGGAAGCGATGTCATCTGTGCCGGCCACGGCAACGACCGGGTTCGCGGCGGCCCTGGCAACGACACCATCGACGGCGGCCGCGGCCACGACCACATCGATGGCGGCCCCGGCGGCGACCGCATCACCGGCAGCTTCGGCGACGACATCATCGACGGCGGCGAAGGGGCCGATCAGCTGCGCGGGGGTGCCGGCCGCCGCGACGCCATCGTGGCGTCGGAGACCCCTGCCGTGCTCGAAGACCAGTGTTACGCCGAGATCGGCCACGCTTCCTGCGCCGGCTTCACATTTACGGCCGGGCCCCCCGTGCTCGCCGCCAGCGGCACCGGGCCGACGATGCGCCGGGTCCGCGTCGACCAGATCACCAGCACCACCGCCAAGCTTTCGCTGGCCGCCTCGACCTGCACCAACATCCGGGTCGTGGCGACGGCACCGGGACAGTCCGACGCCGCGTTCAGCGGCGCCGACTACCCCGCGGTCACCACCCCGGGGGTCGACTGTGTCACCGCCCACGTCGTGCACCTCGGCACCACCACCGCCCCCCTCGCCAGCGGCACGGACTACGACCTGCGGGTCACCGTGGTCGACGCCGACGGCGACGAAGCGACCCAAACCGTGTCGTTCACCACCCGGGCCATGCCGGTGGCGGGAGTCCTGGCGACCGCCGGCAGCTACGGCGACCGCCTCGAGCTCGGCCTGCCCGAACGGGCCGGCTGGCTGGTCGAGGCCACGGCAACGGGCCCGGCCGCCACCGAGCGGTACTGCTTCGTCGATGCGAGCGAACTGTCCTACCGCGACGATCACCCCTGCACGTTCGAAACGACCACCGGCGGCTCCACCGCCACCTTCGATCGGTGGCGCACCGCGGCGGGCGGCGACTTCCGCAGATGCGGATGGATCGCCGCCATCGACGCCGACGACAATCGCTCGGCCCCGAGCGACCTCCTCTGCATCGACCCCGATGCAGGAGTCGGCCCCCGGGCGATCGACGAGATCACCGTCGAGCAACCCATCGCGTTTGATCAGGACGCCCAGACCGCCGAGTTCACCATCAGGTGGACCTACCCCGACGCCGTGGATCCCGGCAAGTGGGTGGTCGAGATCCCCGGGTTCGACGGCCCCGGTGGACGCGTGGTCCTCGACGGCACCGAGCGCTCCGCAGTGCTCACGGGCCCCGTCCTGGGTACGGGGGAGTCGGCGGTGATCACCGGTCGGTCCCGAGGCACCGACCAGACCGAGACCTCGGCATCGGTCGGCCTCGGTTACACCCCACCGGTCGCACCCGTCACCGACATCGCCGTCTCCCATTTCGACAACAGCACCCGCGGCCCCGGCTTCCGCATCGATTGGAACCACGATGCCGAGTGGCTCACCGCATTCTGGGTGTGCGACGCCGACCTGCTCCCACTGCGCGACTGCTACAGCCCCACCATCGACGACGCCCCCACGGTCGCCGCTGCCCGAACCCCCAACGACATCGGGTGGTTCACGAACGCCGACCCGACCGAGCCGCCGGCCAGCAGCTATGTTGCCGCCTTCGCCGACACCCGACCGGGGCTAGCGGGTGACTACGAGCTCAATCTGGCGGTTCTTGCCGTCTACGTAGCGCCGAGCAGCGAGTTTCCGGTGTTCTCCGATCCCACCTTCGTCAAGGTCACCAGCGACCACTGAATCCCACTATCTGTGGGAATTTGGCACGAAATTCCTACGGAACAGCGACAACCGGCTTGGACTCGGCTACGGTCGTGTTCCACACTCGATATACCCCGTACCCCCCGGTTGAGCCGAGTTCGCCCTGCGCGGCGGCGAGCGTTTCGGTCCCGGGGCCATTCCCTCACCCCCGTCCCTCACCCCCCCCCGCATTAGAGGATCCCGCCATGACCATGATGCTCGACTCCCGAGCCCCCGGCAGCCTGCCCAGGCCGAACACGGGACCCTTCCGACTCGCCGCCGTCATGGCGGTCGGCGCCCTCGTCGCCACCGTGCTGGCGTTCGCCGGCGACCCCGCCCCCGCGGTTGGCCAGACCGCGTTCACCTGTCGAGGCGTTCCCGCCACCCACGTCGGAACCAACGGCGACGATGTCATCATCGGCACGCCGGGCCGCGACGTCGTGGTCGCCCGCCGCGGCCACGACCGCATCGACACCGGCGACGGCGACGATCTGATCTGTGCGGGCCACGGCAGGGACAACATCACCAGCGGCGCCGGTGACGACATCATCGACGCCGGCCGCAGCCACGACCGGGTCGACAGCGGCCCGGGCGACGACCGCATCACCGGCAGCTTCGGCGACGACCTGCTCATCGGTGGAACCGGCTCCGACGACCTGCGCGGCGGCGCCGGCCGACGCGACGTCGTCGACGGCGGGCCCGACTTCGACCGCTGCTGGTCCGAAACCTTCACCGCCTGCGAGGCCGAGGTCCGCACCGGCCCCGTTCCCCCGACACCACCGCCGCCCCCTCCCCCGCCGGCCGACGATGCACCGGATCTGACCATGAGCGGCGTCGGGCGGCGCTTCGGCAACCTCGCCGGCACCAACCTCCTCGTCGAAGCCCGCATCCAGACCTCGGCCGCGGCCACCAGCCACTGCCTGGTCGCCGCGCCCACCGGAACCAGCTACTCCGACGCCCTCCCCTGCCGCTACCTGCTGTTCTCCAGCGGAACGAATCTGCGGTTCGACCGCTACCTGGTGAAAGAGGACGGCAACGTCGACCGCTGCATGTGGGCGGTGTCGATCACCAACGGGGTCCGCTCCAATCCCAGCGACCGCCAATGCGTCTCGAACAACATCGGCGACGACCGCTACACGATCACCAACGTGCGCGTTGTCAGCACGACGTTCGACGGCCCCAACGGCACCGCCCGGGTCACCGTTGCCTGGGACTACCCCGAGGTATCCGAGCCGCCGGAATGGCGCATCGACTACTGGGACACGACCAACACGTTGCGCACCGACCTGCGCATCCCCGGCACGAGCCGTCAGGTGACGGTGAACACCAAGCGGGTCGTGTTCAGCCAGTTCGTGTTCGTCGAGGCCTGGGACGCACAAAGCCGCGACGCCCAGCCCCGCAACTTCGTCCCCATCGCCCACCAGCCGTAGCGCCGGGCCAGTCCGGCATCGGCGATCATTCAGCCGGCGTCGGCAAGGATACGGGTGGTGAATCCGCTCCCCGATCGCTACCTCGACATTCAGCTGCGATTCGCTTCGACGATCGCGCAACGCAGCGAGGCCGACCTCGGTGACACCGTGTTGTGGTTCACCAACTTCGCCCGCCGGTTCGGCATCGGGAAGCCGCCCATGGCTGCCACCCGCCCGGAGTGGCACCACTACGCCGAGACGCTCACCGGCCTCGGCTCACCAGCAGAACAACTCGAATGGACCATCGAGTTCGCCCGCGACCGGCCCACCAACCGAGCGGCGACGAGTTCGACAGACGTCCGCGCCGGTCCGTTCAGCGCCGAGGTGACCGACGCCGTCGTGCGGTGTCACTTCGTGTCGACCGACGCCGACGACCTCAGCCCACTGCATCCGACCAAGCGAGCCCGCCGCAAGGCCGAACTCGTCGCCGTGTTCGACCAGGTCCGCGCCGCGCACCCCGAGGCCACCCGGGTACGCGGGGTGTCGTGGCTGTACAACACGTCGACCTACCGCTCGCTCTTCCCGCCCGAACACATCGCGACCGCCACGCGGCGAGCCGACCTCCACGGGTTTCAAGGCTCGTCGAGCTGGGGCCAGTTCCTCGACCATCGCGGCGAGGTGAAACACGACCGGGCCGATGTGTTCGTCCGTCGGCTGGCCGAGCTGGACCCGGACCGGCCGTGGCTCGCGTTCCCCACCCCGACACTGGAAGTCGACTCGCCGCTTTCGAACTTCGGTCCGGCCTGGCGCAACGAAGCCCCCTCCGGCTGAAAGCGAGCATTCAAGGCCGCTGCCAGCGGTGCCGATGATCGGAACAGCAACCAAAGGTGAGGTCTCCCAGGTGGGTTTGTTCAAGCGGAAGATCAAGAACCCGGTCCTCGGCTCCGCCGAGATCACCAGCTGCGGCACGCCCGGCAACCCACGGGCCATTCGCTCCACGTGCGTTCTGTTCGTCATCGTCGACGGGCCGGGACTCGAGCCGACGGCACACGAACTGCGCAAGCAGATTCGGGTGGCCCGCTGGCCTCGCCCCGGCATGAGGCTGCCCTGCCGCATCGATCGCGACAACCCGGACCGGTTCGAGATCGACTTCGATGCGATCCCCGACTGGCAGGATGTGGCCCGCGACGAGGCGGCGAACCTGGCGGCCGCCCGAGCCGGTGGCTCGAGCGACGCTGGAGCCGGCGCCGGCCAGGCCGTCACCGTCGTCGGCGCCGCCTCACCAGCCGAGGCCGCTCAGGCCGTTCGGAAGGCCGAAAACGTTCTCGGTATGGATCTCGACGGCGACGGCCGCATCGGCTGAGAACCTGGTCTGACCGGAGCGGCAACTCGACGTCGCCGGGTACGACACCTAGACGGTGGCGAAGCTCAGGCCGAGATCGGCGAGGCGCGGGGCGGCGCCCTCGGGGCCGGTACCGAGGATGGCCGCGAGCGCCTGGAGATCGTCGCGACGGATCGTCAAGACCCGACCGTTGAAGTCCTGACGCAGCACCTGGATCATCTGGAGGTACCGATTGAGCATCTCGGCCTCGGGGCCCGAAAGCTCCTCGAGCCGCGTCAGATCGATCGTGACCGAGACCGGGCTGCGATCCAGCCGGTCGGTGAGGTCGATGCTGGGTTCGGCTTCGACCCCGAAGTCCGGCACTTCCTCCTGAGGAAGCAGTTGATCGACCGGCACGTTGTAGAACCGGCCGAGCCGCTGGAGCCGCGGTACCGAGATGGCCCTTTCGCCGCGCTCATAGGCACCCAGCACCGAAGCCTTGAACTCCTGCTCCGACGTCGCTTCGACCTCTTGGAGCGACAAGCGCTTCTGCCGTCGGATCGCCCGAAGACGCTCACCAACCTTGCGGCTGTAGTGATCCGGGACCTGTCCGTTGTCGTCGCTCATAACTCGCTCTACTCGACCTGGCTCTGGGAATGTGCATATCGAAAAGTGCACACCAAAGGGCAAAGCGGGTTACTCCACCCTGGCGTCATGCCACCCTCAGCCGACCGAGTCTCCTGCACGAGGAGACGTATAGCCAACACGGAGCGTGGTAATCCGCACGTGTTGGCAATGTAGGCCATCGTACCCAGAGCGCGCAATTGGGGACGGAGCGCGACCAAGAGTGTTAGCTGCGGCTCAGATCGGCCCCCATCGACACCGATTCCCACGCAAGCCGTCAACAACAGCACGCAGTGTGTTCGACCCGCCCGGCCACCGCAGCCGGACGCCCCCTCCGGCCCAACACCCAGTGTGAACTAGCGTGAGCCCGCGACGGTCAGGGGCGGTCGCGGATTGAGGCCAGCAACACACCGGCGGCGATCGCCGCGGTCTCGGCCCGCAGGATCTGCGAACCGAGCGCCACCACGGGCCACCCGCCGGCCAACTCGGCGTCGTCCCAGCCCCCCTCGGGGCCCACGAGGACGAAGCGATGTTCGACGGCCAGGTCGACCCCCGACGGGTCGGCGATCGCCACGCCCGAATGCCCGGCGAAATCGCTGATCGAGCCGGCGTAGCTCACCACCGGCACCCGGACCCGGCGCGACTGCATCGACGCCTCCCGGGCGACCCGGTCGAGGCGCGGCTCCAGCTTGTGCCACTTGGCCTCGTCCCAGCGCACCACCGAGCGCTGCGAAAAGCAGATCACGATCTCGTCGACACCCAGCTCGGTCAGCTTTTGCACCACGAATTCCGGTTTGGTCGTCTTTACCGGCACGAACCCCACGCCGATCGGTGTCGGAGCCGCGACCTCGACGATCTCGCCTGCGGGCTCGATCCGGTCGCCAAACCGACACGCCCGCCACCGGCCATCGCCATCGGACACCGTCATCGCCGCCCCTGGGCGCAGCCGCAACGCCGCGGCCAGGTGATGGCGATCGTGGTCGTCGAGCTCCAAGGCTTCGAGGTTGGCGACAAAGACATGCGGACCGCCGAGGCCATCGGGACCCCGCAACCGGGACCGACGCGCAGCGCGGTCTTCGCTCACCGGAAGGCGGACTTGATCTTCGACAGGAACCCGGAGTCCGGCGGGGCAACTTCCTCGCCCCGCATCTCGGCGTAGGAGCGCAATACTTCGGCCTCTTCATCGCTGAGCTTGGTGGGCACATCGACGAAGACCCGAATCAGCAGATCGCCCCGACCTCGGCCCTGCACACTCGGCACGCCCCGTTCGCGCAGTCGGAACTCGCGGCCGGTCTGCGTACCCGGAGGCACCACCAGATCCTCGACGCCGTCGAGGGTCTCGAACGACAGGTGCGTGCCGAGGGCGGCCTGGGTGAAGCCGATGTGCAGCTCGTGCACCAGATCGTTGTTCTCGCGCTCGAACCGCTGATGATCGGCCACGCGGACGTGCACGTACAGATCGCCGGTACCGCCACCCCGAGGACCAACCGCACCCCGCCCCGTGAGCCGCAGCGTCGAGCCGGTGTCGACCCCGGCGGGAATCTCCACCGTGTAGGTCTCGTTCTCGATGACCCGACCCTCGCCGCCGCAGTTGGAACACGGCACGGGCAGGTACTGACCGTGGCCCTGGCATCGCCCGCACGCCGCGGCGCTCACCATCTGGCCCAGAATCGACTGGCGCACCCGACGCACCTGGCCGCTGCCGCCACAGTCCGGGCACTCCTGGGGCGCGGTACCCTCCGCGGCGCCGGTCGCCTGGCACACATCGCACGCGATGGCGGTCTTCACCGTCACCTCGGTCTCGGCGCCGAACACGGCCTGTTCGAACCCAAGGTCGAGTACCGCCTCCAGATCCTCACCCGGCGGCGGGCCACGCCGGGCCCGCTGCCCGCCGGCGCCACCGCCGAACGGGTTGCCGCCGAGGAACGCATCGAACAGATCGCCCAAACCGCCACCGAACAGGTCGCCCAGCCCCGACATGTCGACGCCATCGGCGCCGAACCGGTCGTACTGGCTGCGCCGCTCGGGGTCCGAGAGGACCTCGTAGGCCAGCGCCACCTCGCGAAAACGCTCCTCAGCGCTTGGGTCGTCAGGGTTGGCATCAGGGTGCAGCTGACGGGCCAACTTGCGGTAGGCCTTTTTCAGTTCGGCGTCGGTGGCGGTGCGGGGCACCCCGAGCAGCTCGTAGTAGTCGGTCGAGGCCATAGCAGCGCACGATAGGAGAACTTTTGGCCGATTACGCCCCCGCGGCGACCCCCACGTGCTCTACCCGGGCACCGGGGCGAAGTTCAGCCCGCTTCGGTGAGGGCGCTGCCCAACCGGTTGCTCACCATGGCCACCGCGGCCAGCGCCTGCGGGTAGTCCATCCGGGTCGGGCCCAGGATGCCGATCGTGCCCACCGTTTCGTCGGGCGTGCCGTAGGGCGCGACCACCAGCGAGCAGTCGGCCAGGTTCTCGACGCCGGTCTCGTTGCCGATCGCCACCTGTAGACCCCGGTCGAGCACATCGCGGATCAGGGTCACCACCACCAGCTGCTGTTCGAGAATGCCGAGCACCTCGCGCACCTGCTCGATCGCTTCGAACGCCACGGCCATGTTGGCCCGACCCTCGACGAACACGGCCTCGTCGTCGTGCACCTCGGCTATTGCCGCCACGGTGGCGTCGATCAGGGCGACCACTTCGGTCGTGCCCGATGCCTCGACCGCCGCCGTGATCGTGTTGCCCACGAGGGCGTCGGACAACTGAGCAGCCGCTGATGCCAACTGGTCGGCGTCGACCGGCTCGGCCAACTCCAACGTTCGTTTCTCGACCGCGCCGTTGGCGAGGATCACCACGGCCAGCACCACCGTGGGCGCCAGGTCGATCAGCTGCACGCTGCGCACCGCCGCGGCGTCGACCCCGGGGCCGGTGACCACGGCAGCACAGTCGGTCAGATCGCTCAGCAGCAGCGACGTGTCGGCCAACATGGCTTCGATCTCGCCGTGCGCGTGGTCAAAGAACGTCCGCACCGTCTTCGTCTTCGCCGGACCCAGCCGACCCCGCCCGGCCAGGCTGTCGACGAAGTAGCGATAGCCCTTGTCGGTCGGAATCCGGCCGGCGCTCGTATGGGGCTGGTGTAAGTAGCCCAATTTCTCCAGCTGCATCATCTCGTTGCGCACGGTGGCCGAGGACACGTGCACGCCCGGCGCGTCAGCCACCCGCCCGGAGCCCACCGGTTGGGCGGTTTCGATGTAGTGCTCGACTACAGCGTTCAGCACGGCGGTTCGCCGTTCATCCAACATCACCTCAAACGGTAGCCCACCAGCGAGCCCAGGCCGATTTCGCCCCCGGGGCGGCGCTAGTCCTCGAGCGACAGCGCAGAGATGAACGCTTCCTGCGGCACCTCGACCCGGCCGATGTTCTTCATCCGCTTCTTGCCGGCCTTCTGCTTTTGCAACAGCTTGTTCTTCCGGGTGATGTCGCCGCCGTACAACTTGGCGGTGACGTCCTTGCGGTAGGCCCGCACCGTCTCGCGGGCGATGATCCGCCCACCGATCGCGGCCTGGATCGGCACGTCGAACTGCTGGCGCGGGATCAGCTCACGCAACTTCTCGGCCATCTTGCGGCCGTAGTCATAGGCCGCTTCCTTGTGCACGATCGAACTGAACGCGTCGACCGGGTCTCCGTGCAACAAGATGTCGACCTTCACCAGCGCGGCCCGGTCATAGCCCGCCTGCTCGTAGTCGAGGCTGGCGTACCCCTGCGTGCGACTCTTGAGCTGATCGAAGAAGTCGAGCACCACCTCGGCCAACGGCAACCGATAGTGCATCTCCAGGCGCTGGGTGGAGAGGTACTCCATCTTGATCATCTCGCCCCGCCGCTTCTGGCACAGATCCATGATCGTGCCCGTGTAGTCGGCGGGGGTGAGGATGGTGGCGTCGAGGTAGGGCTCCTCGATGAACTCGATCTCGGCCCCGTCGGGCATCTCGCTCGGGTTATCGACCACGACCACGTCGCCACCGGTGCGCGCCACCCGGTATTCCACAGAGGGCGCGGTGGAGATCAGGCTCAGACCGAATTCGCGCTCGAGCCGCTCGCGGACGATCTCCATGTGCAACAGGCCAAGGAAGCCACAGCGGAATCCGTGGCCCAACGCACCCGAGGTCTCGGGCTGATAGGTGAAGCTCGAGTCGTTCAGGGACAGCTTTTCCAGCGACTCGCGCAGCAGCGCGAATTCGTCGCCATCGACGGGGTACAGACCGCTGAACACCATGGGCTTGGGTTCGCGGTAGCCGTCAAGCGCCTCGGCCGCCGGCTTGGTCGCCAGCGTCACCGTCTCACCGGAACGGGCCTCGCCGACGTCTTTGATACCAGCGATCAGGTAGCCCACCTCGCCGGCGCCGAGGGACTTCACCGGGGAGTTGTCGGGCGTGCGAACGCCGATCTCGTCGGCCTCATGAGTGCTGTTGGCCTGCATGAACCGGATCTTGGCGTTCGAGTCGAGCCGACCGTTCATGACCCGAATGGAGCTCACCACGCCGCGGTACTGATCGAAGTGGCTGTCGAAGATCAGCGCCTGGAGATCGGCGTCGGGATCGCCTTCGGGCGCCGGCGTCTGAGCGAGCACCGCGTCGAGCACGGCGGGCACGCCCTCGCCGGTCTTGGCCGAAATCCGTAGAACATCCTCGGCCGGAATCCCAAGAACGTGTTCGATCTCCTCGGCGTAGCGGTCGGGTTCGGCCGCGGGCAGGTCGATCTTGTTCAGTACCGCCAGGATCTCCAGATCGTTCTCGAGGGCCAGGTAGCAGTTGGCCAACGTCTGGGCCTCGATGCCCTGCGCGGCGTCGACCACCAGAATGACGCCCTCACAGGCGGCCAGCGATCGCGACACCTCGTAGCCGAAGTCGACGTGGCCGGGGGTGTCGATCAGGTTGATGACATGGTCGTCCCAGTCGAGCCGCACGCTCTGCAACTTGATGGTGATACCCCGTTCGCGCTCGATATCCATCGAATCGAGGTACTGGGCGCGCATATCGCGCTTTTCGACCGCGCCGCACAGCTCGAGCATGCGATCGGCGAGGGTCGACTTGCCGTGGTCGATATGGGCAATGATCGACGTGTTGCGAATTCGGGACTGGTCCATGCCACCCGTGACGGTATCTGAGGACCGGCGTCGAGCCACCGAAGCGAGGGCCTTCGAGCCGCCCCGGCAGTGCCCGAATCCGGGGTCGGAACCCGGTGCGGCGTCCGGGTAGGCGCGGCCTCTTTCGCCAGCTACGATAAGCGGCTGCTATTCGCAGCCAGTTTTTCAACCTGAGGGCCACCGTGGCGAACATCAAAAGCCAGATCAAGCGCAACCGGCAGAACGAACGCAACCGCGTTCGGAACAAGGGCGTCCGCTCGGCGGTCAAGACCCGCGTTCGCGCTGCCGAAGCCGCTGCCGGTTCCGATGATTCGGCCGAAGTTCTCACCGCGGCCATCAGCCAGATCGACAAGGCCGTGGCCAAGGGCGTCATGCACAAGAACACCGCCGCCCGCAAGAAGTCCCGCCTGACGAAGCGGGTCCGCGGTTAACCACCGCCGCCCACGACTACCGTCGACCGAGACGCGCCAGTCGAGCGATCAGCACTTCGAGAACCAGCTCGTTCGGCCAGGCCTTGCCGCCGCGCAGGTCGAGATCGGCCTGCGCCAGCAACCTGATGGCCTGGTGCACCTTCTCTGAGCCCAACCGCCGCGTCTGGGTGAGGGCCTTCTTGGCCGGGTACGTGCTGCCCTTCATACCGAGCATGGTGGCGGCGGCCTTGTCGTTGGCTGCGTTCGCCCCGTCCAGTCGCAGCATGCGCCCGTAGTGGGTGTTCAGCGTCGCCATGATCTGCATGGCGTGGCGATCGCCGGCGCCGGTCATCCGGCTCAACATCTCCAGCGCCTTCGGGGTGTCGCCCGCATCGATCGCGTCGGTGAGATCCCACGGCGGCACCGACCCCTTCTCGCCCAGGTACGGCTCGACATCGTCCGCCGATAGCGCCGTGCCCGGCCCAAAGGTGGCTTCGAGCGTTCCGATCAGACCGAGCACGCGGCTGCGGTCCTCGCCCAGGCGCTCGCCGATGAGGCTGACGGCCGCCCGGTCAAGGCGCACCTCCGACGACGCCAGCTTGGCGTCGAGCCACTTGGACGCCCCCTTCATGGGGATGACGACATCGACGACCTCTCCCCCGGCGCCCTCGACGGCTTCCCTCAGGCTTTTGGGAATGGCCGGCATTCGATCCTGCTTGGGCGAGACCCCGACCTCCCACACCAGCACCAGCCGCGACGATGCCAACGGATCCGCGAGATAGCGCACCAGCGGCGCGACATCGGCCGCCTTGCTGAACCGGCCGCAGTGCCGCGCCACCACCACCCGAAAGTCGGTGAGGAACGGCGGGGTCTGGGCGGCGTCGACCAGGCGGGAGATCTCGAACTGGTCGTCGAGGCGGTAGGTCTCCTCGGTGAGTTCCTCGACCACCAGGCTGCGATCGGCGTCGCCGACCAGCGCATCGACGCGCGAGCGAACCTCATCGCCGAGCAGCACGGGGTCGTTGCCCTTGATAACCACGATGCTCACCGGGCCACCGACTCCTGATGCGGCATGACGCCGGCCGCGGTGGCCTCGCGTTGTTCCAGCAGGGCGCTCATCATCTCCACGATGCGCCTGTTGCCGCGCGCATCGTGACTGCGCAGAATGCGACACCCGAGCCCGATGCCCAGCGCGTGGGCGGCCATGGTTGCATGATGTCGTTCGTCGATCTCCGCTCCGGCGAGTTCACCCAGAAAACCCTTGTTGGAGCACGACAGAAACACCGGGAAACCGAGCTGCACAAGATCGTCGGAGTTGCGCAACAACGCGGTCGACAGCGGCGGGGTCTTACCCAGATCCATGCCGGCGTCGACCATGATCCGCTGATGCGGAATTCCCGCGTCGAGTGCCCACTGCGCCCGCAGGGCCAGGAACTCCCGCACATCGTCGACCACATCGGCATAAAGCGGCTCGGGGTCGTGGACCCGGGGCGCCAACCGCACGTGACAGGCCACGACAGCCGCGTCGTGGCGGGCGGCGACGGCCAGGAACTCGGGGTCGGCGAATCCGCTGATGTCGTTGCCGACCGAAGCACCGACCTTGCACGACTCGTCCAACACGACGGCCCGGAAGGTGTCGACGGAGATGGGTAGGTCGAACCGCTTGCGCAGCTCCTCGACGGCGGGCACCACCCGATCGAGCTCCTCGGCCACCGTGACCTCGGGGCCGGGGCCGGCCTTGGAACCGCCGACATCGAGGAAGTCGGCACCGTCGGCGACCAAGCCCTCGGCCTTGCGCAGGAAGTCGTCGAAGCCGAAGTACTCGCCGCCGTCATAGAACGAATCCGGCGTGCGGTTCAAGATGCCCATCACGAGCGCCCGGGTGGTCACATCGAACCGGTGGCCGGCACCGAGTTCGAGGATCACGTCGGCCGCGGCCCGGTGATCGGCGGGGTGGACCGCCGGGTGGTCAGTGGGATGATCTTTGCCGCGATGGGTGGCGGGGCGGCGAGACGCGCGGTCATGGAGGCACAGTAGCCAACTCGATCACCGCGACCTCGACCGCGCGAGGGAGCTCGCCGTTCGACTCGCCTTCGGCCGGCGAGATCGTCACGTGTAGCCCGCCCGCCGACCACACCAGCCCGCCCGCTCCGACGGTGGTGGCACCCGATCGGGCGAGGGCGACGGGGACGATCGTACGGCGGGCGGCATAGCGATCGTCGAGCGCCTGCAAGGTGCGCCACGATCCCGGCCCGGCGGCCGTTGCGACCAGAAGATCGATGTGGCCGACACCCATGCCGCGCAACCCCGCGAGCGCCGAAGCCTCGCGCACATCAGCCCCCAGTGCGACGACCACGACGCCGTTCGACCGCCACGCCGTGACGCCGGGAGCGAGCTCCGCCATCGGCGGTGGCCGGTGGAGCCCGGCCGCCGGGCCGAGCACGGCACCGGCGGCCACCACGACCACCAGATGGCGTGCCCACCGGCGGCGATCGCCGAGCCACCGGCCGGCGGCGACGGCCAGCGCGAACCCGACGAGCTGAGCGGGCCCAACCTCGCCCAATGACGATCGGGCGGCGACGGAGGCCACCAGCTGCACCCAGGCGATGAGCCAACCGGTGGGCGTGTGGATCCACCCGGCGAACGGTTCGCCCACCACACCGGCCACCAGACCGCCCGACAGCCCCCACACGGTGATCGGCGCGGCCGCCGGTCCGGCCAGCAGGTTGGCGGGTATCGAGGCCACCGGCACCCCGCCGAATCGGGCGATCAGGAGTGGGGTCACCGCCAGCTGGGCGCCGACGGTGACCGCGATGGGGTTCGTCAGCGCGGCCGGGCCCGGCAACCAGCGGCTGACCACCGGGCTCAGCACCAGGATGCCGAGCGACGCCGCGACCGACAGCTGAAAGGCCACCGAGGTCACGAGCGTTGGCCGCACCACGACGATGCCGCCGACGGCGACGGCGAGCAGGCGCAAGCCCGACGCCGACCGCCCTACCGCGACCGCGGTCGCAGCCAGTCCGGCCATCGCCGACGCTCGCAGCACCGACGGCTCAAACCGGGTGAGCAGGGCGAAGAAGGCGATGACGCCAACGGTGGCCACCCACCGACTCCGGGTGCCCAGCCGAGCCAGGGCCGGTGCCGCCAGGGCCAACACGAAGGCCACATTCTGCCCCGACACCACCAGCAGATGACCCAGACCGGCGCCGCGAAAGTCGTCGGCCACCTTGGCGCTCTGTCCGCGATCATCGCCGAGGACGAACCCGGTGAACAGCGCCCGCTGTTGCGGGTCGAGCGACGCAGCGCCATCGATCAAACGACGGCGCAGACCGTTGGCCACCCGGGTGACGGGGCGGCCGGTTCGCCACCAGTCGAGGCGATCGAGCGTCACCACACCGACGACGCCGCGGCGCTGCAGCCAGGGCTCGTCGGCGGCCGTGCTCCGAAAACGGCCCGCCACCCGAACCTCCTCCCCCATCGCCCGTCGACCGAGGCCGGGGGCAAGGGAACCGTCGGCCACGACCTCCACCCGCCCGATCGACGACGCGGCGTCGGCGCGGGCCGATCGGCCGAACGCCTCGGGATCGGCCAGCAGGGTCACCACCTCGTCGACGTTGGCGGGAGGCGGCGGCTCGGCCCGATGGCCCCCGGCCGCCAACGCAAAGCCGAGCAGACAAAGCGCCCCTAGCCGGGTCCACGGCATCGGCCGCCCCGAACCGGGCCTCGCCAAGCCGGCGGCGGCCACCACGAGGGCCAGCCGAGCCGGAGCGTCGAGGCCGAACCCGAGCCCCGCCCAGGCGCCCAGCCACAGGGCTGCGGCCCCGGCCACCACCCAGCTGTCATCGGTCATGGTCATCGGGGGTCAAACCATCACCAGTGGCCGCAACCGGGCGAGGGTGGCCTCGCCGATTCCGGCGACGTCGAGCAGGTCGTCGACGATGACGAAGGGCTGCCGCTCGCGGTGTTCGATAATCGCCGCCGCGGTGGCCGGGCCCACCCCGGGCAACTCCTCGAGCTCGTCGGCGGTGGCCCGATTGAGATCGACCGGGCCGACGTCGCCCGCTCCCTCACCTGAGCCTGCGGCCCCGTTGACCGCGGCGGGTGGTGCAGTCTCGCCGACGGCCACGATGTACACCCGTTGACCGTCGACCACCCGAGCGGCCAGGTTCAGGGTCCGCTCATCCGCGCTCGCCGTCACCCCGCCCGCGGCGGCGACGGCATCGGCAACCCGAGCACCGCTCGCGAGTTCGTACAGACCCGGCTGCGCCACCGCGCCGGCGACGTGCACCACCAGCGACTCCAGCGGCGGCGCCGAGGGGGCGCTCGATGCGATCGACGGGTTCGAAGCGACCGGGGCGGTAGCCATCGGCAGAAGGGTCTCCACCGGGGGTTGCGGAGGGCGCACCAACCACCAACCGGCAACGCCGACCGCGATCACCACGGCCAACCCGCCGAGCATCCGACCGGGTTCGGCGCCGAACCGCTGGCGCAGCCACACCACCGGTATCTGGGCGACGGCGCTGCGGCGCGACCACGTGGCGTCGCGGTCGGGCGGATGGCGCAGTGCCTCGAGTGGATCCTGAGGCGCGTCGCGCGATGGTTCGATGGAGTCGGCGGCAGCACCGTCGGACTCCGGCACCGCAGTGGGGTGCGTCACGGCTGTTCTCCGTTGCAGAGCACTGGCGGGGGAAGCCGTGGGGGCCCACCCTAGCGCGGCCCTGTCGATCGATGCGTCGGGCCGACGGACGTCGAGCTGCCTAGATTGCGGGGATGTTCCGTAGCGTCGATCGCCAGTTGCTCGCCACCCTGCCCACCCCGCTCGAGGTTGGACCCGTCCTCGATGGCGGTGCTCGCCTCTGGGTGAAGCGCGACGACCTGACCGGGCTCGGTGGTGGGGGCAACAAGGCCCGCAAGCTCGAATTTCTTTGCGGCGCAGCCGTCGCAGCCGGTGCGGGGGCATTGCTCACCGTCGGGGCGGCCCAGTCGAACCACTGCCGCATGACCGCCGCCGCCGGGGCCAAACTCGATCTCCCGGTCCACCTGGTGCTCGCCGGTGGCAACACCGGTGAAGCGATGGGCAACCAACTGTTGTCGACGATGTTCGGTGCCCACCTCCATTTCACCGGGCACGGCGAAGCCGACTGGGAGGCGCTCGAGGCCGCCCGGGCCGACGTGACCGACCAGCTGGAGCGGGAGGGATTGGCGCCCTACGCAATACCCATCGGCGGAAGCACCCCGGTCGGCGCCGCCGGGTACGCCCACGCCTTCGTCGAACTGCTCGACCAGTGCCGATCTGCGGCGATCGACCCGACGGCGATCGTTTTCACCTCGTCGAGCGGCGGAACGCACGCCGGGCTGCTCGCCGGCCGGGCGGCGGTCCAGGCGAAGGGCGAATCCGTGCCCGCCGTCATCGCGGTCGGCGTCGCCAAAGGGGTCAACATCGGCCAGCCCGACATCGTGGGACTCGGCAACGCCACCCTCGAACTGCTCGATAATCCGGCCCGGATCGACCCGGCCGACGTCGAGGTCGACACTCGGTGGATCGGCGCCGACTATGCCATCCCGTCGTCGGCGGGTGATGCCGCGGTGACCTGGGCCGCTCGCTCCGGCGGCTGGTTGGTCGATCGCACCTATTCGGGCAAAGGCCTCTCCGGCCTGCTCGGCATGGCCGCCGAGGGCCGATTCGGCGCCGCCGACGACGTCGTCTTCATCAACACCGGAGGCTGGCCCGCCCTCTTCGCCCCCGCCGGCATCCCCGCCTAGCGCACCCCCACGGGGTCAGACCCCGCCCCGGGCACACCCCTTGGGGTCAGACCCCGCAGACCTCGCAGACCTCTCGCGGGGTCAGACCCCGCAGACCTCAACCTCTACCTGAGGTTGAGGTTTCGAGGGTCTGACCCCCGGTGAGTTCGAGGGTCTGACCCCCGGTGAGTTCATTTGAGCGTTGGCTAGTAGAGGGCGCTGGTTAGGCGCTTGCGGAAGGCGGCGGTCCGGGGGTCTTCCGGGCCCATGACCTCGAGCAGGTCGATGAATTCCTGACGAGCCTCGTCGTCGCCCTTCACCTTCAACAACAGCGCCTCGAGTTTGGCCTCGATCTCATCGGTACCCCCACCGCCGGTGCGAGCAAGCGCGGCAACCCGTCGGGTCTCGGCCGTCTCGGGGATCTTCGCCAGCAGGGCCAGGGCATCGTCGGTGCGCCCTTCCTCGACCAACATCTCGGCAGCGGCGGCCACCACCCGCGGGTCCTCCGGGGCCAACGCGAGGGCCTTCGACAGCGACTCGGCGTCACCGACCGCCAGGAACGCCTCGATTGGATCGGCCGGCGCCTCCGGTTCGCTCATCGTGGCCCCGTCATCGCCGTCGGCGGTGCCATCTGGGGCCGGGGCGCCGGCAGCTTCGTCGGCGGTGCCATCGGGGGCCGGGGCGTCGGCGTCGTACAGGCCATCGACGAAGCGCTGCACCTCGGCCTCGGCCTGGGCCCCCATGAACCCATCGACCACCTGCCCGTCGCGCATGGCGTACACCGCCGGAATCGACTGCACCTTGAACGCCTGGCTCACGGCGGGGTTCTCGTCGACGTTCACCTTGGCCAACTCGACCCGGCCGCCGGTGGCGCCAATCACTTTGTCGAGGATCGGTCCCAGGGTCTTGCATGGCCCGCACCACGGGGCCCACAGGTCGACGACGACGGGAACGGTCTTGGACCGTTCGATCACATCGGCCTCGAACGAGACGTCGGTTACATCAGCCATGTCTTTGCCTCCAACGGCACTGCGGTAGTGCTGCACCTGTCCTGCGGGCGCACGCCAACGGCACACCCGCCTTCAGGCTAGACCCCGGAAAGGGCGCTCCCGCTCCCCCTTCGCTAGGTTCACGTCGATGAGTACCTCCGCCGCCAACGACCCCTCCGACGCCGTCGCCGGTATCGATCCGGGGCCGATAACCGCCTGGTTGACCGACCGGGTCGGATCGCTGGCCGGGCCACTTCGCTTCGACCCCATCGCGGGGGGCCATTCCAACCTGACCTACGACGTCACCGACGGCGACCGCCGATGGGTGCTGCGCCGACCGCCGCTGGGCCAGGTGCTCGCCACCGCTCACGACATGGGTCGCGAGCATCTCCTCATGTCCGCGCTGAACGACAGCGCGGTTCCCGTCCCCACCATGATCGGGCTCTGCGAGGACGACTCGATCAACGGCGCCCCGTTCTTCATGATGGACTGGGTGGACGGCACCGTCATCCGCAACGCCCGAGTGGCCGAAACCACCGATCCGGCCGCCCGCGAACGGTCCAGTCGCAGCATCGCCACCGTGCTCGGCCATCTGCATGCGATCGACCCCGACGACGTCGGGCTCGGCGATCTCGCCAAGCGCGAGGACTACATCGGTCGCCAGCTCCGCCGCTGGCAGCGCCAATTCCACGCCTCCAAGACCCGCGACCTGCCGGCGATCGACGAGGTGCACGACGCGCTCGCCTCGGCCATTCCCGACCAGGGCGCGGCGGGCATCGTTCACGGCGACTACCGGCTCGACAACTGCATCATCGGCGCCGACGGCGAGGTCGCCGCGGTGCTCGACTGGGAGCTCTGCACCCTCGGCGACGTGCGCGCCGACCTCGGCCTACTCCTGGTCTACTGGGCCGAACCGAACGACCCGATTCAGCCGCTGGATGCACCGCCGACCACGGTCGAGGGGTTCGCATCGCGCCAGCAGCTGCTCGACTGGTACGCCGAGGACACCGGTCGCGATGTGTCGAACATCGACTACTTCGTCGCCTTTTCCTACTGGCGCCTGGCGTGCATCCTCGAGGGGGTGTACTCCCGCTACCTGGCGAACGTGATGGGCGAACCTCCACCGGACCTCGCGTCGTTCGGCGACCGGGTGGTGGCTCTCGCCGATCTGGCCAAGACCACCCTCGATGGCGGCCGCTGACGTGGACCTTTACGAGCGTCATGCCCATCGGGAGTTGCACGAGCCGATACTCGTGCTGGCCCTCGACGGCTGGATCGACGCCGGTGGCGCCGCGGCGGCGGCCGCCGCGCAGCTGACCGAAGCCGACCTTCTCCCGGTGGCCACCTTCGACACCGATGAGCTGCTCGATCATCGCGCCCGCCGCCCCGTGCTCGACATCGTCGCGGGGGTCGCGACCGAACTGACCTGGCCCCGGATCATCATGTCGGCCCTGACCGATGATCGAGGCCGCGACGTTCTCCTCCTGCACGGCGCGGAACCGGACCACCGCTGGAAGGCGTTCGTGCGGGCGGTCGTCGACCTGTCGATCGAACTCGGGGTCACGATGGCGTGCGGCCTCGGGGCCTACCCGGCGGCCGCCCCCCACACCCGGCCCGCCGCACTGTCGGCCACCGCCTCCACCCCGGAGCTCCTGGACCGCCACCCGTTCATCAACTCGACGATCGAGGTGCCGGCGGGCGCCCAGGCGGCCATCGAACACGCCCTCGACGACCACGGCATTCCCTCCATTGGTTTGTGGGCCCAGGTGCCGCACTATCTGTCGGGAATGCCGTACCCGGAGGCGAGCGCGGCGCTGCTGAACGGCCTCGCCGATGTCGGCCACCGGTTCTTTGATGCCACCCCGCTGCGCGAGCAGGGCATCACCACCCGCAGCCGTATCGATGCGCTGGTGGAACAGAACCCCAACCACATCGAGCTCGTCAGCGAACTCGAAAAGGCGTTCGATGCGCGGTCGACCGACAGCGAGGGCGAACTGCCGTCCGGCGATGACCTGGCCGCCGACTTTCAGGCCTTCCTGCGCGACCAGCCCGACTGAGTCGCAGCCCGGGGTCAGACCCCGCACGAGCACCAGCGCCATCCGCGCAACAAGAACGACCAGAACAAGCCAGAACAAGCCAGAACAAGCCACAACAAGCCACAACAAGAAGGTGCGAGCATGAAGATCGACGGTGGCATCAGCACCGACCTCAAGGCCGCCGGTGCCGACGCCGCCCGGCTCGAAAGCCTCGGCTACGACGGCGGATGGACGGCCGAGATCAAGAGCGACCCGTTCCTGCCCCTGCTGCTCGGCGCGGAACAAAGCGAAGCCATCGAGCTGGGCACCGGCATTGCCGTGGCCTTCGCTCGGAACCCCATGACCCTCGCCAACACCGCCTATGACCTCCAGGCCCACAGCGGCGGCCGGTTCATCCTCGGCCTCGGGTCGCAGATCAAGCCCCACATCACCAAGCGGTTCTCGATGCCGTGGTCAAAGCCGGCGGCCCGCATGCGCGAGATGGTGCAGGCCCTGCAAGCCATCTGGGGGGCGTGGAACGACGGCACCAAGCTCGACTTCCAGGGCGAGTTCTACACCCACACGCTGATGACGCCGATGTTCAATCCCGGCCCGAACCCACACGGCAACCCCAAGATCTTCCTCGCCGCCGTCGGGCCGCTCATGACCCAGGTGTGTGGCGAGGTCGCCGACGGTCTCCTCGCCCACGGCTTCACCACCGCCGGCTACATGGAGTCCGCCACCCTCCCCGCGTTGCGAAAGGGCCTCGAGCTGTCCGGTCGCACCCGGGCCGACGTCGAGATCAGCCTGCCGCTGTTTCTCGTGGTCGGCGACGCCGACCAACGGGTCGAGCGGGCCCAGCCCGTGAAGCAGCAGATCGCGTTCTACGGCTCGACGCCCGCCTACCGAGGGGTCCTCGAACACCACGGATGGGACGACCTCCACCCCCAGCTGAACGCCATGTCCAAGCGCAACGAGTGGGTCGAGATGGCCGATCTCATCACCGACGATGTGCTCGACGCGTTCGCCATCCAGGGCCAACCCGAAGACATCCCCGGCAAGGTCGCCGAACGATTCGGCGGATTGATCGACCGGGTCATGGTGTACGCCCCCTACGACGCCGACCCGAAAACCTGGGCACCGCTCGTCAACCAGATACGGGAGATCTGATCATGACCGAAACCCCCACCGAAGCACCGTTCTACAACCCCCTTCAGGACGGCTACGACGCCGACCCGTACACCCACCAATCCGAGATGCGCGAGCTCGCGCCCGTGCAGCAGACCCTGGTCGGGCCGTGGGCCCTCTTTCGCCACCGTGACGTGTTCGAGTTGCTGCGCGACCCGAAGCTGTCGGTGTCCGACGACAGCGTTGCGCCGGAGAACCTCGAGACCGAGCGCTACCAGAAGTTCGAGGAGATGTTCGCCGATTCCGACTACGAGAGCCGGCAGTCGATGCTCAGCACCGACCCGCCGGATCACACCCGGCTGCGGCGCCTCGTCTCCAAGGCGTTCACCCCGCGATCGATCGAGCAGCTCCGGCCCTCGATCCAGGCGCTGGTCGATGAGGCGCTCGACACGATGGAGGCCGAAGGCGTCACCGACGTCATCGAACACCTCGCCTTCCCCCTGCCGTTCGACGTCATCACCGAAATGCTCGGCATGCCAGAAGCCGATCAACACAAGATCCGCGATTGGTCCGAAGCCCTGGTCAAGACCCTCGACCCCATCATCACCGACGAAGAGATCGAGGCCGCGTTCCACGCCGGGGTCAACATGAACACCCATATCGAGCAGGTGATCGAGTGGAAGCGATCGAACCCCGGCGACGACCTGCTCACCGCGATGATCGAAGCCGAGGAAGACGGCGACCGCTTGTCGAGCAGGGAGCTGCGCGACCAGGTGAGCCTGTTGTTCGTCGCCGGCCATGAGACCACCGTGAACCTCATCGGCACCGGCCTCTACGAGCTGTTGCGCCACCCCGACCAGCTGGCGCTACTGGCCGACGACCCGAGCCTCGACGCCAACATGGTCGACGAACTGCTGCGGTTCGTCGCTCCTGTCCAGTTCAGTCGGCGCATCACCACCAGCGATCACACGATCGACGGCCAGGTGATCACGGCCGGCTCGTTCGTGCTCGCCTGTCTGGCGAGCGCCAACCGCGACCCCGAGCTGTGGGGACCGACCGCAGACGAACTCGACATCACCCGCGACGGGGCGGGCCAACACGTGTCGTTCGGCAGCGGAGCCCATTACTGCCTGGGTGCATCGCTCGCGAAGCTCGAAGCCGAACTCGCCATCGGTTCGTTCGTGCGCCGCTTCCCCACCGCTTCCATCGCCGGCGACCCGGAGTGGAACGGCCGCATCAACCTGCGGGGTCTGTCCAAGCTGCCGGTCGAGGTGGCGCCGTAACCGGAGCGTTTCCTACTCAGGCTGGCCTCCGACGAACGACGGAACCTCGGTCGTCGCTGGTCGCTGCGGCCGACGAATCGCCGCGGCGTCGACATCGGAGGCGACCAGCACGGGTTCACCGCCGTCGTCGATGACATAGACGTCGGCCACCCCGCCGCAGCCGGTGCTGTGGGACAACACGGCCAGCTCGCCGTCCGGGCCGAACCCCAGCGGTTCCGAGGGTTGCTCGAGGAGCAGCCGAGGTTCGTCGGCCACCCCTTCATCGTCGACATCGATCCGGGCCGTCATTCCGCAGCGGCCCGATCGGAACGCGATCCGTTGGCCCGACCGGTCGATGGTGACCGAGTCGATCGGATCTTCCTGCTCGACCAACTGGGCCAGGGCACCTTCGTCATTGACGGCAACCTCCTCGACCAGCCCGAACGCCAACAAGTCGTACCGATGGAGGTGGAACACCTCCTCGTGCTCGGCGACGAACATCAGGGCATCGCCGGCTTCGGTGGGCACCAGTTCGTCGATGCGCACCTCCTCGGGGACGAACACGATCTGAACGTCGCCGCTGTTGTTGTTGGCGACCAGCCATATTCCGTAGGTGAGCGGATCGCCATCCACCTCCACCTCGGTTTGGGAGCCGGCCACGAACACGTGACGCCCTTCGGGGTGATACGCGGCGTCGGTAACCAGGCCGGGATCGAAGATCAACTGCGACTGCGGTTGGCCCGGGGCCTGTTTGACCACCCGGCCCACGTTGTCGATACCCAGCAGTCGCCGACCGGTGGGAGCCGACCAACCGAGCACGTCGACGTCGAGCGCGCCGACCGACTCGACCGAAATCGCGGTGCGACCATTGAACTGCACACTGTCGCCGTCGGGCGACCAGCTCATGGTGGTGACCGCGTCGTTGCCGAGCCGCAGAACACAGACGGCGCGGCCGCTCTCATCGAGCGCCCACAGATGGCCGATCTTGGCCCACGTAAGCCACGAGCGGTCCAGCTGTTCGGTACCGATGCAATCGCCTGGAGCCGGAGCGGTGAGCTCGGTGGTCGTCGTCGCGGAATCCTCGACCGTGGTGGTGGAACCCGCGGGGTCCGACGTCGACGGCACGGTGGTGGGCTCCGGCCGAGACGGCCGAGGTGCGCCGGCTTCGCTGCTGCCGCACGCGGCTGCGATCAGGGCCATCACCAGGAGCGCCGCAAAGGCAACGCGGCGCGCCCGCGCAGAACCAACGGTCGTCGCCCCGGGGTCGGTGAACTGGCCTTCCATGAACTATGCCAATCGGCGCTGCTGGCCACGGCTCAAGCGATCGACGCAGAACTGACACCAGTCTCTACGTGCACGTCGCGTGGCCGTGCCACCCGTTTGCAGTTCAGCAGACGCCGGACCACGTCATGGCGCGGGCCGACCGTTTCGCCCGCTCAGACGACGAAGTTCACCAGTTTCGGCGCCCGAACGATGATCTTCTTCGGCTCGGCGCCGTCGAGGTGCCCCTGGATTTTCTCCGAAGCCAGGGCCGCAGCCGTCGCCGCGTCGTCGTCGATCTCGGCCGAAACGTCGATCTTGTCGCGCACCTTGCCGTTCACCTGCACGATCATCGTGACCGTGTCGACGACCAGCTTGTCCGCGTCGGCGACCGGCCACGGCGCGGTGTGCAGATCGTCGCCGGTGCGCTGCTCGTACAGCTCGGCCGCCATGTGGGGCACCGTAGGCGCGAGCAGGTGCAACAACGTGTCGACCGCGAACCCGAGCGTGGCCTCGTGGGGACCGTCGTCTGACTGCACGTACTTATAGAGCTCGTTGGTGAACTCCATGTACGCCGCAACCGCGGTGTTGTAGGACCAGCGCTCGAAGTCGTTGGTGATGCGGTCGATCAACCGATGGGTGGACCGGTCGATCTCGGCATCGGCTTCGGTCGGCTCGCCGGCCCGGGCGCTCTTGTAGACCTCGCTGTCGGGCACGGCCAACCGCCACACCCGGTTCAGGTACCGGGCACACCCCTCGAGCTGGAAGTCCTCCCAGTCGACATCCTCGGCCGGCGGCTTCACCTGCAGGATCGCCAACCGCAAGGCATCGGCGCCCTGGGTGTCGATGATCTCGGCCGGGCCGACCAGGTTGCCCTTGGACTTCGACATCTTGCCGCCGCCCATCCGCACCATGCCCTGGGTGAACAGGCGCTTGAAGGGCTCGCGCAGCGACTTCGGGGCATACCCCAGGTCCGACAACGCCTTGGTGAAAAACCGGGCGTACAACAGGTGCAGGATCGCGTGCTCGACCCCGCCGATGTACTGGTCGACGGGCAGCCACCGCTCCAACGCCTCGACCGAGAACGGCTGGTCGTCGTTGAACCGGTCGGCAAAGCGCAGGAAGTACCAGGACGAGTCGACGAACGTGTCCATGGTGTCGGTCTCGCGGCGAGCCTCGTGCCCGCAGTCCGGGCACGTGGTGCGCAGGAACCCCTCGTGGGTGACCAGCGGCGACTGACCGCTCGGCTGGAACTCGATGTCGTCGGGCAACAGCACCGGCAACTGATCATCGGGCACCGGGCGCAGACCGCACGCGTCGCAGTACACCATCGGGATGGGGCAACCCCAGTACCGCTGGCGGCTCAACAACCAGTCGCGAATCCGGAAGTTGACCTTGCCCTGGCCGTAGTCATTGTCGGCCAGCCAGGCGATCGCCTCGGCTTTGGCTTCGGTGACGCCCTTGCCGTCGAGGTCGAGCGAGTCGTTGGCACTGTTGATGGCGGGCCCGTCTCCGGTGAAGGCCTCCCCGTCGAAGTCGACGGGGGGCTCGACCGTGCGGATGATGTCGAGCCCGTGGGCCTGGGCGAAATCCCAGTCCCGCTGGTCCTGCCCCGGCACGGCCATGATGGCGCCCGTGCCGTAGGTCATCAGCACGTAGTCGGCCAGGAACACCGGGATGGCCTCACCGGTGAACGGATTCACGACCGAAGCCCCCGTGGCGACGCCGCGCTTTTCGAGCGCCCCCTCGGTGCTCATGCGATCGATGTCGCTGCGGTCGGCCACCGAGGCCTGGAACGCGGCGACGGCGTCGGCCTGGTCGGGCGTCGTGAGCTCCGCCACGCGCGGGTGTTCGGGCGACATCACGGCGAAGGTCATGCCGAACCCGGTGTCGGGGCGGGTGGTATACACCGCGAGCGGCTCGGCATCGGCGTCGACCGAACCGTCGGCCGCCGCGATGGGCAACCCGAACTCAGCGCCTTCGGATCGACCGATCCAGTTGCGCTGCATGGTCTTGACCCGGTCGGGCCAGTCCAACCCGTCGATGTCGTCGAGCAGTTCCTGGGCGTAGTCGGTGATCTTGTAGAACCACTGCTCCATGTCTCGCCGCTCGACCGGGTCGTCCGAGCGCTCGCACAGCCCGTCGACCACCTGCTCGTTGGCCAGCACGGTCTGGCAACCCGGGCACCAGTTCACCGGCGACTCGGCGCGAAACACCAGCCCGGCCTCGTAGAAACGCAGAAAGATCCACTGCGTCCACTTCATGTAGTCCGGGTCGTGGCTTCGTACCTGGCGGCGCCAGTCGTACACGGCGCCGATGCTGCGCAGCGACGCCGACAGCGTCTCGACGTTGGCATCGGTGTGCACCCGCGGGTGGGTGCCGGACTTCAACGCCGCGTTCTCGGCCGGCAGCCCGAACGAGTCGAAACCAATGGGCGACAGCACGCCGTCGCCCATCATCGTGCGGTACCGCACCAACAGGTCGCCGAAGGTGTAGTTGCGCACGTGGCCGATGTGGGCCGGGCCGCTCGGGTACGGGTACATCGACAGCACGTAGAACGGCGGTCGGGGGTCGTCGTTGTCGACCTCGTACAGGCCGGTCTCGGCCCACCGCTGTTGCCAGCGCGGTTCGAGATCTTGCGGGATGTAGGGCTCGGCCATGGGCGCAAGGGTAACGACCCCGCCCCAGCGCGCCGCGGCTTTTGTGCCGCAGAAACGCTCGACGGAGACGGGACAGGGCGGGCGGAACCGGTCTAGCGTCGACCCATGGGGACGATTCTCGATGCCGGTCTTCGTGACGATCTCACCGACGCTCACCGCGAGGTGATCGATGCCGTCGGTCGCCCAGGCGCGTCGTGGACGGCGCCGGAGCGCGTCGCCATCGCGGCCGAGGTGCGGCGGGCGATGGAGCGCCCCGATCTCCCGCCGTGGCAAACCCCGTCGTCGACCGATGGCATGGTTGCCCCCGATCACCCGCTGGAGGCAGCCGCCATCGATGCAGTGTGGCGCATCACCAACCATCCGGGAACCCTTACCCGCGACTGGTACGACGAAATCGTCGCCGGCCTGACATCGCCGGAGCACTACGTCGAACTGGTCGCGATCGCCGCCATGATGAACGGCATCGATCGACTCGCGCACTTTCTGGCTCTCGAACCCATCCCGTTGCCGGCGGGCGGCGCCGGTGAACCGACCGGCGAACGCGGTGACGACCTAACCGTGTCGTCGCACTGGGTACCGACCACGGGTGGCGGACCACAGGTGATGCGAGCGTTGAGCGCCGTCCCGTCCGACCGGGCGACCCAGATGACGCTGCTCGAAGCGCAGTACGTCCCCCCAACCGCCCTCGTCGGCGACCTGAACTGGGACCGGGGAACGCTCGACCGACGACAGATCGAGTTGGTCGCCACCCACACCTCCATCGTGAACGAGTGTTTCTATTGAACGACGTCCCATGCGCTGCTGCTCGGTCTGAGCGGCATGGAGACCGACGGTGAAATCGACCCGGCCCGCCTAGCCGACGGCGCCGGAGTCCCCCACGGAGCCGAACTCATCGCGTTCGTCGACGCGATCATCGCCGGCGACGACGAGGCGGCGACCGCTCGAGCTCGCCTGACCAACGCACTTGGACCCGAGGCCATGGTCGACGCGGCCGCGGTCGCCGCCAACTTCTTCATGATGACCCGTATCGCCGATGCGACCGGAACCCCGCTCGACGAGCGAAGTGTGGCTATGTCCAACGACCTGCGCGCCGACCTCGGCATCGAGGGATTCACGTCGAAGCGCCTGACCGGGCAAACGGGTTGACGCGACCGGCGCCGTGCGGCTTCGGCCGCAGCGAAGAAAAACAGGTGTTGATCCGAGCGCGGCGCTGGTAGCGTCTACGGAGCAATCTCGGGGCTATAGCTCAGTTGGTAGAGCGCTTCCATGGCATGGAAGAGGTCAGGAGTTCAATTCTCCTTAGCTCCACGTACCGAACCCCGCTCTCGGAGCGGGGTTTCGTCGTTTTCCGCCGATCACCGAGGAGCTCGTCCGCCTACCGTGGGGAGATGAGCGACGCCGAAGACGAACCCCCTGCACCGCACTGGGGTGTGGTGGGCAATGTCGTCGAGGAGCGCCTGGTCGGGGCCTCCGGCGAGGTTCGGGCGGGCACGAAGAAGCTCCGCCCCGGTGCAAAAGTGCACTTCCACTCCGCTTTCTGGGGAATGGGGGGCGAACAGATCACCGTCGTCGGCCGCCATCGGGGATCGAACCGGTTCGTGACCACCGTGCTCGACCACCGTCATGTGACGAACTGGCGAGCAAAGGTGATCTATGAGCCAGCGGTGCTGCGCCGCCTCGCCGACGGCGAACTCCTTCGCCGCTTCGCCCGGGAGGATCACCCGGCCGAGGATGTCGCGCTCGAACTGGCCGGGCGCCTCCAGGCCCATCGCGACAGCACGATGCGCGCCGTCGACCGCCCAGCCGAAGAGATCGATCGACTGATCGACCGATGGGCCATCACCGACGACCCCGACCTCCGGTGGGTGCGCGTCTTCGATGGCGATCGTGCCATGTTGCTCCTCCGAGGCGGCGACGAGGTCGTCGGCGTCGGCAAGACAACCGCCGACGGCGGACGGGCCTTGTGGGTGCGACCCGGCGCCTCGGACATCGGCTTGGAGAACGGCCTCTCGATCCTCACCAACCGAGCCAAGGAGCTACCCACCATCGAGTTGTCGCCGGCGAAGGCCTTCGCGTACCGAACCGGCCTAGCCGAGGAACGGTACGAACACATCGGACACCGCCTCGAGCTGGCCGAGACGGTCACGGCGAAGTTGGTGGCCGCCGCGGGTTCCGACGGCGCCGAGCGGCCGGAGCTGTTGGCCGAATTCGTGGTCGAGGTCGTGCTACCCCTACCCGAACTCGACTGGCCGATGCAGCAGGCGGCGTCGTTGGTCGGCGAGTGGCTCCAAGGGGCCGAGATCGACCGGACCCACTGGGTGGTGCGACGAGCGATTCGAGCGCTCACGGTCAATGGTGCCGGCGTTACCAAGGCCGCCCTCGTTGCCCTGACGCTTCGAGGTGGCCATGATCCGCGACTCGCGAACAAGCTCGCATCGATGCTCGGCGTTCGCCGTCTGGGAACCGGAACCCCATCCACGCTTGCTCACGACGCGGTCGGCCGGACCTACCCCGGCATGCAGCCAGTGACGCGAGCCGAGGCGGTTCGCCACTGGCTCGACTACCGCCGGCAGAATTCGTCGCCGTCGGCCGCGGGCTTCTCGGACTATCTCCGCGAAGCCATCGGCTGAACGATCGCCGGGCGCGCCCGGCGGGGCTTGGCTACTCCGCCCAGGGGACCCGCGGGCGGTCGGACCAGAGCCGTTCGAGTTGGTAGTACTCGCGCTGTTCCTCGGCGAACACGTGCACGACCACGTCGCCGAAATCCATGAGCACCCACTCGTAGTGGTCGATGCCCTCGACCCGGATCGGCTTAGGTCCGCCGGCGGCGATCACGCCGACCTCAACCTCGTCGACGATCGCTCGCACCTGGCGGCGACTCGCGCCCGACGTGATGACGAAGTAGCCGGTGATGGCGATCACGTCACCGACATCGATGATGACGGTGTCGGCGGCCAGTTTGTCGGCGGCCGAGCGCGCCGCGGCCTTGGCGACATCGACATCGTCGATCGCCACCACGGCAGGCTCCGGCTTCTCCGGCGGATTGGGTTCGATGCTCGTCACCAGGGTGATGAGTCTATGAGCCCGGGGCGACGAAGTCGGAGCCGAGCGTGATGACAATGGCCACATTCGACTCCGGATCGACCTGGAGCACCACCTCGGCGCCGAACAGTCGAGCCAGCTCCTCGCCGACCTCCAGGTCGTTTTCGTCGTGCACCTCAACCGTGGTGGTCTGCACCGTGAAGGCCGGGGCGTTGCTCACGAGGGTCAGATGCCCGCCACCGTCGGAAACCAGCTCGGCCACGATGTCACCCGAGGAGAAATCGCCGTTGCCGTTCTCGACCTGCACCGAGGGGCGCACATCGTCGACCAACCGGGGGAACGGCACCGCGCGGGCGACCGCGTCCGCGACCACCTCGTCGGTGACCTCGTAGAGCTGCTCGCCCGACAGCGTGGCGCCCTGGTCGGCGGCGATCGTCTCCACGGTGAAGGTGCCCGAGCTCAGACCCAGAAGGTATCGCCCGAGCCCGCGGTCCTCGGCCAGTACCGACTCCGCCGGGGCATCGCTGCGCCGAATCCGTTGAATCCAGGTGCGCCAGAACTCCGACTGACGGTCGGTCCGGTTGATCCCCGCCTCCGACGGACCGATCGCCGCGAGTACCGCGGGGACGTCGGCGGCGGTGAGGTCGACGACACCTCGCTCGTACAGCACCTGCGCGGCGCCCGAGGCGCTCACATCGACCAGCTGATCGGCGAGACTCAGCGCGTAGGGCTCACCGGGAAGGACTTCGGCCACGATCTCGTCCGGACCGAGCTCGATGACCTCATCGGCGTCGACCCCGAACAGGGTGGTGATGGCGGCGGCCACCCGGTCGACTCCGCCACCGGCGTACGCGGCGGCGATCGTCTCGGACTCGCCGTTCTCGGTGGGAACCAACAGTTCGGCGGGGAGCTGGATGACCGTTCCGCCCTGCCGTTCGCCCGCGAGGCCGATAAAGGAGGCACCGACCGCCTCGCCGTCGCCATCGACGAAGACGGTGAGCGCGGTTGGGCTGGGCAGCACGAACGCGACATAGCCGGGTTCGGTCGGGTCATCGATGCGGGCTTCGGTGACCACGCCGCCGGAGGAATCGAGCACCGCGTTGCCGCCCTGGATCACCAGATAGGGAACGGCGGCGGCGATGCCGAGCATCACCAGCGGGAAGATCCAGCGCCACCCGAACGCGGCCGGGCCGGCAATCTCGGAGCGGGGACGCCTGGGTCCCGTCGTCACCGGTTCGCTGCTCACCACAGCAGGCTGGCGGTCACCATCGGGTTCGTCGGCCGGCGGACGGCGCAGCATTTGGTCGGTCATCGATCCCCAGAGGGAGGGCGGTAGAGGCGGCGAGCTTCAATGCAGTCAAGCACGGATACGGGGGTCAGGAAGTGCACCGGTTTCCCGCCGCGCAACCGCGCCCGAATTTCGGTGCTCGACACCTCGACATCGGGCACGTCGACCAGGGTGAAGTTCCACCCCTCCGGCGGCCGGTCGTCGGGGCGCGATGGCCGGGCCACCACCACGATCGTCGCCAACTCGGCGATGACCTGGGGACGGTCCCAGGTGTCGAGTCCGGCTGCGGCATCGCCGCCGACGACGAGGAAGAGGTCACGATTCGGCGCCGCCAGATGCTCGAGGGTGTCGGCCGAATAGGTCTCGCCGCCGCGCTCGATTTCAATCGCCGAGGCCTCGACCCCATCGACATCGGCAACCGCCGCCTCGACCATGGCGAGCCGATCCGCCGACGGTGTGATGGCGCGTTTTCCCACTTTTTGCCACGGAACATGGTTCACGACGAGCAAAAGTCGATCGAGTTCGAGCGCCTCGTGCACGTGCACCGCGGTGATCAGGTGGCCGAGGTGCGGCGGGTCAAAGGTGCCACCGAAGACGCCAACGCGTTCACGGGGCGACTTTTCTTGGGCCCCAGAATCCGCTGAATCACTCACGTTTCGCCGCAATCCTGCCGATACTCAGGCTTCGCAGAATCGGAAATGCTTTACTTCGCTTGTCTGAGTGACTATCCATATGCCCGGGTGGAGTAACAACTTGCCTCCTCGTTCGTGCGCGTCCGTGACGGATGTCATAGCGAAAGTGGAAGACGAAGGCAGGTTGATGTTGTTGAATGAGATGCTACCCTCCGCGCCCCTGTTACCTACAGGTGCTCGGAAGGAAGTTTCTTCCATCCCCTGGGAGTTGCGCGTCGCAACTCTGTTTCGAATCTAGGTGACATGAGCGATTCAGTAGGTCAATACCTCAACGAGATCGGCATGGTTCCTCTGCTCAACGCACAAGAAGAGCGAGAACTGTCGCAGATCATCGAGAAGGGCGCGGAAGCCCGCGCCAAGAAAGAAGACGGTGAAACCGGTCGCGAACTCGACCGGGCCATTAACAAAGCCGCCATTGCCAAGGACCGCTTCATCCGAGCGAACCTTCGCCTCGTGGTGAGCGTCGCCCGCCGCTACCCCCTGCCCCCGGGCATGGAGCTGCTCGACCTCATCCAGGAAGGCAACCTCGGCCTCGAACACGCGGTCGACAAGTTCGACTGGCGCAAAGGCTTCAAGTTCTCCACGTACGCGACCTTCTGGATCCGTCAGGCCATCGGCCGGGCACTCGACCAGAAGGCCAGCCTCGTTCGCCTTCCCGGCGACCGGTCGGCCAGCCTGCGCGCCGCACTTCGTGCGGTTTCGGGCGACGGTGACGAACTGGACGACGAACACGCCCGCCTGCACCGGCTCACCACGCCGACGTCGCTCGATCGCACGATCGGCGACGACGACAGCAACGAGCTGGTCGACCTCCTCCCCGACGCCAAAGCCGGCCCGGAGGCCGAGGTCATGGCCCGAGCCGAAACCCAGATGGTCACCGACCTTCTGGACGTGCTCGACACCCGTGCCCGCTACGCCGTCGAACAGCGCTTTGGTATGCACGACGGCCGCAAGCGCAGCTACCGCGAGGTCGGCGAAGAGCTCGGCGTTACCGCCGAGGCCGCCCGCCGCCTGGTCAAGCGAGCCGTGAACACGGTCCGCGAGCAGGCCGGGACCCGCGTCGACGCCGCCTAGGCGCCGGTACAAACCCGCAATCACAAACGTCGGAAGGCCCTGATCGGGTTCCTTTGGGAAAACGATTGGGGCCTTCCCGCGTCCGGCCGTAGGCTGTAGCGCTATGGATCAATGGCGTCCCGACAGCTGGAAGGCCTTCCCGGCCGGCCAGCAACCCCACTGGCCCGACGAGGCCGAACTCGACCAGGCGCTCAAGACGCTCGGCGACCTTCCGCCTCTCGTCTTTGCGGGCGAAGCCGACCAGCTCACCGAACAGCTCGGGCGAGTCGCCAACGGCGAAGCGTTCCTGCTCCAGGCCGGCGACTGCGCCGAGTCCTTCGACAGCTCGGCCGACTCCATCCGCGACCGACTCAAGGTCATCTTGCAGATGGCGATCGTTCTCACGTATTCCTCCGGTGTCCCGGTGGTGAAGGTCGGCCGTATCGCCGGCCAGTTCGCCAAGCCCCGTTCGAGCAACACCGAAACCGTCGACGACGTTGAACTGCCATCGTTTCGCGGCCACATCGTCAACGAGCCCGGCTTCACCGAGGGCCAGCGCCGAGCGAACCCGCAGCGCCTGCTGCAGGCGTACCACAACTCCGCATCCACCCTGAACCTGTTGCGGGCCTTCACCAAGGGCGGCTACGCGGCGCTGTCCGAGGTCCACGCGTGGAACCAGGAGTTCGTGGCGAGCAGCCCGGCGGGGCAGCGTTACACCGCCCTGGCCACCGAACTCGACAACGCCCTGCGCTTCATGGAGGCCTGCGGGATCGATACCGCATCACAATCGGTTTCCCAGGTCGACCTTTACACCAGCCACGAAGCGCTGTTACTCGGCTTCGAGCAGGCGCTCACCCGGCAGGACTCGCGCACGGGCAACTGGTACGACTGCTCCGCCCACATGCTCTGGATCGGCGAGCGCACCCGCGACCTCGATGGCGCCCATGTCGAATTCCTGCGCGGGGTGCAGAACCCCCTCGGCTGCAAGGTGGGCCCCACCGCCACCGTCGAGGACGTACTCGGCATCTGCGAGGCCCTCAATCCGGACCGGGTACCCGGACGCCTCACCCTGATCACGCGGATGGGCGCCGAGGACATCACCGAGCGGCTGACCCCGCTGCTGAAGGCGGTCGACGATGCCGGCCATCCGGTCGTCTGGGTGTGCGACCCCATGCACGGCAACACGTTCACCTCGCCCAGCGGTCGAAAGACCCGCCGGTTTGACGATGTGCTCGCCGAGATCTCCGGTTTCTTCGCGGCCCACGATGCCGCCGGCACCTGGGCGGGCGGCGTGCACGTCGAGCTCACCGGTGATGACGTGACCGAGTGCCTGGGCGGCGCCCAGGAAATCGCCGACGAGGACCTCGATTCGCGCTACGAGACGATGTGTGACCCCCGGCTCAACGGCCGCCAGAGCGTGGATCTGGCCTTCGCGGTTTCGGATCTCCTTCGCACCTGAGAAAAACCGCCCAAAAGCGCTCCGCCCTGCATCCAAACGCAACGAGCGAACGTAAGGCCGGGTACATCCACCCACCGCGTTCCAGGACTTTCCATGGCGATTGCGCTCCGTCGACGACCAGGTCTGCACGATCCCGACGACGTAACGCGCCCCGAAACCCCGCGAACCTCCGGCGCCTCCGCCGGCACGAGCCCGCGCTCATCGATTTCGTTCCGGTACTATCGAGCGGTGCCCCCGGCGATGCCTGACTCCCCCGAACCCCGCGGTGTGGCCCCCGCCGACCTCGATGGTGTCGACGAGGCCACCCATTTGTTCCTCACCGGCGACGACTCGGCCCTCCGGGCGGCCTACGACGCTCACGGGGCGCTGATCTACACCTTCTGCCGCCGTTCGGTCGGCACCGAGTTCGCGAACGATCTCACGCAGGAGGTCTTCCTCTCGGCCTGGCGGGCCCGCGACCGTTTCTCCACCGATCGGGGAACCCTCGGCGGTTGGCTGATGGGCATCGCCAAGAACAAAGTCATCGACCATCACCGCAAGATGGGGCGACGGGTCGACGAAGCCGGCCCGCCCCTGGACCACCACGGCAGCGACGACCCCGACAATCCGAGCGTGCTCGCCGACAAGATGCTGCTCGCCTCCGCCATGCGAGAGCTGCCGGATCGCACCCGGCAGGTGCTCCACCTGGCCTTTTACGAAGATCTCACCCACCAACAGATTGCTGATCGGACCGCCCTTCCGCTGGGAACAGTGAAGAGCGACATCCGGCGGGGACTCAGTCGACTCCGTACGTATTTGGAGACCTCCCATGACTGAACACTTCGACGACCCGGACGAGGCGGAACTGTTCACCCGCCTGTCGGCGCTGGCCAAGGACCTGACCGAAGCAGACGCCACGCTCACCACTCCCCCGCCGGCGGTGTGGGACTCTATCGAGGCCGAGCTGGCCGGCGAGGCCACCGCTGCGGCGACGGCCGACGAGCCGGCTGTTCGCCTCCGCTCCGTCGAGGGTGGGACGGGCGCTCCCGACGCGCCGGCGGCAGCCGCAGAACCCAGCCCAGCAGGTCTCGGCGACGACGGTGTCGTCGTCCCGTTCCGACCGCGCAAGGCCATCATGGCCGCTGCTGCGGCCGCCGCGGTGTTCGTCGGTGCCGTCGTCGGCATCGGTGCGCTCACCGGAGACGACGACCCTGAGCCATTCGCCGTGGCCAACCTGGTCAACGACGAACTCGACCCGGCCGGAGTCGGGCTCGATGGTGTCGCCGAGGTCATCGTCGACGGCGATTCCCGCCAGATCCGCCTTGATGTCTCGGAATGGCCTGAGGTCGATGGCCACTACGAACTGTGGGTGATCAACGCCGACGTCACCGACATGCACTCGCTCGGCCGGGTTTCCGCCGACGGCACCATCGACCTTCCGCCCGGTGTCACCACCGAGGAGTTCCCGATCGTCGATATCTCCATCGAACAAGACGACGGCGACGAAACCCACTCCGGTCGTTCAATCCTGCGCGGCGTCGCCGACAAAACCGCCTAACGCGCCCCGCCGCGAACCATCTGGTGCCTGGCACCAGATGGTTCGCGCTAGACGAGCTTTTCGACGAAGTTCTCGAGTTGGCGCAGGTTCCGGACCTCGTGAACGGCGTCGCAGTACTCGACGTACTCGCCCACGATGGAGTCGCCGGTATCCCAGTAGGACCGGGGTTCGGGGTTCAACCAGTGCACCTGCCGGGCCTTGTCCTGGATCTCCTTGATGATCCATGACTGCGACGCGTGATAGTTGTTCCGGGCATCGCCCAGGATCAACACCGTTGACTTGGGCCCGACGTCTTTGCCGAACTTCTCCCAGAACACGGTGAAGGCGTGGCCGTAGTCGCTGTGCCCGTCCACCCAAACCACGTCGGCCTCGGTGTTCACCCGATGGATGGCTTCGGTGATGTCGTCGACGTTGTCGAAGTAGCTGGTGACCTCATCGAGCCCATCGATGAACACGAAGCTGCGCACCTTCGTGAACTGGTTGGAGATCGCATACACCAGGTGCAGCGTGAAGCGGGCGAACGCCGCAACCGACCCGCTGATGTCGGCAATCACGTAGATCTCGGGTTTGTGCGGTTTCGGGTGCCGGAACTTCGGGTCGGCCGGGACGCCGCCGTAGCTCAACGACGTCCGCACCGTGCGCCGGAAGTCGAGCGGCCCACGGCGTCCGAACTTGCGCTTGCGGGCCAACCGGGCGGCCAGCTTGCGGGTCAACGGGTAGATGGCCTTGCGCAGCGATGCCATCTCCTCGCGGGTCGCGTGCATGAAGTCGACGTCTTCGGGCAATGGCTTCCGCAGCGTCTTGGCCATGGCCTCCACGCCACGATCGGCGACCAGCATCCGGCGGATCTCGGCCTCGATCTCCTTCTTCAGCTCACTGACCCGGGCCTTGTACTCATCGTTTTGGAGCCGTTCGTCAAAGCTTGACTGCTCCGGATTCTCCAGCTTCGACTCGGAGTTCAGGCGTTCCATCACGCCGTCGAGGTCGAGGTTGCGCAGCGTGCGGTACAGGTAGTAGGTGCCGCCCACCGGGCGACCCGGTTCCATGCCGGCGAAGCGGCGCACGGCCTGGCGGGCGATCGCCTGCATCATCGACCGGTCGCCCGACTGCAGCGCCTTGTAGAGCATCTCGGCCAGCTCTTCGGGCGACATGCCCTGGCCGCCGCCCTGCCCTTGCCCCTGGCCCTGCCCTTGTCCCTGGCCCTGTTGATCGTCGTCGTCGAAATCGAAGTCGAACTCCGAGGACTCCGGGTCGATCGAGTACTGGGAACCCCGCATCGAGAAGTACACCTCGAAGACCGTCTCGAACGCCTTCCAATGCCCGTGGTTCTTCACCAGCGTGGCGGCGAGCGCGTACTTGAACGTGGAGCGATCCTCGATCGGGATGTGTTGTACCGCTTCCATGGCATCGAGGTTTTCGGTGAGGCTGACCGGAAGGCCGGCCTCGCGCAGCTCGATGATGAACCCGGCGAGGAGTTCGAGCAGCGGCGATGGTTCACCGTCGGGCGCGGCGGCGCCGGCGACCGCGGTGTCGGTCACGATCCCAACTGGTCGTTCGACGCGAAGTCCTTGACCGCCTTGGCGATGTCGGCCTGGTACTTCAACAACACGTTGACCGTCTCGGTCGCGGTTTCGGCATCGATCTTGTCGATGCCGAGCAGCACGAGCGTGCGGGCCCAATCGATGGTTTCGGACACCGACGGCGCCTTCTTCAGCTCCAGCTGGCGAATGGAGCGCACCACGCGGGCGATCTGGTCGGCCAGGTTCTCGGCGATCTCGGGGACCTTGGTGAGCACGATCTCCTTCTCGCGGTCCATCTCCGGGTAGTCGACGTGGAGGTACAGGCAACGGCGCTTCAGTGCTTCGGAGAGCTCACGGGTGTTGTTCGAGGTGAGGAAGACCAGCGGAATCTGCTTTGCCTCGATGGTGCCCAGCTCGGGGATCGACACCTGGAAGTCGGACCGGATCTCCAACAGGAGCGCTTCGGTCTCGACCTCGACCCGGTCGACCTCGTCGATCAACAGCACGACCGGGTCGTCGGCCTGGATGGCTTCGAGCAGCGGCCGGGTGAGCAGGAACTCATCGGAGAAGATGTCGTCCTCGAGCTCTTCCCACGACCCGTCGGCGTTGCGTTCGGCCTGGATGCGCAGGAGCTGCTTCTTGTAGTTCCACTCGTAGAGCGCCTTGGCCTCGTCGAGCCCCTCGTAACACTGGAGCCGGATGAGCCGCGAACCCGACATCTCGGCGACGCTCTTGGCCAGCTGGGTCTTGCCGGTGCCGGCCGGGCCTTCGACCAGAATCGGCTTGCCGAGCCGGTCGGCGAGGAAGACCACACCCGAAATGCCGTCGTCTGCGAGGTAGTCGACCTCCCGGAGTTGTTGACGCACGGTTGGGACATCGGTGAAACGCTCTGCCATGCCCAAAGGTTAGCGGCCGCTCACCCGAGTACCTGAATCAATTGATCGCCCGGATCGCCACTAGCCTCACCGACGTGATCGACGTCGGGCCCGCGCCCCGGTGAAGCCCGAATCGCCCGCCGATGACGGGCGTACCGCATCGGGCTCGGCGCGCTCGGGATCCGTGCTCGTCGGTGCCGGAATTATGGCCTCGCGCGTCGCCGGGCTGGTGCGGGAGATGGCTATCGGCGCATTCCTGGGGGCGAGCACCGCCGCCGAGGCGTACCGGGCCGCGTTGCGCATACCCAACCTCCTGCAGAACCTGCTGGGCGAAGGCGTGCTGTCGGCCTCGTTCATCCCCGTGTACGCGCGCCTGCTCGAAGAACGCGAGCCCGCCGAAGCCCGGAAGCTCGCCGGTGCCGTCCTCGGCCTGCTGACCGCCGTCACCGGGGTCCTCGTCGTAATCGGCGTCGCCCTGGCCCGGCCCATCATCTGGATACTGACCGCGGGGCTGCTGCCCGACGACGTCTTCGAGGCCGCCGTACCGCTGGTGCGGATCATGACCGTCGGCATTGGCTTTCTGGTGCTTTCCGCCTGGTGTCTGGGCGTGCTCAACACCCACCGCCGGTTCCTGCTGTCGTATGCGTCGCCGGTGGCGTGGAACCTGGCCCAGATCGTCGCGCTGGTGGTCACCGGCACCCTCGGTTGGGCCCAACTCGACATCGGTCGGGCCCTCGCCTGGGCGGTGGTAGTCGGCGGCCTGCTGCAATTCCTCGTGCAGTTGCCCACCGTCCGATCCGTCGCCCCGGAGATCCGCCCCAACCTCGACCGCTCGACCGACGCGGTGAAAGAGGTGTTCGAACGCTTCGTGCCCACCCTGCTCGGTCGAGGTGTCGTCCAGCTCTCGTCCTACCTCGACCTGCTTTTGGCCGCCGCCCTTGCGCAGGGTGCGCTCAGCGTCCTCGGCTACGCCCAGGTGCTGTACCTGCTGCCGGTCAGCCTCTTCGCCATGAGCGTGGCGGCGGCGGAACTCCCGGAGATGTCCCGGCTCGCGGGCGACCCCGACGCCCTCGTCGCCCGCGCCCGTCGGGGCCAGGCGCGGATTGCGTTCTTCCTGGTCTTCGTGGCCGCCGCCTACTTCGCCCTCGGCGACCTCATCGTCGCCACGCTCTACCAGAGCCTCGCCGGCTTCGTATTCCGCAGTCGGGCATTCTCCGGCGATCTCACCATGGTGGTGTGGTTCGTGTTGGCCACCCGGTCCCTGGGCCTGCCCGCGAACGGATTGTCGCGACTGACTCAGAATTCGCTGTACGCCGTCGGCGACACCAAAGGACCGGCCCGGATTGCCTTCGTCCGCGTGGCGGTCGCCGCCGTCGTCGGCCTCGTGGTGGCATTCCAGTTCGATCGGGTGCTCATCGAGGCCCAACGGGTCGTCGACTTCTGGTCGATCGTCGGATTGCGGGGCCCGCTTGCCCGTGAAACCCGCAGCGTCGAGGACGTCTTCCGCCTCGGTGCCGTCGGCCTGGCGGTCGGTTCCGCCGTCGGCGCCTGGGTCGAGTTGGTGCTCCTGCAACGGCTGCTGCGCCGACACCTTCCGGGCGCCACGCCGCCCACCGCCTCGATCGCGAGGCTGGCGGTTCCCGGTGCAATCGCCTTTCTCGTGGCCGCGACCGCCAAACTCGTCACCGACCCGTTGCCGACGCTCATCGCCACCGCGCTGTCGCTCGGACTCGCCGGATTGACCTATGTCGTGGTCGCCTTCCGGCTACAGATCACCGAAGCCGATCTGGTATTGCGGCCCGTTCGCCGACTGCTCTGGCGGTCCTGATCTTCGCTCGGGCAGAATTTTCGGCGCGGACTCAATAAGATGCATCCATGATCAAACTTGCGCGCCGCTGGTGGAGCTACCTCACCGCCAAACTGACCGGTCAATTCAACGAGAACGCCGACCCGAAAGTGCAGCTCGAACAGGCCATTATCGAGGCCCAGGAGCAGCACCGACGGCTCAAGGAGCAGGCGGCGAACGTCATCGCCAACCAGAAGCAGACCGAGATGCGGCTCGACCGCAAGATGGAAGAACTCGAAAAGATCAACGGCAATGCCCGTCAGGCCATCCTCATGGCCGAAGATGCCGCCAAGGCCGGCGACGACGCCAAGGCCACGCAGTACACGTCGGCCGCCGAGAGCTTCGCCAACCGGTTGATCGCCCTCGAGGCCGAGGTCGAGGACCTCAAGCAGCTGCACCTCGACTCGACCACCCACTCCGATCAGGCCAAAGCCGCCGTGCAGCAGAACTCGGCCCTGCTGCAAAAGAAGCTCAGCGAGCGGCAGAAGCTGCTGGGCCAACTCGACCAGGCCAAGATGCAGGAACAGATGAACAAGGCCATGACCCAGCTCAACGAGCAGGTCGGCCAGGACGTCCCCAGCATGGAAGAGGTGCGCGACAAGATCGAGCGCCGCTACGCCAAGGCCAAAGGATCGGCCGAACTGTCCGAGCACTCTGTCGAAGGCAGCATCGCCGAGATCGAAGAGGCCGCCCGCAACACCGAGGCTCAGGCCCGGTTGAGCGAGATCAAGGCCCAGCTCGGCATCGATTCGACCCCGGCGCCCGAGGTGCAGGCCGCGCCCGAAGCCGGCGGCACGGTCGCCGAGGGGTAACCGGTTTCGGGCGTCAGCCCGGGATCATCACTAGATCATCACGGTGCACCACGACCGACGGTCGGCCCGCCGGTAACTCATCGCTGTTCTTGCCTGCGAATGCGGCGAGGTCGATTGCGTCGTGGCGCACCAGGCCCTTGGCGAAAACCTGACCGTCGGGCCCGGCGACTTCAACCGCGTCGCCGGCCCGGAACTCGCCGTCGAGATGAGCCACGCCCGCGGCCAGGAGCGATCGGCCGTTCTCGACGAGCGCGGTTCGCGCTCCCTCGTCGACGGTCAGCGTGCCGGACGAGCCGAGCGCGAAGGCGATCCAGAGTTTGCGGGCCGACAGGCCCTGCGGGCGAGGCGCCACATTCGTACCGACGCTGGTTCCGGCCACCGCATCGGCGATGACCCCGGGACGGTCCGCGTGGGCGATGACCGCCCGCACCCCGGCCCACGAAGCGATTCGCGCGGCGGTGAGCTTGGAGGCCATTCCTCCACTGCCCCGGACGGTGCCCGCGCCACCGGCGACCTCGGTGATCTGATTGTCGAACTCGACGATCTCTTCGATGAGCGAGGCCGACGAGTCGACCCGGGGGTCGGCGGTCAGCACCCCCTCGGTGTCGGTGAGCAGAATCAGGGTCTCGGCGTCGACCAGGTTGGCCACCAGCGCGGCGAGGCGATCGTTGTCGCCAAACCGGATTTCGTCGTCGGCGATGGCATCGTTTTCGTTGACCACCGGCACGACGCCGAGCTCGAGCAGTCGGTTCAGCGTGCCCCGGGCATGCAGGTACTGGCTGCGGGTCACGAAGTCGAGCGGCGCCAGCAGTACCTGGCCGGCGACCAGACCGTGCGCGCCGAGCGCCCGGCGATACACCTGCAGCAACTCGATCTGCCCGACGGCGGAGACCGCCTGGAGGGTCACGGCGTCGTCGGGCCGGGAGGCGCCACCGAGGCCGAGCTGAGGCAGGCCCGCGGCGATAGCGCCCGACGACACGATGACCGGGCGGTGGCCGTCGGCGACGAGCGCGGCGACCTCGGCACTGAGCTTTTCGACCGCCGCTTCGGCGATCGCGCCCTCTTCGTCGGTGACCGACGATGTTCCGACCTTGACGACGATCGTGCTCATGTCAGCTCACTGATCGTCTTCGTAGGAGAACTCGAGCTCGCCGATGCGAACCGTCTCCCCCTCGACGGCACCGGCGCGCCGAAGCGCCTTGTTGACACCCAGTCGTTTCAGGCGGTCCCGTGCGTATTCGAGCGCATCGTCGTCGGTCATGTCGCTCAGCAGCACGGCTCGTTGTGCGGCCCGGCTCTTCACGACCAACACGTTGTATTCGTCGCGCTCGACCATCAGTTCTTCGCCTGCCGGTCGATGAATCACTCGCGCTTCGGTTTCGGGCTGTTCGGCTCGGGCCTCGAGCACCGCGGTGGACATGGCGCCCACCACCTGGGGCAGGCCGGCTCCGGTCACCGCGGACACGGTCAGCCCCTCGAACGGGCTGTCCGGGGCGAGATCGATGCGCGAACCCACCACGATGCGAGGGCGCTCGAGTAACGACGGGTCGTAGCTGCCGAGCTCGTTGAGCAGCACCTCGAGTTGGGTCTCCGGGCTCGTCTGGTCGTACGGGGCCAGGTCGAGCATCACGAGCAGCACCCGGGCCCGCTCGACGTGGCGCAGAAACTGATGCCCGAGTCCCTTACCCTCGGCTGCGCCCTCGATCAGGCCGGGGATGTCCGCCACCACCATCTCGGTGCGGTCGTCGATACGAACCACCCCGAGGTTGGGTTCCAGGGTCGTGAACGGGTAGTCGGCGATCTTGGGCTTGGCGGCCGAAATGCGGGAGATGAAGGTGGACTTGCCCACATTGGGGAACCCGACGATGGCCACATCGGCCATCAACTTGAGTTCGAGGCGCAGCCAGCGCTCCTCCCCCACCTCGCCCTGCTCGGCAAACGCCGGCGCCCGCCGCTTGTTGCTCAGGAATCGCATGTTGCCCTTGCCGCCCTGCCCGCCCCGGGCGCCCAGGTAGCGGTCGCCGTGGTTCACCAAGTCGGCGAGAATTTCGCCGCTCTGCGAACGGATCGTCGTCCCTTCGGGCACGTGCACATCGAGATCGTTGCCCGAGGCGCCGTGTTTGGCCTTGCCCTTGCCGTGGGCGCCGTTGTCGGCGCGCCGGTGCGGGTGATCGCGATACGACAGCAGCGACGCCACGTTGTGGTCGGCGACAAACCAGATGCTGCCACCATCGCCACCGTCGCCCCCTTCGGGGCCACCTTTGGACACATGGGCCTCCCGACGGAAGGACACGCACCCCGCACCACCGTCGCCGCCGCGGACGTTGATGCCGCACTCGTCGACGAAGTTGGACACGGAATGAGCCTACCGAGGCGCTCCCCGGTTATCTCCCGAATTGTGTGAGCGGCTACTCGATGATGCGGACCGGATCGCCAACCACGGTGACCCGCCACACGGTGCGGTCGATCGGCTGGGCGGTCGGATCGCTGAAGTCGTAGCTCACCCGCCACCAGCAGTCCGGCGAGCAGGTGTACGTGAGGTCGAGGGGCACGGTCAGCTTGAGCCACTCGCCGTCGAACACGTTCACATCGTCGGTGTCGTCGAGCGGATCGTTCTCGACCCGGGTCTGCACCCGGCACGGCGAGTAGGTGTTGATGGTGCCATCCTCGCGTTCTGCGTCGCACGATGCGGCCGTGAGACCGGTCTGCGGGTCGATGAGGTTGAGGAAGAAGTCGCCCTGGCTGCCGTCGCCGACGTCGAACATCTCGACGACGAACTCCTTACCTCGACCGGCGTTCTCGCGCACCTCGGCGAGGAAGAACTCCGACACGCCCGACGCGTTGTTCAGAATCGACATCTCGCCCAGTGCGTACAGGCGGGGATGATCGCACAACGGCCAGCAGCCGGCCGAGGCCCGCAGCGAGAACTGGTTGTAGCCGGCACCGAGGTCCGGGCTGGCACCGATGGCGCTCGACTTCACCTGGATCGGGTACACGCCCGGCTGCGTCGCCAGGAACTGGCACACGATGTTCCATTTGTTCTTCCAGACACCAACGTCGCTGTTCGGGGCGATCACCTTCTCGCAACCACTGATTGCCGCGGTGTTATCGGTCCAGTCGTTCGGCGTGGCGTCGGGCTGGAAGATGTTGTAGCTGATCGTGGGCGCCGGGATGGCGGCCGCGGCCGTCGACCCTTCGAGCGGGTAGACGGTGGCGCCCGCCTCCAGGAACGTGATGTCGCCGGTCTGGTCGGTGTTGTAGCGCCAGTAGAACCCACCGTCGAAGACGTCGAACTGAATGACCTGGTTCAGCTGGCTGGGCCCAATCTCGATGGCGTAGTAGTACCCACGGTCGCGATAGTCGGGGTTCAGGCTGGTGCAGCCTGTGCCGCGCGCCGTGGTGTCGAGGTCCTCGTCGCACTTGGTGGCAAACGGATCGCCCCACGACCGGTCGGTGTACGGCGCCTGGATCGACGCCCAGAACTGCGGCTGGACCGGGTCGCCGGGGATGTTCAGGGGCGACTGGCCGGGACCGTCGAGGTTGGTGTTACCGAACGACGACAGTGGGCTGCCGAGGGGGATCGGCCTCACGTACTCCGCCGTCGACCACCGAATGATCTCGACCGGCGAGCTCAGGAACATGGTGGCGAAGAACGTATCGACGTCATCGTCGTTGATGATCACCCGAATGGTCTCCGCCGAAGCGGGCTCGACCGTAATCTGGGCGTCGGTGTAGCCGTTCTCGCGAGCCACCTTTCGGGCCTCGACCTCGGCGTCGACGAAGTTCGGCATGTACACAACGCCGGCCAGGGCGGCGGCATCGGCGCTGCGCTGCACCTCGGCCGCCTTGACGTAGAACCAACCGACGTCGACGGCCAGGCCGACCATGCCCAACAGCGGGATGATCAGGAACCCGACGAGGATCAGCACGTAGCCGCGGTCGCGGCGCACATAGCGATCGACACGCTGGTCTGCGGGGGTGGTGGCGAGCGGCCTCATACGTTTCCTCGGGGTTCGACCCGCATGACAAGGGTGTCGGTGATGGTGACGTTGCCCCACGGGAAGATGCCCGTGATGAATTCGTGTTCGACGATGACACGGATGGCGATCGGGTCGACGCCGCCGGTGGTCTTGGCATCACGGCTCGTCGCGCACCAGTGATGATCGTGGCGGCTCGGATCGCAGGGGCCGGTGAAGTCGGCCGCGTTGGGCGCAAACAGCTCGGCACTGTCGTAGACGTTGCACTGCCCGGTCACGTCGCCACCGGCCGCGAGGGCGCCGGCGGTCAGACAGTTGGGGTGCGGTTCGGCGTTGGGGATCGCCGGCTTGTAGATGATCACCCGGTCGACCGATGCGGGATCGACCTCGCCCAGCGATGAGGAGATCGCCTGCAGGGCCAGGAAGTCAGCGTCGGTGTCGCTGGAAGCACCACTGACCACCCGAGTGCCCGAGCGCAACGCATTCGAGACCGTGAGCGACTTGTCGAACACCATGCCGAACTCGACGATGCCGAACACCATGGCCAGCAGCAGGGGCAAGATGATCAGGAACTCGGTGAAGATGGCACCGTCCTCGCCCCGACGGGACCGAGGATGCGGTGATGGACCAGAAGCCGTTCGTTGCGGGCGCATCAGGATTCCCTCGGCTCGATACGCATCACGGTGGTGTCGCGCACGATGTAGTCGTCGCCGAACATGCCGGTCACAAAGTTGTGATCGACCGCGATGTACACGCCGACGAATCCCAGGCTGGACGCCGAGGCGTCGCGACTCGTCGGGCACCAGAACCGGTCGGGTGAATCCGGGGCCGAGCATCCGAACTTCGGTGCCCACAGGGCCTGGTCGAAATGGGTCGGGGTGTACACGTTGCATTCCGCGCCGGGGGCCGAACTTGGGATGCCGCTCTGGCAACCGGCGGTGGGCGTCCCCTGGGCCCCGGCCGCACCGGGGTTGAACACGACGATGTGGCGGATCAGGTCGTCGGGCACCGCTTCCATCGATCGCTCGAGCGTGGCGAGCATCCGGAAGTCGGCATCGGGCTGGTTGGCGAAGGTCGACGCGGCTCGTCCGGCGTCGTTGGTGCCGGCGGAGACGCCCAGGTAGGTACGAAACCCCAGGCCCATCTCAAAGACGCCGAAGACCAGGAGAAACACGAGAGGCGTCAACATGGCGGCCTCGACCAGCACGGCGCCCCGTTCTCGCTCTCTAGTGGTCGTTCTTCGTGGTCGCACGCACGGGTCCCTTGGGTTTACGGCCGTAACGCTTCTTCGGCACCGCGACGCGCCGACTCAAGCGGAACGATCCGATCGACCCATAGCGGGGTCCATACGGCCCACCGACCCCAAAAACCGGTTTCCCCCTACCGCCGCGAACCATCTGGTGCCTGGCACCAGATGGTTCGCGGGCTTGCCAGATGCGGGCCCCTGAGCCCCAAAACGCACCGCCCTGGGGCGCCAAAACGCACAACAGCCGCCCCGGAGGGCGGCTGGAGTAGTGCGTTCGGGCTGTTTAGGCCGGTACGACGTGTACGAGCTTGCGACCGTTGCGCTTACCGAACTCGACGATGCCGTCGGTGGTGGCAAACAGCGTGTCGTCGCCGCCTCGGCCCACGTTCTCGCCCGGGTGGAACTTGGTGCCCCGCTGGCGAACGATGATGGCGCCCGACTGGACCGCCATGCCGGCGTAGATCTTCACCCCGAGGCGCTGGGCGTTCGAGTCACGGCCGTTGCGGGTTGAGCCGCCACCTTTGGTCTTCGACATTGGTTACTCCTTAACCCGCGCTGATGCCGGTGATCTCGATGGCGGACAACGACTGGCGATGTCCCCAACGCTTGCGCTGATTGGACTTGTTCTTGTAGGTAAAGCCGTTGATCTTGGGGCCCTTGACGTCGCCGACGACCTTGGCCGACACCGACGCCGAACCCAGCTGATCGGGGGTGGCGAGCACGTTGTCGCCGTCGACGATGAGCACGGGGCGTAGATCGAGTTCGGTGCCGACCTCGCCCAGAAGCTCTACCTCGAGCGTCTGGCCTTCGGTGACCCGATACTGCTTTCCACCGGTGTGAATGACTGCGTACATAGCCCGATCAGGCTAGCGGACCAACCGAACAATGGCGCACTCGAGCCCGAGAAATCCCCAATGCGACGACGGGCACCCCGAGGGTGCCCGTCGAGCGTGTTCTCAGCCCCCGTTAAACGGTGGTGGTGGCGGCGGCGGCGGTGGCGGCGCCGGCGGTGGTGGTGGCGGCGGCACGGCGAGGAAGATGTCGACCGGGTTCGGCGCACCATCCCATGGTCCGGCACACGTAGTGTCCGCCGTGGCACTGGTAACCCGGAAGGTCACCGTGGTGCCGCGGGGCACCACCGGGCCACCGATGCTGCAGTTCCAGTCCTGGGCCGGCTTGGTGCACGAGCCGGCCTGGCTCTTCGGCACGCCACCCTGGGTCCAGGTGAACTCGCCGTTCACCACAACTTCGAATCCAAGGAACGTACCGGTGTCGTTGCGGGGCTGAACGCTGGCCGCGGCCCGGAAGTTGCTGGCGTTGCTCCACCAGATCTGACCCGACGTTTCCACGGTGAAGCCGGTGGAGATGACCTTGACCTGGGTGGTCGCCGTGCCCTGAAGGCCGCCGGCATCGGTGACGGTGAGCGTCACGGTGAAGGTGCCCGAGGCTCCCCACTGGAAATTCCGGTCGAGCTTGGTCGGCCCGGCCCATCCGCCCCCGGCCCACTGCGACGACCAGTTGAAGTTCAGGTCGACGAGGGCGGTGTTGTCATCGGTGACGATCGAGTTGATCTCCAGCGGCGTGTTCGTGTTGACGGTGTAGGCCGGCTGCAGAATCACCTCCGGCGGAGCGTTGGTCGCGGTGTTGATGCTGGTCGGCGGAACGGTCGAAACCGGCGGGCCGGGCGGCAGGGTGACCGGCGGCAACGAACCGGGGTTCTGTCCACCGATGTCGAACGCCGTCTCATCGGTCTCACTGCCAACGGTCGCTTCGAGGCTGCCAAAGCTCAGGCCGAGGATCACCGCGAAGACCCCGAGCATCAAGATGTACTCGATGAGGGCGGCACCCCGACCGGGCAGCGGCCCGAGTCTGTTCAAAAGTCGTCTCACAGCGTGCTCCTCCTGGATGGCCTGAACGTCGGCCATGGAGGTGCTATCGGCGCGAAAGCTCGCGAACTGTGTAAGTCATTTGGCCCTTCCAATTGGGCCGTTCGCCCATTGACGGCGAGCGCCCGAGCCGCTAGCTACACGTCGAGGAGCGACTCGTCGAGTCGATGACCGCTGCCTTCGCAGTCCACGCAGGCCTCCGACACCGATTGGAGTAGGCCCTCGCCGATGCGCTTGCGGGTCATCTCCACCAGGCCGAGGTCGGAGATGTCATACACCTGGGTGCGCGTCTTGTCGCGGGCCAGCGCCTCGCGGAACACCCGCACGACCTCGGCCCGGTTCGGGCGGATCTCCATATCGACGAAGTCGATGACGATGATGCCGCCGATGTCGCGCAACCGCAGTTGCCGGGCGATCTCTTCGGCCGCCTCGAGGTTGTTCCGAAACACGGTCTCTTCGAGGCTTTTCGAGCCGACGTTCTTGCCGGTGTTCACATCGATCACGGTGAGCGCCTCGGTGTGCTCGATGATCAGCGAGCCACCCGACGGCAACCAGACCTTGGCGTCGACCGCCCGGCGGATCTGCTCGTGCACGTGGTGCTTTTCGAACATCGAGATCTTCTCGGCCTCGGCATCGTAGAACTGCACCCGTTCGGCCAACGCCGGCGTGATCGACGCCACGTAGTCACGGACCTCTTCGTAGAGCTCTCGGTCGTCGATGACTACGCCGCGATAGTCCTTGTTGAACTCCTCGCGGATGATCCGCAGCGCCATGTCGGGCTCGCGGTACAACAGCGCCGGCTTGTTCGTCTTCTTCGCCAGAGCCTCGATGCCCGCCCACTGATCGATCAGTCGGGTGAGGTCCATCTCGATCTCTTCGGCGGTGATATTCTCCGCCGCGGTGCGCACGATCAACCCGTGTTCCTTCGGCTTCACCCGGTCGAGCAGGGTGCGCAGCCGCTTGCGTTCGGCTTCGGGCAAACGCTTGGAAATCCCGTAGGTCGTACTGTTCGGAATCAGCACCACGAAGCGCCCGGGGAGCGAGATCTCCTGGGTCATCCGGGCGCCCTTGTGGGCGATCGGGTTCTTCGTCACCTGACAGACGATGTTCTGCTTGGCCTTGAGCAGCTGCTCGATCCGCATGTTGCGGCTGGCCTTGGAGCTCATCGAGGGGTCGGTCTGCACATCGCCGCGATACAGAACGGCGTTCTTGGGCGTCGAGATGTCGATGAATGCCGCCTCCATGCCGGGCAGAACGTTCTGGACCTTCCCGAGATAGATGTTGCCGTGAATCTGGGTGACGTCGTCGGCGGGGCGCGACACGTAGTGCTCGATGAGCGAGCGGCCTTCGAGGATGGCGATCTGGGTCGCCGTGTCGCCCTTGTGCACACACATCAGGTAGCGGCCGACCGGCTTGCCCTTGCGCTCGCGCCCGCGGCGCGCTTCGAGGGTGGCCTCATCGAGTTCGACCGGAGCGGCGTCGGTGACGGCCTGCACGGGCGTGTTGGACGACCCTTGACCGCGTCCGCGCCCTCGACCGCCACGATTGCGGCCACCGCGCGCACGGCCTCCGCCGTCTCCCTGACGCCCCTGGTCTCCCCGGCGGCCCTGGCCCTTCTGGCCCCCACCGTTTTGGCGGTTGCCGTCGTTGCCGCCGTCGCGATTGTTGTCGCCGTTGCGGTTCTGGCCGTTCCCGCCGCTCTGGCCGGAACCTCCGGAGCGGCCTCGGCCCCGCCCGCCGCGTCGGCGGCGTTTGCGCTGCCCGTCACCGGCGTTGTCGCCGTTCGGGGAGTCGGTGGTGGAGCGTTGTTGGTTAGGTGGTGCGGGGCGGGTATCGCCGATTTGGGGCTTACGGGCCGGCTCGGTAGAGCTCTCTGACCCTTCGCGGCGAGGTGCCGCTTCGTTGGACATATCGTTCCCTTCTCATGTCGCCCCCACCGGGGTGGGGACGGCTGATGCCGGCGCGGCGAGCAAAGGCTCGCTGCGATCGCCGTCATCGTTCGTAATCCATTGGTGTGTCCGGCGAACGAGGAAGGCCTCGTACGCCGGATCGAGCGCCGCCAAGAGTTCGGCGGGGCGCAGTGCCCGAGGTTGGGTGCCCAACTCGGCTGCCAGTCGGCATCCGGTTTCGGTTGGGCCCAGCACGTCGAGCGCCCACACGTAGGGTCGCAGGTCGTCGGTGACCGGCTTCCCTTTTCGAGTCCGTGTGAACATGATTTCTTCGGCTTCCTTCGCCTGAGCAACGGCCGTCGACGCGGCCTGGAGATCGTCTGTGATGATATCGATCTCCCAGCGACAGCAGGTGATGGCCTGTTGTAGTGAGGTGCCTCGGTCGATTTCGGCGACCGCGGTGGCCACCAATCCGTCGGGCAACATCTCGGTCAGTCGTTCGACCAACCCGTCGAGGGGGATCGTCTCGCTGAGCGCCAGATCGATGTACTCGGCGTCGCTTTCATAACCTGTCGACAGCGCGAGGCCAAAGGCAAGCTTTGGGCGCGGCGAAAACCCCTCCGAGTACGCCATCGGAACATGGGCCCGCCGCAGAGACCGCTCCCACAGCCGAGCCACATCCCGGTGGCTGGTGAAACGGATCTTGCCGTTCTTGGTGTAGCGAACCCGCAGGCGCATCAGGTGCCGGCTCCCACGGGCTTGGATCCCAGCACGACCGGAACCTCGCCTCCGGTCGTCAGATCCTGTCCCGTACCCTGGCTGCCGCCGGCGGGCGGGGTGGCCGAAGCGACGATGTGCTCGATGCCGTAGCCGGTGCACGCCCCGCAGTCATAACACGGCGTCCAGCGGCAGTCCTCGAGCCCGACCTCGGCGAGCGCGTCACGCCAGTCCTGCCACAGGAAATCCTTGTGCAGGCCGGCGGACAGGTGGTCCCAGGGCAGCACTTCGTCCTCGGTGCGATGCCGGTGGGCGTACCAGTCCGGTGACAGACCGTGACGGGCCATGGCGTCGGTCCATTTGTCCTGGTCGAAATGTTCGGACCATTCCTGGAACACGCCGCCGGCACGCCAGACGTCTTCGATGACCGGGCCGAGCCGGCGGTCGCCGCGACTGCAGATGCCTTCGATCAGCGTCGCTTTCGGGTCGTGCCATTTCATCTGCACGCCGTGGGAACGCTTGACGTCGTCGCGCAACAGGTAGATCTTGCGTTGCAGCTCGGCGACGGTGTTTTGCCCGAACCACTGGAACGGGGTGAACGGCTTGGGGACAAATCCGCCCACCGAGACGGTCACCGACGCACTCTTGTGGTACTTCTTGCCGATCTCGACACAGTTGCGGCCGAGGTTGGCGATGCCGAGGGTGTCCTCGTCGGTTTCGGTGGGCAGGCCGGTGAGGAAGTACAGCTTCACCCGCCGCCAACCCTGTGAGTACGCGCCCTCGACCGCCTCGTAGAGGTCCTCTTCGCGGATCAACTTGTTGATGACCTGGCGCATCCGCCAGGTGCCGGCCTCGGGAGCAAAGGTGAGGCCGCTGCGCCGCCCGCGGTTGAGTTCGGCTGCGATATCGACGCCGAACGCGTCGACGCGCAGGCTCGGAAGCGACACCGACACCTGGTCGCGGTTGGCGGGGTCGTCCATGGTCTCGGTAACGACGTCTTTGATGCCGCTGAAGTCGGCGGTGGACAGGCTGGTGAGCGCCACCTCGTCGTAGCCCGTGCGCTCGAGACCCTTCTGGATCATCGTGCGCACCTGCTCGGCGGGACGTTCGCGCACCGGGCGGGTGATCATGCCCGCCTGGCAGAAACGGCACCCGCGGGTGCACCCGCGGAAGACCTCGACATTGAGGCGGTCGTGCACGACCTCGGTGAGCGGGGTGAGCTGGTTCTTGGGGTAGGGCCAGTCGGCGAGGTCGGCCACCGTGCGCTTCTCGACCCGTTCGGGTACATCGGAGAACCGCGGCGTGATCGACCGGAGGTGTTCGCCGTCGAACTCAGCTTCGTAGAGCGATGGCACGTAGACGCCCTCGACCCGACTGAGCTGGCGCAGAACACCTTCCCGACTGTCGACGGCACCACTGGTGGGGCCGCCGGACGCCTTCCATGCGTGGATGACCTCGGTGATCTCGCCGATGACCTCTTCGCCGTCGCCGAGCACCACCAGGTCGACAAAGTCGGCCAGGGGCTCGGGGTTGTAGGTGCAATGACCGCCGATGACCACGAACGGGTGCTCGGCGGTGCGATCGGCGCACCGGACCGGTACGCCGGCGAGGTCGACCAGGTTCAACAGGTTCGTGTACGTGAGCTCGGCCGAAAGGTTGAAGGCCAGCAGGTCGAACATCGACGCCGGGAAATGGTTGTCGACCGAGAACAGCGGCAGATCATGAGCCCGGAGTTGGGCCTCGAGATCGGTCCAGGGCGCATACGCCCGTTCCGCGACCGCATCGTCGCGCTCGTTCAGAATTTCATAAAGGATCTGGAGGCCCTGGTTGGGCAGACCGATCTCGTAGGTGTCGGGGTAAGTCAACAACCAGGCCACCCGACCGTCGCCGTGAACCGGCTGCTGGGCGCCGCCCTCACAGCCGATGTAGCGCGCCGGTTTTTCCACCTTGGGCAGGATTGGCTCGAGGGCCGGCCACATCGACGTCATCGCATGATCTTACCGGGCAAAACCCCTGCTCCTGGCCCCCGAATGGCCTTCACTAACTGAATCGATGCATGTGCACGCTGAGCACCAGGCCCAGCCCGGCGAACATCGTGAGCATCGACGAGCCGCCATAGGACACAAACGGGAGCGGAATGCCGGTGACGGGCATGATGCCCAGGGTCATGCCCACGCTCTGGAAGATGTGGAACAGCAGCATCGAAAACACCCCGGCACAGATCAACAACCCGAAGGTGTCGGCCGCCAGGTGGGCAATGCGCCATATCCGTAACAACAACAGACCGAAGAGCAACAGGAGCGAGGCGCTGCCGATGAACCCGAGCTCCTCGGCGACGACGCTGAAGATGAAGTCGGTCTGTTGTTCGGGCACGAGCTCGCTGCGGGTCTGGGTGCCCTGGAACAATCCCGTGCCGGTAAGGCCACCGTTGCCGATGGCGATCTGGGCCTGCTCGACGTTCTCGCGGGCTCCGATGGCCAGCTGATCCTCCGGTGACTCATCGAGGAACGCCGTGAACCGGGCCAATTGGTAGGCCTTCAGCTGGTTCGACGCCAGCCCGGCCCCCACGAGCAGGCCGAGCAGTACGAGCACGACCACCAGGTGACGGGGCCGTACGCCGCTGACGACGACCATTCCGCCGGTGATGGCGATGAACACCAGGATGGTGCCGAGGTCGGGCTGCAGGTAGATGAAGCCGACGGGAACGGCGACGAGGGCGAGGCCGAGCAGGAGGCGGCGCATGTCGATGTCGGCGGTCGATGACAAGAAGGCGGCGAGAGCGACGATGACCACGACCTTGCCGAACTCCGCCGGCTGAAGTTGCGCGCCGGCGAGCCGGTACCACGCCCGGATGCCGTTGACCTCCGGGGCGAAGAACAGGTTTTCCGCCGCGCCGCTCACCGCCAGAAACGTGAGCGGTGCGAGGGCGGCGAGAAGGCCGCCGTACAGGACGGGCGAAAGCGCTCGCAGCTTGCGGTAGTCGAACGCTGCGACGGCCCCCATCAGGGCGAAGCCGAGTACGGCGAACACGATCTGGCGCACGAGAAACGAGGTGTTGGCCGGTTCCAGCTCGGTCGCGGGGCCCCGGGTGGCGCTGAACACCATGAGCACGCCGATGGCGGTGATCCCCAGGACCATCGTGATGACGCCCACATCGATGTGTTGCCACAGCACGGGGCGGTCCCGGCGATACACCTGCGAACGCGAGGGGGCGAGTGCCATCAGCCCTCCCCCACCGGGTCGGCGTCGGCTTCCGCCGGGTCGTCGGCCGCGGCACCGGGGGGAATCGTGGTGGCTAGCACGGCGTCGTCGGGCAACAGGTCGAGCAGCGCCGGGTCGGGGTCGAGTTGGGCGAGGTACGCCGCAGTTCGTTCATCGGCCGTGACCGCGGGAGGCACCTCGCCGTTTGCCAGAGCCAACATGATGCGAGCGACCATAGGGGCCGCCACCCGGCTACCGAAGCCGGCCTGCTCGAGGATGGCGGCGACCGCGTATCGGGGCTCGACATCGACGAGACCGATCTCGGGGCGGGCGACGGGGCCGTACGCGGCGAAGATCGATGTGTCGGCCTTGTCGTTGACCTCGGCCGTCCCCGTCTTGGCCGCCACGGGGAAGTCGGCCAGCGGGAACGGCACCCCGTCGGCAGAATGGAACGCCGGGTACGCGGTGCCCTGTTGCGGCGGACCCTGGTGGGTTACGCCGATCAACCCGTCGGTGATCGGGCCGTAGTGCTCGGGGTCGATCTCGAAGCTGCTGAGCACCCGAGGGCCAAAGTCCTGAATCACCTCGCCGTCGGGGCCGACGATCTGCCCCACGACCGACGGCGCCCGCAGGGTCCCGCCGTTGGCCCAGGTGGCGTAGGCATTGGCGAGTTGGAGCGGGGTGACGCCGACATCGCCCTGCCCGATGGCGAGGTTGACGTTGTCGCCCACGAACCATCGGGCGAACGGGAAGGCCTCGGGGTTGGCGTCGTGGCGCTGTTGCTTGAGCTCGGCCGTGGGGACGAGGCCGGCCTTCTCGTTCGGCAGCTCGATGCCGAGCTTGCGGCCGAATCCGAACAGCTTGGCGGTCTCCTGAATGCCGTCTTTGTTGACCAGCCCATCCGGGTTCTCGGCGTGTTCTTCAGGCGACGAGCCACGGCGGGCGAACGCCTCGCCGATTCGGTAGTAGTAGGTGTCGGACGACACGGCCAGGCTCTGCACCAGGTTGATGCCGACCAGGATGGTGTCGCCCGCGTTCTGAAAACGGCACGAGCCGCTCTCCTCGTCGCAGTCCTGGAGGATGTAGGCCGACTCATCGGGGATGGTCTGGCCGATGGAGGGCACGTTGCCCGCGCCGTAGATGTTGTCGAGGAAGGCGGCGTACGACGTGACCAGCTTCCAGGTGGAACCCGGCGAGTAGGTCGACTGGATCGCCCGGTTGAGGATCGGTGAATTGTTGGCCTTGTCGTTGAGCTGCTTCCACTCGTCGGCCGACACGCCGTCGATGAGGTCGGCCGGCTCGAAGGTCGGATACGACGCCATGGCCAGCACCTGGCCGTTGCGCGGGTCGACGATCACGGTCGAACCGGCGGGCGCGGCGAACTGCGGCTCGCCGGGATCCGGCTCCTGCTTGCGGGCCTCGCGCAGGGACTCGGCCAACTCGTCCTCCGCGAGCGCCTGCACGTCGATGTCGATGGTCAGGACGATGTCGTTGCCCGGAACGGGCTCGCGGCGTTCCTCGACCAGTTCGCGCACGATGTTGCCGACGTTGTCGACCTCGAACACCCGCTGACCGGGGGTGCCTCGCAGCTGATCCTCGAACAACAATTCGATGCCGGTCTTACCGATCTCATCGCGGCGGCGATACGGCTTTGGGTTCTCCTCGTCTCGCGCCTCCCACGACGCCTTCGACCGTTCGAGTTCACCACCCGTGATCGCGCCGACGTAACCGATGACGTGAGCCCCGATGTTGCCGTAGGGATAGGTACGCACGGCCTGTTGCACCACCGCCATACCCGGGAACTCGTCGGGCCGCTCCCCCACCACCACGAGCAGATCGTCGGGAACATCCCACGAGATGGGGATGCGCTCCAGGTCGGTGAAGTTGTTGTTGTCGGCGGCGGCCGCGAGGTCGTCGGCCTTCACCAGCCCGCCGGCCCGGTTGATCTCGCGGGCGAGGCGCACGAACATCGCCTGCGCCTCCTTGTCGCTCAGTCGGGCCCGCCGGAAATCCTGACGATTGATCACCAGCACGTTGGTGAGCCGGTTCTCGACCAACACCCGTCCCACCGCATCGATGATGCGACCGCGCGGGGCGGGGGTGGCGACCTTGCGGCGAATGTTGGCGACGGCATCGGCCTGATAGGTCTCGGCGTCGACCACCTGCACGAACCACAACCGGGCGAACATGGCGACGAACAACGAGATCGCCACGATGCCGATCAGGCGGAGGCGGACACGGGGGGCTGCGATATCCACGTCAGGCCGTTCCCGTCCGGAGATCGTCGCCGCCGTAACACCAGGCGACGAGCCATCGACACATCGGGCTCATCGCCGTACCGAGCAGGCCCACGAGCAACAACACGAACGGCAGGTCACCGTTGACGTAGCCCCGCTGGCCAAAGACCTCGGCGGTCAGCGCGAACAACCCGAGCGCAGCCGCGCTCATCAGGCCGCTGCCGACATAGGGCAACCACCACGACGACTGCATCAGCGACTGCTGGAAGGCACCGACGAGGTAGGCGACGACCGCCGCCGCCAGTGCCGCAACGCCGAGCGGACTCGGCAACAACACGTCGTACAGGAGCCCGATGGCGAATCCGAACATGGCGCCGCGGTCGGGTCCGGCGGTGAACCCGGCCAGCACCGCCAGGAGGAAGGGCAGTTCGGGGGCGACCCCTTCGATGCGGAGCTCGGCGAACAATGTGGATTGCACGATCACCGCGACGAAGGCGACGAGACCGAGTCGCAGGACCGTCATGAGCCGGCCTCCTCGGTGACGGTGGCCGGCGGTATCTCGGCGGCCGGCGGGTCGGTTGCGTCATCGGTGTCGGGGGCCTCGGGGTCGTAGAGCACCACGGTGACGAAATCGAGACGATCGAGATTGGCGCCGAGGTTGACGATCACCCGTTGCCCCAGAGCGGCCTCGCCGGCCTGCACATCGGTCACCAGCCCGATCGGCAATCCGGCCGGGAAACGGCTGGCGCCCCCGGCGGTGGAGACGGTGTCGCCGACCGACACGACCGATTCGGCCTCGATGCCGCTGTCGATGATGAGGGTGCGGTCGTCGGACCCGTTGCCGTGGCCGATGCCGACATCGCGCGACGTCGACAGCTTGACGGCGACGTTGAAGTCGGGGTCGCTCACCAGCTGGAGCGTTGACCGGTCGCGATCGACCCGTACCAGCTGACCGACCAGCCCGGCGCCCGTGACCACGGGCATCCCCTCGGCCATTCCGTCGGCGGACCCTTTGTCGATGTCGACCGTGTAGCTGTTGAAGTTTCCGACCGCGCCACCGACGACGCGGGCGACGACCCGTTCGTTGTCGCCCAGGAACTCGAGGTCGAGTTGCTTGGCCAGCTCTTCGAGTTCGGCCCGAGCGATCGCCTCGGCCGTCGTGTTGCCCTTGATCTGGGCCAGCTCCTCGGCGAGTCGAGCGTTCTCCGCGACGACGTCGTCGTAGTCGAACGCCCCTTTCCACACGTTGGTGAGGGGCTCAAAGAGCGCCGAGGCACCCTCCTGGGCCGGCGCCAGGATGTTGCGCAGCCCGGTCTGAGCCGACTCGAGGGGACCGAAGCCGCGAAAGTCCAACGTCAGGAGCGTGACCGCGCTCAACACGAGAACGATGAGGGTGTAGCGCGTCCGCCCACCACGGTTCGGAAGGGCCATGAGGAGATTATCCGTCAGCCGAGAACAAGATGCCCTTCAGTGCCTCGAATTCTTCCAGCGACTGACCCGAGCCCAACGCAACCGCGTACAGGGGGTCGGGGGCGATGCGAATGGGCATGCCGGTCTCGTGCTGAAGCCGGGCGTCGAGCCCGGTGAGAAGTGCGCCGCCGCCGGCGAGGTTGATTCCCTGCTCCATGATGTCGGCAGCGAGTTCGGGCGGGGTCTTGTCGAGGGTCATCTTCACGGCGTCGCACACGGCGGCAACCGGTTCTTCGATCGCTTCGCGGATTTCGCCGCTGCCGATCACGATGGTCTTGGGCAGGCCGGTGACGAGGTCGCGGCCGCGAATCTCGGCCCGAATTTCTTCAGTGAGGGGCCAGGCGGAGGCGAGGGCGATCTTGATCTCTTCGGCCGTGCGTACGCCCAGCGCGACGCTGTATTCCTTCTTGACGTAGTTGATGATGGCGTCGTCGAGCTCGTCGCCGCCGACGCGAGCCGACTGGCTCGTCACCACGCCGCCGAGGGAGATCACGGCGACTTCGGTGGTGCCGCCGCCGATATCGACGATCATGTTGCCGGTCGGTTCCTGGACGGGAAGGCCGGCACCGATGGCGGCCGCCATCGGCTCTTCAATGATGTACGCGGGCTTGCGGGCGCCGGCGAATTCGGCCGCTTCCTGGACGGCTCGACGCTCCACGCCGGTGATGCCCGACGGCACACAGATCACCATGCGGGGCTTGGCCCACTTGCGCTGATGCACCTTCTGGATGAAGTAGCGCAGCATCTTTTCGCAGATGTCGAAGTCGGCGATGACGCCGTCCTTGAGCGGCCGGATCGCCTGGATGTGGCTGGGCGTGCGTCCGATCATGCGCTTGGCTTCGGCACCGACTGCGAGCGGACGACCGTCGAGCACGTTGACCGCAACGACCGATGGTTCGTCGAGCACGATGCCCTCGCCGCGGACGTACACGAGCGTGTTCGCCGTGCCCAGGTCGACCGCCATATCGCGACCGAGCACCGCACCGATGGAGCTCAACATTTCGACCATAGATTTCGAGCCTTCCAGGGCTGCGGGCGGGCATCGTCCTGGGTGGAGACCGCGTTCGGTCTCACCCCTACTCCGTCGGACACCTTAGACGCGTTCCGTAACCTGATTGCAAAGCAGGGACAGAACCTGTCGGCGGGGCGTTCAGCCCAGGTTTTTCGTTGGATTCTTCAGGTTTGTGCGGCGGGAAGCCGAAACCACAAGAGTGACATCCCGCGCTCCCCGCCTTTGGCCCCTGGGCCTGCTCTTCGCTTCTTGCGCTGCCGTACTTTTTGCCGGTGAAGGCGCCATCGTCTCTTGGCCCGAGGGCCATCCACCTGTGACCGCCGAGGTACTCGCGGCCGAGGAGACCCGGGTCGGTTCGCCGGCATCGACCGCCCCGATTTCCGCAACGCCAACTCCGATTACACCGGCGCTGGTAACCCCGGGAGCCCCAACCTCCTCGCCAGCCACAACCGTCGTCGTAGCATCATCCAGCTCAGCACCGACCCACGCGCTGGACGGCTCACCGATCGAACCACCCCCTACATCGATTCCCCCCGCACCCTCGGCCCCAGCCGCACCGTCGACGCAGACGGTGGCGGCCGGGGGCCTTCTCGCCGTCTGGGAGGTCAGCGACGGTGACCCAGCCGTCCTGTCCGGCTATCGGGCCGACGCCCGCTTTGATGTCGACCTCCCGCCGGGCTGGGAAGTCCGCGGGACCGGCCGGTTCGGCGCCGACGTCGCCGCGTCGGAGATCGCTCGCACCGACGCGAGCGTCCGCATCGACGTCGACGGTCGTCCGATGGGTGCGTGGACGCCGGCCGAGCCTCCCGGACCGCTGACGATCCCCCTCGCCGCCGAACTGTTTGACGAAGGCGGCTTCTCGATCGAAGCGGTATCGACATCACCGATCATCAACGAACAAGCCTGCCTCGACCCCAACCACGTCGCCCGCTGGGTCGACCTCGGCGCACCGACCGTTCGGGCCACCATCGCCCCCCGCGACCTCGACATCGCGAGAGCGGTCGCCGGGCTCGGCCGGGTGTCGGCGCTCACCGGTGAACCCATCACCCTCGCCATCGAGGGCGAACGCGAGCCGGGCACGCTCGAGGCCGTTGGCGCGATCGTGGCGGCCGTTGGTCAGGGCGGAACTCCGGCCGGTTGGCACCTCCCCATAGCCGGCGCGCCGCAGGTCCCGGGAGCCCGGATTCACATCCGGCCGAGCAACGCCACGGCTCGTATCGACCTGACGACCATCGCCGACCGCCCGGTGCTGACCCTGTCTGGCCAACCCACCGGAATGGCCGAACTGGCCCACGCACTCGCGGACCCGGATCGCATCCTCTTCTTCCACCACACCGAGCGAACAGCGGCCCAAATTCCGGCTGGGCTCGTGCAACCGCCAAGCGAGGTCTTCTCCTTCGAAGCGGCCGGATACGACGACCGGACGTTACGCGGCTTCGGCACGCAGGCGCTCGTGTACCGCCTGCATCTGCCCGCCGGCCTCCCGCCCGACTCGGCCACCCTCGCGTTGTTCGGCACGTTCTCCCCGGCGCTCGCCGAACACGAAGCGACCGTGTCGGTACGCATCAACGGAAGCGCCGAGGAGATCGTCGCCGTCACCGATACCACCGCCCAACTTCGGGCCCTCCACACCGTGACCCCCGCCGATCTGCGCCCCGGCCTCAACTACGTGAAGCTCGAGACCCAACTCGGATCGGCCGCCAACACGGGCTGTGCCGGCGGCGACACCCCCAATTGGTTCACCGTCTCCAACGACAGCGCCGTCGGCGTTGAACAACCCAGCTCACCCCAGCCGGTGCAGATCGGCGTCCAGGATGCCCGGTTCTCGCTCGCCACCATGTCGGACTTCTTGCAGACCGACGTGGCCATCGGCGACCCCACCAACCCCGCTGAACTGCAGGTCGCGCTGGACGTCATCACCGAACTCGGTCGCCGGTCCCAGGGCGGCAGCCCGCGGCTCATCACGGACGCGGGTGCCGATCGCAGCCGCCATCTCGTCGTCGTCGGGTCCGCCGGTGAACGCGAGCTCGCCGCTCACCTGCCGTACTTGCGCCCGGGGGCTTCGGTTGCGGTCGTCGCCGCGGTCCCGTCACCGTTCGAGCCGGGTCGCGTGTATCTGGCGTTCACCGGCGAGACCGCTCAGGACAGCGCGCTGGCCGCCGCCGCCGGCTTGTCGTCGGCGGTCAACGACATGGCCAACCCGTACGCCCTCGTCAGCCGCGACGCCGTCCGCGGCGTCGGCGCCGTCCCCGTCGGCCGCTCGGGCGTCGATCAGCCGACGGGACCGCTCGCGTTCGGTGAAGATGGCCGCGTCGCCGGACCAACCCCCGCGGAGTACGACGAATGGCTGCTCGATCAGGCGGCCCAGATCGAGGCCGCCAATGAACCCGAACGGGATCGTCGCCGGGCGACGGCCCTCGTCCTCGGCCTGGCGATCGCTACCCTCGCCGGCCTTTGGTGGTTGCGCCGCACCCGAGCAAACGACGACGTCACCGACGCCCACTAACATGCTCGAGTTCTGCATCGCCGCCGCGTTCTTGCTCGTGCCGCTATCCGGCTGGCTGCGGGCGACGCGCTCGCATCGGCGCCGCGTCGACGCCTTGGCGGTGCGGGTGCACGTGAACGGTATTCGGGGAAAGTCATCGGTGTCTCGACTGACGGCCGGAATCCTGCGCGAAGCCGGCTACACGCCCATCGCGAAGACCACCGGTTCCGCGGCGGTGGTCATCGACCGTTTCGGCGTCGACCACCCGATCGTGCGGACCGGGCCCGCCACGATTCTTGAACAGCTCGCGATCATCAAGGAATGGGTTGACGACGACGTCGATGCGTTGGTCATCGAATGCATGGCCATCAACCCCAACTACCAACGGGTGTGCGAGCGTCAGATCGTTCGGTCTCAGATCGGCCTGCTCACCAACGTGCGCGAGGACCATCAGGATGTGATGGGGTACACGCGCCCGGAGATCGCCCGCTCGCTCTTGAACACCTGCCCGGAAAACGGACTGCTCGTGACCTCGGAGGGTGACCCCGAAATCATCGCGGTCATCCGCGAAGAGGTCGAGCGGCGCGGTAGCGAGCTCATCGTCGCCGAACCCTCGACAGTCACCCCTGACGACATGCGCGGGTTCAGCTACATCGAGTTCGAGGAAAACGTCTCGCTGGGGCTGGAGGTCGCCAGGCGGCTGGATATCCCGCGTGACGTCGCCATGCGCGGCATGTGGTCCGCCGAACCCGACCCCGGCGTGCTACGCATCGAAAACACGGTGGTGGACGACGTGCGGGTTACATGGGCCAACATGTTCGCCGTCAACGACCGCGAATCCACCATCGCTGTGATGAAGCGGGTCGAACGGTTGGCCGAACCGCAAACGTGCACGATCGCCATTTTGAACAACCGTCTCGACCGCCAGGCCCGAGCATTGCAGTTTGCCGACATCGCCGCCCGGGACCTCACGCTCGACCGAGTCGTTACGTTCGGCGCCTATGAACGGGTGGTCACGGAGCGCTTGCTGGCCAATGGGATGCCGAGCGCCAAGATCATCAATCTGGGCGACGAACGCGACCCCACGTGGTCCGAGATCGTGCAGGAGATGATCCTCGACCAGGGCACCGACCACGTACTCATCGCCGGCATGGTGAACATCCACACCCATCAGGCCGAGCAGTTGATGGAATTCTTCGAGGGCGCCGACACCGCCGAGGTGTTGTTCAAGGACGTCGAAGCGTCGACGACAGAACCGGCCTCCCACTCGGAGGCGGCGTGACCGTCCTCGCGTTACAGCTCTTCGACGAAGAGCTCGTCCGCATGACGTTCATCGTCGGCATCGCGGTCAGTGTGATGTTCTACGAACGAACTCACACCACTACTGGCAGTTTGGTGATCCCCGGCTACATCGGCGCCCAACTACTCAACCCGGTCGCGCTCCTGGCCACCGCGATCAACGCCGGCGTCACGTTCGTCCTCGTTTCGCGCGTGCTGCCTCGCTACGCGGCGGTGTTCGGGCGAGCCCGGTTCGTGGCCAACATCGTCGTGTCGGTCGTGCTCACGCTTCTGCTCGGGCCGGCCCTGTCGTTCGTCACGGGGCCAACGCTGCCACTGCTCGACACGATCGGCTACGTGATTCCTGCGCTCATCGCCTACGACATGAACCGGCAGGGCAGCAAGAAAACGATGGTGGCGGTTGGGTTGAGCGGCGCGTTGGCCGCCCTTCCAGCGCTGCTCATAGTGGCCGTCGCCCCCGGCGTGGTTGACAAAGCCCTGCCAGTTGCTACCGGCCTGCTCGCCGTCGGTGACGTCTGGTTCCCCATCGTGGCCCTCATCAGCACGGGTGTCTCGGCCACGCTGTACAACGTCCATGGGCTGCGGTCGGGCGGCTTCGTCGGCCCGATGTATCTCGGTCTCGCCGCCGTCCACCCGATGCAGCTGCTCTATTTCGTGGCCACCGCGGTTTTCGTGTGGCTGTGCGTTCACCACGGCCTCAAGCGGGTGCTGATCCTGTTTGGCCGCCGGAAGTTCGCGGTGATGTTGATGTTCGGGTCGCTCACCAGCTGGGCGATCCTCAGCTTGGTCGAGTCGGTCCACCCCACGTTGCTCGGCATCGGTGGGCTCCCTATCGCCGCGCTATTCATCCCGGCTCTGCTCGCCAACGACATGGAACGCACATCGCCGCTCGAGGTGTCGATCGGTGGGCTCATCGCCGGAACCATGACGCTGTCACTCACCATCGTGCTGGCCAGTCTGGTCGACGGTCTGGCGATGGAGCCGTGGGCGGGGCCGGCCCTCGTGGTCGCCACGGCGGCGCTGTTGTGGCCGCGAGTTTCCGCCCGTTGGTCCCCGCCGCTCCCGACGGCGGACGCGCCCGCCTCGAACGAAACGTCGATACCCTTCGCCGGATGAATCGAACCTTCGTGATCTGTAAACCCGACGCGGTCGAGCGGGGCCTCACCGGGGCCATCATCGACCGCTTCGAGCGCAAGGGCCTCAAAGTCGTCGCCGCCGAGTTACGCCACCTGGATGGCGAGATTCTGGCCCGGCACTACGAAGAACACGTCGGCAAGGGCTTTTACGATGACCTCGTGGCCTTCATGAGCCGATCCCCCGCGCTGACCCTCGTGCTCGAGGGCCCCGACGACGTCTACGCCATCGTTCGCTCGATGATGGGCACCACGAATCCCGCCGAGGCAGCCCCCGGGACCATCCGGGGCGACTACGGCACCCTCTTCACCGAAAACCTCGTACACGGCTCGGACTCCAACGAGAGCGCCGCCCGCGAGATCGGCATCTTCTTCCCCGACCTCACCTAAAAACGACCATTCTTTCACCCCGCGAACCATCTGGTGCCAGGCACCAGATGGTTCGCGGGGTAATTTTGGGCGATATTTCGGCGGCGGGTGGCGTGGTCGGCGGAAACGGTCTCGGTCGCTACGGGGCGGCGATGGCGCGGCGGGCTTCGCCCACGGTGTAGAACGAGCCGGTCACGACCACGGCGTCGTGTTCCTCGGCCAACGACAGCGCCCGCTCGACGGCGTCGTCGACCCGGGCGATGGTTTCGACCTGGCAGCCCAACGCTCGCGCCGCCTCGGCGACGTCGGCCGCCGGAATCGCCCGAGCCGAATCCGGAGCGCACGCGATCACCATGGTGGCCAACGGCGCCTCCAGGGCCAGGAGCAGTTCGCCCGGGTCCCGCCCGCCCAACATGCCCACCACCAGGTAGCGGCCCGCGCTCGGGAAGTCGTCGCGCATCGTTCGCGCCACCGTCTTCAGACTGTCGGGGTTGTGCGCCCCATCGAGCACCACCATCGGTTCACCCGCGACCACCTCGAAGCGGCCGGGCAACGACACCGATGACAACGCCTCGACGATCACCTCGTCGTCGAGCGGCCGGTCGAAAAAGGCCTCTACCGTGGCGACGGCCACCGCGGCGTTGTCGGCCTGATGCCGGCCATGCAGCGAAACGAAGATGTCGTCGTGGTCGCCCCACGGCGTGTGGAACGACGTCAGCCGTCCCCCCACCGCAAGGTCGTTGGCGGTCACCTCGATATCGACGCCGAGTCGATGGATCGCCGAGGGCGACTCGGCCTCGACCAGCCCGATCAGCGAGTCATCGATCGGTCCCAGCACGACCGGGCTGCCCGGCACGATGATGCCCGCCTTCTCCCCCATGACATCGGCTTCCCAGCCCGGGGCGCCATCGGTGTGGTCGAGCCCGATGGTCGTGATCACCTGAACCGACGACTCGATGACGTTGGTGGCGTCGAACCGGCCGAGCAAACCAACTTCGACCACCGCGGCATCGACCGCTTCATCGCTGAACCATTGAAACGCGGCCGCGGTCAGCAGCTCGAAATACGACGGCGGGCCCTCGACCAGGGCGGCGAACTGGGCGACGTCGCCCACCACGGCACCGAACGCCTCCGGTGAGATCAACTCGTCGTTGCGGGCCAACCGTTCGGTGATCGAGGACACGTGCGGGCTCGTGTACTGACCCGCGGTCAGCCCGCTTGCGGCCAACAGCGCAGCCACCAACCGCACCGTCGTGCCCTTGCCCTTGGTTCCCGTGATGTGAATCGACGGGTAGGAGCGATGCGGATCGCCCATGGCGCCGAGCAGCCCCTCCATGACATCGAGCGACAAGCCCTCGAAGGCCCCGGCGACCGCCTCGCGGTTGATGTGGCGTTCGAGAAACGCCATCGCTTCGGCAAACGTCATCATCGGTATGTCGATTCAGATCCCGGACCGGCCGGGACCGATCACGATGCGGCTCGGCGGGGCCGCTCGTCGGCCTCGTCGCGCTCGAGCAGCGTCGGCGCTTCACCATCGTTGACCACCGCGGGGGTGATGACGCAGGTGCCGATGTCCTCGCGGCTCGGAAGGTCATACATGACGTTGAGCAGCACCTCTTCGAGGATGGCTCGCAAACCGCGCGCACCGGTGCCCCGCTTCAACGCCTTCTCGGCCACCGCGTACAGTGCTTCGTCTTCGAATTCGAGCGTGACATCCTCGAGGTCGAAGAACTTCTGGTACTGCTTGACCAGGGCGTTGCGCGGTTCGGTGAGAATCTCCACCAGCGCGTCGCGTTCGAGGTGCGAGACGGCGCCGAGCACCGGCAACCGGCCGATGAACTCCGGGATCAGCCCGAACTTCATGAGATCTTCGGGAAGCACCTCGGCAAAGATGGCGCCGAGGTCCTTTTCCTCCGGCTTGCGGATGTCGGCCCCGAAGCCGACGCCGTTCTTGCCGATCCGATTCTCGACGATGCTCTCGATGCCGGCGAACGCTCCGCCACAGATGAACAACACGTTCGTGGTGTCGATCTGGATGAACTCTTGATGCGGGTGCTTGCGCCCGCCCTGTGGCGGCACCGAGGCGGTGGTTCCCTCAAGGATCTTCAACAGCGCCTGCTGCACGCCCTCGCCCGACACATCGCGGGTGATCGAGGGGTTCTCGCTCTTGCGTGCGATCTTGTCGATCTCATCGATGTAGATGATGCCCGTCTCGGCCTTCTTGACGTCGTAGTCGGCGGCCTGGATGAGCTTCAGCAGGATGTTCTCGACATCCTCGCCGACATAGCCCGCCTCGGTGAGGGCGGTAGCGTCAGCGATCGCGAACGGCACGTTCAGCATGCGGGCGAGCGTCTGGGCCAGCAGGGTCTTACCGCAGCCGGTGGGGCCGATCAACATGATGTTGGACTTGGCCAACTCCACGTCGTTGTCGACGCCGATCGGGTTCTGCTGCACCCGCTTGTAGTGGTTGTAGACCGCGACCGAAAGGATCTTCTTGGCCGAGTCCTGGCCGACGATGAAGTCGTTCAGGAACTCATGGATCTCCCGCGGCTTGGGCAACTCGCCGAAGCTGAGGTCCGACGACTCGGCCAGCTCCTCTTCGATGATCTCGTTGCACAGGTCGATGCACTCATCGCAGATGTAGACGCCGGGACCGGCGATCAACTTCTTGACCTGTTTTTGGGACTTACCGCAGAAGGAACACTTCAGCAGTTCGCCACCCTCACCAAACTTCGCCACGCGACCGTTCCCCTTCCCGATCTATCAGTCGACGGCCTTGATGGGCCCCGACGTGTCGACATCGCTCCGGGGCTCGATCACCTCATCGATGATTCCGTATTCCTTGGCCTCGATGGCCGTCATCACGAAGTCTCGATCGGTGTCCTTGGAAATCTTCTCAGCGGTCTGGCCGGTGTGGTGGGCCAGCACGTCCTCGAGCGACGCCTTCAGCCGGGCGATCTCGTTGGCGGCGATCTCGATGTCGGACACCTGGCCCTGCGCACCGGCGTAGGGCTGGTGGATCAGGATGCGGGCGTGGGGCAGGGCGAGGCGCTTGCCCGGCGTGCCGGCGGCCAGCAGTACGGCGGCGGCCGAAGCGGCCTGCCCGAAGCAGATCGTGCTCACGTCGGGCTTGATGAATGACATCGTGTCGTAGATCGCAAACAGCGCATTGATATCGCCGCCCGGCGAGTTGATGTAAAGGCTGATGTCCTTGTCCGGGTTCTCCGACTCGAGGTGCAGCAGCTGCGCCGAGATCAGGTTGGCCACGGTGTCGTCGATCGGCGTGCCCAGGAAGATGATGTTCTCCTTGAGCAGTCGAGAGTAGAGATCAAACGCTCGCTCACCGCGATTGGTTTGCTCGACAACGGTTGGAACCATGTAGTTCCGGGGTTGGATCACTCGGTTCAGCCTTCCTCGGGGACGGAGTCGGAATCGGAATCTTCGGCGTTCTCGTCGGCGTCGCTCTCGGCTTCGTCGCGCACGTCGAGATCATCTTTGTCGATGGGGTTGCCGTCGGGATCGACGATCTCGGCCTGATCGACGAGCCATTCGAGGGCTCGGCGCTTCTGAAGATCAGATCGTACCGCCTGGATCTGGTCAGCGTGTTCCAATCGCTCCCGCACGGTGTCGACGTCTTCGCCGAGCTGGCCGGCCAGACCGGCGATCTCGGCGTCGAGTTCGGCCTCGTCGGACTCGATGTTCTCGGCGACCACGACCGCCCGCAGAGCGAGATCGACCCGAACGGCCTCGTCGGCTCCCTCACGGAGCTCCTCCGTGAAATCCTCGGTCGAGGTACCGGAGAGCTGGAGGTACTGATCGAGTTGCATGCCCTGCTGCTGGAGCCGCATGGCAAAGTCCTGAATGCGGCCCTGCATCTCGGCGTTGATCAACGCGTCGGGGACATCGGTGTCGACGAGTTGCGCCAGCGCGGTGGCCGTCTCGTTCTGGAGCGCCATCTGGGTCTGCATCTTCTTGGTGGCGCCCATGCGGGTGGTGAGGTCGTTTCGCAGTTCGTCGACGGTCGTGAACTCGGTGGCCTCGGCCACGAAGTCGTCGTCGACCTCGGGCAGAACCTTGGCCTGCACCTCTTTCACCACGATGGAGAACTCGAGCTTGCCGTCGGTCTCCGGGTCGGGGTGTTCGGCCTCGAACGACAGCTCGTCGCCCGCCGACGCGCCGCGCAGGTTCTCGTCGAGTTCGGGCACGACGGCGCCCATCCCGAGCGGGTAGGCGTAGTCCTCGGCGTTGAGCCCGGGCACCTCTTCACCGTCGTGGGTGCAGGCGATATCGATGGTGACCTGGTCCTCGTCCTCGGCGGGCCGCTCGACCGGTTCCACATCGGCGAACTGGGTGCGAAGCCGGTCGATGTACTCGTCGATCTCTTCGTCGGAAACGTCGGGCGACGGCACTTCGACGCGCAGCGAGTCGTAGCCGGCAACCGTGATGATCGGGCGCACCTCGACGACGGCTTCGAAGACGACGTCGCCGCCCTCCTGGCCCTCGGTGATGTCGATCTCGGGCTGGTCGATCACATCGACGTCGTGCTCGCGCACGGCCTCGGCGTAATACCCGGGCAGGGCTTCGCGCAACGCCTCTTCTCGGGCGACGCCCGGGCCGAGCCGCTGCTCCAGCAGCTTGCGGGGCACCTTCCCGGGTCGAAACCCGGGAAGATTGACCTCTCGGGCGATTCGTTTGAAGGCCGCATCCACCTCGGGTTCGAAGTCCGATGCATCGACTTCGACGAGGAGCTTGACCTTGTTGTCTTCGAGTTCACTGACGGTGCTCTTCACAGACCGCACAGCGTACCGCCCGATCCCCGAAAGCGCCTCAGCGATCCACGGCGGTTTTGTTCACCGCGTTCGCCGAACGGGGATCGTTAGTGGGAGAGCCAGAGCAACACGGCCTTGACTCGGCGGTGGGCATCGGGTTCGCCGCCGAGATCGAGTTTTGAAAAGATGTTGTTGATGTGTTTGGCGACCGCCTTGTCGCTGAGTACCAGCGCTTCGGCGACAGCCGCGTTGTTGAGCCCCTCGGCGATCAGCCCCAGCACCTCCCGCTCGCGCGGGGTGAGCCGATCGATGGCCGACGAGCGCTGGCTGCGGGCCTGCACCAACACCTCGACGATCTTGGCGTCGACCATCGACTCCCCCGCGACCACCGCGGTGATGGCCCGAGCGAGGTCGTCGGGGTTCACCCGCTCCTTCAGCAGATACCCGAGGCCGTCCGAGCCGTTCTCGAACAGGGCGAGCACAAACGCCGGGTCCGAGAACTGCGACAGCACGATCACCCCGAGGTCGGGGTTGTCGGCGCGGATCTGCAACGCGGCGGCGATGCCTTCGTCGGTGTGGGTGGGGGGCATCCGAATGTCGGTGATGACGACATCGGGGTTGGACTCGGCCACCGCCGACAGCAGCGAGTCGACGTCGCCACACTCGGCCACCAGCTCCACGCCCTCGATGCTGCGCAGCACCGCGGCGACGCCCTCGCGGATGAGCAGGTTGTCGTCGGCGAGGACGACGCGTCGCCGCGTCGGTTCATCATCGCCGTGCTCCCGCGCCGTGGCCATCGGAGCAAATGTAGACCCATCGCCCCCGGCCGCAGCCGTTACATCACCGTCAGGTTCCGGGGTCGCCTCATTGTGCTCGGCCGGGTCCGCGGCCGTCGATCGTCCGGCCGCGGCGGCGAGCTCGGTCAGGGACCGCGGGCTCAGCCGACTCTTGGGCAGATAGCCGGCCGCGCCGCACGTCGAGGCGTCGACCGGCAGGTCCGGCTCGGCGATCGTCGACACCAGCACGATGCTGACCTCGGGGCGCTCGGCGAGGATCTGGCGGGTGGCGTCGATTCCACTGACCTCACCGAGGTTGACGTCCATCAGAATCAAACCGGGGGCTACCGGCGAACCGAGGACGATCTCGACCGCCTCCGCCGCGTCGGCCGCGGTCCCCCAGAGATGGAACCCGTCCGTCGCATCGACCACCGCGGATGACGCCAGTCGGAAGGGCATCTGGTCGTCCACCACGAGGACCTCAACGTCGGAAGCCGCCTGGGTCGAGTTCGCCGGATACGCCGGGTTCGCGGGTTGAGCCATGGGTTCATCCTCCCCCATCAGCGCCGGTCTGCCCACCGTGGCCCCACCCCAAGTTCTGGTGGTGCAGACACCACCATCGCCACCTGACAAGAGCGTCGGACGGCCGATGGGGGCGAAGGGCTTAGGCTGGCCGGCCATGGGAGAGGGACCTCGACAGGCGACAGCGATCCAACCGGTCGGTGCCGTGACCGGCGGGCCGGGATCCGCCGCCGAAATCGGCGACTTCGCCCGCTTCAACGAGATCGCCGCGGCGGCCGGGCTGGCGTTCGTCGTCGTCGCGAACGCCCTGTTTGTGCAGGTGGACGGCGTCTGGGTGATGGTGCCGATCCTGGTGGTGTTCATCGGGCTGCTCGACCTGGCGCGCCGCGCCGCTCGGCGTGGCGACATGCTGCGCAGCCTGCTCCTCATCAGCATCGCCAACTGGTCGATCGCGCTGATCGTGTCGTTCCTCTTTCCCTTCCTCTGGCCGGTGATGGCCCTCAACGTCTTGATGCCGCTCGCGCTCGCCACCCCCCACGTCGCCAAACGCGAGCTCGCGTTCGTTCTGACGTCGGGGGCCGTGGTGATCGCGTGTGTCGGCGCCGTCGGGCTGCTCCGCGACGACGACGGGATGGTCGAAGACATCGCCGACGAGTTCGAGCTTGCCCTGGTCCTGGCGGCGCTGGTCGCTCAGACCGTTCCGATCGGGTTGGTGATCTGGCAGAACAACCAGCTCCAACGCCGATCGCTCGACCGCTCGATGGCCCTCAACGAGAGCCTGCGTGAGTCCGAGCGTCGCCTGGCCGACTCGCGCCGGCGGGTCGTGCGAGCCGCCGACGTGGAACGCAGCCGGATCGAACGCGACCTGCACGATGGGGCCCAGCAGCGACTGGTGGCACTCGGCGTGCACCTGCGTCTACTCGAGTCCAGGACGGCATCGGACCCACCGGCTGCGATCGACGAGGTCAACCGGTCCGTCGCCGGGTTGGTCGGCGATCTCGATTTGGCCATCGAGGAGCTGCGCGAACTCGCGCACGGCATCTACCCACCGCTCCTCGAAGCGCGCGGTCTCGCCGAAGCGTTCGGGGCCGTCGTGCGCCGATCCCCCTCTCCGGTGACGTTTACCGCCGACGATGTGGGCCGCCACGGACCGGCCATCGAGGCGGCGCTGTACTTCGCCGGGCTCGAAGCGCTCACCAATGCGACCAAGCATGCCCCGGACGCCGACGTCGCCCTCTCGGTGACCATCGACGGCGGCGATCTCGAGCTGTCCGTGACCGACGACGGGCCCGGGTTCGACTCCGCCGATGCACCGGTTTCGCGCGGCCTGCTCAACATGCGCGACCGCATCGCCGCCGTCGGCGGAACCATCACGGTCGACTCGGCACCCGGCCACGGCACCTCGGTCCTCGCACGGGTGCCGACCGATTCGGGAACTTAGACCGGCCCGGAGGCGTTCAGCGTTCATGAAGTTTTCCCGTCCCGCCATATTTCGGGCCTCCGCCCTCACGGCCGCCGCCGCGCTCCTCGCCGCCGCGTGCGGCGCCACCACCGACGATGCGGCCACCCCGCCGGCGGTCGAGGCTTCGCCCGGGGCGCTCGTCGACTCGCGCGGCGACGCCATCCCCGCCGCCCCGGAGGGCGTACCCGACGGCGACCTCGCCCCCGAACTCGAAGCTGCGGTCGACCAGCTGTGGGCCGGACTGTCCGCTCGAACGACCGACCTGGGCGAACCCCTCGACGTGATCGGGGCATCCAGGGATGTCCGAGTGGCCTGGTTGCTCTCGGACATGTTGCGATTCTTCCAATCGGGCTCCGTACACACCGACACGGTGCGAGCCTTCGAGCAGCTCACGGGCCAGCCGTTGCTCACCCGCAACGCATCCGCGTGGGGGGCCTCTACCGACCGCCTCATCGCGTGGGATCTGCCCGCCCCTCCGGGCTATCGCGAACGCAAGGGCGAGCTGTTCACCACCCTCGAGCCCGGGTGGCAGCCCTTCTTCGACGACGCCGACGCCACGATCGACTGGCGCCATCTCAGCTGGGGCGGCGTGCGCATCGACGACCGTCCCATCGAAGAGGTTGCGTTCCCGTGCCCGGACGGTTGCATCCCGGCGCTCAACTTCCCGGCGCTGGTTCCGGCGGCCGAGGGCGACTGGTACCCGGACGACCGCGTTGTGTTCGGCGTGGTGATCGGCGACGAGGCGGTCGCCTTCCCGAAGAACATCATGGAGGTGCACGAGATGGTGAACATGACCATCGGCGGGCGCCGAATCGGCATGCCGTACTGCACGCTGTGCGGGTCGGCGCAGGTGTACTTCACCGACACGCCCGCATCCGGGTTCGATGACTACGAGCTGCGGACCTCTGGACTCCTGTCTCGGTCGAACAAGGTGATGTTCGACCTGCACACCCGCTCGGTATTCGACACCTTCACCGGCGAGGCCGTGTCCGGCCCGCTGCGCGAAGCCGGCGTGGTGTTGGAGCAGGCGACCGTGGTCACCTCCACCTGGGAAGACTGGAAAGCCAGCCACCCCGACACCACCATCGTCGCCGAGGACGGCGGCATCGGCCGCTCCTACCCGCTCGACCCGCTCCGCGGCCGCGACGACGACGGGCCGATCTTCCCCATCGGCGATGTCGACCCTCGCCTCGACGTGCAGACCAACGTCGTCGGCGCCATCGGCGCCGATGGCGAGCCGGTGGCCTTCCCGGTCGATGCCGCACGCGAGGTGCTCGAAGCCGGCGGGTCGGTCGAGCTCGCCGGTATCTCGCTGGCGATCGACGGTTCCGGGCTCACCGCGATGGCCGACGGTGAACCGGTGCCGGTGCACCAGTCGTTCTGGTTCGCCTGGAGCCAATTCTACGGCGAGACCCTGCTCTGGATGCCGTGATCAGGTCGGCGTGATCGGGCTCCTGTCGAGCACCGCCGGAATGCCACGGGAGGCGGACCGGTTGTAACCGGCTGCACCGCCGCGGAGACCGTCCGCCCGCGAGGAACGGCACAGCACGGCGAATACGATCAACCGCCTGCGGACCCCAGCAAAAGGTTGCGACACAACATGAAACCGGGCAACACCCCTCTGGTCGAGCTTCGCCACCTGGCGCCCGACGGCACCCGGCTCTTCGCCAAGCTGGAGTGGCACAACCCCACCGGGTCGATCAAGGACCGGGCGTCGTGGTTCATGTTCGAAAACGCCCGGCGGGACGGTTTGTTGACCCCCGGTAGCCCCATGATCGAGTCGACGTCGGGCAACACCGGCATCGGGCTCGCCCGGCTCGCCGCGATTCACGGCCACCCGATGACGATCTGCCTGCCCGACAACTCCACCGCCGAACGCAAGCAACTGCTCCGGGCCTACGGTGCCGAACTGATCGAGGTCGACGGCGGCCCCAACGACTCGATCGAGGTGGCCAAGCAGCTCGTCGCCGACGGCGAGGGCTACATGTGTTACCAGTACGGCAACCCGGGCAACCCCGAGTCCCACGAGTTCGGCACCGCGGTCGAGATCATCCGCGACTGGCCCCTCGAGGCACCCCCCGAGCACGCCTTCTGCGCCTACGGCACCGGCGGCACCCTGACCGGAACCAGCCGCGGTCTGCGCAAGTCCTACCCCGACATCCGCATCCATTCGGTGGAAGAGTTCGTGCACGACCCGATCAGCGGTATGCGCAGCCAGGACGACCCGTTCCAGCCGCCGGTGGCCGACTTGTCGCTCGTGACCGATCGCCACGAGGTCACCAAACCCGATGCGTTCGCCGCCGTCCGGGCGACGATGGACGCCGAAGGCCACTTCATCGGCACGTCATCGGGCGCGATCCTGCACGCCGCACTCACCCATTTGTCCGACCACGGCGGCACCGCCGTCGCGCTGCTACCCGACGCCGGGTGGAAGTACCTGTCGGGCCCGCCCTGGGTCGAGCTCGGTTAGTCGCACCGGCCCCAGCCCGGATCCAGGCCGGCACGAAGGCCGCCGCCGCGAAGAAGCAGAACGCAACCGTTCGAGTCATTGACAGAAGTCCCAATCGCCGGGCAAGGCATCGAGGAACGCATCGAGTTGTGGATCGGTGACGGTGAGACAGTTGTTGTTTTGGGTGGCGTTGCCGATGCTGTCGTCGAACCAGCCGAACTGCAGGGTGTCCTGGAGCCCGATCATGGGTGCGGTGATGTCACCGGTGAGGTTGTTGAACCGGGCGCCGAGCGTCGTGAGCGAATCGAGATCGCTCAGCTCGTCGGGCAACGCGGTCAACAGGTTGAAGTCGACGGCCAGGGTTCGCAGCGCATCGAGTTGACCGATCTCGGTGGGCAACGCGGCCACCGAGTTGTTCTGCACGTTGAGCACCCGCAGGTTGGCGAGGTCGCCGATCTCGGGCGGGAGCGCCGTGAGGTTCATGAACCGGGCCTGGAGACCCTGGAGCAGGACCAGCTGTCCGATCTCGGCGGGTAGCGCGGCGATCGGGTTGAACGAGACGCGCAGCTCGCGCAACTGGCCGAGGTCGCCGATGGTGGCGGGCAGCGCGGTGAGCTGGTTGCTCTCCACCCGCAGGTCGCGCAACGCGGCGAGGTCGCCGATGGAGGCGGGCAGCGCGGTGATCGCGTTGTCGGACAGGTTCAGAACCTGCAGCGCCGAGAGGTCGCCGATGGTCGCGGGCAACGAGGTGATGGCGTTGTCGGTGGCGGTGAGGGTCCTGAGATTGGTCAACGATCCAAGCGTCGACGGCAGCGAGCCCACCCCGGTGTCGACGATGACGAGCGTCTCGAGGGTGGCGATGTCGCCGATCGAGGCCGGGAGCGGAGCCAGAACGGTCTCGACGATCGACAGCGTCACCAGACTCGGGCTGGTACCGATACCCGCGGGCAAGGTGAGCGGCCCGTTGTGGGACCGGTACAGCGTGAGGGTTTCCAGCGCCGCCATCGAGCCGATTTCGGCGGGCAACGTGTTCAGCGAGGCGAAGCTCAGATCGAGGGTGACGAGGTGGTCGAGGTCGCCGATTTCGGGGGCGACCGACTGCACGAACTCGGGCATGTCGAGCGAGACCACGTGGCCGCTACCGCAGGTGACCCCGGTCCACGTGCACGGGTCGGGGATCGGCCCGAACTGTGGAATCCACCCGAACACGAAGCTGCCATCCTGCAGGGCGAACAGGGCGTCGCACTCGATCTGCGGGAGCGACGTGATCACCGATTGGCCGTCGATCACACATGCGGCGACCTCGGCCTCCACCGAGCCGGGTTCACAGCCCGCGCCGTTGGGACGGGCGACCCCGCGTTGATCGGTGGAGTGATCGGCGACCGGACCGTCGACGCCGCAGCCGAGGGCGGAGGACGGCACCAGCTGCAGAACCGGAGACGTGGCGGCGGGGAGGTGGGTCGGGTACGGACCGCCGTTGTCGAGCAGCGGGCCGAGCAGCGGGTTCGCCGACGACAGGTCGGTGGCCGCGGTGAGGTTGCAGCTGCCATCGGAGTCGACGTTGCCGCCGTCGGACGTGGGCGCCACCATGCAGTCAGGCCCCGACGCCTGGTCGGCGACGATCGAAGCTGCGAGGGTCACCGGGCCGGCGAGGCCGCCGGCGTTGTTGGTGACCGTGGTGAACGACACGTTGGCGAGGCCGGCGATCGAATCGATACCGACGCCGGAGTTACCCGACACGGTCGATTCGGTGAGGAACACGATGCCCCCGTCGACCGCGACCGCCGACGGGCCCGTGTTGTTCGCCACGGTGGATCGATCAAAGGATGCGATACCGGAGGTGGAGACGAGCGCGGAACCGGAGCCGGTGGCGGTGTTGCCGGTGATGTGCGCGAGCACCCGCAACAGACCGGCGCTGTGGCGAACGGCGCCGCCGTCGACGGCTGATCCACCCGTGAGCTCCACGTGCTCGAGACGGGAGTTGTTGCCGCCGCGCACATCGACCACCCGATCGCCGATTGCGGAGGCATCGATGACCGCCGGGGTGCCCGTGGCCGGGAAGGTCTGGATGTAGGTGGATTCGAGCAGGTCGAGATCGCCGGTGGCCGAGAGGTCTTCGCCGGCGCCGGGAATGGTGAGGGCGTAGGTGGCATCGGCGGACAACACGACAAGGTCGATGTCGACATCGGCGTTGGACTCCATCACCGCGGCGCGCAGACTGCAGTCGCCCGCCGCGTCGGCACAGGCCCCGTCGCCCGGCGCCACGTCGACGGTATCCGCGGTGGTGTTCACGGCATAGAAGTGATCGGCAGGTGGTTGATCACAGGCCGCGAGCACGAACGCGGCGGCCAGGATGAGCACGAGACGAATGGCGGTGCGGGGCATGAGCGCTCCAATCCCAAGGGGCGGCCCGAGAAGCCGCGCGCCGACTTTAGGCGATCTCGGCTGCCACCGAAAGAGTCCGGTCAGACCGGTCGGGATCGCCGGCACAGGCCGGCCGGTGGAGCGGGTGACCGGGATCGAACCGGCATCATCAGCTTGGAAGGCTGAGGTTCTACCATTGAACTACACCCGCGGGAGCCCCCGAGCGTAGCGTTTCGCCGGCCCACTTCGGCTCGCCATCGCCGACCACCGATCCCGCACGGGGTTTCTCGGGACGCCCGCCGCGCCCTTTTTGGGCCGAATGACACGTTTCCAAATTCGTCAGCGGGTGGCAGGCTGAATGGTGGATGGGGCCGAGGATGACTACGAGGATGGGGACATGGAGGGAATGATCAACGGCCGGGTAATCGATCTCACCGGCGACCGCGACCACCACGAGGTCATCGGCGCCGAGGTCATGCTGCGAGCGACCCGGGCCGACGGCGAGCACCTCTACCGAACCGGGGTCATCGACAGCGAACTGCGCTTCCGGCTCGAGGCGGCCAACGGCCCGTTCCAGGCCGCCAAGATGCTCTTCGACAACCCGAGCCTCACGCCGATCGAACTCGACCTGGTCGACGGCGAACTGCCGAGCACCATCGAGATCTAGCCCTCGCGCCGTTCGCTCGAACCGGGCGGCGCACCGTTTGGCGCCCGTGAGCCGAGACGGTCAGCTCTGCCGATCGAGGAACTTGTACACGTCGATCAGATCCACGCCCGGGAACGGCGTGAACTCGCGCCCCGCCGGGGGCAGGGCGGTCAGCACAAAGCTGCGTTCGGCCGCGGACGGCCAGGCGACATCGGCCCACTTGTCCATCAGGGCGGGTTCGGGTTGGGAGTCCTGCTCGCGGGCCATGAAATGGCGGATCGTCTCGCCGCCGCGGAAATACTTCGCGAACTCCGCTCGGGTACCGAGCGTTAACGCGAACGGCGTGCGGTCGGTGACGTTCTCGATGTAGGTCACACACCAGTACTCACCGTTGTCGGTCGTGGAGTACTGGTAATGCAACAAGAAGGTGTCCGAGGAATTCCACGCCTGCCTGGCGCCCCAGCGGCGCGACACCCGTTCGCCCTCCAGCGCGCCGTCGCCGTCCTGGGGGAACTGGATGCCATCGTTTTCGTACGCCTTGGTGATCACGCCGTCGGGGTCGGTGCGCAGGAAATGCACCGGGATGTCGAGATGCCGGGTCGCCAGGTTCGTGAAACGATGCGCCGCCATCTCATAGGAGATGTAGAAACGCTCCTTGAGATCCTCGATCGACAGATCGTGGCCCTCCTTTTCGGTCCGCAAAAAGTCCACCGCCGGCGTCTCCGGAGCCAGCACCGCCCCGGTGAAGTAGTTCGACTCCACCCGTTGGCGCAGATACTCCGCGAAGTTGTGCGTTTCCTTGTGATCGAGCGCGAAGTGGCCGAGTGTCTGCAACACGATCGAACGGGCAGCGCGCACCTTGAGGTCGTCGCGTTGGGGGATGTAGATGATGCGGCGCCGGGTGTCGGTCACCGACCGGGCGGTGCGCGGCATGCCCTTCACCCGTTCCACCGTGAACCCGTAGTGCGCGGCCAGATCGGTGAGCAGCCGCTCCGAGATCGGACCCTCACCGAGATAGTCGACCGCGTCGAGCGCTCGGCGGGCCTCTTGTTCGATGTCGGCGAAATAGTTGCTGCACTCGCGCATCTCGTTGCGCAGTTCGAGGTTGGCCAGCCGGGCCCGATCGGTGGCCCGCTGGCGCCGAATGCCCTCGGCTCCGCCATCGCCGGCCGGAGGGAGATTTCGATACAGCGCCACCAGGTGCTCGAGCACCTCGTCGGTCAACTTTGCCGAAGGCCGCAACTCCGACAACCCCAACGCCTGGTAACGGGGGTCGGCCTGGGCCCGGACGAGCTCGATCTCGAGCTCGGCTCGCCGGTCGGGCGGCGCGGGATCGAGCAGTTCGGCGACCTCGGCCTCGAGGACGCCGGCAATGTCGTTGACCAGGCGCAACTTGGGTTCGACCTTGCCGTTTTCGAGCTGCGACAGGTACGGCGCGGGCTTGTTGACCCGTTTGCCCAGCTCCGCGAGCGTGAGGTTCGCCCGTTTGCGAGCGTGGCGAACCCTATGCCCCAGAACCAGCCGTTCGAGGGCGGATTCATCGTCGATCTCGCGTGCCGTGTTCGCCACCGGGGCTCACCGTTCTTCCGTATGGATCGTAGGGATCTTCCGTGTGGATCTTCGAGCTTCGAGATTCGAGAAAGACGGCCCTCGATCAACTATTCGGCCATTCTTGGGTTTTCGGGACCGAAAATGCCGAATCCGGACCTCAAATGCCCGCTCACAGACGAAATATTGCGACATTTTTCGATTTTGGGCAAGGTTCGCCGAACTTTTTTGGTGCCGAACCTGGCATCAGGGTGACCCCATTCCCCAAACTGGCTTCTGATCCGTTCATTACCCGTGGGTATCCACGGGTCCCGAGGTCCCGGACAAATCCCTCCCCCCGCACAGAAGGGCACACGAATGGAAGCTGGAATCGAGCTCGAACCCTACCCGCTCGCCGGTGTCGTACTCGACGCTGACGCGGTGGCTTTCGTCGCCAAACTCGAACGCCGATTCCGCACCCGGCGCGCCGAACTCCTCGAAGCGCGCCGCGAACGCGCCGCCCAACGGGCCAATGGCGTGCACGACGACCTCCTCGCCGATTCCGTCGACGTCCGGGCCGGTCAATGGACGTGCGCTCCCGTACCCCAGCCGCTGCTCGATCAGCGGGTCACCCTTCTCGGGTCCACCGAACGCTCCAGCCTCGCCGCCGGCCTTTCGAGCGGCGCCGCGGTCTACGTGGCCGACTTCGCCCGCCACAGCCTCACGTGGGCCGATCGGATCGACGGCCACTCCAACCTCCGCGACGCCGTCCATGGCGACCTCACCTCGGGAGACGCCGACGGCATTGACATCGACCTCACCGCGGAGGCCACCGCCACGAAGCTGTTCATCGCCCCCCGTTCCTGGGAGTCCGACGAACCCGGCATGGTGGTCGACGGTCAGGCCGTCTCGGCCGCCCTGTTCGACTTCGGCCTCAGCGTCTACCACAACGCCACCGAGCTCCTGGACCAGGGCGTCGGGCCGTACTTCTTTCTCGCCGAAGTCGAGAACCACATCGAAGCCCGACTGTGGAACGACGTCTGTTGCTATGTCCAGGACCTGCTCGATATCGACCGCGGATCGATTCGGGCCAACATCAACGTGGGCTCACTTCTCGCCGCATTCGAGATGGACGAGATTCTTTACGAACTGCGCGAACACATCTCCGGTCTCGTCTCCGAGTACGACGAGGCACTCGATGTGCTCGTGGCGACGTGTCACCGGCGCGGGGTCCACGCCCTCGGCGGGCGCGACCGCAACGCCGGAGCCGTGCTCGACCTCGGCTGCGACGGCGCCACCATCACCGATCCGGCCCAGCTTGGCGCCACCCTTCAGACCGCAGCCGAACGGCTGGGTGGACGCCTACATCAACTCGACGAAGCCGCCGGTGCGGTGCGGGTTGAGGACCTGCGCGATCGTCTGGGCAACGGCGACCTCGCCGACCTCGGCTACGGGACCATCGCGTAACGGCGACAGCCAGACCAACCATTCTCACTGAAGAGATCTCATCCAAGAGAACCGTCTTTCGAGACACTCCCCCATCAACCACGACCCGACCGGCCGCGTGCCGGCGGGTACTGAAATCACTGTGAAAGCGAGTTAGAACATGCGCAAGAGCTTCCAAGAACAGGTGGAAGAGCTCGAGAAGGACTGGGCCGAGAACCCGCGTTGGGAAGGGGTCACGCGCGACTACAGCGCCGCCGACGTGGTGCGCCTTCGCGGTTCGATCCAGCCCGAGTGCTCAATGGCTCGCCACGGCGCCGAGAAGCTCTGGGGTCTGCTCCATGACATGGACTACGTGCACGCCCTCGGCGCCCTCACCGGTGGCCAGGCCATCCAGTACGTCAAGGGTGGCCTCCCCGCCATCTACCTGAGCGGGTGGCAGGTTGCCGGCGACGCCAACCTCTCCGGCCAGGTGTACCCGGACCAGAGCCTGTACCCGGCCAACAGCGTGCCCTCGGTCGTGCAGCGCCTGAACAATGCGCTTCGCCGGGCCGATCAGATCGAGTGGGCCGAGACCAGCGGCAACCCGTCGACCGACTATCTCGTGCCGATCGTCGCCGACGCCGAAGCCGGGTTCGGTGGCGCACTCAACGCCTACGAGCTCATGAAGGGCATGGTCGAGGCCGGGGCCGCCGGCGTGCACTACGAGGACCAGCTCGCATCCGAGAAGAAGTGCGGCCACATGGGCGGCAAGGTGCTCGTCCCGACCCAGCAGCACGTGCGTACCCTGAGCGCCGCCCGCCTGGCCGCCGATGTACTCGGCGTCCCGTCGGTGCTGATCGCCCGCACCGACGCCCTCGCCGCCAACCTGTTGACCAGCGATGTCGACGAACGCGATGTCGAGTTCCTCACCGGCGAGCGTTCCCCCGAAGGCTTCTTCTACACCGAGCCCGGCATGGCGACGCCCATCAAGCGGGCGCTGGCCTACGCCCCGTACTGCGACCTGATCTGGTGCGAGACCGGCACGCCGGACCTCGACCAGGCCAAGGAGTTTGCCGACGCCGTCCACGCCGAGTTCCCCGGCAAGATGCTGTCGTACAACTGCTCACCTTCGTTCAACTGGAAGGCCGCACTGGACGACGCAACCATCGCCAAGTTCCAAAAGGAACTCGGCGCGATGGGGTACGCGTTCCAGTTCATCACGCTCGCCGGTTGGCACGCGCTGAACGCCTCGGCGTTCGACCTTGCCCGCGGCTACACCGCTGAGGACATGACCGCGTACGTTGCGCTTCAGCAGGGCGAGTTCGACATGGAGGGCGACGGTTACACCGCCACCCGCCACCAGCGCGAAGTCGGCGCCGGCTACTTCGACGATGTCGCCTCGGTGATCTCCGGCGGCACCGCGTCGACGCTGGCCCTCAAGGGCTCGACCGAAGAAGAGCAGTTCTAGAACCCGCTCGAACCCACCGGCGCCAGCCGGTGGTGCCACCGGCACCACCGGCGGAGCGGGTGAATAGCAAAGGGGGAC
>CALHYX010000025.1 GCA_938041035.1 uncultured Acidimicrobiales bacterium | reverse complement strand
ATCGAACATACGTTCGATACTAGATCACGGGTCAGACACTTTTCCCCCGAAACCCACCCCAAACAAAAGAAACCTCGAAAATCTTCGCGTCACCGTGAGGAAGACGCCGTCACGTTCCTCGCCGGCGCGACGAAGGCAACGCCTGAGCAGGCAGGCGTCGCCCACGTCAGCTGAATAATCCGCCGATGTGGCTGCTGTCGTTCATCGAGCGCACGGCGATGTTGTCGCCGTCGTACACAAGATGGGTGATCGAGGTGTTGCCGACGCCCAACCAGCGGCTCTCTCGAAGGCCGAGCAGTTCGTTCACCACCGCGCCGATCACGCCGCCGTGCGAAAACGCCACGACCTTGCCATCGGGGTTGTCGGCGTGAATACGAGCGAGCGCTTCGAGGCAGCGCGGGCGGAACTCGGCCTGGGTCTCGGCGCCGGGCACGGAATCCCAGCTGCCCGTCCGCATGACCTCCAGGGCGATGGGGTGAGTGCCCTCGCCCATGATCTGGCGACCGCGGCCGCCCTCCCACTCGCCGAGGAAGATCTCGCGCAGGCCGGGCTCGACGATGGGGGAGAGGCCGGTGGCCTCGACCAGCGGGGCGGCCGTCTGCACGGTTCGTTGCAGCGTCGTGACGTAGATCGCGGTGATCGGCTCGCTGGCGAGGCGGGCGCCGACCAGCTCAGCCTGCTCGTGCCCCTCCGGCGCCAGCGGCGGATCGCCCTGGCCGTCGGGCATCAGCGGAAACGATGGGCCGTCGGGGTCGAACGCCATCGACGAGCCGTGGCGAACCAGGAGGATCTCCGTCGATCCCGGAGGGGCGACGTATTGCAGCTGGGGGTAGGTCTTTTTCCCCGTCTGTTCGGTCACTGCGCCGACCCCTTCAGCTTCGAGTTCACGAGCCATTCGAACACCTTGCGGCCCACCGCCGGAGGGCGCATGGATTCGGCGACCAGTCGGGCGTCGTCGTCGGCGATGGCGTGGCCGTCGCGCGCCTTCACGTTCACCTCGGCCGCCCGCTCGGCGAGAACGAACCACCCGACGGCCTCGGCCACCGATGCGCCGACGGTGAGCGTGCCGTGGTTGCGGAGCCACACCAACGAGTTCTCGGCCAGCGCCACGGCGATGCGTTTGCCCCCGTCGAGCTGCACGATGTCGAGCTCGGGGTCGTCGAACACCGATTGGTTGTCGATGAACGCACAGCACTCCTGGCTGAGCATGCGCAGCGGCTCGACGAACGCCGACCACGGCGTGCCGTAGGGGGTGTGGGTATGGGCGGCGCACACGACGTCCGGCCGGGCGTCGTGGATAGGAGCGTGGATGAAGTAGGCGGCGCTGTTCACCAGGCCTTCGCCCTCGGCGACCGTGCCGTCGGGGGCCACCAGGATGAGGTCGTCGACCGTGGCGTGAGCGAAGGCGACGTCGTAGCGCAACAGCCAGAAGTGGTCGGTGCGCTCGGGATCGCGGGCGGTGATGTGGCCGTCCCCGAGTTCGCCCCAGTGGTGCGCGCCGAACAGGCGATACCCCAGCACCACCTCGGCCTTTCGGTGTTCGCGTAGCTCCTCGACCGACGAGAACTGCGGCTCGTGGTCCTGGCCGTGAAAAACGTTCATCGTCGCCACGCTAGCCGTGCCGTGTCGCACCGTGCGTCGGCGTATTCGCCGCCGATAGGGTCGGTCCCCATGGCTAGTACCGCGCTCGACGCGTTCGATTCGGACCCGGAGCTGGTCACCCGCATCGCCGACCAGTTTGGCGAGGGAGGGCCGCCGATGATGACCGAGCTCGGCCTGTCCATCACCGCGGCGCAGCCCGGCCGGGTGCGTTTCGATGTCCCGGTGACCAGCCACATCGTGCACGGCGGCGGCGTCATGTGCGGCCAGTCGATCATGGGTTGTATGGACACCGGCATGGTGTTCGTGATGGCGTCGCTCAAAGACGGCCTGATCACGCCGTTCACGACGGTGCAGCTCCAGACCTCGTTCGAACGGGCGGTCCCGGCCGATGCGGGCACGGTGACCTTCGATGCGTTCGCCACCAAGCCGGGACGATCCCTGGTTTTCGGCCAGATCGACCTGTATCTGGCCGACGGCCGCCGGGCGGCATCGGCCACCACGACCTACATGTGGATCGCCTGACCCGGAGCCGGGAATAGTTCACGTCGGCCCCGATGTTGGTCGATGTGGCACCGCTTGCCTCGTCGAGATGGCCCCCGTAGGGTCGCACGAATACCATTCGTGTGATTTGGCCGCCCCGCCCGTCGAGGCTGCTGCCAAAAGGAGAAATGAGACGTGCCCGAGCTGCGATTTTCCTTCGGAACCATGGGTTCGGGGAAGAGCACCATGGCGCTCCAGATTCACCACAACCTCCAGGTTCGTGGTCTGAACGGCGTGCTCCTCACCCAACTCGACCGAGAAGGTTCGCGGGTTTCGAGCCAGCTGGGCGTGTCGGCCGACGCCATCGACGTCGGCCCCAAACTCGACCTGTTCGAGATGGCGCTGGCCATCAACGAAGACCGTGGTCGCCTCGACTACATCGTGGGCGACGAGGCGCAGTTCTACCTGCCCGAACAGATCGATCAGCTCGCTCGGATCGTCGACTCGCTCCACGCCGACGTGTACGCCTTCGGTCTGCTGACGGACTTCCGGGGCAAGCTGTTCCCGGGGACCATCCGCCTGCTCGAACTGGCCGACCACAGCGAAAAGGTACAGGTCGAGGCCCGCTGCTGGTGCGGTGGCCGCGCCACCCACAACGCCCGACTGGTCGACGGCGTTCAGGTGTACGAAGGCGAACTGATGGTGGTCGACGACCCGACCCGTGAACCCGACGTGCGCTACGACCTGCGGTGCCGTCGGCATTGGCTGGCCGGCGAGTCGGCGCCCGCCGATCACGACGACGTCACTCGGTCCGGGCTCAACCACCGCGTCTGATCGGTGCTCTAGCCAACCGGTTGAGCGGCGAAGAGCATCAGGGTGACCACCGAGGTCGGCCACGCACGCCTGCGATGAATCTCCGAGGCGGTCTCCATTGGGGTTCTATTGTGGTGCACCGCCGTAGCGTCGGCGGGCAGGCTTTCTGATAGACCGACCGATGATGAACGGAGCGCCAGGTTGCTGAAGCAGTTTCGCCGCCGCGCCATCGAGCGCCAGTTCGGGGGCCCCGTCGTCCCCGAGGTGGCCGTCGAGGTCGACGCGGTCGACATCTTCCGGGCCGAGAACTTCCCCGACGCCGGCCCCGTGCCCTGGCTCGACCGGCCCGATGCCCTCGAACGCATCGACGAGCGTCACGCGGTCGGTGGACTCACCGACGAGCAGGCCGAGCTGTGCCGCAAGTGGGTCGCCGACGGGTACGTGATCCTGCCGAAGTTCTTCGACGACATTCGCCTCGACTACGTCTGGGACGCCTACGAGGCATCGGTCGCCGATGCGGTCATCGATCTCCCGCGCGATCTCCAGGGCGAGGGCGACACCCTTCCCGGCCGGGCGCTCAACCCGCACTTTCGGATCCCGGCGGTCGAGGAGATGCTCTACGACGCCGACATGGTGACGGTGGTCGAGCTGTTGCTGGGCGTCGCGGCCCAACCGTTCCAGACCATCAGTGGTCACAAGGCCAGCCAGCAGCCCCTGCACAGCGACACCATCCACATGACCACCTACCCGGCCGGGTTCCTGGTGGCGAACTGGATCGCGTTCGAGGACATCGAGCCCGACTCGGGGCCCCTCGAGTACGTCCCCGGCAGCCATCGATTGCCCGTGCACCACAGTCGCGAGGTCGGCATCACCAAAGCCGAGTTCGACGACGTTGGTTACGTGGCCTACCAGAACAAATACGAGCCGTTCATCGCCGAACAGGTCGCCGCAGCCGGGCTGGAGTCGACGTTTTTCCAGGCCAAGCGCGGCGATGTGTTGTTGTGGCACGCCAACCTGCTCCACGGGGGGTCCAAGCGTGACAATCTCGCTCGGTCGCGCCGGGCGCTGGTGTGTCACTACTTCGCCCAGGGTTGCATCTGCTATCACGACCTCGCCGGCAACAAGGCCTGGGTGCATGAGATGCCGCCGGGCCGGTATCCGATCGAAGACTGACGGCGCGAGGGTGCCCGCTCAGCCGAGGCCGAGCGCGCTGAGCATCGAAGGCGGGGGTGAGTCGTCGCCGGCGGCGAGCATCGCGGCCCGCTCGACGTTGACCGCGTCCCAGTGCCGGCCTTCCCATTCGTCCCACGGTCCGGTCGGGATCCGGCTCGGATCACCGTCGGCTTCGACGCACGCCCAGAGGTAGGCCTGAAGCGCGATGACGTCGTCGGCGGTTCCGACGGGTCCGTGGCCGGGCACGATCGTTTGGCCCAGGTCGAGCAGCGGTCCGAGCGCATCGGCCCAGGCGGCCGGGTCGCCGTCGAAGGCGAGCGGGGTGACGCCGAAGCAGCACAGCGCGCCGGCGAAGACCACGTTGGCCTCGGGAACCTGCACCACCAGGTTCTCCCGCAGTTGGCCGCCGGTCGGCACGGCGACGGTCGCCGTGCTGAGCCAGGCCGGTTCGCTGACGACATGGGACACCCGCTTGGTCTCCAGTTCGACGTACTCGGCCGCCAGTTCGGGCAGCAGCCGCTGATAGCCCTCGCGGTTGGGCGGCAGGTCGAGTTGGTCGCTGGCCTGCTGCGATCCGTAGATGCCGGCCATCGTGAACTGACTCGTACCCCCTACGTACTCGACGTGGCTGGAGGTGACCACCAGGCGGCGGACGCCGAGTCCGGTATCGGCGACCGCGGCCAACAGTTCGGCTGCCTGGGAGGGGCAGGCCAGCGCGTCGACGACCGTTATGGCGTCGGCTTCGATCACTACCCCGGCGTTGGGGTGACCGCGTCGGTATTCGTCGGACATCCATGCGTAGACGCCGGCACCGAGTTCCTGGAGCTGAGACACGCTTCGACGGTACAGCCGCGGTGCTACATCTGGAGATGTCGGGAGAGGTCGCCCGACAGGTCCATGAGCGAGTAGTCGCGCTCGCTGAACCTCCAGGCACCGTCGACCCGCTCGAACCGGTCGTGATACCGACCGGCGACGATCGGCGCCAGGGGCCCGTCGTCGACCTGTTGAAGCACCGTGTAGTACGACCGGCACGTGGCCGTTCCGGCGGCGGCATCGATCTCGATGATGGGGTTGGTCGTGACGTGTTTGGTGCGCGGCGTTCCGTCGGCGTAGCGCACGACGCTCGATTCCCAGATCCGGAGGATTCCGGCCGCGTCCAGCGGCGCGGCACCGGGGGAGTGGTCGACGATGATGTCGGCGTGGGCGAACAGCTCGGCCGCTCCGGCGAAGTCGCCGGCGTCCATCGCCTCGGCGTACAGGTACAACAGATTGGCTATCGCGGTTGCGTCGTCGGCCATGGGGGCACCGTAGACAGCGACGAGGCCGCCGTCACGGCCGTGGGCACCGCCGAGCGCTCCCGGTGGGTCACACTGGGTTGGTCATGGATCCCATCGGTCGGCTTCGTAGCCTCCGTCCCGTTCGTTTTCTCGAGGTGTTCATCACCCGATGGCAAAACGACCGCTGCGGCGGACTTGCGGCCGAGATCGCCTTCTTCGCCCTCCTCAGCGTGTTCCCCACACTGCTCGTGCTCACGGCGTTGCTGGGGTCCTTTCAGTCACTGCTCGGCGCGAATGCCGCCGACGACATTGAAAACTGGGTCGCCGAACGCGCCCTCGACGTCTTCGGTGCCGACACCGGCGTGGCCGACGTCGTCGCCGACCTGTTTGCCGACACCAGCGGCCAGGCGTTGACCGTCGGTGCCCTCGCCGCCCTCTACACGTCCTCGCGCGGCTTCGCCTCGGTCGTGAAGGCGCTCGATGTCGCCTATGACCAACCCACCCGGCGCGGCTGGGTCGGCGCCCGCATGATCGGCCTGCTACTGGCCCTCGGTACGGTCCTGGTCGGCGCCATCACCGTGATGTTGCTGGTCGTCGGCCCCCTGGTCGGCGGCGGCGACGACGTCGCGGAAAGCGTGGGCGGGGGTGGCGGTTCGTTCCTGCGAGTGCTCTGGGACTGGTTCCGGTGGCCGGTGGTGGTCGCGATCCTGATCGCGTGGGCCGCCACCATCTACAACGTGGCGCCGAACCATCGGGCTCCGTGGAAGTGGGAACTGCCGGGAGCGGTCGTCGCCACCTTCCTGTGGGCTGCGTCGGCCTTCGGCTTTCAGTGGGTGCTTCGCTTCGCCGCCGAGGGCACCAACGCCGTCTTCGGTGTGCTCGGGACGGCCATCACCCTCCTCGTGTGGTTCTACATTCTCGCCCTCGGCCTCATGGCCGGCGCCGAGATCAACGCCATGCTCGCCGACAAGTACAACATCGGCGAGCAACGGTGGACGCCGACCCCGGTGCGGTCGGCCTACAAGTGGTGGCAGGACCGCACCACCGAGATGCCGATTATCGACCCGAACATCCCTCTCGAAGAGGTCCCCGCGGATCCGGGTTACACCGGGAGCGGCGATAACCTGCGCCCATGACCGAATACCGCGCGCCCCTCCGCGACATCCGCCATGTTCTCTCGTCCATCGTCGACATCGATGACCTCGGCCAGCACTTCGGCGGCCTCGATCTCGACACCTCGATGGGCATTCTCGAAGAAGCCGGTCGCTTCATCGTCGACCAGGTCGCCCCCCTCAACCGTGTTGGCGACACCGTCGGCAGCGTGTTGAACGACGACGGCACCGTCACGACGCCGCCCGGGTTCGCCGAGGCGTACAAGGCCTTCGTCGAGGCCGGTTGGGGCGGCATCGGATTCCCCGAGGAGTACGGCGGCGGCGCCATGCCCGGAACCATGGGTATCGCCGTGCAGGAGATGCTGACCTCGGCGAGCATGGGGTTCTCGCTGTGTCCACTGCTCACCCAGGGCGCCATCGACATGTTGTTGCACCACGGTTCCGAGCAACAGCGCGAGACCTACCTGGCCAAGATGATCAGCGGCCAGTGGTCCGGCACGATGAACCTCACCGAGCCCGACGCCGGTTCCGACGTCGGCGCGCTGCGCACCAAGGCCGTCAAGGCCGACGACGGCACCTACCGCATCACCGGCACGAAGATCTACATCACCTTCGGCGAACACGACATGGCCGAGAACATCGTGCACCTGGTGCTCGCCCGCACCCCCGACGCCCCTCCCGGGACCAAGGGCATCTCGTGCTTCATCGTCCCGAAATTCATTCTCGACGCAGACGGCAACCCCGGCGTTCGCAACGACGCCAAGGTCGTCTCCATCGAACACAAGCTCGGCATCCACGCCAGCCCGACCTGCGTGATGGCCTTCGGCGAAGAGGACGGCGCCGTCGGCTACCTGATCGGCGAAGAAAACCAGGGCATGCGCTACATGTTCACCATGATGAACAACGCCCGACTGTCGGTCGGGCTCGAAGGTCTGTGCATCTCCGAGCGAGCGTTCCAGCAGGCGTACCAGTACGCCACCGAACGGGTGCAGGGCCGCACCGTCGGTGCCGAAAAGGGTAGCTCGAACGCAATCATCGATCACCCCGACGTCCGCCGCATGCTGCTCACCATGCGCGCCCAGATCGATGCCATGCGGGCCATCTGCTACTACGACTCCGCCGCGGTAGACCGGTCGTTGGTCGGCGACAACGAAGCCGATCGACAGGCCGCGGCCGACCTCGCTCAGCTGCTCACCCCGATCACCAAGGGCTGGTGCACCGATGTGGGCTGCGAGGTCACCTCGACCGCCATCCAGATATACGGCGGTATGGGCTACGTCGAGGAGACCGGTGTCGCCCAGCACTTCCGCGATGCCCGCATCGCACCCATCTACGAGGGCACCAACGGCATCCAGGCGCTCGACCTCGTCATGCGCAAGCTGCCGATGAACGGCGGCGCGGTCATCGGGGGCTACTTGGCCGACATGGCCAAGACCACGACGGCCCTGCAGTCTGCCGGGGGCGAACTGGCCGCCATCGGTGCCTCGCTCGAATCCGCTGTCGCCACGCTGACCGAAGCGACGACCTGGTTGGGTGAGAACGGCATGGCCGACCCGGTACAGGCCATGGCCGGGGCCACGCCGTACCTCGAGATGATGGGAATCGTCACCGGGGGCTGGTTGCTCGGCCGGTCCGCCCTCGCCGCCCAGGCCGCGATCGACGCCGGGACCGACGATCCGTCCTTCTTCGAGGCCAAGATCGGGTCGGCCGCCTTCTTCGCCGCCCACCTGCTCCCCCGAGCGGCCGGACTGTTGGCCGCGGTCACCGCCGGCCGCGACGTGTTGTTCCGCCTCGACGCCGATCAGCTGGCCTCGTGAGGAATCGGTGACCATCTCGACGGGTTCCGTCCCCGTGCTTCTCGCCTCCATACCCAGCCCACCGGGCGAGGACATCAGCCTCGGCCCGCTCACCCTGCGCGCCTACGGCATGATGATCGCCCTCGGTGTGCTGGCCGCGGTGTGGCTCTCGCAAAAGCGCTGGCGCGAGCGGGGCGGTCACCCCGACGATGTCACCTCGATCGCCATGTGGGCCGTGCCCGCGGGGTTGATTGGCGCCCGGCTCTACCACGTGCTCACCGACTGGCGATCGTTCCACGACAACGACCGGTGGGGCGACGTATGGAAGATCTGGGAGGGAGGCCTCGGCATCCCCGGTGGCATGGCGCTCGGCATCGTGGTCGGCGTCTGGTACGTGCGCAAGCGGGGCTGGTCGATGGCGAATGCGCTCGACGCGACCGTCCCCTCCCTGCCCCTCGCCCAGGCGATCGGCCGCTGGGGTAACTGGTTCAATCAGGAGCTCTACGGCACGCCGTCGGATCTTCCGTGGGCGGTCGAGATCGATACCTTCCTCATCGCTCGCCGCACCCCGCAGTACGACGGGGTCGCGACGACCTTTCACCCGACCTTCCTGTACGAAAGCCTGTGGAACTTTGCCCTGGTCGCCCTGATGCTGGTGATCGACCGCAAGCGGGTGCTGAAGCCGGGCCGACTGATCGGCGTGTACCTCGTCGGCTACGGCATCGGTCGACTCTGGATCGAACTGTTGCGCACCGACACGGCCAGTCTCCTCTGGGGAGTTCGCGTGAACGTCTGGATGAGCCTTGCGCTGATCGCCGGCGGCGCGCTGACCATCTTCATGGGTGGGCTGCGCTTCGGCGACGGCGACGGAACCGATGACCAGGTGACCGACGACCAGGTCACCAAGGACGATCCGCGGGCGGCGGACGGCGATGCCGATGACACGAATTCCGACGATACCGATACCGACGATACCGATTCCGACGACACCGATCCCGACGATACCGATACCGACGAGGCCGATCCCGATGAGGTCGCACCGGGCGACCCGGACGAGCCGCTCGACGTCATCTAGGCCGGCGATTAGGCGCGAGCCGTGATCTGGTGCAGATGGCTGGTGCCCTCGACCGTGCGCCGCATGCGCTGAATCGGGTGTCCGGCGGGCAAGCGGTCGATGGGCCCGGTCGGCGGGAACATCAGGAGTTCTCGAGCGTCGAACCCGATGGAGTAGACGAGCAGGCGGTCGAACAACTGCGGGGTCTGGAACAGGCTCGGGTACCCGGCTTCGAGAAGTCGCGGGATGGCCAGGTAGTCGGCGGTGTTGGTGCGCGACTCGTAGTCGGCGGCGACGTGGAGCTTTGGGTAACAGGCGAAGCGCAACAAGATGTCGAGTTCGAGGTCCGGCGGCGCGTTGCGGGCCCACTCGAAATCGAGAATGGCCGTGATGTTGCCGTTGTCGTAGAGGATGTTCTCGAACGTGAGGTCGCCGTGGATGCTGGTGAGCGCCGGCGCGTTCAGGAAGCTCGGCGCGGCCCGTTCGACGAGCGAAGCCACGTCCATCGCCAGGTCCTTCGGGATGTACTCGGCCCGGTAGATGTCGGTGAGGGCGGTCCGTAGCGGGGCAACCGGGTCGTCGATGTCGAACCGCACCAGCTGGGGGGTGGTGGGGAGGCCGAGTCGAGGTTGGCGAAACGGAGCCTCGTGCAACTTTTCGAGGAGGCCGGCCAACTGGAGCACGATCTCGGCGCGCTGTTCGTCGGGAAGCTTGGGCCAGACCCGGCTGAGCACGACGCCGGGAATTCGTTTGGAAACCATCCAGTCGCTGCTGTCGTCGCGGGCGACCGCGATGATCTCGGGGTACCCGACCGCGACGCCGAGGCCGCCGACGATCTCGGCTTCTCGCCGCAGCCGACCGTCGGCCCGGCGATTGACCCGAACCACGTGTTCCGGGGTCAGCCAGACCTCGTTGGTGACACTGGACGCGCGCTCGAGGGGCACGTCGATGTCGAGGCCGGCCTCGGCCAGAGTCTGCCGGGCACGCAGCTCTGCCAACCGGTCGGTTGCAGGGGGGTCAAAGGCCACGTCTCCCCATCGACCAAAAGGCCCTCGACATGACCGGTTTCTCGCCGATCGCCGCCGTACTGACGAAGTTGTCAGCCTCGATCGAAAGGCTCCGCCGAAGCGGTGGTCGGATCGACCGCGCCCAGAAGTGCGGTCGACAAGGCGGGCCACGGTTGCAGCGCCCAGTCGCCAAAGTCGAGGTCGGTCAGCACGATCGCGGTGGTCTCGACCTCCGGGTCGTGCCACAGGAAGGTGCCTGTCTGGCCGAAGTGCCCCCAGGTCGAGCCGCTGTTGGTGGGCGAGGTCCAGTGCGGGTGCTTGGCACCGCGAATCTCCACCCCCAACCCCCAGAGGTTCGGGTCCTGGCGCCCGAACCCGGGCAACACGCCGGCCAGCTCGGGGCGATGCGGTGTGGTCATCGCCGCCAGCGTCTCGGGGGCGATCAGACGCCCGCGCAGCAGCGCGTCGACGACGACCACGAGGTCGTCCACGCTCGAGTGGGCCGCATGCGCCGGCGAGCCGGTCAACACCGTCGCCGTCGCCCCGAGAGGCGAGAGGAACGCTTCGGTCAGGTAGTCGGCGAAGGTCAGCCCCGACCGGGCGGCGACGTGGTCGGCCACCATTTCGATGCCGCGGTTCGAGTAGATCCGCCGGGTACCGACGTCGGCCAGCTGGTTGTCGCCGTCGGGGGCGAGACCGCCGGCGTGGGCCAACAGGTCGGCCACCGTCGCACCCGCCTCGGTCACCACGTCGTCCAGCGCGATGGTTCCCTCCTCGGCCGCGATCAGCGCGGTGAGCGCGGTGAGTACCTTGGTGATCGACGCCAGCGCGAAGGGTTGGGCGGTCGGGCCGTGGCGCACCACGGTTCCATCGGCCAACCGAACCGCCGCCGCGACGGTCGGCGCCGGCCAGTGCTCGACGGCGGCCAACGCACGGGCGACCGCATCGGCCCGAGGTTCGGCGGCCGCTGGTGGCGGCGTTGGCGGAGTTGGTGGGGTCGGCGGGAGGGAGGCCATGGCGATGGGAAAGCGTACCGGCGCGGCATCGCCGAGAACTAGGTTGGCGTTATGGCCCCTCCTCCGAACGAGCCCGAGGTAACCCGCGTTCAGCGAACGTTCGCGTTCATCGACCTCTCCGGGTTCACCAGCTACACCGATTCCGAGGGCGACGGTATGGCGGTGAAGGTGTTGGCCAAGTTCCGCACGAGCGTTCGCGAAGTGGCCTCCTTCCACGGCGTTCGGGTCGCGAAGTGGTTGGGCGATGGGGCCATGTTGGTCGCCGTCGAAGTCGAGAACCTGGTCGAAGCCATCGTGAGTATCGAGCAGACGGTCGACGATGGCGGGTCCATCCTGCCGCTGCGCGCCGGTATCGCCGACGGCCCGGTCATCTTGTTCGAGGGTGACGACTACATCGGGAGCGCGGTGAACCTCGCCTCCCGCCTGTGCGACCTCGCTCGGCCCCACGAGATCCTCGCCCCAAAATCGATGATGGGGTCGCCGTTGTTGGTGAACACCGTGGCCACCGAAATGGGCGAGCGCACCGTGGCCGGCTTTGCCGAACCCATCGACGTCGTGCGCCTCGATGGGCTTGGGAACCACTGAACCGGCCATGGCCAAACCCGCCGACCCGGCCCCGGAGTACACCCCGTTCGAAGCCGACGTCGCCGCCGTGCTCGGTGACCTGCTCGAGGGCGAGGTGATGACCTACGGCGAGATAGCAGCCGAGGCCGGTCACCCCGGCGCTTCGCGTGCGGTCGGCGCCTTCCTGAAGCGGCACGAGGGTTTCCCCTGGTGGCGGGTGGTCAATGCCGCCGGTCGGCTGGCGCCCGGCCACGAGCGGGCCCAAACCGAGCTCCTGGGGGCCGAGGGCGTCGCCGTTCGCAACGGCCGCGTGGTGTTCGACGCCTCCTGATCACCGTCGCGATGCCGATGGAGAAGGGATGGAGAAGCAGGGCCTGGTCACCGGTGGCATCAACAATCCCGGTACCCTGGCTCTCAATACCGGCCCGACGAGTGCCGGATGCACGTTCACGGCGGCCTTCTCTCCGCCGCTCGTCACCTAGAGGAACCACATCTTCCATCACGGGCACAGGCGCAGCCGCAGCCCCGATGGCCAAACGAAAGACAACCGATGACAACGTTTCGCGAGCTCGGCGTTTCCGACGCCGTAGCCGATTCTCTGGAAGACCGCGGTATCACCGAGGCCTTCCCCATCCAGGAGATGACGATCTCCCACGGCATCGAGGGCAAGGACGTCTGCGGGAAAGCCAAGACCGGCTCCGGCAAGACCCTCGCTTTCGGAATTCCCGTCCTCGAGCGCATGCCCGTGGCCGAATCCCGACGGCCGACCGCCCTGGCACTGGTCCCGACCCGCGAGCTCGCCAACCAGGTGCGCGACGAACTGGCCCCGCTCGGCGAGGCGCTCGACCGCCGGGTCGAAGCCATCTACGGCGGCGCCGACATCATGAAGCAGATCAAGATGCTCGACGAGGGCGTCGACATGGTCGTGGCCACCCCGGGCCGGATGATCGACCTGATCGAACGGAAAGAGGTTTCCGTCGCCGACATCGCTCACGTGGTGGTCGACGAGGCCGACCGGATGGCCGACATGGGGTTCTTGCCCCAGGTCGAGTGGATCCTGCGCCAGGTCGAAGGCACCCATCAGACCCTGTTGTTCTCCGCCACCCTCGACGGCGTGGTCAACACCCTCATTCGTCGCTATCAGACCGACCCGATGATGGCCGAGGTCGAATCCGACGAACCCACCGTCGAGGAGATGACCCACCGGTTCATCCAGGTCCACGAGATGGACAAGCCCAAGGTGGCCGCCTCGATCATCGGCAACGCCCGCAAGACCATCGTGTTCACCAAGACCAAGTGGGGTGCCGACCGCCTCGCCCGCGACCTCGAGAAGGAGGGCGTGAAGGTCTCGCCGATTCACGGCGACCTACGCCAGAACCATCGCGAACGGGCGCTCGGCGACTTTGCGTCGGGCAAGATCTCCGCCCTCGTGGCCACCGACGTCGCCGCCCGCGGCATTCACGTCGACGAGGTCGACGTGGTCATCCACTACAACCCACCCCAGGACCACAAGAGCTACCTGCACCGGTCCGGCCGCACCGCCCGGGCGGGCGAGAGCGGGCTGGTCGTGAGCCTGGTGCTGTGGAACGAGGAACTCGAAATCAAGCGGCTCCAGAAGCGCATCCGCGTCGAGCAGCCCATCGTCGAGATGTTCAGCAACGACGAACGCCTGCTCGATCTGGTCGGGTTCGACCCCAGCGCCGCGACCTGACCGCAGCCGTCGGGTTCGTCCGGATCCGGTAAACCCCTAACCGCGAGCGCGGCCCGGCCGACGGGATCGGTATGGGTCAGTTCGACCGCCGCGTCCCGAACGCGGACGGCGCCACTCCGGACGAACGAGCAGCGACCGATACCCCGCGCCCCCGTTCGGGCGCCGCAGGCCGGTTCGGCACCGCATCCACCTCGGAGTGGGTCGAGGATCGCTCGACCGAGACCACGGCCGCCGCGCTGCGCCGGGCTCGCCAGGCGGCACCGGCGGCCGCGCCCATCGCCCCGACGTCGCGGGCCCACCCGCAGCTCGTCATCGGGTGTGTGATTCTCGTCGGCCTCCTCGTGGCCGGGGCCTTGTATTTCACGGGCCGCGACATGGATCCGGACCCGACCACCGTCACCCCGCCGCTGGACGGGGTCGAGCGCACCGTTGAGACCGAACCGCCGGCTCCGACCGTGCTGGACGAACCCGATAGCGACGGACCCGGTACCGACGACCCCAATGCCGCCGGACCCGATGCCGGCGAGCCGGACCCGGGCGATCCCGTGCCGGCCGAGACGGCTCCGTCGACCACCGGCTCCCTGCCGACGGCAAGCGCCGCGCCGGTGACATCGGAGACCCGGCCCCCCGGGGTGCCGGCCCCGGCCCCGGACGCCACCGTCGCCCTGTCGCCCGGCTTTATCGTCGCCGAGGAGAACATCGTCTCGTTCGCCGGACCCGATACCCGCAAGACGCTGACGCTCACCAACGAGGGTGGCGGCGCATCGAACTGGCTGATGTCGGTGCCACCCGGCTCCGGGCTGACCATCGCCCCGAGTTCGGGTCAGCTGCGCGCCGGCGAATCGGTCGACGTGGTCATCGTCCTCGACCGCGAGGCCGGTCGAGGTCCGCTCACGGACTGGTCCGACACCCTTGCGCTCCTCGGGGCCGGAGGTTCGACCCGGCCAACCCAGATCAAGGTCAAGATCTACGCCCTGTAGCGAGCAGCTCTAGGATCGGCCGGTGGAAGCAGAGCTCGCGGTCGAGTTGCAGCGCCGAATCGGCGACGGCGAGGACCGCTCGTCGATCGCCGGGGCAATGGCCGTCCGGGCTGCCGCCGACGCCGGCCTCGGAGTCGATCTGTTGGCCCCCGAGTTGGTCGCGGCAGCCGGGGACCCCATCGTTGCGCCGGGCTTGCTGACGCCAACCGACCTGGGGCCCGCATACGAGAGCCTGCTCGGTGCCAGCGATCGCCACGACGAGGGTGTGCACTACACGCCGACCATCGTCGCCGACGGACTGGCCCGACTGGTGTTCGCCGGGCATCCGGCGGCGGGCTCCGACACGATCGAACGCTGCCGCTTTTTCGACCCCACGGTCGGCGGCGGCGCCTTCGTGCTCGCCGCAGCCAACGCACTGGTGCGCGGCGGTGCCCGCCGATCCGTCATCGCCCGCGAGCTGGCCTTCGGCTGTGACCGCGATCCGCTGGCGGCCGCCATCGCCCGCAGCGCCCTCGCCCTCTGGGCCCAAACCCCCGTACCGGCCGAGCACTTTCTCGCCGGCGACTCGCTCCTCGATCCCGCCGTCGGGCCGCCCGAGGTCGAGGTCGTGGTGGGCAACCCACCGTTCCTCAACCAACTGGGTCGAAGGACCACCCGCGACCGCGACGGCGCGGCTCGACTCAAGGAGCGCTTTCCGAACGAGATGTCGGCCTATGTCGACTCCGCCTCCCTGTTCCTGGTCGTGGGCCTCGAGCGGTTGGTCTCCGACGGTCGTATGGCACTGATCCAACCGTTGTCGTTTCTCGCCACCCGCGACGCTGCGGGGGTGCGCGCTCGCCTTACCGCCGACGGCGACCTGATCGGGCTGTGGTTGGCATCGGGCCACGTGTTCAGCGCGGCGGTCGACGTGTGCGCACCGATCGTGGCCCGAGCGCCGTCGACACCGGGCGTCAAGCGCTGGACCGGTATCGCCATGGACGAACGGCCGGGTGCATCGTCGGTGCCCGACGCGGCATCGTGGGGGCCGCTCAGCGCGCCGCTGCTCGGAATCCCCGAGATCGACCTCGCCCGGTCACAGGCCGGGGAAACGGCCGGGGCCGACGATCATCACGCGGCCGACGACGGCGGCGGGACGGTGATCGGTGACGAAGCGTCGGCCACCGCGGGCTTTCGCGACGAGTACTACGCCGTCGCCGAGGTCGTCACCGAGCTCGCCGATCTTCCCCCGGGCACGCGCGCGGCCGATGTGCGAACCGTCGTCACCTCCGGGGCGGTGGATTCGCTGCGCCTGCTCGTCGGCGAACGGCCCAGCCGCATCCGCCGCCGGGCCTGGACCCACCCGGTCGTGCGCCCTGACGATGTGGCCGAGGCCAGCGAACGGGTCGGCCGGTGGGTCGAACGCCTCGCCGAACCCAAGCTGCTCGTCGCCACCCAGACCCCGACCATCGAGGTGGTCGTCGACGCTGACGGATCCCTGGTGCCCATCACCCCGGTGATCGCCGTGATGGCCCCGGTCGAGCGACTGTGGCCCATCGCCGCCGCCCTCACATCGCCCGCCGTGACCGCCATCGCCGCGGCCCGCACGGCGGGGACAGCGCGCTCGACCCGCGCGATCAAGCTCGCCGCCCGCCAGGTTCTCGACCTGCCGCTGCCCGCTCCGAGCTCGGCCTGGGACCACGCCGCGGCCATCGCTGAGCGGCTCCAAACGCAGGCGGCCATGACCGTCGCCGCTCGCGCGGCCGCCTTCGCGGAACTCGGTCGATCGATGAACGAGGCCTACCGACTCGACGCGACGACGGGGGCCGAAGTGCTCGAGTGGTGGCTGGCTCGACTGACGGGTGGGCGGCGCTGAGCTAGTGGTTGGCTCCCCGGCGGGGTACGGTGAGGGGAACGAAATGACATCAAGAGCGGCTCGGCAACGGGTCCGGCAACCTGGGATGGACACCCAAGGTGCCTCCTTCCTCCGGGAAGGGATGTGGCCTCCGGGCAACGATGTGTCCCGTCCGCTTCGGCGGGTTGGTCTGGCAAAGGGTGTCCCTCCCGCACAACCGCAGGAGAGGAGTGGCAGATGGCAACCGACGACGCACAACCTGGTGACGCATCGATGATGCCCAACGCCACCCTCGACCCCACCGACGTGCTGGCCGCGATCGTCGGCGCCCGTTTTCCCGATGATCTGCCCGCGAGCGGTGCGTGGTTCGTCGGCGATCATCCCGGCGACCGCCGGTTTCTCGAGATCGGCCGGGGCCGCCCGTTCGCACTCGAGTTCGGTGGCCATCTCCGCGACGCCACCGTCGCCTACGAGACGTGGGGCGAACTCAACGAGGCAGCCGACAACGCCGTTTTGGTGTGTCACGCCCTCACCGGCGACTCCCATGCGTCGGGAGAGTCGGGTCCGGGCCACGTCGTTCCCGGATGGTGGAACGAATACATCGGCCCCGACCTGGCGATCGACACCAACAAGTACTTCGTGGTGTGCGCCAACGTGCTCGGGGGCTGTCAGGGCACCACCGGTCCGGCCTCCACCGACCCGGCGACGGGCCGCCCGTACGGCACCTCGTTTCCGGTGGTGAGCGTGCGCGACACCGTTCGCACGCAGTCCGACGTCGCCGACGAGCTCGGCGTGGATCGCTGGCACAGCGTCATCGGCGGCTCGATGGGCGGCATGCAGGTGCTCGAATGGGCCGTGATGTTCCCCCAGCGGGTGCGTTCGGCCATCGTGCTCGCCAGCACGGCTGCGGCCAGTGCCCAACAGGTTGGCTGGAGCGCCGTGGGTCGTCTGGCGCTCGCCCTCGACGCCAAGTGGCGCGGGGGTGACTACTACGACGCTGCCGACGGCGATGGTCCGGCCGCCGGCCTCGCCGTGGCCCGCCAGATCGCTCAGATCACCTATCGCACCGACGAGGTGTTCGCCGCCCGCTTTGGGCGTGACACCGTCGATCGGCTCGACGACTTCGGGCCGTGGGGACGCTTCCAGGTCGAGGGGTACCTCGATCACCACGGCCAAAAGCTGGTGCGGCGGTTCGACGCGAACTCCTACCTCACGCTGAACCGACTGATGGACCTGCACGACATCGGTCGGGGTCGGGGCGGCATCGACGCGGCGCTGGCCCGGGTCACGGCGCCGTCGATGGTCGTCAGTATCTCCTCGGATCTGTTGTACCCGCCGCACCAGCAGGCCGAGCTGGCCGCGGGGCTGACGAACCAGGGTCTGCGCTGCGACTATCACCTGATCGACAGCCCCGAGGGGCACGACGGGTTCCTGCTCGAAGCGAAGGCCATAGGGCCGACCATGGCGGCGTTCCTCGCCGAATCCTTCGACTGAGGAGGTCGGGTGCCGGAGATCCTGGAGATCGAGACGTACCGCCGGCTGGCCGAGTTGGCCGTCGGTCGTACCATCGCGGGGGTGTCCGCCCCCGACGCCTGGTTTCTGAAGGGCGGCATCGATGCCGGCGCGGTGATCGATGCGTTCACCGGCACGACGATCGAGACGACTCGCCGACGCGGCAAGTTGTTGATGCTCGACACCAGCGGGCCGGTGCTCGGGTTGCGGTTCGGGATGACCGGCCGACTGCTGGTCGATGGGGAAGCGGCCATCGATTCGCTCGAGTACTCCAGCGATCGCAACGATCCCGCGTGGGATCGCTTCGGTCTGGACTTCGTGGGTGGCGGCGGGCTGGTGCTGCGCGACCCGCGGCGTCTCGGCGGCGTCGAGATCAATCCGGACGACGAGGCGCTGGGCCCCGATGCCTGGTCGATCGGTGCGGCTGGACTGCGCGATGTCCTGGCGGGCTCCAAGGCCCCGCTCAAGGCCCGACTGATGGACCAGAAACGCCTGGCCGGGCTCGGCAACCTGTTGACCGACGAGATTCTGTGGCGCAGCGCACTGGACCCCGTGCGCCCGGCGAACGAGGTCGATGCCACCGAAGTGAAGCGGCTTCACCGCACGATGCGTCGGGTGCTCGATCAGCTCGATGAGCGCGGCGGCTCGCATCAGGGCGACCTTCAGGACCAGCGCAGCCGCGACGGGGTCTGCCCGCGCGACGGGGCACCGCTCGAGCGCCGCAAGGTCGGCGGCCGAACGACCTATTCCTGTCCGCAACATCAGCTCTAGCGGCCGTGTCGGCCACGGCACCACGCCGAGCGTGCGGGTGCCCTATCGTGTCGACGATGTGGAACGAGGCCACCCCGTGGCTCACCGGCGACCGGCACGGGTTCGGCAGGGCCCGAGTGGCCGCTGCCGTGCTGCTGACGGCGATGCTGGTGGCCTGGTTGGCGGCCGTGAGCGTGACCGTACTCCCGGCCTCGCCGGCATCGGCCTCCGTCGCGCCTGGGAGCCCGGTCGTGGCGCAGGCCGAGGGCGAAGAGCTCGATATCGACGGCGACGACGGGGTCGTGCGCAACCGGTTCGAAGACGAGCAGGACAAGATCGACCAGGTCGTGCTGATGTTGCTGATCCTGGCGGTGCTCACGTCGGTGTTGACCCTGTTGTACTGGCGCCACACCAACCCCCACCGCCGGGCCGCCGCGCTCGAGCGCCGGGGGATCAGACGGGCGGAACGCCGCGACCGACGCGACGACCGACGGGACAGCCGGGACAGAACGGAGCAGAACCATGGCCATGCAAGATGACCTCGATGCCATGATCGAGCGGTTCAAACAGCGGGCGTTGGCGGTGAAGAAGCGGTCGTTGCCGCCGGTCGGTGGCGATGAACGTCAACTCTTCATCGATCAGGCCCAGAAGGACTACCAGGACTTCGCCATCATCGGCGATGCCGTCGCCACCGTCGAAGACGGGTTTCTCGTCTTCCGGGTCGATGTGCGACCCAAACCAGCTGACGAGGGCGTCGGCGAAGGCTGACTCAGTCCGGTCCCGAGCGCTACGATCGGGCGCAGCAACTCACTTCCCCATGGAGACCCACGTGGCTGATCAAGCCAACCCCGAGAGCGCGCCCGACATGGAGGGAACCGAGGGTGCACCCCCACCGCCGCCTCCACCCCCTCCTCCTCCAGCGGGCGACGATCTGGAGATGCCGTCGGCCGCCGAGGGCGAGGGCATCATCGACCCGCACAACGTCGGCCCCGCGGTGGGCGAGCTCGGCATGTTTGCTCAGCGCGCCGGCAAGGTGGCGTTCGGCATCATGTCGGCGGTGCTGAACCCCGACGAGATGGTCGAGGTCGTGGTGCAGGGTCGCTATCTGGGCGAGGATGCGATCGCCGCGCTCACGTCGCAGCGCATCCTGCTCATCAACTCGCGCGAATGGCAGCCCGATGTGAACGAGTTCCCGATGTCGCCAACGCTCGAGATCGCCGGGTGGCAGGACGAGCGGACCGCCGCGCTCGTGTTCCAGGACGGCGAGGTGATGGCGACCTTTGACCAGATCGCCGATCGGCCCATCGCCCAGCGCCTGGCCGCAACGCTTCGTTCCAAGGTGGCCGAACTCGGCGGCTGACGCGATCGCTCGCGGTCGGGAGTTTTCCAGCTTGGAAAGTGGCGCCGGCCCGGTATGATCAGTAGCTGCTGCGGACGTAGCTCAGTTGGTAGAGCATCACCTTGCCAAGGTGAGGGTCGCCAGTTCGAATCTGGTCGTCCGCTCCAAGAAATGCCTGGTCAGGGGCCCGCTTCGGTGGGCCTCTTTCTAGTTTTCGCCTAGCGTTTTGCCGGCCCAAACGGTCAGTCCACCGGGTCGCGCTCGGTGGTGAACGGGGCATAGCCCGCGAACACGTACTTATCGTGCTCGGGGTTGGCCGCAGCCATGCCGTTGGTCTGGTGACCGTCGAACTCGCCGACCTTCACCAGACGGGTGCCGTCGGCCCAGCACATCTGGAGACCGTGTTCGGGCTCCCACGCAACCGCCCCTTCCATCACCGCGAATACGGTGCGCCGATCGACGTATGGTCCGGGGTCGGCCGCGCTGAAGCTGAGGAAGCGAGGGGTGACGAAGTCCCAGATGGTGTCGAGGGTCGGCATCTCGCCGCCCATGTCGTCGAGGACCTCCGCACCCGCTGCCTCGACCATGAGCTCGCAATAGGCGAGCAGGTGGCGGCCATCCCGGTCGCGGTCGGACGCGGTGAGCGCGAGGACGTTGCGCACGGCGTTGGCGAGTTCGGCGTCGGCAAGCTCCTCGTACAGACGTAGCTCCACCGGCTGGTTGCCGAAATAGGGCATGGCGATCGGCTGCTCTTCGTCGAACAGGGCGAGCACCTCGGCATCGGTCATCTGCTCGAGGGGCAACGCCTCAAGGGGTTCCGCGGTCACCGGATCGGCGGTGGCCGATGCTGCGTCGCCTCCGAAGGATACGAAGGAAAAGCGGCGGTGTGCCTGGCGACCGTTCGAGCTGGTCGATTTCAGATCGAGCTCGTCGCCGGCCTCGATCGTGCCGGTGAACTCGACGGAGGCGCCGGTGCCGACAGCCCTAAAGGAGAGCACTCCAGCGTCGATGGTGTACGTCCCGGCCGACGCGTTGCCGCCCGGAACGAACCACGATTCGATCTGGTCCGGTGTTCCGGGAGTGCTGACGCTGAGTACCTGACCGTCCGCGTAGAAGCGGAGGCACTGGAAG
>CALHYX010000024.1 GCA_938041035.1 uncultured Acidimicrobiales bacterium | reverse complement strand
TCGTCTCGCTCGGGCGCGTTGAGGCCTAACAACCGAAATTCGACCTCCATGCCGTCGATCTCCAGGTCGCCGGAATCGCCATCGGCCAACCGGACGACGCGAACCGCCTCCCCCATCACCGCCGCGGCGCCGTCGGTGGCCCCAACCGGCACGGTCGAGGTACCACCCCGAGCCACCGTCGAGGTCGTGATCGCCGCCGAGGTGTCGGTCGACGGGGTGAACCCTGCGTCGGCCCCACCGTCGCCACATGCCGCCGCCAACACGACAACCGCCAACCCGACCAGGGTCGACCGCGAGCGATACCCCACGTGAGAACCGGGCGGACGCGAGCGGGAACGGAGCAACACGCCCCCATGGTGGCGCGGCCAGCCACGATCCGGGTGCTCATCCCTCCGCGACCGCAAAAAAAGGGGAAAAGAAATAGGGAAGGACATAGGAAAGGACATAGGGACAGAAATGGGAACGGAGTCGTGCCGCGAAACCGGTCGACAGGAGGACGCGAGAACCGTAGGGTAGAGATTGTGAGAAGTTTCACAAGCGCCCGACACCGCGTGGTCATCGTCGGCGCGGGGTTCGGCGGGCTGGCAGCCGCCCGGGCGCTGGCCGACACTCCGGTCGACGTACTCGTGCTCGATGCCCGCAACCACCACACCTTTCAGCCGCTGCTGTACCAGGTGGCGACGGCCGGACTCGACGCCGACGACGTCTGCTACGCCGTCCGGGGCGTGTTCCACCGCCAACGGAACGCGCGGGCCCGGCTCGGCCGGGTGACCGGCCTGGACCGGAGTCGACAACGGGTGCTGCTCAGCGATGGCACCGAGGTCGGATACGACTCGCTGGTGCTCGCGGTGGGCGCGGTCACCGCCGACTTCGGCGTACCCGGCGTCACCGAACATGCCTTCGGGCTCAAGAGCGCAGCCGATGCGATCGAGCTTCGTTCGCACATCCTGCGCACGTTCGAAGCCGCGGAGGCCGACGCCGGCAACGGGTCCGGCGAACCCACCGGCGCGCTGACGATGGTCGTCGCCGGAGGCGGCCCCACCGGGGTCGAAATGGCGGGCGGGCTGGCCGAACTCTGCGACCGGGTACTCCGACGGGATTTCCCCGGGCTCGACATCGACCGCGCTCGCGTCATCCTCGTCGAGGCCACCGACCACCTGCTCGGCGGGTTCAGCCCGCGGCTTTCCGACAAGGCCCGCCGCGCCCTGGAGAAGTTGGGCGTCGAGGTTCGCCTCGGCACCACCGTGGCCGAGGTCGAGCCCGACCGGGTCACCCTCGGCGACGGAACGACCATCGCCGCCCGAACCATGGTGTGGGCAGCCGGCGTGCGCGCGCACCCGCTCGGCGAAGCCCTCGGGTTCGCGACCGAGCGGGGCCGGATCGTGGTCGACGACCGTTTGCGGGTTCCCGGTCACCCCGAGATCTTTGCCATCGGCGATCTTGCCGCCAGCCCCGCGCCCGACGGGCCACTCCCCCAGGTTGCACCGGTTGCCGTGCAGGGCGGGCGCCACGCCGCCGCGGTCATCGCGGCCGGTCTGCGCGGCGAGGAATACGGCCCCTTCGTCTACCGAGACAAGGGGTCGATGGCCACCGTTGGCCGACACGCGGCGATCGCCCAACTTCCCAACGGGACCACGCTGAGCGGAATCATCGGCTGGGTGGCGTGGCTCGTACTGCACCTCGTGATGCTGATCGGGTACCGCAACCGGGCGAACGTGCTGGTGAACTGGGCCTGGAACTACCTGACCTATGACCGCGGCAGTCGGCTATTGCTCGATGAAGCCCTGCCCAACGACGCCCTGCCGAAACGGGGCTAACGCCAGGACACCACCCGCACGATGAAGTCGGTCGAGTTGTCGGGGCGATCCGCCCACCACCACGCGAGGAAGAGGGCAACGACCGCAATCACACCGTTGACGGGCAGGAACGACAGGTAGTTGACCGCTTCGCCGGCCGCAGCATCCTCGGCGTCGAACCGGCCCGCGACAGCATTGGTCACGAACGCACCGACCATCACCATCACGACGCCGAGGCCCGCGAGCACGCGGGTCTTTTTCACCAGGAGCCCAAGCGCCAGCACGACCTCGAAAACGCCTACCGCGTAGAACATCCACGTCGGGTAGCCGTAGTCGGTGAAGGAGTCGCGCACGCCTTCCATCCCAAAGACCTTGGAGAGGCCGGCGAAGCCGATGACCACGCTCAGCAACAGGGTGAGTATCTGGGCGGCCGTCGTCGAGAACTTGCCCGGGCCCGCGGAATCGACGTCGGGCAGACCGGAATCGCGCTCGATGAAGCGGGTCTGCGGTTCTTGGGCGGTGCCCTTTTTCTTGGATTTTCCCGATCCGGAGCGCTTCGCCCCCTTTTCGGGCGCGTCCATGACCACCTCGATGTCGTCGGCCGAATCTTCGGCGATGTCATCCTCGATCTCGCGAGCCATGTCTCGTGCCACGTCTCTCGCCACCTTTCGTCCCATCGGGATCTCCCACCAGCACTCTCATCAGCACTGTTCATCAGCACTGCTCGCTCATGAGCAGTGTTCGCCCATGAGCAGTGTTCGCCCATGAGCACGGCTCGCGAGCGAAGCTCACCTGCCTGCGTGGTAATAGTGTGCCACGTTGTTCACCCAGAGTGAACTTCGGGACGAGGATTCGTGGGGGCTACGATGCGCGATGCCTTCCAACGCCGTGCCCACAAACGACGTGCCCACAAACGACGTGCCTACAAACGCGGTGCCCACAAACGCCGTGCCTGCTGTGCCCACGCCCATCGACCGACCGCTGCGGTGGGCGATCGCCGCCACCGGCTCCATCGCCGCCAAGTTCGCGGCAGGGTTCGTCGAGGTCGACGACGCCGAGTTGTACGCCGTGGCGAGCCGGACCCACGAGCGGGCGGCGGAGTTCGCCGCCGAGTGGAACATCGGCCGCGCGCACACCTACGAATCGCTGGCGGAGGACTCCGAGGTTGACGTCGTGTACGTCGCCACCCCGCAGCATCGCCATCGCGACGACGCGGTCCGCTATCTCGACGCCGGTTTCCACGTGTTGTGCGAGAAGCCCTTCGCCATGAACCGAGCCGAGGTGGACGCCATGGTGGCGGCCGCCCGACGCAACAACCGGTTCCTGATGGAAGCGATGTGGAGCCGGTTCCTGCCGGGGTGGATCGCGGCCAAGGAGCGCATCGATGCTGGAGCGATCGGTGATGTCGTCACCGTCGAGGCCAGCTTCGGTATTTCGGTGCCCGATGATCCGACCCACCGATTGCGCGATCCCGCCCAGGGCGGCGGGGCGCTACTCGACATCGGTATCTATCCGGTGACCTTCAGCGTGTTTCTCCTCGGCATGCCGACACGGATCGTGGCCTCGGGTCGGCGGGCGGGCGGCGTCAACGTGCACAACAGCACCTACCTGGAGTTTTCTTCCGGTGCGACCGCGTTGTTGTGGTCGTCGATCGAAAGCGGGCTTTCGATTCAGGCCCGCGTGGTCGGCACCACCGGCGTGATCGATGTACCGATGCCGTTTCACGCCCCCGCCCGCTTCGCGATCGTCGGCAACGATGGGGAGAAGGAGACGGTGGAAACCCCGATGACCGGCACCGGGCTCAACTATCAGGCCCAACACGCCACCGATCGGATCCGGGCGGGCGAGCTGGAGAGCCCGGTCATGCCGCTGGCGGAATCGGAACGAATCATCGACATTCTCGACGAGATCGCCAGCCAGTTCTCGTGAGCGGGGTTGGGCTCCCTATGATTGCCGGATGGCAACCTCGCTACCTCTCGATGACGACACCACTCTGGCGCTCCGGCTGTTCAACGAACACCTGGCCGCCACCGCGGCCGAAGAGAAAGCCCAGCGGGTCGTAGCCAAGGCCGAACGCCAAAAGGACGAAGCGGCCGGACGACTGCGCAAGCTGAACGAGAACCCGAACGCATCGGCTGAGGAAAAGGCCGAAGCCGAGACCGCGTACCGCGCCGCCGTCGACAACTGGCAGGCCAAGGTCGCCGACCCGAACGCCGAGGAACCCCCGCCGGCGGAGCCGCCCACCGACGAAGCGCCTACCGATGAAGCGCCCGCCGACGAAGCGCCTACCGATGAAGCCCCTGCGGACGAAGCGCCCACCGACGAAGCGTCGACTGAGGAAGCCTCTGCGGACGAAGCAGCCGCCGACGAAGCGTCGACTGAGGAAGCCCCCGCAGAGGAAGCAGTCGCAGGGGAAGCCCCCGCGGACGAAGCGCCTACCGACAAAGCACCCGCCGAGGAAGAAGCGGCACCCACCGAAGAAGCCCCTGCGGACGAAGCAGAAGCGGCTCCAGCTGGGGAGGCAACCGCGCAAGCAACACCCACCGAGGACGCAGCCGCGGCGTCCGACTAGGTGTTGATGTCCGACTAGGCGTCGATGCGGCGCCCGTTGAGCAACAACGCAATGAGCTGGGCCAGCCCGCGGTGACGCAGCTCGGGGGTCCCCGGCGTGTTCGCCGAAGCCAGCCGGTCGATAAGCGCCAGCAGGGCCAACGAGTGCATGTAGGCATCGGTCGACATGTTTGAGCCGCCGATGCGCTGCAGAAGCGTTTCGATGCGATCGTCTGCGCCCGGGCGGGCCCAGGGGCTGGCGAGCACCCCGTAGCGTTGGTACAGATCGTCGAACCGGCTGACGCTGCGCGCCACCCGATCGATGTCGGATGCATCCTGGGCCCGTAGCTCGGTTATCAGGGATCCGTACTCGGCATCGCACTCGGCGACCACCGCGTTCAACAGATCGTCGATGTTCTCGAAGTACAGGTAGAAGGTGCCGTGGGAGGTCCCTGCTCGGCCGACCACATCATCGACCCGGGTCTGCTCCGGCCCTCGTTCTGCGGCGGCTTCACGGCCGCAGTCGAGCAGTCGAGCCATGGTTCGACGCCCTCGGGCACTCAGAGGGGCGCGTTTGGGTGGTTCACTAGATTCCCGCCCACCTTCAGAACTCACTTGTGCATCTTTCCGTAGCCAAAAGGAACGTTTCCCGCGGACCAATCATACTGCAAACGCGCGGCGAGAAGTTCAACCTTCAACCGTCGGATCGTTTCCACCCAGCGCGATGGTCTCGCCGACCCACTCCCGTTTGGTGTCCCAGATGCTCGGATCGACGTACAACACTCGCGATCGATCCTCGAGCTCGGCGAGCACGACCGTGCCCGTCGGCCCGGACCGATCGTGGACGACGGTGTAGCTGACCACGGTCCCGAACCCATCCGGCCCTTCGACCGCGCCTACCACGGGCCGAGATTCGGTACGCGCCGCGACCGCGGTGGTGACATCGAGGTGAGCGAACCCGCGCTCGGGTGGTGCCGCCGACCACAACCCGACCCCCTGTTTGGTGTGGAGCCCACTCACCGCGGTCGACAGCACGAACCCATCCACCGCCGCCCGAGCCCGGGCGATCAGCGTACCGAGCGCCTGGAACACGAAGTTGTTGAACGGACCTCCGGCAAAGGCCATGCCTCCGGTCACGGTCGATGCCAGTTGCGCCGGCAGACCAAGGGCGTCGCGCTGCAGTTCCACCGCGATGGGGAAGCACGAGTACAACTCCGCCGCGACGAGATCGTCCGGGCCGGCGCCGGCATGGGCAAACGCGGCGCGGGCAGCCTCCTCGAACCCGGCGGCGCTCGTGAGGTCGGCCCGCTCGCTCATGGCGACGACGTGGTTCGAGTTGGCGATCGCGTGGGGGTACACCCGCCGGTCGGCCGCGATGTCGTGTCGGTCGGCGTACCCCTGTGAGCACAGCAGGACCGCCGCCGCCTGGTCCACGTTCCACTGCGAGTTGTGCCACTTGTTGTAGGGGTACGCGAGCGGCCGGTTCCCTTCGCCGGGGGTGGCGATGGCCCGGGCGTCCATGGGCTCGGCGAATGCCGCTTCCGGGTTGGTCGCCGCCACCCGGTTGAATGCGGCGTACAGCTCGCCCAGCGCTCGTTCGTGGTCGACGGGGGTGCGGCCCAGCTTCGCCCGGTAGGCGTTCTCGATCATCGCGTACTGCTGCACGGCCTGGTAGAGGCCCAGGTCGATTTCGAGCCGGGAGATCACCGCCTCCGGGGGCCGAAGATGCTCAGAAGGTGGGCCGGACGCGGGTGGCGGCTCCGGCAGTTGGACACCCGCGAACTCCGCTCGTTGCGCGCGCCGCTTCGCCTCGCCGCCGACGACCAGCGCCACATCCGCCCGGCCATCGGCGATCGCTTCGGCGGCCCGCCCCACCACCTCGGTCTGCAACACACCGAGGTCCGCCAAAACGGTGTGCGCCGTAACCCCCAGCGCATCGGCGACGGCTCCGGCCGGATTCTCATGGGCCGCCGTGCCGACCGTCGCCGCAATGTAGGTGCAGTCGCCCAGGTCGACCCCGGCCGAATCAACCCCCGCCGCCCGGGCGGCGGCAATCATCATTTCGACCGCGCTCGGGGCCGCCGAGAGGTCGGCGGCAACCGGCTCGCTCGCGGGGCCGCATTCGGTTGCGATACCGACGAGAACCGGGGTTGTGGGATCGAGATCAGCCATCATTGGCGACACGCTAACTTGGCGGCACCGGACGACGAAAAAGGGCAAACACATGGCGAGCACCGCGCTGGTGATCGGGGGCACGGGCCCGACCGGCCCTCACATCGTGGCGGGGCTGGAGCACCGGGGTTTCGAGGTCGTCGTGCTGCACACGGGGCGGCACGAAATCGACGAGGTTGCCCACCTCGAACACATCCATGCCGACGTCCGCTCCGGCGACGCGGTGGGCGAAGCCCTCGGCGACCGCCGCTTCGACGTCGCCGTGGTCACCTATGGCCGCCTGCGCGAACTCGCGCCGACACTCGTCGGGCGCACCGGGCAGTTCGTGTCCGTCGGCGGAGCACCTGCGTACCGGGGCTACTTCGACGCCGACCGCTGGGACCCTCCGGGCCTCCCGGTGCCCACGGCCGAGGATGCCCCGACCAGCGGTGAGGCCGAGGATGGCAAGAGCTACCGCATTCGTCGCACCGAGGAGTACCTGTTCGATCACCATCCGCAGGCCACGCACTTTCGCTACCCATACGTGTACGGTCCGCGCCAGATGGTGCCCCGCGAGTGGTACTTCGTGCGGCGGATGCTCGACGGTCGACACCGCATCCTCATCCCCGACGGCGGCCTTACCCTCGCCACCTTCGGGTACGTCGAGAACCTCGCCCACGCGGTTCTGTTGGCCGTCGACCAACCCGACGCCGCGGCCGGGCGCATCTTCAACGCAGGGGATGTCGAGGCACTCACGCTCCTTCAGGTCGGCCAACTCTGCGCGGCCGAGTTGGGGTTCCCCACCCTCGGGCCCGGCGCGTCATCGGACACGAAACCGGCCGCGGACACCATCGAGTTCGTGTCGGTACCGTTCGAGCTCGCCCCGCCCACCCATCCGGTGGTCTTCCAGAACCGAACCACCCACCGACTGCTCGACCTCTCCCGGTTGCGGACCACGCTCGGATACACCGACGTCGTACCGGCCCGCGACGCCGTGCGGCGAACCGTCCGCTGGTTGGTGGAGAACCCGCCCGACCCCGGGGGCATCGAGGAACAGGTCCTCGAGGACCCGTTCAACTATCGCGACGAAGATCTGCTGCTCGACGCCTGGGATTCGGCCCGCGCCGCGCTGGAGGTCGTGCCGTACACCTCGCGCCCCGGCTTCGGACTGCACTTCGGTGGTCCCGGCGCCACCCGACCGCGCCCCGACACCCGGATTTAGCTCAGATGATGCGGCTGGCGTGCCCTTGCCAGTACTCGTCTTTGAGCAGGCGCTTGTAGAGCTTCCCCGTCGGATGCCGGGGCAGTTCGGGGCGAAAGTCGATCGAGCGGGGGCACTTCACATCGGCCAGTTGTTCGCGGCAGTACTCGATGAGCGTGCGTTCGAGAACCGCAGCCTCTTCGTCGTCCGCGGGCATGGCAACCGGCTGCACGACCGCCTTCACCTCTTCGCCAAAGTCGGCGTTGGGGACGCCGATCACCGCGACGTCGGTGACCGCTTCGTGCATGGTCAACACGTTCTCGGCCTCCTGGGGATAGATGTTCACCCCGCCGGAGATGATCATGTAGGCCTTGCGGTCGGTCAGGTACAAAAAGCCGTCCTCATCGACCCGACCGACATCGCCAAGCGTCGACCACCCTTCGGGATGGCGCGAGTCCGACGTCTTGTCCGGGTCGTTGTGGTACTCGAACGTGCCGCCGTCCCCGAAGTAGATCGTGCCCTCTTCACCGACGGGCACCTCCGCTCCCTCTTCGTCGCAAATGTGAAGCTCCCCCAGCAACGGCTTGCCCACCGTGCCCTTGTGCTCGAGCCAGTCCTCACTGTTCGTGTAACAGAAACCGTTCCCCTCGGTTCCGGCGTAGTACTCGTGCAGCACGGGACCCCACCACTCGATCATCTGTTCTTTGACCGGCACCGGACACGGAGCCGCCGCGTGCACGGCCGCTCCGAGGGAGGAGACGTCGTAGCGTTCGCGTTCGGCGGCCGGAAGTTTCAGCATGCGCACGAACATCGTCGGCACCCACTGGCTGGTGGTGACCCGGTAGGTCTCGATGGCCGCCAACGCCGCGGCGGGGTCGAATCGCTCCATGGCGACGATCGTTCCGCCCGCGCGGTTCACCGCCATGCAGAAACGGAGTGGAGCCGCGTGATACATCGGCGCGGGCGACAGGTACCGACAACCCTCGGTGATGGCGAAGAGTCCGTTGGCGAGCAGGAAGAGGCTGTTGATCGTGCCGAGCGGGCTGGTCGACGCCGGGACCTTGACCCCCTTGGGTCGTCCGGTCGTGCCCGAGGAGTACAACATGTCCTGCCCCTCGATGCGGTCGGGCAGCGGTTCGGCCGGGTAGGCACCGACCACGGTGTCGTAGTCGTCGTAGCCGTCGATACGCCCACCGAGCGCCAGCCGGGTTCGCACGTTCGGCATCTGGTCGAGCAGTTCCACCGCCTGCTCGGCCTTGTACGGGGTGGTGACGAACACCTCCGCACCACAGTCGTTGACGATGTAGGCCATCTCCTCGGTGGTGAGCCGACTGCTCAGGGCCGTGTAGTAGAGCCCGGCGTAGTGCGCACCCCAGCAAATGGCGAAAAACTCCAGCCGATTCTCCATGCACAGCGCCACATGGTCGCCGGGCTTCAGCCCGAGGTCGGCAAACATCTGGGCTAACCGGTTGGCGGCCGCGTCGAGCTCCGCGTAGGTCATCTGTTCGCCGGAACCGGTCATGATGATGGCCGGCACATCCGGCGTCTTGGCCGCCCAGGTCCCCGGATACATCAGCTCGTCTTCAGCCACGTCGCTCCCCGGTCGAAATCGTGACTGGAACGTAGCACCGCCGGTCCGCCCCACCAGAAGCCCGATCAGGCGTTACCTTGCGGGTGTGTCCACCCGGCCCCCCACCCAGAAGACGTACCGCTCGGTACAACCTCGGCGCGTCCGGCTGGTCATCGGCGGTTTGAGCGCCCTCGCGCTGATTGCGTCGGCGTGCGGCAGCGACGGCCCGTCCGAACTGGGTGGACCGACGACGACCGCGGCGACCACCGTTCCGGTCACGACCGCAGCCCCGGCGTCCACATCGGGAAACGAATCTGCGGATGACGGAACCACCACCTCGGCTGCGGGCACGGTGCCGCCGCTGGTGACCAGCGGTGACCCTTCGGCGGCGACCACCACGACCGTCCCCCAAACGACCAGCTCCCCCACCCTGCCCGCGACGACGACAACCGATCCGGGGGTGGTGGCGACCACGCTGCCCGAACCGTCGACGCCTCGGGTCTCGGTCGCGTCGGGGACGCCGGTCTACTTCTCCGCCGACGGCGAGGCCGTCATCGTCGCAGCCCTCACCGCCGAGCTCGGCTGCGAGGGGTTCCCGCGCAGCCAGCTCATCCGGGTGCCGCTCGACGGCTCCACCCCCACCCCGGCGATCGAAGGAGCGGCGCAGGATGCCGAAGGCGCGTTCGTACGCACGGGCGACGGCCGAGCGGTCATTATCGAACAGTGCGAGGGCTTCGCCGGGCAGATATTCATCGGCGATGAGCGCCCGGACGGCACGCTCACAAACCTGCGCGCGATCGAGGTCACCGGAGTCGACCAGTGGTACAGCACGCCGGATATCACCATCGACCGCACCGGGCTCATCGCGTCGGCCATGACCTCCGGCACCGATAGCGGAAGCGAACGGGTCGTGCGGGTCGACCTCGCCACCGGCGTAGCCACCCCGGAGTTCGACGGTTCCTTCGAGGACATCGTGCAGCTCGAGGACGGGGGCTTCATCACCCGGTCCTCGCGGGACGAGATGACGCTGCTCGATGCCGACGGCGGGCGCATCGACAGCCGCACCGCGTACCTTTTTGCCCTGTCCGACGATCGATCGAGCATCGCATTGTTCACCCGCACGGGTATCGAGTTCGGGCCCCCCGGACTGGTGCCCAACGCAACGGCGCCACTACCCACCCACGACCCGACGGCCGGCATCTTGTACGGCGACGTGACCCCGGCCGGGGACGCAGCCGTGTTCAGCCGATTCAGCGGCGTTCTGGAACCCGTCTGGCTCGCCAACGACGACGGTCAGCTCATCGAGCTGTTGCCGCCGGGCGAATACGCCGGCCTGGTGATCAGCCCGGATGGCGAACGGGTGGCGGTAGCTCGCGCCGACGGCACCGACCCCGAAGCGTTCGAGACCATCGTGGTCGAATTGCCGTAACCCTTCGCCACCACCCGGTTCGCCGGGATGGCCGGCTCAGACGCCGTTGTCGGGGGCGGGCGCCTGGTCGAACGCATCGGGGCTCACGGTGCACTCCACGCCCTGGCCGTCGACCTGGAACTCCATGTCCTCGGGCATCGGCGGCAGCGGGTGTTGGCCGAAGTTCGGTTCGCCGTCGATGTCGACCGTCACCCGATCCGGGTCGGCCCCCTGCTCGATCAGTTGCGCCCGGTAGGCGTCGACGATGAGCTCCTCGGTGACCTCATAGGCCTGTTCCATGCAGGCGCTGCCGCCGACCGCACTCTGGGCGAACGAATACGCTCCCGGGGTCAGACCCTCGGAATCGCTCACCCACGGGAACGCATCGGTGAGCTTGCCGAGCAGACCTTTGTCGTACCGGACGCTGTTCTGGGTGGCATGGGCATCCACGCGGGGCCGCTCAAAGCGAATCGCCTCCGCCGGGATCGACACCGAGAAGGTGCCATCGGCGTTCTCGGTGATCTCCACGCCGTCTCGATCGACGCACGTGTCGATATCGCCGAGTGCGTCGATCTCGATGGTGTCGGTGCGATACACCTGGCCGGCGACTTTGTGTTCCTTGCGCCCCTCCACCGGGACCGAGGCGTAGACGCGAGCGTGACAGTCGAGGGCGATCGCCTCGACCTTGTAGACCTCTGCGGGTCCCTCGATCGTGAATTCGGTCTTGGAAGACGCCACCTCGACGTTCTCCCACGGCCAGTTCACATCGAGGAAACTCGACTGGATCAGGATCACCAGCAGGGCCAGAAACAACAGGGCGACGAGGATGATGTTCGGAACTCGTCGGGTCATGGGATCTCCTCAGCGGCCAGGGGGAGCCACTCGTTCACCGCGGACACACGGGTGCGCCCGCCGGTATAGGGACGGTTGAGCACGGGAAAAAGTCGCGAGATTTCAACGATCTTCCGGGATGACAAGGCGGATCCACGATGATCCTCCGTCGCTCCATAGTGGTTCAACCAAGCCGAGATTCCCGGCATTCCCCCCGAGGTGACAAGCTCGAAGCATGCCCATTCACCCCGCGTGTGACCCCGCGACACTCGTCCCGCTTCCCGCCCAACCCGCGGGGGTGCCGTGGCCGACCTCGGTGTGGCCAACGGCGGCGCATCCCAACGCCGACGCCATCGATGCACTGCTCGACGTGGCTTTCGCAGGCGACCGGGCCTTCGACCGGTTTGGCGAGAGCCTTGCCGTCGTCATCGTCCAGGGGGGAACGATCGTGGCCGAACGGTACGGCCCCGACACCACCGTCGACACGAAGCTGATCTCCTGGTCGATGGCGAAGAGCATGGTGCAGGCGGCGGTCGGGATTCTGGTCGGCCGCGGCGAGCTCGACATTCGCGCCCGCGCGCCGGTGCCGGAATGGGCGGACACCACCGATCCGCGCCACGCGATCACCCTCGACCACCTGCTGCGGATGGCTTCGGGACTCGAGTTCGCCGAGGACTACGTCGATGAGAGCAAGAGCCACTGCATCGAGATGCTGTTCGGCGACGGCCAACACGACATGGCCGCCTACGCCGCGTCCCTGCCCGCCGCGGCTTCTCCCGACTCGCAGTTCAACTACTCGAGCGGCACCAGCAACATCGTCGCCCGCATCGTGGGCGACCGTATCGCCGCCGGGAACCCCGATACTTCCGGCGCCGAAGATGCTCCCGATCGCCATGAGGCGACCCGGGACTGGCTGCGGGCCAATATCTTCGAACCGTTGGGGATGAGGTCGGCGAGCCCCAAGTTCGACACCGCCGGCACCTTCGTCGGATCATCCTTTGTCTGGGCCACCGCGCGCGACTTCGCCCGGTTCGGCCTGCTGTATCTGCGCGATGGCGTTTGGGAGGGCGAGCGCCTCCTCCCCGAGGGATGGGTGGACTACGCCCGGGCGCGGCGCGGCAGCGACGAGGAGGGCTGCGGATACGGCGCCCACTGGTGGGTGTGGGATGACCCCCCGGGCACCTTCGCCGCCCAGGGGTATGAAACGCAACGGATCATCGTCGTCCCCGGAGCCGACGCGGTCGTCGTCCGGCTGGGCAAGACGCCGATCGAGGTCGCCCCGAACGTCGATGACTGGCTGCGAGAGCTGATCGGCGCGCTCGCGTCGTGAGCGCTCGAACCCGCCGATCGCATCGATGACGACCGAACCGGCCCGGGACGCACTCGCCGAGGCGCTGCGCGAGGCGCTGACCGAAGCAACGACGCTGCTCGACCCGGTCGTCGACGGGGTGCGCCGGCTCTCGAGCGGTGCCTCACGCGAGACCTGGAGCTTCACCGTCACCGCCGACGGCACCGCCACCGACATGATCATGCAACGGAGCCGCACCGCGGACAGTCCCACCGCACTGCACGGCCCGACCGAGGCCGCCCTGGTCGAGGCGGCCGGTGCCGCCGGGACACCGGTCGCGACGGTGGTCGCGGCGGGCACCGGCGCCGACCCGTTGGAGCGCCCCTGGGTGATCACCGAACGTCGGGCCGGCGAAGCCATACCGCGGAAGTTGTTGCGCGACGACCGGTTCGCCGCCGTCCGGCCCGGCCTCACCGCACAGTTCGCCGGGGCCCTGGCCAGCATTCACACCGTCGACCCCGATGCCCTCCCCGACTTGCCCACCGTCGACCAGCTCCGATTCTGGGAGCGGTTGTGGGCCGACCTCGACGATCCACACCCCGTGTTCGACTTCGCCATCGGCTGGCTTCACGATCACGGCCCGCCGGAAGGACGCCGAGCGGTGGTCCACGGGGACTTTCGCACCGGCAACCTGCTGGTCGACGAGGAACGCGGGCTCACCGCGGTGCTCGACTGGGAGCTCGCCCACGTCGGCGACCCCGTCGAGGACCTCGGCTGGTTGTGTGTGCGGGCGTGGCGGTTCGGCTCCCGATTACCGGCCGGCGGCTTCGGCACCCGAGCCGAACTCCTGGCGGCGTATCGGGCGGCCGGCGGCGACGATGTCTCGCCCGACCGCCTGCACTGGTGGGAGGTCTTCGGCACGTTGCGCTGGGGGATCATCTGCCGGCTCCAGACCTCCGGGCACCTCCTGGGACTGCACCCCTCGATCGAGTTGGCCACCATTGGTCGACGCGTCGCCGAGACCGAGTACGACCTGTTGTTGTTGCTGGCGCCCGTCGCGCTGCACGACGTCGATCCGGTGGACGAGCTCCGTCTCGCGCCACCCGAAGAGCGCGGGGTGCACGACCGCCCGGCGGCTCCCGAGCTGCTCGATGCGGTCGCGACGTTTCTCGATACCGATGTGCGGCCCGTCGTGGACGACCCCCGGGTGTCGTATCTCCTGCGCGTCGCCGCCAACGCCGTGGGCATCGCCCAACGCGAAACCGCCCTCGCTCCCCTACTCGATGCCCGCCATCACGCTCGCCTGGATGCTCTGGGCGTCGGCTCCGACTCGGAGCTTTCCGCCCGGATAGCGGAGGGGTCCCTCGATCCCGACGCCATCGTGGCCGCCCTCGCCGAGGCCACGCTCGACAAGCTGTATGTCGCCAACCCGAACTACCCCGAGTAGCCCTCAGGTCGCGAGCGTGGACGACAGCTCAGGCAGGTAGTCGGACGCGATCTCCTCCGCCGGTTTGGGCCGACAGTAGAAGTAGCCCTGTCCGAGCGGTACGCCAAGCTCGTGCACCTTCGCCCCTTGGGAATCGGTCTCGATCCCTTCGGCGACCAACTCGATATCGAGCCGGGTCGCGATGTCGATGATGGCCTCCACGATGGCCGACGACGATCCCGGCTCGTCGAGGGGAGCGACAAAACTCCGGTCGATCTTCAAGATGTCGATCGGGAACTTGTGCAGGTAGGCCAGGGACGAATAGCCGGTGCCGAAGTCGTCGATGGCAACCCGGACGCCCAGCTCGTGGAGCGCGTTGATCGCCGCGATGCTCAAGTCAGCGTCTTTGAGCAGCGCTCCTTCGGTGACCTCGACCACCAGGCGGTCGGGACGAACCTCGGTCGACTCGAGCACCGTGGCGATATTGCGGGCAAAGCTCGGCGACAGCACGGCCGTCGGGGAGAAGTTCACGGTGGCCGACCAGTCGGCCGCCCGCGGGTCGTGGGACCACTCGACCAGTTGCGAACAGACTTTGTGGAAGGTGCCGAGGTCGAGCGTGTCGAGCAGGCCGGCGGCCTCGGCGGCGGGCAGAAACTCACCGGGTGACCGCAGTTCACCGGTCTCGGGGTCGGGCCACCGGATGAGCGCTTCGAGCTTGCGAACCGCGCCGGTCTTCAGGTCGACGATGGGCTGGAAGTGCACGACGAACTCATCGCGCTCAACCCCCCGACGCACGGCCTGTTCGATCTCGAGTCGATCACTCGGCTGGTCAGCACCCGGATCGAAGATTTCGATCTGGCTCCTACCCGCCGTCTTGGCGGCTTTGAGCGCGCTCTTGGCTTCGCTCAGCAGCGAGTCCGAGGAGTCGGCCTCGCCGCGCGACAGGGCCATGCCGACGCTCGTGGTGAGCCGAATGGGTTCCGAACCGTGCACCAACGGGTGGTTCACGGCCTGACGCAGTCGGTCGGCCACGGCACCGAGCCCGGCGGAGTCCTCCACCCGTTCGCAGATGACGACGAACTCGTCACCGCCGAGTCGAGCCAGCGAGTCTTCGTCGCGGGTCGCCGCGTCGAGCCGATCGGCGAGTTCGGCGATGACCTGGTCGCCGGAACGATGCCCGAGGCTGTCGTTCACGAGCTGGAAGCCGTCGAGGTCGAGCAACAACAAACCGACCCGGTCGCCGGTGCGAGCCGCCCGCGCCAGTGCGTGGTTGAGCCGGTCGTACAGCAGCGCCCGATTGGGTAGGCCGGTGAGTTCGTCGTGGAGCGACTGGTGGCGCAGGAAGGCCCGAGCGCGTCGGAGGTCGACCCGCGCCTGATGGGAGCGAGCGGCGGCGCCGCTCAACCACTGCACGGCGAGCACGAGGCCGATGGTGGCGAGAATTCCGCCGATAAGGGTCCACCAGGTCGCCACTCCCATACCGGCGGGAACATCCGTCGCCTCTACCGGCAGCTCCAACTTCCAGGCGGTGTTGAGCAGCCGCACCCCAACCGTGCCGCGGTCGCCGTCTACGACGACGGTTCCGATGGCGACGGAGGCCAGATCGCGATTGTCGATGGCCTCGAGGGTCGCCCCACCGTCGAGGCCGAGGAAACGGTCCGTCGACGCGATGGCGACGACGTACAGATCGGTTTGTTCCGGTACGGGTTGCACCACGACGGTGACCGGACCCTCGCCGCCGAGCACCGTGTCCGGTAGCACCGTGAGGCCGGCGGGGCGACGGTCGAAGAGCTCGGACATGCCGTCGATCGCAACCGCATCGTCTCCGACCCGAAGCAGACCGTTGGCCGGATGGGCAGCGAGCACCGACCGCACGATGGTCGTGTCCGCGGTCGTGTCCGACTCGACCGGCAATCGCTTGCCGCCGTCGAGGGAGACTTCGTGGGTTCCGACGATGGCGAGACCATCGATCGTGCGGCGTAGATCCGGCGGTAGGGCGGCGACGAAGTCACCGAGGGCAACCTCGGGTGCCACCTGACCGAGCATCACGGCGACGCCGCTCATGGTCACCTCGAGGCGAGCGGCCTCGGCGAGAAGCTCGTCGCGCTCGGCGAGCACCATCAGATCCTGCTCGAGCCGGGCTACCTCGGTGGCGTGGGTCCGGGCGGCGTCATCGGCGCGGTTGCGGCTGTAGACAAACGCGACGGTCAGGACCAACCCGACCAGCAGGGCAACCCAGGGCGCGAGCCGCCACCACCGCTGAATCGGCGTCAGAGCCGGTGGCGAGGGATCGCCGGGGGAGTCGCTGGACACGGGGTTCCCATCGGCACGGGCACGACCGAGTTGACATCGCCGCGGCCACCGGGCCGCACCGGTTCGTAAAGCGCACGCCCGAACCGACCGATGCAGAACCGGTGAGCGAACGGCGACAACAACGGGGTTGGACCAGTGGTCTCCAACCCCTGATACCGCTCCTCGCCACCTGGACGGTTGCACTCGTCCTCATCACCGTGCTGGTCGCGCAGAACGTGGTGCCGCGCGAGGATCTGCTGTTGGACCCGGCCCACACGGCGGACCTGCCCTGGTACACCGGGCTGGTGTCGAATCTCGGCATCTTGACCTGGGCGGTGGCGGCCATGAGCGCGGCCGGCGCGGCCCTGCTGAGCCGACTCGCCGGACGCGACCCGGCGGCAACCTTCCTGCGGGGTGGAGCCACCCTGACCGCCCTGCTGCTCTTCGACGATCTGCTCCAGCTCCACATCATCGTCGCCAAGTTCCTCGGCATACCGAAGGCGGGCTTCTACCTGATGTACGGCGTCCTCACCGCGTGGTGGGTCCTCGAGAACCGGACCGAGGTGCTTCGGACACGGTGGGCGATGCTCGTCGCGGCGGGCGTCGCGTTCGGTGTCTCGGTGGGTATCGATCAGATCGTTCCGTTCGGATCGAGCGCCGGACTGATCTTCGAGGACATGGCCAAGTTCCTGGGAATCGCGGCATGGGCCACCTATTTCGCCATGACCGCACGCGATATCGCCGCCTCGATCGTCACCGCGCCGGTCCCCCATGCCGACACCGCCGCGCCGGAAGTTTCGCCACCGGTCGAGGTCGTCTCCTAACCGAATCGATCCGGACCCCGGGGGCCCCGGGGGAACTGGGCGACCGCCGCGCCGCTGGCTAGGTTGACCGCCATGACGACTGCTCCACCTGTCCCCTGGTCGACGATCCCCGCACTCATCGAGGATGCCGCCAACCGGTTTGGCGATGCCGAGGCCCTGGTCGACGGCGAGCTGCGATTGTCCTTCGTCGAGTTGCGCGATCGCATCGCCGGTTCCGCGGCTGCGGCGATGGCGTCGGGTGTCGCCCCCGGCGATCGGGTCGCGGTGTGGGCACCGAATGCCTGGGAATGGGTGGTAGCCGCCCTCGGCGTGCACACCGCCGGTGGTGTCCTCGTCCCGGTCAACACCCGCTGGAAGGGCACCGAGGCCGCCTATCTGCTCGAAAAGACCTCCGCGAGAATCCTCTTTACCGTCACCGACTTCCTCGATACCGACTACGTCGAACTGCTCGACGCCGCCTACGCCGGGGGCGCCGCCGGCGAGCGGCCCGAGATCGTGGTGCTGCGCGGCTCGGTGCCCGAGGGCACGGTCGCGTTTGCCGACTACCTCGAACGCGGCGCCTCGATCGGTGCTGATGATCAGGCCGCTCGGGCCGCGTCGATCGGGGCCGACGATCTCTGCCACATCATGTTCACCTCCGGCACCACCGGGTTGCCCAAGGGGGCGATGCTGGGCCACGAACAGGTGTGCCGGGCCTATCGCTCCTGGGCCTCGGTGATCGGCCTCGAAGCCCGCGATCGGTACCTCATCATCAACCCCTTCTTCCATTCCTTCGGGCTGAACGCCGGCATCCTCGCCTGCCTGATGACCGGGGCGACCATCTTGCCCCACGCCGTTTTTGACGTGCCGTCGGTGATGGACCGCATACCCGAGGAACAGATCTCCATGCTCCCTGGTCCCCCCGCGATCTACCAGACGATCCTCAATCACCCCGACCTCGACCGGTACGACATGTCGACGCTGCGCCTCGCGGTCACCGGCGCCGCCGCGATTCCAGTGGAGATGATTCATCAGATGCGCGATCGGCTGGGCTTCGAGAAGGTCGTGACCGGCTACGGGTTGACCGAGTCGTCGGGCATCGCCACGATGTGTCGCCACGACGATGACCCGGCGGTGATCGCATCGACGTCGGGCCGGGCGATCGACGACGTCGAGGTGCTGGTCGTCGACGACGCAGGAGCCGAGGTGCCTCGCGGCGAACCGGGCGAGATCGTCGTGCGGGGCTACAACATCATGGCCGGCTACCTCGACGATCCGGAGCAGACCGCCGAGGCGATCGACGACGACGGCTGGCTGCACACCGGCGACATCGGCGTCATGGACGCGGCCGGCTACATCGACATCACCGACCGCAAGAAGGACATGTTCATCAACGGCGGGTTCAACGCCTATCCCGCCGAGATCGAAAACCTGATGCACCCGCACCCGGCTATCGGTGCCGTCGCGGTCGTCGGCGTGCCCGACCAACGCCTCGGTGAAGTCGGTTACGCGTTCGTCGTCCGCACGCCCGACGGCGGCGACCTCGACGCCGAAACCCTCATCGCGTGGTGCCGCGACCAGATGGCGAACTACAAGGTGCCCCGCCACGTCGAGTTCGTCACCGAGTTCCCGCTCAATGCGAGCGGCAAGGTACTCAAATACGAACTGCGCGCTCGGGCGCTGGCCAAGCTCGGCTAAGCGGTCCCGGGCGGGTTGCCCGAGTCGAACCGGTTACGGCTTCGGTCGATACAACGCCCGGATGAAGTTGGGCTCGATTCCCCCGGAGCGGGTCAGGACATCATCCATCTCCCACAGGACGCGCATGAGGGTTTCGTCTTCCTCGGAGGTGTAGTTCTGGCTGAAGCCGTTCAGCACGGCGAACACCAGGCCGCCGTAGATGTGCTCGTCGATGACGTCGAAGTTCTCTCGGATCGCGGGGAGGATCGCCAGCGATCGGATCGCTTCGTTGGGCGAGAGCATTTCCTTGGGCGGAACGTGGAGGTCCGAAAACACCTCGCCGTTCGCTCCCAGGCGAAGCCGATCGGGCAGGTTCTTCCAGACCCGCTCGGCAACATCACGCTGCTTCGGGCCACGCTGAAGGAATGGTTCGCCGACGTAGTCGTGGAGGACGAACACACCGTCGGGTCGAAGCGCCCGCCGGACGGCGGCCGCGATCAACTCAACCTCTTCGAAGTGGTGATACGACTGCTGGATCAGCACGAGATCGAACTCGTCGGTACCGAGATCGACCTGGGAGACATCACCGATGCGGTAGTCGATCTCAACGGAGTAATCGGTGTCTTTGATCCGTTCGAAGAACTTGTCGCGTTGCCCCTCGCTGACGTCGTAGGCAACGATTTGGGTGGTCCCGACCGTGTTCAGAAAGCCCCACTCACCGGTCATGTCGCCACAGCCCAGCGTCAGCGCGCGCACCGTGTCGCGTGCACCCAGCGCGTCCTTGGCCGCACTCGCCAGTTCGAGCCGTTCGCGAAGTTCACGCCGAAAGAACCCCTTGCGATTCCACCCCACCTGCCGGGTCGCCCGGTTGTTCGTGTCGGAGAAGTACTGCGCCTCGCCCTCCATTTTTGTCTGGGGCTGCGTTGACGAAGGCGGGGTTTGGCTCTCGAGCGGATCGGCAGCGGGGTCGGCGACGGTGGAGGGGTCGTTGGCCATGGCGGGCAGTCTAGGGCCCCGGATCCGGGGTGCGGCTCAGGCCCGCACGTCGATGACGACCCGCCCGCGGATCTGCCCATCGAGGATCCGGTCGGCGAGACCGGGCACCGCTTCGAGCGGCTCGACCGTGGTCATCGAAGCGAGCTTTGCCGGGTCGAGGTCGCGGGCCAGCCGGTCCCAGGCCTGCACGCGGCGGGCAAAGGGCTGGGTCACCGAGTTCACCCCGGCAAGGGTGACGCCGCGCAGAATGAACGGAAGTACCGTGGCCGGCAGATCCGGGCCCTGGGCCAGGCCACAGGCGGCGACGCAGCCCTCGTCGAGGGTGGTCGACAAGACGGTGGCGAGCGTGGTGCTGCCGACGGAATCGATCGCCCCGGCCCAGCGCCCCTTGCCCAGCGGTGGGCCCTCGCCGGAGAGCTCCTCGCGGTCGATGACGTCGGCGGCGCCAAGTTCGCGCAGGTAGTCGGCTTCGGCCGGACGCCCCGTGCTGGCGACAACCTCGAAACCGTTGGCGGCGAGGAGCGCCACCGCGGTGCTACCGACCCCGCCGGAGGCGCCGGTGACGACCACGGGCCCCTGGTCCGGTTTCACCCCGTGATCTTCGAGGGCCAGGACGCACAACATGGCCGTGTAGCCGGCGGTACCGATCGCCATGGCCTGCTCGGTGCTGAACGCGCTCGGCAACGGCACCAGGTAGTCGGCGGGCACCCGGGCCTTGGTGGCCAGTCCGCCCCAGTGCCCCTCGCCCACACCCCAGCCGTTGAGCACAACCTTGTCGCCGTCGGCGTAGGTGGCCGAATCGCTCGCCGCGACGGTACCGGCGAAGTCGATACCGGGAACCATGGGCCAGGCCCGCACCACACCGGGACGGCCGGCGACGGCGAGTCCGTCCTTGTAATTGATGGTCGAGTACTCCACGTCCACGGTGACCTCACCCTCGGGCAACTCGGATTCGTCGAGGTCGGCGAAGCGGTGGCTGACGGTCTTGTTTTCGTCGCGTTCGAGCAACAGGGCGCGGAACATGGTTCTCCTCGGCTGGGTTCGCCTGGCAGTCTGCTCGACGCCGGTGCGGCGGGCCACTTCTGGCGCCCGGAGACGACGGCGGACCACGTGGCCCGAACGGTGGTGATCCCGACCGTCGATGGGGATCGACCTGCGAGGAAAACCGGGCAGACTGGGGTATGGCCAACATCGATCTCAGCCACGTCATCACCGACGGCATGACCACCTACCCGGGTCTGCCGACCCCGATCGTGGCCTCGCACCTCACCCGGGAGGCGGCCGAGACGATTTACGGCCCCGGCATCCGGTTCCACATCGGACTCGTCACCCTCTGCACCAACACCGGCACCTACCTCGACGTGCCGTTCCACCGCTTCGACGACGGCCACGATCTCACCGGCCTCGACCTCGACCGGGTCGCCGCGGTGCCCGCCGTGTGTCTCGACCGCTCCCCCGATGCCGCCGACCGTAACCCCGACATCGACGAGCCCGGCATCGAGCTGGACCCGGCGGACCTGGTCGGCCTGGCCGGGCACGCGGTACTGGTCCGTACCGACCATTCCCACCACTGGGGAACCGATGCCTACCTCGATCGCCACCCCTTCCTCACCGAAGCATCCGCCCACGCCCTGGTCGCCGCGGATGTTGCCTGCGTCGGCATCGATTCTCTGAACATCGACACCACCGAGGGTGGCGAGCGCCCGGTACACACCGAATTGCTGCGCCGCGACATCCCGATCATCGAGCACCTGACCAACCTCGACCACCTGCCGGCGACGGGGTTCACGTTCACCGCAGTACCTCCGAAGATCGAGGGGTGCGGCACGTTCACGGTGCGCGCCTACGCGAGCGTTTGACCTCGATCCGGCACGTGCAGTCCGACCAGCACCGTCATGTCCGGCGCCACCTGCACCTCGGTGGCGAGCACGTCGGGATGGGTGAGCCAGAAGTGGCGCCCGGCGTCGAGTTGACCGTCGAACTCGGGGGGCCACTGCCGCATGGGTGAGAAGTCATCGATGGTGAACGAGCCGTAGGGCTTGACCACATCGGCGATCTCGACCCGTTGGCCCCCGGTCTTACCGGTTCCCCAGCCACCGTCGAAGACGAGCAGGTCAAAGGGTCCCCGTTCGTACAGCTCGCCGGCGTCGCCGTGCGCCACGCTCACGTTGGGTCGGTCGGCGAATACCGCCCGGGCCGCCCTCGCCCGGTTCTCGTCGATTTCGATGCTGACGAACGACACCTCGGGGCTCGCAAAGCTGGTCAGCCAACCGAGCCCGGCGCCGGTACCCGTCCCGATCTCGGCCACGGTTGCACCGGGGGCGACGCCCGCTCCGAGCGACTGAAGCAGCCGACCGGTCGCCGGATGCACACACAGCTCGAACGACAACGCCTCGGCCGCGGCGACGGCGGCCTGCACCGGGGCCGGCACCGTCGCCGGGTCGAGGTTGGCGTACAGCTGTGTGCCACCGGCCGACATGGGCGCGTCTCCTGGGGTTGACGAGTTCGCGGGAGATACCGCTCCCCTCGTGCTACCACGGGCGCCGAGCGACCCGGCGAACCGCCCGAAGACGTTCGGAACTTGTCGGTCATCGGGCAGCCACCATGTTCTACTGACCTCGTGGCCGATCGATCAGAGTTCGACAACGATATCCGGCGGGCACTGTTCAGCGCCGATGCCGAGGCCTATCTCGACGGCCGACCCGGGTATCCGGCCGAGGTGTTCGACCATCTGCGCGCATCGTGCGGGTTGGGGCCCGGTTGTCGCGTGCTGGAGGTCGGACCCGGTCCCGGGCAGGCCACGGGACCGCTGCTCGACGCCGGTGCCAGCGTGGTGGCCGTCGAGCTCGGTGCCGAGTTCGTCGCCGGGTTGCGCGACCGGCACGCCGGCCGGAAATTCGAGGTTCGCCAGGGCGCGTTCGAGACGGTCGATGTCGAGCCCGCGAGCTTCGATCTCGTCGCCGCGGCGACCTCGTTCCACTGGGTACCGCCCGAGTTGGGTCTCCATCGGGCGGCCGATGCGCTTCGCCCCGGCGGCTCGATCGCGTTGTGGTGGAACCACTACGGAGATCCCGACCGGCCCGACCCGTTTCGCGAGGCCGTGCAACCGTTGCTGCACGAACACGCACCGCACCTGGCCGACAGCGCCGAACACGGCGGTGCCGGCATCGGCGCCCATCCGTACGCGCTCGATCGCCAGTCCCGCATCGATGAGTTCGCCGCCATCGATCGCTTCGGCCCGGTCGAGATCACCAACGTGTCCTGGACCGCGACGCACACCTCCGCCGCAGTGGTCGGCCTCCTGCGATCGATCTCGCACTGGATGGCGTTGGGCGCCGCCGTGCGAACCGAGTTGTTGCGGGCGATCGAGGAGCTGGTCGACGCCGACTTCGGCGGTGCGGTCGAACGACCGTTTCGCACCGCCATCTATTCGGCGAAGCGGCTGTAGCCAACCGCGGACCGGTACCGCTCAGGCGAAGAGGACGTGCACCTCGGGCGCGAGGCCCAACGCCGCCAGCTGACCCGTGATCTCGTCGCGGTACAGCGGGTTGGCGATCACCACATGGGCGGGCCGTAGCTCGACGAGCGCGCTGGGCGCGACGATCCGGTGCCCGCTGCCCGCGATGAACAGCCCCTCCTTACGAGGGTTGATGTCGACCACCAGCACACCGGGGTCCGCCGCGGCGATGAGATTGCAGTAGCTGACACCCTTCGACCCGGCGCCCCACACGGCGACGGGTCCGTCGCGCCGCCATCGTCCGAACGACGTGGCCGCGTCGGCCAAACCGGCCGCCACGTCTGCGCCGAATCGCACAGCTTCGGCCACCACCGCGGCGACCGCGGACGAGGTGGCCTCATCCTCGGCGAGGGGAGATCCTCCGGGTGGCGCCCGCTCGACCTCCGCCGCCAGATACTGATCGCCAAAGGCGGCCGTGACCGCGCGTACGTCCAGGCCGAGCTGAGTGAGCAGGCGCCGAAATGACGGTGGGGTAAACACCGAGACGTGTTCGTAGATCAGATCCCAGACGGCCCGGTGTTCGAGCAGGAAGGCCCCGTTCGGGACCTCGTGGTAGCCGCCCGTGCCCGGCGCGAGGGCCGCGACGATCGGTGCGACGACAGCGGCGGGGTCGACCAGGTGTTCGAGGGCGTGCTGTGAAAACACGAAGTCCGGCCTGAAGGAGCCATCGACGACAAACGCGCTCGCCCGCAGTTCGACCCGGTCGGTACCGAGGTCACCGCTTCGTTCCGCGCCCGCACCCGGGTCGAAGCCCACGCCGCGGGCCTCGGCCCGGTCGCACAACAACGCGAGAAAGTGCCCGGAGCCGGCCCCGAACTCCCCGATCAGCGCGCCGCCGAGCCCGAACTCGGCAATCAACCGGTCGGCCAGGCCTTCGGCGTATTCGCGAAAGACCGGCGAGTGGTGCAACGTGTTCTCATACGCCGTGTCGTAGACGAGCTTCGACTCGTCGAAGCGACGGTTCCACAGGTGGGCGCACGTCCGGCAACACACCAGTTCGAGGTCGCCTCGAGCGGCGGCGACAGCCCGGGCAGGTGTTGCCGCCGGTGAGTTCGGCAGCACGGGCAGCTCGCCGAGTTCGAGTACGGCGACCGCATCGTCGGTGCGGCACACCGGGCACACCGGAACCGCCATCGGCTACAGCGCCTCGACCACGGGGTGCAGCCCGCGGGAGGCCAGCTCGGCGGTGATCTCCTCGGTGTAGATCGGGTTCATCACGATCACGAGATCGGGTGGCTGAGCGGGAAGATCGTCCGGGCCGACGATGGGGTGGCCGGTACCGGCCATGAACTTGCCCCACTTGAACGGATTGATGTCGACCGCGGCATCGACGTGGCGGCCACCGCCGAGGTTGCTGAGAAACGACACCCCCTTGGAGCCGCTGCCCCAGATCACCACGCGCTCACCCGACGTTTCCGCCTCGGCCAGTCGGGTCGACCAGCGGTCGATCAACGATCGGTAACCGGGGCCGAATCCGGCCGCGCCGGACCGCAGCGCCTCCAGGTCGTCCTCGATCGGCAGCGGCGCCCCGCCGGCGGGTGTGGTCGATGGTCGGGCGGCGATCACCAGGTACTGATCGTCGTACTCGCGTTGCACGTCGAGCACCTCGAAGCCGGTGCGCCGGAACAGCCGGGCGAGCGAGCCGGCCCCGAAGTACGAGCAGTGCTCGTAGTAGATGTCCCAGAACGCGACCTCGTCGAGGATCCGTTGTACGTCGGGCAGCTCGAACAGGACGACGGTGTCGGTCTGATCGCCGATGGCCGCCCGGATGCGGGTCATGAAGTCCGCCACATCGGGGATGTGTTCGAGGGTGTGGCGACACACGATGGCGTCGGCTTCGAGGTGGGTGTAGTCCGCGGAGTAGAAGTCGGGAATCCAGGTCAGGTCGTGCCCGGCGTTGTCGATCCGTTCGGGGTGTACCCCGGGGTCGATGCCGATGCCCGAGCCGATTCCGGCGTCGGCCATCATCACCAGAAATTCGCCTTTCCCGCAGCCGACTTCGAGGACCCGCTTGCCGGCGAGGTCGTAGTCGACCACCCAGCGGCGGGCGAGATCGGTGGCGAACTCCACGAAGCGCCCGGAGAACTGCTGGGTCTCCTCGTAACGCTGGTCGTATTCGGCCAGCTTCTGGTCGAAGGCGGCGTTGAAGGCGAAACCACAGTCGGCGCACAGCGCAAAGGCCATGTCGCCCCGGCCGAAAGCGATCGCCTCGGCTTCGGTGTCGACGAGGAGACAGGAGTTCACCGGTATCGCCGTCTCGGTATGCAGGACCGCGGCGTTGGCCTCCCCGCAGGCGGGGCAGGTCAGGGTGTCGGGGCGCGAGAGATCGTCCGGAGATACAGCCATTACAGAACCTTCGGCGTCGGGACCGGCACGATGAAGCGTCCGCCCCGGGCGAGGTACTCCTCCTGTTGCACCCGGATCTCCGCGATGTGGTTCCAGGCGAGCAGCAAGACGTGGTCGGGGGCGTCGGTGAGCAGGACGGCGGGGTCCCGAATCTCCTGGTTGGTGCCCGGCATGTGCAGGCCCTGCTTATGGGTGTTGCGATCCACGACCCAGGCGACCAGGTCGGTGCCAATCCCGACCGAGTTCAACAGGGTCGCACCCTTGGCCGCGGCGCCGTACCCCGCGACGGTCCGACCCTGATCGGCGAGATCGCGCAGCAACGCGAGCAGGTCGGCTTTGATGCCCTCGACCCGATCGCCAAAGTCCGCGTAATACGCGAAGTCGTCGAGGCCGGCCTGACGCTCGTGCGCGAGTCGCTCCGCCAGGCGTTCGGTCGGCGCGTCGCGTTTCTCGATGTACCAGCGCAACGTGCCGCCGTGCAGCTCGGGGAAGTACTCGACGTCGTTCAGAAACAACCCGTGGCGCCGTACCAGGGCGTCGACCGACAGACAGGAGTAGTAGCAGAAGTGCTCGTGGTAAACGGTGTCGAATTCACCGTGATCGATGAGATCCTGGACCGTCGGATTCTCGACCGTGATGAGGCCGTCCTCGTTCAGCAGGTGGGCCATACCGGCGACGAATCCGTTGAGGTCCGGCACGTGGGCCATCACGTTGTTGGCGATGATCACGTCGGCGCCGGTGCCGTTGGATCGCAACCGCTCGGCCATGGCGATGCCGAAGAATTCGGTGAGCGTCGGAACACCCTGGGCGATCGCTGCTGCGGCCTGGTCCGGCGCCGGGTCGATGCCGAGTACCGGCACGCCTGCATCGAGGAAGCGGCGCAGCAGATAGCCGTCGTTGCTCGCCAACTCGACCACGAGGGAGTCGGCGCCCAGCCCCCGTGTCTCAACGAGGTTGTCGGCGTGGGCGCGACCATGGCTGGTGACGATGTCGCTGAACGACGAGAAGTACAGGTAGTTGTCGACGAACAACCTCTCCTGCGGGACCTCCTCGGTGATCTGCACGAGGTGACAGCGGGGGCAGTACGCCACGACGAGCGGAAACCGATCTTCGGGCCGGCCGACCGCGTCGGGCTTCACCAGCGCATCGGCCAGCGGGGTGTGGCCGAGGTCGAGAAAGGGTTGCGGGTCCGGTCGCCCGCACGACCGACACACCACCCCCGCGGGCTCAGTCACGGCCGTTGCGGTGCCGGAACCGCAGGTCGGTGTCGATGACGCCGGCGGCGATGAGGGCCTTGACGTGGTCGACGCGCATCAGCGCCGGGCCTTCGAGCGTTTCGACGCTGAGCTCGTTGTCGACCATGGCGCGGTAGAGCTCTTCAACTCCGGCCCGCACCGTCCAGGTGGGCGCGAAGTCCGGAAACCGGTCGGCGAACTTGTCGCAGTTCACCCGGTAGTTGCGGGGGTCGTCGAAGGCGGTGTCGCTCAGCGTCACCACGGAGTCGGGCACCACCTCGGCCACGATCTCGGCCACGTCGCGAATGCGGTAGTTCTCCGCAGTGGCCCCGACGTTGAACGCCTCATCGTGCATGAGATTGCGGTCGGCCTCGAGCAGCGCGATGAATGCCCGGGAGATGTCCTCGATGTGGGTGAGTGGGCGCCACGAAGTGCCGTCGCTCTTCAGGTAGACCTGACCGGTGGCCACCGCCCAGCCGGTGAGATTGTTCACCACCAGATCGCCGCGCAGTCGGGGCGAAAGCCCGAAGGCGGTGGCGTTGCGCAGGTACGCCGGCGAGAACTCGTCGTCGGCCAAAGCGCGAAGGTTGACCTCGCCATCGAGTTTCGATCGGCCGTACGGGGTCATCGGGTTGAACGCCGCCGACTCGTCGAGCGCGTCGTCGCCCTGCATGCCGTAGAGGCTGCACGACGAGGAATACAGGTACCGGCTCACGCCGGCCGTCTTGGCGGCAATCGCAAGATCGACGGTGGCGTGATGGTTGATCTCCTCGGTGACCTCGGCGTCGAGGTTGCCGAGCGGGTCGTTCGACAGGGCGGCGAGGTGTAGGACGGCATCGATTCCGTCGAGGTGGGCCGGTTCGACGTCGCGCACGTCGGCCGTGATGACCTCGTCGGCCGAGCCGCGCTCGGCACCGAACGCGCACGCGCGAAAGAGGCCGGAATCGAGACCGACCACCGTGTGACCACGGCGCTGGAGCATCGGGACGAGCACGGTACCGATGTAGCCGTCGTGCCCGGTGACCAGAAGTCGCTGCGGGTTCAGTCCCACGCCTTCCATGGCGGCTTTTCCGAGCGCCACAGTTCCTCCAGCACAGACTTGTCGTTGACGTTGTCCATACATTGCCAGAAGCCATCGTGGCGATACGCCATCAGTTGGTCGTGTTCGACGAGACGCTGCAACGGTCCGCGTTCGAACGGCATGTCATCGAATCCGTCGAGGTAGTCGATCAGCTCGGGTTCGAAGACGAAGAACGCGCCGTTGATCCAGCCACCACCACCGTGGTCGGGCTTTTCCACGAACTCGACGATCTGGTCGCCATCGAGTTCGAGATGGCCATAGCGCGGCGGCGGGCGCACTGCGGTCAGGGTGGCGATGCGCCCGTGGGACCGGTGAAAGGCCAACAGGGCGTCGAGGTCGACGTCGGTGACCCCATCGCACCACGTCAACATGAACGTGCTGTCCCCCAGATGCGGCATGAGCTGACGAATGCGGCCCGAGGTCTCGGTGCGGTGACCGGTGTCGAGCAGCGATATCCGCCAGTCCTCGTCGAGATTGCGCTCGTCGTCGCCCTGATGGGCGCGCACCACACCGCCGCCGGTCTGCACCGTGAGATCGGAATCGTCGACCGCTTCGCCGATGACCCAGCGCTTGATGTCCTCGCCGCGGTAGCCCAGCGCGACGGAGAAGTCGGTGTGGCCAAACGACGCGTAGTAGCGCATCAGATGCCACAGGATGGGACGGCCACCGATTTCGACGAGTGCCTTGGGCCGGCTTTGCGTCTCCTCGGACAAACGACTGCCGAGGCCTCCGGCCAAGATGCCAACCTTCACGGTTTGGGACTCTCCTCGATTACCCGGCGGGGGGACCGGGACCGCCCGAATAGAACGTTCCTGATATTCAGATAACGCTCATCAGTGTAGGGGACGGGCGCCCGGTTATGCCACCCAACGCGCCACCCGGCGGGCCAAACGGTCACGGACAGTGATATTTCGCCAGGTGTATCTGCGCAAGGTCCACGATCGCAGCTCCGTAGACTGGGGGTATGCCCATCCCTCACCGGATACTGCTGTCGTACCAGGCCGGCTTCTTGCCGGGCGGTGCGCCCGTGGGCATCCGCAACTTCGCCCGGGCGCTCGCCCGTTCAAGTGAAGTGCACGTGGCCGGCCTGCAGGGACCCGAGTCCATCGGTGATCCCGTCGAGGAACACCGCTTTGGTTCGCGCACCGCGCTCGTGCAGGAGGCTCCGGCGCTCGTGCGGCGCCTGCGCCCCGATCTCACCATCGCCGTGGGCTACTTTCTCGCGACCAACGTCGCCGTCGCCGGCGCCGCCCGGCGAGCCGGTTCGACGGTGATCCTTCAGCCGCTCGCTCAGGCGTCGCCTCACGTGTTCGCCACATCGATGTTCGCCCAGGGGTGGGACGTCCGTTCCATCGAGGAGACCCGCGCCAACGCCGCAGCCACCCGGCTCCAGCAGGCCCGCTCGCAGATCAGCCCGTTGAAGAAGCGCAGCTATGCCTCGACCGTGGGCCGCAAGCTCAACCGCGACGCCCACTTCGTCGCCGTCCTCGGCGCGGCCGAACGCAAGCAGTATCAGCAGATCCACGCCCGACCCAATGGCGACTTCATCACCTTCCAGTGGGGCATCGACGACCTGCCCCCCATCGACGACCACAACGATTTCTTCGGGACCGAACTCGGCGAGGACGACCGACTCGACTATGTCGTGTGGGCCCGCCTCGACTACTGGGCCAAGGGCATCGACCGCTTGCTCGAGGGCATCCGGGTCGCCAAGTCGCGGGGCCGCCTGCCCTTCCGTACGGTGCTCGCCGGACCGGACTACAAGGGCAGCTCCAAGGCCATCCGCAATCACATCGAACTGGCCGGTCTGAGCAACGACGTCGTACTCGCTCTGCCCGGCACCTACACGCCCGGCGACCTGTCGCCCCTGCGCGATGCCGACGCGTCGGTTCTGCTGTCGCCCTGGGACGGGTCGCCCCGAGCGATTCGCGAATCGGTCGCCCTCGGCACGCCGGTGATCGTGAGCCCCGAAACCAACTTCGACGCCGAGGTGCGCTCCACCGGCGCCGGGCTCGTCGCCGATCATCCCGACGACCCCGAGGCGGTGGCCGATGTGCTCTTGCAGATGGCGGATTCGCACACGCGCGCCCGGTGCACCGATGCGACGGCCGCGCTCGCGTCGTTCCTCGACTGGGACGGTGTCGCCGATCGCTTTCTCGACGAGGTGAGCGCTCGCCGCTGACCCGTTCGGTCAGCTTCCCGGCACAGGGTCCTCCGGCACCGGCAGCGGACCCTCGAGCACGCCGGCCTCGAACAACGCATCGATCTCGGCGTCGCTCAAACCGAACAGTTCCGCGACCAGCTCGCGGGTGTGCTCGCCCAGGCCCGGAGCGGGACCGATGATCGACTCGGCCATACCGGTCGCCCGAAAGGCTGCCCCCTCGAGACTGATATGGCCGAGCGGCGGCTGCTCGATCCGCACCGGATAGCCGCGTGCGACCAGGTGGGGGTCGGCCAGTTGATCCGACCCGGTGAGCATCACGCCGGCGGGCACACCGTGGCTCTGCAGTTCGCGTTCGACTTCGTAGCGGTCGCGTGCAACCGTCCACTCTCCCAGTCGTTCGTCGAGTTCGGCAGCCCGGGCGTGGCGGCCCGGGGCGGTCGCCAGGTCCTCGGCTGCGGCCCAGTCCGGGTTGCCGAGAGCAGCGATAAGTCCGCCCCACTGCTCGTCGGTTTCGACCGAAATTGCCACCCACTTCTGCTCGCCGGCGCACGGGTACATACCCCAGGGCGCGCCCCGGTCGCTCCGGTTGCCCTTGGCGACGACCGAGCCGGGATCGAGCGCTTCCAGCAGCAACAGGTCGCCGAGCATCGCGGTGATGGCTTCGACCTGGGCGACCTCCGCGTGCACCCCTGCGCCGCGGCGATGCCGGGCGAGCAGCCCGGCCATCGTCACCACGGCGCCGATCCGACCCGCGAGGTGGTCCGGGTAGATCGACTGGGAACCCGCCGGACGGCCACCGCCGGGGTAATCCCAGAGTCGAACGAGCCCACCGACGGGCTGGGTGTTCGGCCCATACCCCTTCCAGTGAGCCCACTCGCCGCGCGAACCGAGCAGTTGGCTCGACATCATCACGATGCCCGGGTTCACGGCGGCGAGGTCGGAGAACGCGAGCCCGAGGCCGTCCATCGTGCCGGTGGAGTTGTTCTCGATGGCCACATCGGAGATCGCTGCGAGTTCGAGCAGCAGTTCGCGACCGCGATCGGTCTTGGCGTTGATCCCGAGGCCTTTCTTCGACTGATTCGACGACGCGAACGACGGCGACATCTCCCCACCGAGCACGGTGCGGATGAAATCGAAGTACGACCGGCTCTCGATCTTCAGGACGTCGGCGCCGTAGTTGGCGAGCATGCGGGCGCACTCGACACCGACGCCGCCGTGACCGAAGTCCATGACCCGGAGGTCGGCGAGGGGCAGCGCGGGCTCGGGCACCGCCGCCGGTGCCGCTCGGGCGGGGCCGAGGTCAGCGAACACGGCGTCGGTGTCGGCGCCGATCCCGGGGGCACCCGTGGCCGGACCGTGCCGAACCCCGTCGAGCTCGGCGAGGCCCGAGGCCACCGGGCCGGTGACACCGGGGGCCACCTCGAGGTCGACAAACGTGCCCCGGCTGGCGAAGTGCCCGTTGGTGAGTACCTCGGCCGGGGTGAGCAGGGGCGTGCAGACGATGCCCCGGCGTTGCGCTTCGGCGGCGACCTCGGCCATCGGCATCGTCGAGAACAACTCTTCGTACAGGGGGTTCAATACGGCGTCGGCGATGCCGAACCGCCCCATGAAACCATCGAGTTCGGGGTCCTGTAGGTACTCGGGCTCGCCCAACCAGGACCGCATGGCATGCCACTGCCGGGTGCTGAGCACGACCAGGCGAACGTAGCCATCGGCGCACGCCAGAATCGTGTACACCGGGCCCGAACCGGCGCGTACCTCGTTCGGAACGATGCCCTGTTCGACCTGGACGCTGGCGTTGGACATCGACCAGTCGGCGAGTTGCGCGGTCGCCTCGATGAACGAGAGGTCGATGTGTTGCCCGGCCCCGCTCTCGCGGCCCTGCCACAGCGCGGTCAGCACCGCGAAGGCTGCGGTGATGCTGGCGCTGTCGTAGGCGAGGGTCCCGGGAGGTAGCAACGGCTCGCGGTCGGGCAGGCCCGCCTTGAAGACCATGCCGCCAACGGCGGCGACCACGGCGTCGGTACCGATGTAGCCCGCCGAGGGACCGGTGTGGCCAAAGTCGGTCATGGACAGCGCCACCAGGTGCGGGTGTCGTTCGATGAGCGCCTGCGGACCCAGCCCGAGATCATCGAGCGAGCCGGTGGGCGCGTCGTCGATCCACACATCGGCGGTGGCGAGCAGCTCGTGCAGTCGCTCCCGATCGTCCGCCGCCGCGACGTCGAGCGCGACGCTCCGTTTCCCGGCATTGCGGTAGGCAAACCACAGGCTGACGCCGCCGTGCACCGGTGGTGCCGTGCGACCGCGGGCGCCGTCGGGGTGTTCGACCCGGATGACCTCAGCACCGAGGTCGGCGAGCAGCCGGCCACACAGGTCGCCGCGTCCGTCGGCGAGGTCGACGACCCGCAACCCTTCGAGTGGCTGGGCACTGCTCACAACGTTCCTCCCTCGACACCGCTCCTGTGGCGATGCCGGTGCCACTTTGGCCCAGCCGCCGAAACCCGCGCCAGCTCCCGGCGCGTCGAGACCTGTTCAGCGTCGCTGTTCGAGGTACGCGGCCGCGGCGGCTTGACCTTCCGGGTCGCGCAGTCCGGCGAGCAGACCATCGGCGTCGGCCCAGCTCCCGCTCAGGCCGGTCATCGAGCGGGTGACCGCGTTGGTGTGGGCCTTGGTCGACAGCAGGGCGAGCGATGGCTTGGCCACCAGCTGTTCGACCAGGGTTTCGACCTCGGCATCCAGCGCCTCGGTCCCGGCGACGACGCGGTTGAGGAACCCCGCGTCCTTCGCCTCGGCCGCGTCGAAGGGGCGACAAGTCATCACCAGCTCCTTGGTGAGGGTGGGCCCAATCTCGCGAACGAGTCGGGGTATCCCACCCCACGCGAGCGGAATACCGATATCGACCTCCGGAATCGAAAAGCGGGCCCCGGCCTCGGCCACCCGGAGGTCGCAGGCGGCGGCGAGAACGAGGCCGCCGCCCACGCACCAGCCCTGAATTCGGGCGATCGCGACCGCGCGCATGGCCTCGAGCGCATCGGCCATCCGTCGGCCCCGGTCGCCGGCCTCGCGAGGGTCGACCGCTTTCGCGCCGAGCGCGAACGCCGAGAGGTCGGCACCGGCGGAGAACACCCGCCCTCGGCCACCGACGACCACAACCTTGACGGCTGCGTGGGTATCGAACCACCGCGCCGCCTGTTCGAGCTCGAGCAGTGTGTCGGGGCCGAGCGGGTTCAACTTGTCGGGCCGGTTGAGCCACAACCGCCCGACCCGGCCCGAGACCGACGCTTCGATCGTGACGAATTCGTCGTGAATCGATTCCGCCGGCTCGGTCGCTGCGGTCGAACCCTCGCCCTCGCCGCTCGCCATGATTCAGGTCCTCTCGTTTTCCGGTTCGTTTTGCGGTTTGTGACTTCGCGCATGCACGGTCCTTCCCCGCCCACTAGGGTTCGCCAATCGCCGCGAGGAGTCCCGCACCAACGTAGGTCGGGCGGTGGCGTACCTATGGAGGGTTCCTACATGACCAAACGATGGTTGCGCATGCTCGCGCTACTTTTCTCGTTCGCTTTGATCGTGGCTGCGTGTGGCAGCGGCGACAGCGACGACGCGGCGAGCGACGATTCCAGCGACTCGAGCGACGACGGCTCGGGCGATGACGGCGACGACGGCTCCGGCGACGACGGCTCAGGCGACGACGGTGATGACGGCGACGACAGCTCCGGCGACGACGGTGATGACGGCTCGGACTCGGTCGACGTCACCCAGGGCGGCAGCGTGCTCGACGCGGTCCGCGATCGCGGCGAGCTGATCTGCGGCGGCAACGACACCTTGCCCGGGTTCGGCATCGTCGATGACGGCGGCAACTTCTCCGGCTTCGACATCGATTACTGCCGCGTGGTCGCCGCCGGCGTGCTCGGCGACGCCGACGCCGTCCAGTTCATCCCGCTCACCGCCGAGCAGCGCTTCACCGCGCTGCAGTCCGGTGAGGTCGACGTGCTGATCCGCAACACCACCTGGACCGCCACCCGTGACGGCCAGGAAGGCGCCAACTTCTTGTTCACGACCTTCTACGACGGTCAGGGCATGATGGTTCCGTCATCCACCGGCTTCAGCAGCCTCGAGGATCTCGCCGACGCCAGCATCTGCGTGCTCTCCGGCACCACCACCGAGCTGAACCTCACCGCGGTGTTCAACGCCCGCGGCATTCCGTTCAACCCGGTCGTGTTCGAAGACAACACCCAGCTGCGCCCCGCCTACGAAGAGGGTCAGTGCGAAGCCTGGACCTCCGACGCTTCCCAGCTGGCCGCCTTCAAGGCGACCATCGAGGGCGAGGGTGGCGAAGAGCAGTCCATCATGGCCGAGATCATCTCCAAGGAGCCCCTTGGCCCCGTGGTCGCCGACGGCGACACCGCCTGGGCCCAGGCGGTCAACTGGTCGGTCATGGCGACCGTGCAGGCCTGGGAATTCGGCCTCGACAGCTCCAATATCGGCAGCTACAGCGGCGACGACCCGAACATCTTGAACTTCGTCGGCGCCGACGGCTTTGACCCGGGCCTCGGCCTGGATCCGGCCTTCGCCGTGAACATCGTGTCCTCGGTGGGCAACTACGAAGAGATCTACAACGCGAACATCGTGCCGATCGGGCTCCAGCTCGACGGCTCGCCGAACGCGCTGTGGACCGACGGCGGCCTCATGTACGTGCCGCCGTACCGCTAGTCACCACGAATACTGCGTGCACTAGAGCACTAGAAACTAGTGATCTAGTGCACTCCTGATGTAGGTGCGCCCGGTGGTGCATCTGGTGCCAGGCACCAGGTGCACCTCTGGCCGACCAACGGTCGGTCGCGCGCCGCTCGTCAGCGGGCGGGTCGGTCTACCGACCCGCCCGCGGGCTCCGCTTCTCCGGGGCCCGAGCAAGTACAGACACGATGGGGTCCGTGGGGGACATGAACAACAACACTGCGACGCCGACGCTGCCTGCGTCCCCGTCCACCGGGGCGAAACCGCCACCGTGGCGCGACATTCGCGTGCTGCGGGTCGTGGTCCAGCTCCTCGCGGTCGCCGGCGTCGGCGCGCTGCTCTACTGGCTCTTCATCGTCAACCTCATCCCCGGCCTCGAAGAAACCGGCATCGACGTCAAGGATTTCGGCTTCCTCAACCAGCCGACCAACTTCGAGATCCGCGACGCCGGGTTCGACGCCCGCCAGCCGGTCTGGAAGATGGTGGTCGTCGGCATCAAGAACACGTTGCTGTCGGCGAGCGTGGGCATCGTCATGGCCGTGGTCCTCGGCATCTTGATCGGCATCGCCCGACTCTCGTCCAACTGGGTCGTGTCGAAGCTCGCGGCCGTGTACGTCGAGGCATTCCGCAACACGCCTGCGTTGATCATCATCATTTTGTTCGGCGACGCCATCTTCACCAACGGGCCGTTCCCGATCTTCAACCCGAACAACCCGCCGTGGCAGTACAAGCTGCCGGGCAGCGACACCAACTACCTGATTCTGAGCAAGGACCGTTGGGGCATCCCGTCGTTCATCGCCGAGTCCAACGCGGCCGTGTGGTGGATCATCGTGGGCCTCGGGGCGCTCGTCGCCGTCGGTGTCTGGATCTGGCGCACCCAGGTCAACATCAGGACCGGGGCGCCCCACCGCCGGGTGCTGTTCTCCTTCGGTGCACTCGCGGCCATCGCCGTCATCTCCTTTGTCGCCCTCGGCGGCCCGTACAGCTGGTCCTGGCCGGCGGTGTCGGAGAGCGGTCGCAGGATTGTCGGCGGCTTCGCCACCAACGCCGGCTACATCTCGCTCACGATCGCCCTCGGCCTGTACACGGCCAGTCACATCGCCGAGATCATTCGCGGGTCCATCCTGGCGGTGCACAAGGGTCAATCCGAGGCCTCGAACGCACTGGCGCTCTCGGGCTTCCAGCGGTACCGCTACGTCATCTTGCCCCAGGCGATGCGTATCGCCATCCCGCCGACGATCAACCAGTTCCTAAACCTGGTGAAAAACACCTCGCTCGGCATCGCCGTGGCGTTCCCGGAGATCACGTCGTTGACCAAGTCCTCGATCGGTAACGGGCGCCCGGCCGTGCAGTCGTTGTTCGTGTTGATGGCGGTGTATTTGTTCTTCTCGATTGTGATCTCGACCGTGCTGAACTTCGTGAACAAGAACTTCCAGCTCGTGGGGAGGACCTGATGGAATCCATCGATCACGTGCCGATCCCTCCGAATTCCCTACCCCCCAGCGAGCGACTCACGCCCGGCGCGTGGTTGAAGAAGAACCTCTTCTCGTCGCCGCTCAACGCCATTCTCTCGGTCGTCTTCGGCGCCCTCGCGCTGTACCTCTTCTACCGGTTTGCCCGATTCATCTTTGTCACCGGCCGGTGGGAGCCGGTGCATGACAACCTCGAGCTGTTCATGGTGGGCCTCTACCCCCGCGAAGAGCGCTGGCGCCTCATCGCCCAGCTCATCACCCTCGGCGGCGCCGTCGGATTCGCGCTGGGTTCGATGCGGGCGAGCGCCCGCGACCGGGCCATGGAGAACGGCCTCGAATACACGCCGGAGAACTGGCGGACCTACGTCTCCAGCTACTGGGCGGTCGTCGTATTCGTGCTCGTGGTCCTGGTCGTCTTCGTCCGCACGCCCGGGCCATGGCTGCTGGCCGGCGCCACCATCATCGCGGCGATCATCGGCCGCACGGTTACCGCCTACTTGCCCCGCCGCCTCCGCACCCTGGGCTGGACGCTCGCCGCGGTGGCCGCGGTCGTCGAGTTGCAGTTCCTCACCGGCACCGGTGGTTGGGCGTGGTTCTACATCACCATCGCACTCATCCCCCTTGCCAACGACGAGATCGGGCGGCTGTTTCGCGGACTCCCAGCGAACGCCGGGCTCATCATGGCCACCGCCGCGCTGGCGATCGGCGTGGCCACCCTCGTGATCCGCCGGGATTTCTGGGCCGTGTTCGCGCTCCTCGCCGGCATCTACGCCCTGTTCCTCGCCCTCCAGGGTGACCGCATCGATGCGGCTCGGGTGGCCGCGGTGATGATCATCGGTGTGCTCGCGTACTACGCGCTCCAGGCGATCGGGCTCGAGGGGGTCGACTGGGCCGAATGGGGCGGCTTCCACCTCAACCTCGTCGCTACCGCGGTGGCGACGCTTCTCGCCTTCCCCTTGGGCGTACTTCTGGCGCTCGGTCGTAGATCATCACTGCCCGCGATCAAGGTCATGTCGGTCGCCTACATCGAGTTCTTCCGGGGCGCTCCGCTCATCACGTTCCTGTTGTCCGCGCAGTTCTTCATCGGGTTCTTCCTCGATACCGACACCCCGATGTCGCTGATCACGCGCGCCATCGCCGCCATCACGTTGTTCTCGGCGGCCTACATCGCCGAAATCGTCCGCGGCGGCCTCCAGGCCGTCCCGCAGGGCCAGATCGAAGCCGGACAGGCCGGAGGCTTGTCCCAGGCAAAGATCATGCGCCTCATCGTCATGCCCCAGGCGTTGCGGGCCGTCATTCCCGCGATGGTTGGCCAGTTCATCTCGCTGTTCAAGGACACCACGCTGTTCACCATCATCGGTATCTCCGAATTCCTCGACGTGCGCGGCATCGTGCACGGCCAGGAGGCGTTCCGCGGCTTCGGTATCGGCGAAACCCTGACCTTTGTCGCTTTCGGTTTCTGGGCCCTCGCCTTCACCAGTTCGCGCGAGAGCCAGCGCCTGGAGCGCCGACTGAACGTGGGGCAGCACTGATGCACCAAACCTGCCCAAACATCCAACCCACCCGCACGGGAGTACTTCGATGACCGAACCCATCGCCGTCAATACCGACGCCACCGATATCGGCGGGCGCGACGTGATGATCGAACTCACGAGCGTCGACAAGTTCTTCGGCAGCTTCCAGGCCCTAAGCGACATCAACATGTTGGTGGGCAAACAGGAGGTCGTCGTCGTTATCGGCCCGTCCGGGTCGGGCAAGTCGACGCTCATCCGATGTATCAACCGGCTGGAGAAACACGATCGCGGCGAGATCACCGTCGACGGCGTTGAGCTCAGCGACGACATCCGCAACATCCAGGAGATCCGCCGCGAGACCGGCATGGTCTTCCAGTCGTTCAACCTGTTCCCGCATCTCACGGTGATGGACAACGTCACGCTCGCGCCTCGCCAGGTCCGCAAGGTGCCCAAGGCCGACGCCGAGGCGACGGCCATGGAGTTGCTCGAACGGGTGAAGATTCCCGAACAGGCCCAGAAGTTCCCCGGCCAGCTCTCCGGCGGCCAGCAGCAGCGCGTCGCCATCGCTCGTTCGTTGGCCATGAGCCCGAAGGTCATGTTGTTCGACGAGCCGACCTCGGCTCTGGACCCCGAGATGATCAAGGAGGTCCTCGACACCATGAAGGACCTGGCCGACGAAGGGATGACGATGATCTGCGTCACCCACGAAATGGGCTTCGCCCGCGAGGTCGCCGATCGGGTCGTGTTCATGGCCGATGGCGAAATCGTCGAGGTCGGCGACCCCGAGCATTTCTTCACCAACCCGCAGGAAGAGCGCACAAAGCTCTTCCTTTCGCAGATTCTCTAGCGGGTGCCGACTCGGTCGGGTATCGGCATCGTCGGCGGTTCCGGCCCCGAAGCCGGCGCCGACCTGCTCACCAAGGTGTTCGCCGCTCATCGACAGGCGGTGGGGCCGGCCTACCGTGGCGACATCGACGCGCCGCGGGTCCACCTGGTCTCGGAGCCCGAGCTCGGCCACTCGATGGAGCTGGCCACCCACCACGCAGGCGTGCGGGCCGCCCTCGTCGAGGCGGTCGGACAACTCGCGGGGGGCAACATGTCCGTGGTCGGCATCGCCTGCAACACCCTGAACGTGTTCGTCCCCGAGCTGCGCACCCGCTTCCCGGCGTGCACCATCGCCTCGATGCCCGAGGTGGCGGCGGACCGGGCGCGGGCTATGGGCGCCCGTCGGGTCGCCCTTCTCGGCGCCGCCCCGGTCGTGCAACTGGGTGCCGAGTCCGCCTACCGAGGCCTGGTCGAGGAGTTCGACCTCGTCACCCCTGAAGATCCCGACCCCTTGCACGAGCTCATCTACGACATCAAACAACGCGGCGGCTCCGACGCCGAGCTGGTCGCTCGGTTCGATGCGATCGTCGCCCCGCTGGCCGCCGACGTGGTGCTGCTCGCCTGTACGGAGCTGCCGCTCCTCGAGCTGGGTCCCGACGTGGCGACCATCGATGTCACCGTTGCGCTCGCCGATGCCCTGGTGCGCGCCTACCGGGACGAGATCACGCGAGCCGATTGAGCTGGTCGACCACGAGCTGGCCGGCCGCCCCGCCGTGGGTACCGACACTGGCCGCGACCTCGGCGGCGACGACGGGTCGGGCGGCCGGATCGATCGCGGCGACGATGCCCGGAAGCTCGCCGGTGCGGCCGGCTCGCACCCCGCCGAGGCCGAGCAGGCGCCCGGCTTCGGCACTGGGCTGGGTCTGGGCGATCTCGGCCAGCTGAGCAAAGGCGGTCGGGTCGCCCTCGTGCAAGGCGACCAGGGCATAGAGCGATGGCGACACCTGACCCGGGATGCTCGCCAACCGGTCCCGGGCATCGGCCGTGCGTCCGATCGAAGCCAGCACCTCGACCACCACCGTTTTCAGTCGGCCCTGGGCGGTGGCATTTTTGGTGCGGCGGGCTTCGGCCTCGAGGTCATCGATGGCCGCCAGGTCGCCGGCCCGTAGCCGGGCCATCGCCTGCTCGACGATTCGGCCACCGGCTTCGGCCCGTTCGCGCCGCCACGTCGACACCAGGATCGCTCCGCTCTGGAAGCCGAAGTAGCCGATGAGCAGCGCGCCGAACACGAGCCCGATCCGCCACAGGACCAACCCCGACACGACCGCGACGAGAACCGAGACACCGGCGGCCCAGAGCCTTCGGGTCCGCGGCGGACCCGGCATCATCTCGACCATGATGTGGCCACCGTCGAGCGGCAGGATCGGCAACAGGTTCAGTGCGCCCCACCCGAGGTTGATCCAGATCCCGAGCAGGAGCGCGGTGCGCAGTCGTTCCGCGCCGCCGAAACCCGATGTGGTGATCTCATAGCCGGCAAAGATGGCGGCGACCAGCAGGAGCACCCCGAGCACGAAGCCGGCCCCGGGGCCGGCGAGACTCACACCGATCGACTGCAGCCGGCTGGGCTCGCGCGCCGGCGACCATGCGGTCAGGCCACCGAACCCGTGGATGGCGATCTCGGGCTGGGCGCCGAGCGAGCGGGCGGCGAACGCATGGCCGAGTTCGTGCACGAGGATCGACGGCAGGAGCACGACGATCCACAACAGGGCGCGCCGAATGTCGAAGGCGGAGAAGAAGAAGGCGATGAGAAAGAACGACCACTCGACCCGTACCGGAAACCCGAAAACGCCGAACGACAGACCACTTCCGCCGAGCCGCGACATTGGCATCATGGAGCGATGGACAGGAAAAGCGGCGCTATCACCGGCGGAAACGGACCTCGAGGGGGGCGTGCAGGTCGAGCCTACTGGAGGCGGGGGTCGGTGCAGTTGTCGGTGCCACCGGTGCCCGTGCTGGTGGGGTCGGTGAACGAACCGTTGTAGCCGCTGCCCTCGTCGGCCGTGGTGAGGAACCGGATGATGCCGTCGACGATGGCGACGGCCTGCGCGTCGCGAACATCGGCGCGGGCCAGCATTTCGGCTTCGGGCCGGTGGCTGAGGTACAGCGCCTCGGTGATCACCGACACGACATCGGGGGTGAAGCGGTGAATGCCGTACAGATCGGAACCGTCCTCGCGCAACCGGGTGTTGGCGCCGTTGCGAACGGTACCGACGAAGTTGGACCCGAACCGGTCCATGGCGGCCGAGATCTCCTCGTACAAGATGCCCGCGAGCCGACGCGACTCCGGTGAGTCGTGCTGATAGAAGGTCTCGGTCCCCGGGTCTTGTTGCGGTCGCACCGCCCCACCGTTGTGGTGCAGCGACACGAAGACATCGGGCTTGAGCGCATTGGCGATTTCAGCTCGATACAGCAGTGGGAGCCGGACATCGGTGGTGCGGGTGATCACCACGGAGTAGCCGCGCGCTTCGAGGATGGCCTTCACCCGCCGCGCAATCGACAGGTTGACCTCTTTTTCGACCAGCCCGTTCGGGCCGACGGCGCCCGACTCGCGGCCACCGTGACCGGGATCGACAACCACCTGGGTTCCGGGCACGAACGTACCGGTGACCGTGGCCTCGTTGAGGCACGGCGTGAGGACCCGATAGGAGCCGCCGACGCCGGCCTCGATAACGGGCGTGACGATGCCGGTCGGGGTGATGACCACGCCCGGCCCGCCCCGGTTGTCCACCCCGACCGAAATGGACCGGCAGCCGAGCCGCTTGTTGTTGCCGCGAATCTTGGCGTCGTCGATGGCGTACACGCACACCGTGTGGGTGCCGTCGCTCAGGTTGAGCGGCACCCCCCAGCCGTGCCGAGCGCCTCGACCGTAGATCTGGGCGAGATCGGCCCGCTTGCCCCGCGCCTTCTTGCCGGAGTGGAACTCCTTGTCGACGTAGACGTGAATGTTGATGGGTCGGTTCGTGTCGCCGTCGAGGGCCCAACCCGACAGGGTGGCGGTGTTGCCGTCGACGCTGATCGATTCGATCTGGCCGATCGGTGTCAACCCACCTGTCGCATCGGCCCGACCGCGACCGCGCACCGACCGGCACCCGAGCCGGGTGTTGGGCCCCGGGCCGGCGTTGATGCCGTAGAGGCAGACGTTGTGCGAGCCGGCGCCGATGGGGGCCTCGATCGCGAACCCGTGCGCCGCGCCCTTGCCGTGGACTCGATCGACGTCGGGTCGATTGACGTCGGCGCGGGTCGAGGCGGTGAACTGCCCATCGACATACATGTGGACCACGATCGAAGCCCGCGTGTCGGGGTCGAGCGTCCAGCCGTGCGCCACGACCTTGCCGCCCCCCACTCCCCATTGATCGATGCGGCCGATCGGCGAGTTGGCTCCCTGGGCCTCGGCCGGTTCCGTCACCGGGCCAACGATCGAGGTCGTGGCCGCGAGAAGGAGCATTGCCAGGAGCAAAGAAAGCTTGCGCATGATCACCAGTCGCGTCGAGGGGCCGTCGGGCGCGCGCAACAAGCGAAGAACGCGCCAGGGGGTCCCCAAAAGATACCCCACCGGTGGGGGCTGGACGCGACACCCCCACCGTCGTCGCGACGCCGGCGAGGATTGGTGAAACGGCCGGCGAGGCGCTGGCTACAGAACGCCGGTGGGGCAGCTCACGCCGGTACCGCCGAGGCCGCAGTACCCGTTGGGGTTCTTGGCCAGATACTGCTGGTGGTAATCCTCGGCGTAGTAGAACGGACCGGCGTCGAGGATCTCGGTGGTGATCTCACCCAGGCCGGCGGCGGCGAGGGCCGCGCCAAAGCGATCCCGGCTCGCCTCGACCGCGGCGCGCTGGGCCGGGTCCGAGAGGTAAATACCCGACCGGTACTGGGTACCGACGTCGTTCCCCTGGCGCATGCCCTGGGTCGGGTCATGGCTCTCCCAGAACACCGTCAACATCGCGTCGAGGCTGGTGACGGCGGGGTCCCAGACAACGAGTACGACCTCGTTGTGGCCGGTGCGACCGGAACAGACCTCTTCGTAGGTGGCGTTCGGGGTGAAGCCGGCCGCGTAACCCACGGCGGTCGTGTAGACACCCGGAGCTTCCCAGAACTTTCGTTCGGCACCCCAAAAACAGCCCATGCCGACGATGAGCGAGCCGAATCCGTCGGGGAACGGTTCGGTCATCGGGTTACCGAGCACCAGGTGCGAAGCGGCGACCGGCATCGTCTCGGACCGGCCGGGCAGCGCGTCGGCAGGGTCGGGCATCACGGCAGCTTTGCGACCAAACAACATGGTGGTTCCCTTCGGTGGTTTCCGGGTCTTACCGTACCAACCCCACCGACGGCCGATCCGTTCCCACCGCGGGCCAACCGGGTTGCCCACCGCAAACGCCGACGGGTGCGGCCATCAGCGATGGCCATCACGACCACGCCGGTTGGGCCGAAGACCTCCTGGCGACCGCGGATCCGCCGTCACAAAGGGGCGCGGGGTGTGCCACGCTTGCGAGAGTGGGGTTACGCCGAGGCGACACCGAACCCGGAAACGATCTTCGTTGGGTGGCCGACGATGCGTCCAACGCGGGCCCGACCATGGTCGATCGCGGCGCCCGGTCGTGGCTCGCCCCGGTCGCGGCGTTGGCCGTTATCGCCCTGGGTGCACTGACCTTCGTGGCGCTGAGCGAGGAGAGTCCGGCTCCCGCGGGAGCACCGACGACCACCGTACCGAGCTCAACGCTGCCGGTCCGTCAACCGCCCCCACCCCTCGAGGACATCGGCGACCCGACGTTCGACGGGCCGATCATGGGCAGCCCCACCAACATGTTCGTTGCGATCGGCAGTCGAACCGAAACCGTCCAGGTCGTCGATCTCGACAGCGGTGACTTCGAGAACCTCGCCATCAAGGGGCAACCGTGGCTGGCCGTCGACGGGCAGTTGATCGTCAAGCAACGCCTCGGCGAGTGGTTCCGGGTCGACATGGCATCGCCGGAGCGCACGGCCGAGCAGATCACCGGACGCCACGACTTCTTCGATTCGGTGGTGGCCGACCAAACCGCGACGGCGACCGATCCGACCCGACTGTGGTTCAGCAAGTTCGGCCCCGACGGCGGGATGACGTGGGCATTGATCGAGATCGAGACCGGGGAGGTACTGCGCCGCCTCCGCACGCCCGACGATGCGCTCATCCCCGAAGGGAGCGACGGCCGGCCACTCAGCGGACCCGAGGTGGTCGGTTCCCGCTCGGGCGGGATCTTCGAACTCCAGTCCGACGACAGCTATCGACAGGTGGTCGCCGAGGGCGGGCTGGTGGCGGTGGGCAGGACCCGGATCCTCATCACCGTGTGCGACGCCACCCTCAGCTGCGAGAACCGGTGGCTCGATCGCGAGTCGTTCGCCGTCACCGATGCGACCCCGCTGAGCGGAGATTTTGGCGTCGGCCACTTCTTCGGTGACGACACCGTGCTGATCGCGGAGACGTTTGACGGCATCAACACCACGATCAACCCGCCCGGCCCGATCATCAAAGTGATCGATCTCGCCTCCGGTGCTCCCCTACGCACCGGGCTCACCCGCCAGATCGAAGACGTATGGCTATCGCCCGATGGCCGATATCTGGCGCGCAACGGCATGAATGCCGTGCTCATCTCCAACCTTCAGGTAACCGACAGCGCGGCCCTTTCGGGCCTGCTGGTCGACGAGGGCCAGTCGTTGATCTGGGGAGTCAAGACAAGCTGATCTGTCGGGCTGGCCCGCCCGCTCGATCAGGAGCCGGCGCCGAGGGGAACGCGGGCGGTCGCGGTTGGATCGTCGGCTCGGCGGCGCCATCCCGGCTTGGCCAGGAGCATCCCGGCGACGAGCAGGATGAGCATCCCCACCGCCGCGGTGGAGTACGCCGCCGCCCGACCGAACCCTTCGTACGTCGCGCCGATCACGATCGCGGCCAGGCCGCCGCTCAGCGCCTGGGCCGCGCCGATGACGCCCTGCGCGCCGGCCTGGCGATGTTCGGGAACGCTCATGCTCACGGCGATTCCCGATGCGGCGATCGTCGCGCCGTCGACGATCGCGTGGAACATCGCCACTCCGAAGATCCACGAACCGGTCGGCAGAAATCCGTAGGCGGTGAGAAACGCCGCTCCGCCGGCCAGGCCTCCCCCGGCGAGGAAGAACGGGCCGATTCGTTGCGCCAACTTGCCGCCGATCGGTCCGAGGACGATCAGGGGGAGGGCGAACAAGGTGATGCCCAGGTTCGCCATCCAGGGCCGGGTCCCCAGGTCTTCGTGGACCACATCCCACAGGGCGTCGAATGCGCCGATCATCAAAAAGGCCGCGCCGGCGAGAACGACCGCCCCGGCGACCACCCGGTCGTTGAGTAGGTCGAGCGCCAGCCGCTTTTGCCGAGTGGCGACGGCTTCGTCCGTCTCGTGCACCTTCACCCCGAGCGCTCCGACGACGAGGAAGACCGTGGCGGCACACACGACGAGAAACGGTGAGGCGAGCCCGAACGGGCCGACGAGCACCGCCGAAATCGCCGGTCCCATCGCGAAACCGAACACATCGGCCGAGACCATTGCGCCCAGGTTTCGACCGAGGTTCTCCTGATCCGACAGCACGACGATGCGGCGGATCGCCGGCCCCGCCGCGCCGATGCCGACGCCCGACACGATGCGTCCGAACAAAATGGGCGCGAGTGCGGTGCCGAACGCCATCATCAACAGCCCCACGACGTTCACCACCACACCAAAGATCACCATCTGGCGGGCCCGGCCCCGGTCGGCGACCGGGGCGAGAAGAACCTGGGCCACGAACGCCGACAGGAAACCGGCGCCGATCACGAAGCCGATTTCGGTCTCGGTGATCCCGTAGGCGTCGCGGTAGTCGCCAACGATCGTGAACACCACGCCGTACCCGGCGGCCATACACGCCGACAGGGCGGCAAACACCCAGATCGGTTGCGGCCGAAGCAGCGGTGGTAGTCCAGCCATCGGGTCAGCCTAGGACCACCGGGGGGCAAAGAAGCCGGAATTTCGGCTCGGCCCCGGCGTCCGTATTCAGCTGTCGATCACCGCATCGAGCACGGCGAACAACGAGCGGATCGTGTGCCCGCTGAGGAGTACATCGATGTGGGGCAACGCCGCCGACATGGCCCCGACCAGCGGCGCAAACTCCTCGGCCGCCACCCGCGGGTTCACCCAGATCACGCGGTGGGCCATTCGGGCGAGCCGGGCCATGTTGCGTTCGCAGGTCAGCGGGTCGCCGGCATCCCAGCCGTCGGAGGCGATAACCACGATCGCGCCCCGCACCGAATTCGACCACACCGGGCTGGCGGTGAGCAGGCCCAGGCTGTCGCCGAGCCGGGTACCGCCGAACCGATCCGCGACCTCATCGGACACCCGATCGATGGCCGTGTCGGCGTCGCCGTCGCGGAGCGCCACCGTGACCCGCCGTAGCTCGGTCGCGAACGTGAAGACCTCGGCCTGTCCGTGGGTTACCAGGGCGCGCATCAGGTGCAGGTACACCCGGGTGAACGACTCCATCGACCCGCTGACATCGGCGAGCACGACCACGCCGCGGGGGCGGCGTCGCGGTCGCCGTCGAGCGAGCGCGACGGGCTCGCCCGCGGTTCGGCGAGCCTCGGCGATGGTGCGCCGAACATCGATGAGCCCTCCGCTGGGCGACGGCCGCTGACGCCGCCCTCGCCGGCTCGGAAAGTCGGCGAGATGGGCCTGGATCCATCCGCCGAAAAGGGCGAGTTCGTCGGCGCTCAGCCGGTCGAACGGGGTGTCGACCCGGCCGGTGAGCGCGGACGGGAGCAGTTCGGGCACCTCCAGTGCATCGTCCGACCCATCTTCGGCATCGGGGTCGGGATCCAGAAACTCCGGTGCCTGACCAACCGAGGCTCGTCCGGCCATCAGGGCAAACCCGTCGACGGGCGCGGAGCGATGCACCAGCGAACCTTCGGATCGCACGGTCGCTCGCGCCGCATTGTGGCGGCCGGCGCCGACCGCCAGGCTCTCGTCGCGAAACAGCGCGTCGAAAACCGCGTCGAAGGTGGCGTAGTCGCGCCGGTCGCTCACGAGGGACGTGCGGGCCACCCAGTACAGGCTCGTGACATCGGCGGGACGCCCGACCCGCAGACACTCAACGAACCGGTTGGTGGCCGACAACCCTATGGCAACCCCCGCGTCGCGAAGCCGATCCACGAGGGCCGCTGCGAACACCGCCCGGTCGACCGTGCGAAAGAGCACCCCGCTACCGGCCACCCCTAGCCGTCGGCCCCGACGGACAACTCACCGGTGTCGATCGCAGCGTGGGCGGTGCGCAGGTCATCGGGTGTCTTGACCACCGCGGTGAGGGTCCGGCGGGCCTCGGCGTCATCGAGGTTGGTGACCCCCAGCGCATGCAGGGCTCCGACCCAGTCGATCGCTTCGGCGACCCCCGGCGGTTTGTCGAGACCGAGCTCGCGGGCCCGACGGACAAAGGCCGAGGCGGCATCGACGAGCGGCTCCGCCCCCTCGGCCACGTTCCGGCGAACGATCTGGGCGATGCGGGCGACATCCGGGAATTCGATCCAGTGGTACAGGCAACGCCGCTTCAGGGCGTCGTGCAGTTCCCGGCTGCGATTCGACGTCAGGACGACAACCGGCGGTTCGATCGCCTCGAACGTGCCGAGCTCGGGGACGGTGACCGAACGTTCGCCGAGGAACTCGAACAGCATTGCCTCGAAGTCGTCGTCGGCGCGATCGATTTCATCGATCAACAGCACGGCCGGGGCAGGGCCCGGATGGCGCACCGCGTCGAGCAGGGGTCGGCCGAGCAGAAAGTCCTCGGTGAACAGGTCCGTCGCCTCGATCGCCGCGTCGGCGGTCTCGGCCAGGCGGATCTCCAGTAGTTGCCGCGAGTAGTTCCACTCATACAGCGCTTCGGACGCGCTGATGCCCTCGTAACACTGCAACCGGAGAAACGGTCCGCCGAGCACTGCCGCCATGGCCTTGGCCGCCGTGGTCTTGCCCACTCCGGGTTCGCCCTCCAGCAGCAACGGTTGGCGGATCGACCAGGCGAGGAACAGCGCCGTCGACAACCCTTCGTCCACCAGGTAGTCGGCGACATCGAGGGCCGCGTCGAGCTCGATGCGAGTGCTGAAGTTCATGGGCGGTCATCCTCGGCGAGCAGTCGTTCGTAGTCATCCCAGGTGTCGACGTCGAGGGGGACGTTCCCGGCAATCGGCACTTCGGTCACCTCGTGCTTTCCGGATTCGAGCAGCTTCCACACGGCTTTGTCGCCTTGGAGTGATCGGAGGTCGGTGAACGTCTCTCGCCCGAACCAGAAGGGGTGGCCCCGACCGTCGGCGTAGCGGCACACGGCCATCGGGTGGCCGGCTGCTGCCTCGACCAACCGGGTGATGGTGTCGCGACCGACGCCGGGTTGATCGCCCAGCAGCAGCACCAGGCCATCGGCTCGGGTATCGATCGTGTCGAGGGCGGCGACGATCGAGGAGGAGCAACCGCTGGTGAACGCGACGTTCTCCACGACGGCTGCGTCGGAGAAGTCAACGCCGGTGCGCACCTCCGGTGCCGCCCCGCCGATCGCGACCACGACCTGGGCGAAACCGGCCCCGTTCGCCGTGTCGACGGCGGTCTGCAGCAGCGGCCGACCCCGGTACTCGAGCAGTTGTTTCGGCTGGCCGAGCCGGCGCGACGCACCGGCGGCGAGCACGAGTCCGGCGACCCGGGTCATCGAGCGGGCGCGTTCATAGCGCCGCCCCCACCTCTTCGGCGTAGCGGGTCCGGCAGCCCGGATTGCAGAACCAGTGATCGACGCCGTCGACGTGGAGATGCGCGGTATCGGACCCGACCAGCACCTCCATGCCGCATACCGGGTCGACCGCCGACGCTGGCAGCGCCGGGGCTGCCCCCGGGGCGGCGCGAAGACCGTCGACCCGAATCGCCCGCACGACCTCGGCGAGGATCGACACGGCGATCTCTTCCGCGGTGCGGGCCCCGATGTCGATGCCGACCGGAGAATGTACCCGGGCCGCCTCGGCATCGGTGAGCCCGAGTTCCGCGATCACCGCAGCTCCCCGCTTGGCCGAAGCCACCAGCCCGATGAATTCCACACCGGCGTCGAGAGCCGCCCGAATCGTCTCCGGCTCATGACGACCGTGGCTCGACACGAGGACCGCGGTGGCCCCGGCGACCGCCGGTACCTCCCCGGAGGCGTGCTGCAACGAAAACCCGAGCGGCTCGGCGAAGCGAGCAAGGGCATCGGCGATCGGCGTCGCTCCGACCAGCGCCAGAAGGGGTGCTGGCAGCTTCGGTTCGAGGAACACCTCGATCGCTCCGCCCGACAAACAGGGGTTCACCACCGTCTGGGCGCCGTCGCTCTCGGGAAAGTCGGCGCCGCCCTCGGGCAGGATCCGCAGGAGTAGCGGTTCGCCGGTTTCAAGGAGCGGGACCGCAGCGAGCCGCACCGACCCCTCCGCACACTGGCCACCCACGAACCCCTCGACCGCGCCGTCGCCGAGCACGACGGCGGCGTCGCCCGGCCGGGCCGACGTTGGACACTGGGCGCGAACGACCGTGGCCTGGACAAAGGGGATTCCCCGGCTGATCAGATCGGCGACACGAGCCGCATGGGTACGTTGCACCGGTCGGTGCCTCCTGGAACGCTCGGCGGCCGGGTTCGACCGCCCTCTAGATGGGCGGCGTGTGGTTGCCCTGCATGGTCTCCCACACCCGAGATGGTGTCAGCGGCATGTCGGCGTGACGAATCCCGTAGGGCTTCAACGCATCGACGATGGCGTTCACCACCGCGGGCGGCGACCCTACCGTGGCCGACTCGCCGATGCCCTTGGCCCCGATGGGGTGATGGGGCGACGGCGTAACGGTATGGCCGGTCTCCCAGTCGGGCGTCTCGAGCGCGGTCGGAATGAGGTAGTCCATCAGCGATCCGCCGAGGCAGTTGCCGTCCTCGTCGAACGAGATCATCTCCATCATCGCCATGCCGACGCCATCGGCAAGACCACCGTGGACCTGGCCTTCGATGATCATCGGGTTGATCTGGGTTCCGCAGTCGTCGACGGCGATGAACCGGCGCACCTTGACGACGGCGGTGCCCGGGTCGATGTCGACCACACAGATGTAGGCCCCGAACGGGTAGGTGAGGTTCTCCGGGTTGTAGCAGATCTGAGCCTCGAGGCCGCCTTCGATCCCGTCGGGCAGATCACCGGCGCCGTGGGCCTTCATGGCGATGTCCTGGATCGTCACCGACTTCTCCGGGTCGCCCTTGACCGAGAACGAGCCCTTGTTCCACTCGAGATCGGCTACCGAGACCTCCAACATGCCCGACGCAATGATCTGGGCCTTGTCGCGCACCTTGCGGGTCACCAGAGCAGCGGCCGCGCCGGACACCGGCGTCGACCGACTCCCATAGGTACCGAGCCCGAACGGGGTGTTGTCGGTATCGCCGTGGATGACTTCGATGTCCTCCGGTGGAATGCCGATCTCCTCGGCCACGATCTGGGCGAAGGTGGTCTCGTGGCCCTGCCCCTGGGTCTTGACCGACAGCCGGACGACCGCCTTGCCCGTGGGGTGGATGCGGAGTTCGCAACCATCGGCCATGCCGAGGCCGAGGATGTCCATGTCCTTGCGGGGTCCGGCGCCGACGGCTTCGGTGAAGAACGCCAGGCCGATTCCCATCAGCTCGCCCTTCTCCCGCTTCTCGGCCTGCTCGCGACGGAGCTCGTCGTAGCCCGCCATCTCCATGGCCTTGCGCATCGCCGGCTCGTAATCGCCGGAGTCATAGACCCAGCCGGTTTTGGTCTCGTACGGAAACTGGTCGGGTTGGATGAAGTTCTTCAACCGCAGCTCGGCCGGATCCATGTCGAGTTCGTACGCGAGGCAATCGACGATTCGTTCGACGAGATACACCGCTTCGGTGATCCGGAAGGAGCACGCGTACGCGACACCCCCCGGCGCCTTGTTGGTGTACACCGCCTGCATCTTGCAGTAGGCGGCTTCGAGGTCGTAACTGCCGGTGAACACCCCGAAGAATCCGGCGGGGTACTTCACCGGGGCGGCCACGCCGTTGAACGCGCCGTGGTCGGCGAGCACGTTGGTGCGGACGGCGAGGATCTTGCCCTCCTTGGTCGCGGCGATCTCGCCCTGCATGACGTAGTCGCGAGCGAACCCGGTGCTCACGAGGTTCTCGGTGCGGTCCTCCATCCACTTCACCGGTTTCCCGATGACCAGGGAGGCGACGATGGCGCAGACGTACCCGGGATAGATCGGGACCTTGTTGCCGAAACCGCCGCCGATGTCGGGAGCGATGACCCGGATCTTGTGTTCGGGCAACCCGGCGACGAGCGCGTAGACGGTCCGGTGGGCGTGCGGCGCCTGGGTGGTCGACCAGAGGGTGAGTTGGCCCGACACCCGTTCGACGTCGGCGACACAACCGCAGGTCTCCATCGGGGCGGGGTGCACCCGGGGGTAGATGATCTCCTCGCTGACGACGACGTCCGCGGAGGCGAAGATCGCTTCGGTCTCGGCGGCGTCGCCGGTCTCCCAGTCGAAGATGTGATTGTCGGTCTTGTCGTCGAGGTCGTCGCGGATGACCGGGGTGTCGGCGTCCATGGCTTTGCGCACGTCGATGACGGGGTCGATCCACTCGTAGTCGACGATGATCAGCTCGAGGGCATCGCGCGCCGAGTAGCGGTCCTCGGCCACGACGAAAGCGACTTCTTGATGCTGGAATCGGACCTTGTCGGTGGCCAGCACCGCCTGGACATCGTTGGACAGGGTGGGCATCCAGGCCAGGCCCTGGGCCGCGAGGTCCTCGCCGGTGATGACCGCGACGACCTTGGGGTGCGCCTCGGCCGCCGACTTGTCGATGCTGACGATCCGGGCGTGCGCCATCGGCGAACGCAGAATGGCGAGGTGCAACATGCCGGGCAGCTGGATGTCGTCGACGAAGTTGCCCATGCCCCGGATGAGCCGGGGGTCCTCCTTGCGGAGGAGACGGCCGAAGCCGATCGGCCGCTCGTCGGTCTCGGCTTGTGGTTCGGTGGCGGTCATGACGCACTCCCGTTGCTGGTTCCGACCGTGACGGCCGATTCGTGGGCGGCAGCCCATTGGATGGATCGCACGATGGTCGAGTAGCCGGTGCACCGGCAGATCTGGCCTGAAATCGCCTCGCGAATGACCTCTTCGGTGGGGTTCGGGTCATTGTTCAACAGCGCTCGGGCGGTGAGCATCATGCCCGGCGTGCAGAACCCGCACTGGAGCCCATGGCACTGCATGAAGCCTTCCTGCACCGGGTCGAGTTCGCCGTCGACCTCCATGCCCTCGACCGTCTGCACGTCGTGGCCGCCGGCCATGGCCGCCAGCGTGGTGCACGACTTCACCGGCTCGCCGTCGATAAGCACGACACAGGTGCCGCAGTTGCTGGTGTCGCAACCCCAGTGGGTGCCGGTGAGACCGAGCTGGTCCCGAATGAAGTGGACGAGCAGGTGGCGGGGTTCGATCTCCTCGCTCACCTCTTGTCCGTTCACCGTCATGTCAACCTGCATGTCAGGCCTCCTGTCCGTTGGCTCGGGCCACCGCGCGGCGCAACGCCCGCTTGGTGAGCTCCATGGCGAGATGGGTTTTGTAGGCGGCACTGCCGCGTTGGTCGTCCTGAGGCGAACAGTTGGCGGCGGCGATTTCGCCAACCTGCTGATAGAGGTCCTCGGAGGGGGTGGCGCCTCGCAGCGCCTCTGACACCGGGTCGATGGACGTGGTGTTCGGTCCCACCGCCGCGAGGCCGACGCGCCCTTCGGCGATGGTGTCGCCGTCGAACCAGACCGCAGCTCCCGACGAGACGACGGCCCAGTCGCCGGCTCGACGTTCGACCTTCTCGTAGGCGCTTCCGCCGTTGGCTTTCAGCGGTATGCGGATCTCGGTGAGCATCTCGGCATCGCCCACCGCGGTCTCGTAGGGCCCGACGTGGAAGTCGTGCATCGATACCACCCGTTCGCCGCTCGTGCTCTTGATCACGCAGCTGGCGTCGAGGGTGGTGCACACGGCCGAGAGATCCTCGGAGGGGTCGGCCTGACACAACGACCCGCCGAGCGTGCCCCGATTCCGAACCACCGGATCGGCGATGACCTCCTCGGCATCTCGGAAGATCGGGAAGTGCTCGGCGAGCAGTTCGGACTCCAACAGTTCGCGGTGCCGGGTCATGGCACCGATGCGGATCTCACCGCCATCTTCGGAGATGTAGAAGAGCTCTTCGCAGTCGTTGATGTCGATGAGATATTCGGGGTTGGCGAGTCGCAGCTTCATCATCGGCAAAAGGCTGTGACCCCCCGCGATGAATCTGGCTTCCGGGCCCAGCCGTTCGCGAAGCGCGATGGCCTCGGCAACATTGTTGGCCCGTTCGTACTCGAACGGTGCGGGTACCTGCATGTTTCCCCCTGGATCGACCGAACCTCACGGCGCGCCGCACCGGCGGCCACCGCATTTCGTATCCGTTGTCTACGTGACTTCGTTGTCTACGTGACCCTGGTCACAGCGTCAACGGTGACTTAAGTGATCCCTTAAGTCGCCTTGCCGCCCGTGCCGTTATCGGCAAACCTCGGACGATGACGCTCGCCCCGCGACCATGACACCCGCGCAACTGACGGCGTTCAGCGCCATCGTGCGGCTGGGCTCGGCGAAGGCCGCGGCCCAGGAGCTCGGGGTCAGCGAGGCCGCAATTTCGTCGCACACCTCGGCGCTGCGCAAAGAGTTGGACGACGCCCTGTATCGGCGCTCCGGTAACGGTCTGGCCTTCACGCCCGGCGGCCTTCGCCTCGCCACTCGGGCGGTCGAACTACTCGGCCTCCAGGACCAGACCCGCCAGGAGGTCCTCGCGGCCGGTCAGGGTCGCCGGGTGCTGCGGCTGGCGACGACCAGCTTGTTCGCCGAGTACGCGGCACCGGGGTTGATCGAGCTCTTCTCCACTCGAGCCGACGACCTCCAGGTCGAGATGAGCGTGCATCCGAGCGACCGGTTCGACGACCTGCTGGCGTCGCGCCAGGCCGATGTGGCCATCCGACCCAATCGAACCGGACCCAATCGAACGGGACCCAATCGAACCGGACCCAATCCGACCGGACCGAACCGAAACCGACCCGATACGGAGCTGCGGCACCACGACTTCCTGAAGTACCAGTTGATCCTCGTCGTGGGTCGGGGGCACCGGCTCGCTCGCGATCGAATCGAACGCTCGACGCTCGCCACCTATCCCTGGCTGCTCGGCCCGTCGGCGATCGAGGTGAGCGGCGCCACCGCCGCGCTGCTGCGTCGATTCCAGGTTCCCGAACATCATCAGCGCATCTTCCAGAGCCACGCCGCCGCGCTGTCCGAGGCCCACAGCGGTGGTGGAATCGGCGTCGTGCCGGAGTTCCGTGCGGCCGAGGCCATCGCCAACGGGACGCTGTGTCGCGTCGATGTCGGCGGCGGGGCGGCCGGTGGCATCTGGACCGCAAGCTCGCTCGGCGCCCGACAGGCCAGCGCGGTCGCGCTCGAGCTCACTCGATTCATCACCACCCCGCGCGCCACCCAGGCCATGTTGTCCGGGTCGGGAGCCAACCTGGGCCACTTCCGCCCGGCCGTGCACGTCACCCTCTGGAGCTAGTCGATGAACAGCGAACACAAAGCAACCGCATGGGAGCAGCGAGGCGCCGTGGGCATCATCTGGCTCAACCGCCCCCATCGGGCCAACGCGTGGACCGGTCGGATGGACACCGAGTACCGGGCGCTGCTCGCGGCCGCCGATGCCGACGACTCCGTGCGCGGCATCGTCGTCACCGGTGTCGGCGAACGGTTCTGTGTCGGCGGCGACAGCGAGGCCCTCAGCGGGCATGTCACCAAGGGCGGCTACGACCGGGGCCTCGCCGACGATGCCGCCGAGCCCGGCTATGGCGTCGCCGAGGAGTTCGATGCCCCGTTCGCGTGTCACTTCGGGCTTTCCAAACCCATCGTCGCCGCGGTGAACGGTGCGGCCGCCGGCATCGGCATGGCTCTCGCCGCCTTCTGTGACCTTCGCTTCGCCAGCATCGGGGCCAAGTTCACCACCGCCCACGGCAAGCTCGGACTGCCGGCCGAATACGGGTTGTCGTGGATACTGCCGCGCCTGATGGGCACCGGCCGGGCGATGGATGTGTTGTTGACCTCGCGGGTCATGCTGGCCGAGGAGGCGTTGACGGCCGGGCTGGTGAACCGGGTCGTCCCGGCGCCTGACCTGGTGGACGAGACGGTCGCGTACCTCGACGATCTGATCCGCACCGTCTCCGGCGAGTCGCTCCGGGCCACCCGGACCCAGATCTACCGCGACCTGCACCGGTCGGCGGCGGAGTCAGTCTCCGAGTCGGTCGACCTCATGGACGACCACATGCGCCACCCCGACTACCGGGAGGGCGTCCAGGCGTTCATCGAAAAGCGGCCACCAGAGTTCACCTGAGCCGACCGGTTTCGCGTCGTAACCGAACCGTCATGGACATGGCCGCGGTCCCAGACGTGTGGGAGATGTCAACCGCACACGGCGACCTCGCCGAGTACCCCTGGAGGCAAAGATGCACAAGAACCCGCACACCGAGATCACCCCGAGCCCCACCCGGCCAGTCCACTGGGTGCTGACGACGATCGTGGCCGTGTTCGCCACTGTTCTCGGCCTGGTCATCGGCCCGGCAGGCGCCCAGGAACACGACCCCGTCTTCGACCCCGACAGCCCGATCACGATCACGTCGGTCGAGAACCTCGACAACCGGGCGCTGGCCGTCGAGTTCACGTGCGACGAGGTCGTGCGAATCGGAACCTCGGGCTGGATCAGCCAGGCTCGAGCGAGCGCGGCGAGCGGTTTGCGCGACGTGCACTGCGACGGTTCGGCAACCGTCGAGTTGCCGCTCTCGCATCGCGACGGTCGAATCCACCGGGGCACGGCGACCTACTCGGTCAGCGCGCACGTCCTTCCCGAGGGTGACGGCGACTCGTCCGGCTTCACCTTCGCCACCGGCGAGCTCGACACGGTTCGCGACGCTCATCGGCGTACGCCGGCCTCCTGGCCGACTGGAGGGGTCGAGGTGACCGGGGTAACGGTCGACGGTTCGGTCGCCACGGTCGCGATCGTCTGCGACGGCCCGGACACCGCTCGGTTGCACCTGACCGTGCAGCTCGACCAGTTCGGCGTGGGCCAGGCGTTCTCCGCCAACAATGTCCCCCTCGGTTCGGACCACATCGTGGACGAAGCGGTCTCCTGCGACGGCCCGACCAACGTTCCGGTCGAGCTGCACGCTTCTCAGATCCTGCGGCCCGGACCAGCCACCGTGTGGGTCGGCGCCGCTCAGGCCGGTGCCCGCCCGTCGAACGCCGCCTACACGGGAACCGTTCGTCTCACCGAACGCATCCGGCCGGTCGCCCTGCAGGTGAACCCCGACCCCACGTCCCCGGTGCGGATCGGCACGGTGACCGACGGTGCCCTGGCGGTGACCGTCGCCTGCCCGAGCCGACTCACCATTATCACCTTCCACGTAACGGTCACCGAGCGGGTCGGCCGAGACGTGATCACCGAGCGGGTCTCGCACCCATGGCTGTGCAGCGGCACCGAGACGATCGCCGTCCCGATCGTCGACGCCGGCGACTCGGGCTGGCGGGCACTGAAGGTTCAGGCCGACCTTTGGGACGACGGCGGCACGACCGTCGTGGCCACCCACTTTCAGGAAGGCGCCCGCCGTCTGTAACCCATACTCCGCCATCACCAGAGATGGTTGACGGACCGTGCGCTGCGTAACGCAGCGCACGGTTTCCGCGTGTCGAGCCGAGCGGTCGGCCGACGCCCGGGTCTCTACGGTTGATGGGTGAGCCGGATCCGCAGCTACCTGAAACGAGACGCCGAGGGGGCGAGCTACCGACTCGTCGAGCGCACGCTCGAACCGCCGATGTTCGTGCTGGGCCTGCTGTTCGTGCCGGTGCTGCTGGGCCCGACCCTGGCCGAGTTGTCCGCCGAGGCGATCTGGGCGATGGAGTTGTGCGGCTGGCTCATCTGGGGCGCGTTCGCCATCGAGTACTTCTGGCTGCTGTACCTCGCGCCGGACCGGCGGGAGATGGTGCGCACCCACAAGCTCGACCTCATCGTTGTCCTCGTGCCGTTTCTCCGGCCACTCCGATTTCTGCGCATCGTGCGCCTCGCCACCGCGGCCACCGGCGTTGGCCGGGCCGTTGCCGCGTTCCGGCGCATCGGCGGTCGGCCCGGGTTCCTCCCGTTCTTCGCCAGCGTCGTCGGTATCGTGGTCGTCGGCGCCGGTTTCGCCCTGGCGTTCGAACACGAACAACCCGGGGCGTCGATCCAGAACTTTGGCGATGCCATCTGGTGGTCGGTGGTCACCTGCACGACCGTCGGATACGGCGACCATTTTCCGGTTACCGCCGGCGGTCAGGTGGTGGCGGTGACCTTGATGATCGTCGGCATCAGCGCGCTCTCCGTACTAACGGCGAGCGTGGCGGCGCTCTTCGTCACCCAGGACGACGAGACCGAGGTGGCCGACCTGCGGGCGCAGCTCGACCGGATCGAGTCGTTGCTGACCGACCGACCGCTCGACCTCGGTGATTCGGCCGTGGTCGTCTCGATGGCCGCGCCCGCCCAGCCCGCCGACGAGATCGAACTCGCCCGCTAGAAGCCTCCGCGGTGAATCTGGCGACCGGGCCGCGGCGTCGCTATCGGCAGGCGTCGGGCCAGAGAGGTTCGACGTCGCGCAGCACACCGGCGGTGATGTCGACCAGGTCGAGGTCGGGGTGGAGGGCCCACACGACGGTCGCGGCATCGGTGCCGCCAACGATCGCTCCACCGAGCGTCGTGGCTGCGACCAACGACTGCGGATCGTCCGGCGGAAGGTCGGCCGTGATCAGCGCGACGTAGGCGTCGCGCCACTCCGCGTTCGACCGCGAGTGTCGGTCGAGCAGGCTCGGCGTGGCGGCGAGCATTTCGAGGGCTCGCAGTATCGAGTCGCGGTCGGCGGCGATGAACTCGGCGACACCGAGCACGGCACGACGACACAAGTCGCGGGTCGACTCCCCCGGCTCGCGCGAGGCGATCAGCTCATCGAGGCGCTCCATCCAGCGATCGCTGGGGAGAAACGCCAGGTCCTCCTTGGTGGCGAAGTAGCGGTACACGGTGCGGCGCGAAACGTCGGCGGCTTCGGCCACCTCGGCCATCGTGGTGGCATCGAAACCCCGCTCGAGGAACAGCCCGATCGCCGCGTCGAAGATGTCGACTTTGGTCTGGGCTTCGCGCCGACGCCGGAGGCTGCTCATCGGACCCCATGGTAACCACAGATCTCCGCGGATTACACACCGTGCCACCTTTGCACTCTGTGCCGTTTCCGCTACCATGAGGAAACACCTCGACCTCGGAGACCACGATGACCTATCGCCGCCTCATCCGTATCGCCCTCGGCTACCTCGCCCTGTCCTCGGCCCAGATCGGGGTGTGGGCTCTCGTCGCCCCGCGCTCGTTCTACGACAACTTCCCGGGCCTCGGCCGAACCTGGATCTCGATCGACGGCCCCTACAACGAACACCTGATCCGCGACGTCGGCGCCCTGAATCTGGCGTTGGTCGTGCTGCTGGTGAGCGCGGCGGTCTCTTTGTCCCGACCGTTGGTGATCACCGCAGCCCTGTCGGCGCTCGCCTGGGGCGTGCCGCATGTGATCTACCACATCGCCAACACCGACGGACTCGAGACCGGCGACATCGTTGCGAGCGTCGGTGGGCTCGCCTTCTTCGCCGCCCTGCCGATCGGCTTAATCGTGTTGTCGGGCCGTATCGAAGGCGACCCGGCAGCGGCGCCGCGCTAACCGTGCCGAGCCGGACCCGGCGCGAATCTCCTCGGGTACGCTTCGGCCGTAGTCCCGTGAACGGTTCATCGGGAATCGACGGCAAAGCGAGCGCACCCTGCACCTCATCCTCGTCCGGCACGGTCACCCGTTTGAAGAACGAAATCGCGACACCATCGCCGACCCGGGCCTCGACGAGCTCGGACGATGGCAGGCCGAACGGGTCTCCAACTGGCTGGCCCACGAACCGATCGACACCATGATCTGCAGCCCGAAGCGGCGAGCGATCGAAACGGTCGAGCCGCTCTTCACCCGCCTCGGCCTCGAACCCGAGATCGATCCCGGCTTCGACGAGATCGACCGCGGGGCCAGCGTGTACCTGCCCACCGAGCGGCTCATCAGCGATGGCGGCGACTACTGGCAGGCCGTGGTCGAGCAACGCTGGGCCGACATTGGCTGGGACAGCCCCGAGGAGTTCGCCACCCGGGTGACCGCCGCCTTCGTCGACCTGGTCGAACGGCGACCGGGTCAACGGGTCGTGCTCGCCGCCCACGGAGGGACCATTCGCTTCATCCTCGCCCACGTGGCGGGGTTGTCGGGCGCCGGCGGATTCGTGAGCGACTACGCCTCGATCAGCCGGGTGGAGGTCAACGAGGCAGGTGGCGCGTCGGTGTTCAGCATCAACGAGACCGCTCACTTCGACGTCGAGCACCGCACCGTGCGCGGCGTGATGAACGCCGGTTCGATGCCGGGGGGCGAAATCGGCCGCTGATCCCTCCCCAGCCGCCGATCCCTCGCCAGCCGCCGATAATAAACCGTGTTCTTCGCGCCGCGAACCATCTGGTGCCAGGCACCAGATGGTTCGCGGCGAAATTTTGGTCGATCTTGCGGGATTGCGGCGTACTTCGGTGGCACGGGCTCGGAATCGCTGCAAGACTCGCCGGTAACATCGAAATTTGGGGGACCCCGTATGCGCTACCACCGCCTTGGACTCTTCGTTGCCGCGATTGCCATGATCGCCACCGCGTGTCAGTACACGGTGACCAACGATCAGCTCACCGTCGTTCAGGCTCAAGAGGACGGCTTCCTCCAAAACGGCGACGAGCCATATCCCGCGGTCGTCGCCTGGCGATCCACGCCCGGTGTGGCCGGATCGACATCGGTGCAGTACCTCGGCAACCTCCAGGAGTTCGCGAGCGGACTCGATGACGGCGATACGGTGACCGTTCCCCTATCGATGGGCGAGGCGTTCTTCGACGACATCGACTTCATCGGCTTCCCGGAGGTACTGAACGGCCAGTTGCCGGAGCTGGTCGGAACCCTCATCGTGATGTTCGAACACGACCTGACATCGTTCAGCTCGATCGACAACATCATGGAAGACGTTCGCGACGCCCTCGAGGTCGAGTTGGCCAACGTGATCGAACCGCTCACCCTCGCCGACCTCACCGACATCTCCGCGGTGAGCGATGACCTCGCCGCCGCGGCGGCCGCCGTCGAAGCGGCGGCCACGCCAGGGATCCTCGACTCGATCCTGTTGTTCCTCGGCTCGCTCGGCAATCCGGACGATCTGATCGGCACCGCGTTCACGATCTACGCCGCCGCGGCCGGCAACCTGGCGTTGTTCCTGGAGTCGGCCCTGTCGAGCGCGCTGCCGCCGGGCAACGTCGGCGGCACGCTCAACGCCGGCAACGGCGATGGGCGCACCGACACCATCCGCTTCTCCGGCGATGGCGCCATCTACGACATGACCGTCGTCATCGACAACCTCGACACCTAGGGCCCTAGAACTGGCCGGCGTCCCCCGAGCCGGGGCCGTTCAGCCCGTGCCCCCGCTCACGGCGAGCGCCGGGTCGAGGCGGGCCGCCTTGGCGGCCGGGTAGAGACCGGCGAACATGCCGATCGCCAGCGCCGCCCCGACGCCGGCGAGAAGGGCGGTGGGCGGTAGATCGACGACCCAGTCCTGTCGTCTGGCGTATACGGTCGTGATTCCCGAGCCGAGCAGAACGCCGAGCACGCCGCCCAGGCCCGACAGCAGGGCGGCCTCCAGGACGAACTGCGACCGAATATGGCCGCGGGTCGCGCCGAGGGCTCGACGGAGACCGATCTCCCCTCGCCGCTCGAGCACCGAGATGACCATGACGTTGGCGATCCCCACCCCGCCGACGAGGAGGGCAACGCCGCCGAGCGCGAGCAGCAGGTTCTGCAGATTCTGATCGACCTCGGCTCTTGCCTCGAGTAGGTCGGACGGACGCGACACCTTTACCTTGGCCGGCCGACCCGGGTTTGCCGTCGGCGCCAGCAACGGCCGGGTCTCGGCCACCAGGTCGGGGTCGATGCGGACGTAGACCGACGTCGGATTGGGCGCAACGGCGAGCATCGCCACCGCGGCCTCGTCGCCGATGAGAACCTTGCGCGAAAGGTCGGGGTTGAGGGGCAACGCATCGAGGATGCCGATGACCGCGAAATTGTGGCCCTCCACGTTGATGGTCGGGCCGCCCTCCAGGTCGTGGATGCCGAGCCGAACGGCCGCGACCTCGCCGAGCACCACGACCGGCAGCGAGCGCATCCCTTCTTCGAGCGGTCGGCCGGCGGTGGTCGTCACCTGGAGGGTTTCGAAAAACTCGGGCGTGACCCCGAGCGCGTTGATCCCGACCAGCGTGTCGTCGTAGGCATTGCGGCGCACCTCGAAGCCGGTGTCGATCACCGCGCTCGCGTCCTGCACGGTGTCGATGCGGCGAATCATCGGTTCGGCATCTATGGGAAGCGGCTCGATGCTCAAGCCGCCGGTCGCGGCCTCGACCTGAAGCAGGTTGGTCCCCAGGCTGTCGAGCTGCGCGAGGAGCGCCGCCTTCGACGACGAGGAGATGCCGACGACGGCGACCATCGACGCTATGCCGATGGCGATACCCAGTGCGGTGAGCACCGTTCGACCTCGACGACTTCGCAGACCGACGACACTCGTCGCAACCACGTCGCGGCCGCGGAGCTTTGATCGATCCTTCATCGGACACCTCCACCGAGAACTGTGCCATCGAAAACTGTGCCATCGAGAACTGCGCCGTCGCGGACTTCGACCCGGCGGGGCAGCCGCTCGGCAAGATCGGGGTCGTGGGTGATCACGACGATCGTCGAACCATCCGCGTTGAGCCGCTGCAACAGCTCGACGATCCCTTCACCGGTCGCGGTGTCCAGGTTGCCGGTCGGCTCGTCGGCGAGGATGAGCGACGGTTCGGCGACGATGGCTCGCGCGATGGCCACCCGCTGCCGCTGGCCGCCGGACAACTTCGTCGGTCGGGCGTGCAGGCGGTCGCCGAGCCCGACTCTTTCGAGCGCCACCTCGGCCATCTTCCGACGGGTCCTCCCCGTCGCGCCGCGGTACAGCAACCCGGTGGCGACGTTGTCGAGCGCGCTGAGGGTCTCGATGAGGTGAAAGCTCTGGAACACGAAGCCCAGCCGGGCCGATCGCAAGCCTGATAGTCGCCGATCGTTCAACTTTGACGTGTCGGTGCCCTCGATCAGCAGGGTCCCCCGGGTGGGTCGGTCGAGCGTGCCCATGATGTTGAGGAGCGTCGATTTGCCCGAACCCGACGGACCGACGACGGCGAGCATCTCTCCGGCCTCGACCCGCAGGTCGACCCCGACGAGCGCCTCGACCGGCGGGGAGCCCGGATAGGTCCGATGGACGTCCTGGAGCTCGAGGACCGCAGCGCCGGGATTCGGTGGGACGGATGAGAGCGAAGACTCCGTTGCGGTGCTCATAGCGGAATCACCACCTGGTCGCCCTCGGACAGTCCATCGACGACCGCCGTCGTCCCGTGTACGTCGACCAGCTCGACGCTGACCCGGTCGACACCGACTCCATCACCGGCGCCGGAATCAACCTCCACCCGCCACGTGCCGTCGGTTTTGGCGATCAGGGCCCGTACCGGAATGGTGAGCACATCGGAGGCTCGGGTGAGCGAACCGACCACCTCAACCGTCTGGCCGAGGTCGTCGGGGTCCGCGCCCTCGATCGAGATCTCGATGAGCTGGCGTACGCCATCATCGCCCCCGCTGACCCGAGTCGACCGGGTGACGGTGCCCGTCGTCGGTGGCTCGGTGTTGACCTGGACGGTGCCGCCCACTTCGAAGAAGTCGCGCAGGCTCGTCGAACCCCGCACCGTCAACACGGTGTCGCTACCGGTGACATCGATCGGCGCGAACTCCTGGCCCACCGTGAGCTCGGTGCGCAAGAGCACCTCGCTCGTCATGAAGACGAGTTGGGATGAATCGACTACACCGGTCGCCGGGTGACCGAAGAAGGTCTGCCAGGTCTTCACCGCCCGTTGGGTCGACAACCCAAAGACGCCATCGGCCTTCAGCCGACCCTTGTCGTCGAATCCCAGATCGAGCAGATAGTTCTGGAGCTGGGCGACGTCGGGGCCGGACTGCTGTCCGAGCCGGGTGCGGGCTTCGTCGACCTCGAATCGGCCCACGAGCCGGAGCGGTCGGTACAGCGGGCTCTCGCCCACCACCAGGACGACGGGCCGGCCCGACACCTTGACCACCACATCGCCGCTGGTCAGCACCGAACCGATGGGCAGGGCCCACGTCACGAGACCTTCGGCCTCGATCGGCAGGGTGATGCTCGTCCCGAACCCCACCTCGGCGTTGGTCTTCTCCGTTTCGACGACGTCCTGGCGGATCACCGACGCAAGCTCGGTGTCGGCGGCCGACTCGGGTTCGGCCGCCTCTGCCGGGTTTTCACCACCCGGGCTGCACCCGGTGGCGAACACGGACATCGCGGTGAGTGCGGTCACCGCGATGAGCGTTGGAATCGGCGGCTTTCGGCGAACCATCAGTTGCCCTCTCCGTACTTTTCCCACAGGTCCGGAAGGAGCTCTTTGATGCAGTCGTCCTCGGCGATGGCGAATTCGCCTTCGTCAATAGGTTCGTCACCGTCGTTGGTCTCCGAGCTGATTCCGCCCTGGGCGTCGACCTCCACGTCGAAGCCCTTGTCCTGGAGACACTTCTGCAGCGCCGGGCCGGCATCGATCATGCGGGCCTCGTCTTCGGGGTCCATCTCCTCTCCGGAGTCCAAGGCTTCGAGGAGCTTCTCGCACTCCTGCTCGATGGCTTGAAGCTCTTCGGGCTCCATATCGGTGTCACCGCCGATGTCGATGCTGATCCCGTTCTCCTCGAAATTGACCCCGCCCTCGAGGCCGTTCTCGGCCAGGCAGTCGCGGAAATCCTCGGCGACGCGGGTCTTGTCGGCCTCGCTGAGGCCGGCCGCCCCGGCCCCGGCACCGGAGCCGCAGCTCGCAAGCAGCGCGGCTCCGGCGAGCGCCACGGCCGCCGTTCGTACCGGTCGAAACATCGTTACTCTCATGTGATCTCCTGAACATTTCGTGGATGTCGAACCGGCGCTTCTGTTACGCCGGTCTCGGTCTGGCGTCATGGTGCGCGTCGGAGCTGAGAACAACCTGAGAGAAGCTGAGAGCCGCTCAGGCGTTCTGGACAACTCGATCGGTGATGTGGCTTCTCAGATCTTTCTCAGCTCCGGGTGCGAGACTGAGCGCCATGCGACTTCTCGTCGTCGAAGACGAACACAACGTTGCCGCCGCCCTCGAGAGCGGGCTCATCGCCGAGGGCTTCAATGTCGACGTCGCCACCGATGGCGACACCGGGTACTGGATGGCCACCGAGCACGACTACCGGCTGATCATTCTCGACGTGATGCTGCCGGGGCGCAACGGGTACCAGGTGTGTCGCGATCTTCGGGCGGCGAAGAACCAGACCCCGATCCTCATGCTCACGGCAAAGGACGGCGAATACGATCAGGCCGAGGGCCTCGACACCGGTGCCGACGACTACCTCGTGAAGCCGTTCTCGTTCGTAGTGCTCCTCGCCCACGTCCGAGCCCTGCTGCGCCGATCGACCGGCGATCAGGACGGATCGGATGTCGTCGCGGCAGGAGACATCGAACTCGATCGCACGACCCGAAGCTGCCGGCGCGGCGACGAGCGCGTCGATCTCACCAAACGGGAGTTCGACCTCCTCGAGGTGTTGGTGACGAACCCCGGGCAGGTGTTCAGCAAAGATCACCTGTTGGCCCAAGTGTGGGGGCCCGACTTCGACGGCGGGACCAACGTGGTCGAGGTCTATATCGGCTACCTGCGCCGCAAGGTCGACGCCGGCGAGCATCCGGCGCGCATCGAGACCGTCCACGGCCACGGCTACCGGTTGGCGCCATGAGGTCGATTCCACTCCGGGCGAGGATCACGCTGCTGGTGATGGTGGTCACCGCGCTGATGGTCGCGATCGTCATCGCGGCCGGCGGGCTGGAGGACTTTGACAGCAGCCTTACCGAGGACTCCCTCGAGTCCGCCGCTGAGGCTGTGAACGCGACCGACGGCGTTCTCACCGAGTACGGCGAGGATCTCAGAGTCCGAATCGAGCGGTGGGCCGGATCAAACGGTGGTTCCGTCTTTGCCGACTGGCCAATCGGTCTCTCGCCGTCCAACGTGATGGTCCTCGACCAGCGGGGTCAAGCCGCCAGCCTGGAGGCGACGGGCCGCGTCGACATCTCCCGGACGTTTGCGTGCCGGGCCGCCCCCGGCCGGATCGACTGTGGGTCCGACGACACACGACCTGAGCTCGCGGCGTGGGCCCGACGAGCGGTCGAGCAGCGAGCCGAGATCGCTTCGGAGGAGGAAGGCCCGATCGCCGTCGTTCACGGCTTTGTGGTCCGAGACCCGGCGGGGCGCGAGGTCCTCGTTCGTTACGAAGCCGATTCCATGGTCGGCAGCGACACGGACATCACGAGCGGCATCGACGATATCGCCATCTTCGGCCTGCCGCTGTTGCTCCTCGGGCTCGGTGCGATTACCTGGTTTTCGTTGGGGCGGGCCCTCGGTCCGGTGGGAACGATGATCGATCAGGTCGACCGCATCGGTGCCGACAGCCTGGATCAACGCATCGCCGTTCCCGCAGCCGACGATGAGCTCAAACGTCTGGCGACGACGATGAACCGGATGCTCGATCGCCTGCAGGGGGCAAGCGATCGGCAGCGCCAGTTCATCTCCGACGCGTCGCACGAACTGCGCAGTCCAATAACAGCCACCGGCGCCACTCTCGACGTGGCTCGGGCCCGCCCCGACGATGCTGACTGGGAACACGTGGCCGCCGTCGTCGACGAGGAGAACACCCGGCTCGCCAGTCTGGTCGACGATCTCCTGCTCCTCGCCCGCATGGACGAGGACGCCGGCTCGAACGCCACGAGCTACGAATCCGCCGTTGATCTCGAGGAGATCTGTTTGGTGGAGGCCGACCGTCCGCACCCGGTCGAGGTCTCGGTGCGGGTCATCGAGCCGGCGCGAGTCATCGGCAACGTGTCAACGCTCACCCGGGCGATCCGCAATCTGGTGGAAAACGCAGCCGCCCACGCCGACACCTCCGTCCGCATCGCAGTCGGCGTCCGGGGTCGAGAAGCATTCGTCCGGGTGCACGACGACGGGCCGGGCGTACCGCCGGAGTACGCAGAGAGGATCTTCGAGCGGTTCGTGCGGGTCGACGAGTCGCGGGTGCGCAACGGCACCGGTGGGGCCGGCCTCGGCCTCGCCATCGCCCGGCGGGTGGCGCAGGGCCACGGCGGGCGACTGCAACTGGTGCCCGATTCGGCGGCCGGCGCGACGTTCGAACTGGCGCTGCCCCGCGCGGCCTGATCCCCGTTTGCCGGGCTCGGGCTCGGGCCCGCTCAGCTCAGCGAATCGACCGCGACGATGAGCCGCTCGACCTCGGCGAGCCCGAGATAGATGGCCATGCCGGCGCGCACGGCACCCCCGGAGTCATCCAACCCGAGCGCCTTCATCACCTCGAGGGCGTAGTAGTGGCCGTCCCAAACGGCGATCTTCTCCGCCGCGAGGGCGATCCCCACCTCATGGGGGGAGCGCCCGGCCACGTTGAACGCGAGCGTCGGCGCCCGTTCGACCAGGTCGTGCGGCCCGTACACCGTGACCGAATCGATGGCGAGCAGACCGTCGAGCAGGCGGGCGAAGCACGTCCGTTCGTGCGCTTCGATGCGATCAAGGCCGACCTCGAGCAGAAAGGTGACGGCGGCTTCGATGCCGGCCAACCCGGCGAACGACGGCGTCCCCAGCTCGATCCGACCGGGCCCTTCATCGGGAGCGGGACGCACTTTGGATACCGCGAGTGCTTGCAGCCGTTCGGGTCGCATCCACAGAATCCCGGCGTGGGGGCCATACCACTTGTACGCCGAGGTCACGTAGCTGTCGCACCCGAGGTCGGCGAGGTCGACCGACCGGTGCGGAGTCCGATGCACCCCGTCGACGTGTACGTGGGCGCCTACGGCGTGGGCCGCCTCGATCACCGGGCTCAGGTCGGGCATGGTGCCGAGCGCATTCGATGCGCCGGTGATCGCCACCCAGCGGGTGCGGTCGTTGATCTGGTCGAGCACGGCCTCGACGGGCAGGCGCCCGGTCGCCGGGTCCAGGCCCGCCATCCGCACCGTCGCCCCGGCGTCGGCTGCGGCCAGGGTCCACGGCGTGATGTTCGAGTCGTGATCGAGTTCGGTCACCACCAGCTCATCCCCCTCTACCAACTCGCGAGCGAGAGCGGTGGCGACTCGCATCGCCATCGCTGTCGAACTCGGACCGACCGACACCCCGTCCGGGTCGGCGCCGAGCAGTTGACCCACGGCGGCTCGTACGCGTTCCTCGAGCGCATCGCAGGCATCGGCCATCGGAAACGGGCCGTGGCCGTTGGCGATCAAACCGCTGCGTTGAAACTCCGCGGTGGCGTCGATGGAAACATCGACGGGCTGGGTACCGGCCGGGCCGTCGAAGCGCGCCCACCCATCGCGCACTCCGGGAAATCGGTGGGCCAGCTCCAACGGTTCACCACCCGAATCGGCGGCGGGTGATGGAGAGATGGGTGATGAAGGGGTGGCGGACATCATCGGCTCGCTTCGTCGATCGGAACCGTCGGGGTGGGACCCGTCGGCGACGACATCGTAGGGTTTGGGGCCATGACCGCACACGAACGGCCCTTTGGGCGCTATCTCGAAGACTTCGTCCCCGGCGACGTCTACCGGCACTGGCCCGGCAAGACCATCACCGAGTACGACGACCACCTCTTCTGCATGCTGACGATGAACCACCACCCGTTGCACACCAACGAGTGGTTCGCCGAGAACGAGACCGTTCACGGCAAGAACGTCGTCGTCGGCAATCTCGTGTACTCGTTGGTCCTCGGCATGTCGGTCCCCGATGTCAGCGGTGCTGCGATCGCCAACCTCGAGATCGAGACCCTCAAGCACGCGAAACCCACGTTTCACGGCGACACCATCTACGCCGAGACCCGGGTGCTCGACGTTCGCCCCTCGAAGTCCAAGCCCGATCGCGGCATCGTGGCCGTCGAGACCAAGGGCATCAATCAGCGGGGGGAAGAGGTCTGTTACTTCAAGCGCAAGGTCCTCGTGTGGGCCAAAGATGCCGGACCCGCCCGCCAACGCCCGTACGGCGACGACATCTGGGCTGACGACGAAGGCGCGTCATGAGCACCAAGAGCCCGAAGGACTTCTTCAAGCCGCTCGCCGTCGGCGCGCCGGCGCCGGTGACCGAGATACCGATGGGGCCCTCGCGGATGATTCACTTCTTCCCGGCCCACAACGCCAAGATGCGTTCGAAGGTGCCCGACATGGCCACCAAGGTCGATGTGTTGTTGGCCAACCTTGAGGACGGCGTGCCCGCCGACGACAAAGAAGCCGCTCGGGCCGGCCTGCTCGACGTCGGCCGTTCGGTCGACTTCGGCACCACCCAGTTCTGGACCCGGGTCAACAGCCTGGACTCGCCCTGGGGGCTCGACGACCTGGTGGCTTCGGTCACCGAGATCGGGGCGGCGCTCGATGTCATCATGATCCCGAAGGTCGAGGGCCCCGAGGACATCCACTACGTCGATCGTCTCCTGGCCCAGCTCGAGGCCAAGGCCGGGCTCACCACGCCCATTCTCATCCACGCCATTCTCGAAACGGCCCGAGGCGTGGCCAACGTCGAGGCGATATGCGGGGCCAGCCCCCGGATGCAGGGCCTCTCGCTCGGCCCCGCCGACCTGGCCGCAAACCGGCGGATGAAAACCACCCGGGTGGGCGGCGGCCACCCGGACTACGTGGTGCGAGACGACCCCAACCCCGACGACGAGTCGGCCCCGCGGGCCACCTATCAGCAGGACCTGTGGCACTACACGATCGCCCGCATGGTCGACGCGTGCGTGATGCACGGGATCCTGCCCTACTACGGACCGTTCGGCGACATCTCCGACGGCGAGGCGTGTGAGGACCAGTTCCGCAACGCCTACCTGCTGGGTTGTGTCGGCGCCTGGAGCCTTCATCCCGCCCAGATCGACATCGCCAAGCGGGTGTTCTCGCCGCATCCCGACGCGGTGGCCCAGGCCCAGCGGGTGATCGACGCGATGGGCGATGGCACCGGCGCCATCATGCTCGACGGCAAGATGGAGGACGACGCCTCGGTGAAGCAGTGCCGCGTGGTCGTCGAACTCGCCCGCAGTCTCGCCGCCCGCGACCCCGAACTCGCCGGCGCCTACGGGTTCAACGCATGAGCCTCCGACCCCGCCGAAGCGTTCTCTACATGCCCGCGGCCAACGAACGGGCCCTCGAGAAGGCCAAGAGCCTGCCCGCCGACGCGATCATCTTCGACCTCGAGGATGCCGTCGCCCCCGACGCCAAGGAATCCGCCCGGGCCCAGGCGTGTGCCGCCGCTGCGTCGGGCGAGTACGGCAAACGCGAGCTGACGATCCGGGCCAACGGTCTCGACACCCCGTGGGGCGCCGACGATATCCGGGCCATCGCCGAGGTCGGCCCGGCGGCCATCGTGATCCCCAAGGTGGCCAACGCCGCCCACCTGGCGATGATCGCCGACTCGCTCGAAGCCGCCGACGCGCCGGACCACACCACGATCTGGGCGATGGTCGAAACCCCGGCCGCGATCTTCGCGGCTCGCGAAATCTCCGGCTTCGACCGGGTCTCGACCATCGTCATGGGTACCAACGACCTCGCCAAGGAACTCCGGGCGACCCAAACCCCGGGGCGCCACGCCCTCGTCCCCCATCTGGCGACGGCACTGCTCGCGGCCCGGGAGGCTGGAATCGTCGCCCTCGACGGCGTGTTCAACGACATCGCCGATGCCGACGGGTTCGTGGCCGAGTGCCGCCAGGGTTTCGAGATGGGATTCGACGGCAAGACGTTGATCCATCCGCGCCAACTCGAACCGGCCAACGACGTGTGGGCCCCGACCGCCGAGGAGGTCGAGCACGCCACCCGCGTGATCGCCGCCTTCGACGAAGCCGAGGCCGACGGTCGCGGTGTCGTCACCGTCGACGGCCGGATGATCGAGAACCTGCACGTCGAGAACGCCCGGCGCACGCTGGCGGTCGCGGCGGCGCTCGACGACTGAGCGAGACCCCGATTCTCCGGGCGACCCGCCGCTCGCTACACTTGGCGATTCAACTCAACCAACCCTTTCAGCGAAGCCGGTTTGAACCCGGCACTGTCCCGCAACGGTGAAGCGCGAGACCCAACCCGGCCCCCGGCCGGGAAGGTGTCGCGATGAGTCCGGTCGCCTGGAGGGGTTGGGCACACCAAACCCTCGAGGAAGGGCGTGGGTGCGACAGGGCCTCCTTGTCGTGCTGACCCGCACTCGGCGAACGGAGCACCCCCATGAAGATACGTGTCAAGATCCTCCTGCTGATCGGCGCCTTCGCGTTGTTGGCTACCGCCTGCGGTAGCGACGGGCCCGATGGCATCTCGACCACCGGCGGCGAGCCGGAGACCACCTTGCCGGCCGACGCTCCGGTGGCCATCGTGTCGATGAATCCGAGCGCCACCGAGTCGCTTTTCGCCATCGGGGCCGGCGACCAGGTAATCGCCGTCGACAACTTCAGCTACTACCCACCCGAGGCTCCGGTCGTGGCCGACCTGTCGGCCTTTGAACCCAACGTCGAAGCGATCGCAGCCCTCGAACCCGACCTCGTCGTGTTGTCCGACGACACCATCGAAGAACAGCTCACCGAGCTGGGCATCGAGAGCCTCGTGCTCGTGGCGCCCACGACCATCGCCGAGGCGTACACCCAGATCGAACAGCTCGGCGCGGCCACCGGCCACATCGGCGAAGCCGCTGAGGTCGTGCTCCAGATGCAGACCGACATCGACGCCGCCCTCGGCGATCTACCCGAGCGCGAGACCGCATTGACCTACTACCACGAGCTCGACAACACGCTGTTCAGCATCACGTCGTCGACCTTCATCGGCGAGGTCTACAAGCTCGCCGGGCTCGAAAACGCGGCCGACGCGGCCGACGCCGACGGTTCGGCGTTCGGTTACCCGCAGCTGTCCGAGGAATACCTGGTGCAGGCCAACCCCGACATCATCTTCCTGGCCGACACCGTCTGTTGTGAACAGACCGCCGAGACCGTCGCAGCTCGGCCGGGCTGGGACGGCCTGACCGCGGTCCAGAACGGCAACGTGGTCGAACTGAACGACGACGTCGCCTCCCGGTGGGGGCCGCGCATCGTGGAGCTGGTCGAAGCCGTCGTCGCCGCCGTGCAGGCCATCCCCGTCAACGCCTGATGGCCCGCCACCCGTGATCGCCTCCTGATGATCGGCGTTCGATGATTCAGGCCGAGCGGCTGCGCCCAAGCTGGCTCATCGCCAGTTTGGGCGTGCTGTTCGGTGTCGTCGTCGCGAGTCTGGTGATCGGGCCGGCCGACATCGGCGTGCGCGCCGCGCTCGGCGAGGTGCTCGATCACGTCCCCGGCGTGAACGTCGACTCCGGGTTGTCCGAGACCAACGCGGCGATCGTCTGGAAACTCCGGGCCCCCCGGTTGGTCCTCGGCATCCTCGTGGGCGCCATGCTCTCGATCGCCGGAGCGTCGTACCAGGCCGTGTTCCGCAACCCGCTCGCCAGCCCGTACCAGCTGGGGGCGGCGGCCGGCGGCGGGCTGGGGGCCACGATCGCGATCGTCAACGGCTGGGGCGACGGTGCCGGCTTCTTCGACGCCCTTCCCCTGCTCGCCTTCGTCGGTGCCATCGGGGCGGTCGGCGCGACGTGGGTCCTCAGCAATGCGGCCGGCGGCGTCCGATCGATCGCGTCGCTGCTGCTGGCCGGCGTTGCGGTCACCGCGTTCTTGACGGCCATCCAGACGTTCATTCAACAGCGCAACGTCGACACCATCCGCCAGGTGTACTCGTGGATCCTCGGCTCGCTCGCCAACTCGAGCTGGAACGAGGTCTACCTCGCGCTTCCGTACGTCCTCGTGATGACCGCGGTCATCCTGGTGCATCGTCGGCGCCTCGACGTCATGTCCGTGGGCGATGCCGAGGCGACGACGCTCGGGCTACGGCCGGCCCGGGTGCGAGCCGTCGTCGTGGTCGCCGCCACGCTCGGCACCGCGGCCGCGGTGGCGGTCGGCGGATTGATCGCGTTCGTCGGACTCATCGTGCCCCACACCGTCCGGCTGGTCGCCGGAACCAGCAACCGCGTCGTGTTGCCGCTGTCGTTCATCGTGGGTGGCGCCTTTCTCGCCGGCGTGGACCTGCTGGCCCGCTCGATCGCCACCCCGGCCGAGGTCCCGATCGGCGTGCTCACCGCGGCGATCGGCGCGCCGTTCTTCATCATGGTGTTGCGCACGAGTCGTCGGTTGGTGGCCTGATGATGTTGCGGTGTGTCGACCTTCGGGTGCGCCTGGGTGACCGGGAGGTCGTCCGCGGGGTCGATCTCGAGGTCGAAGCCGGGTCGTGGGTCACCATCATCGGCCCGAACGGCGCCGGCAAGACGACGCTGTTGCGAGCGCTTCTCGATCTGGTCGGCGCTTCGGGCCATCGCGAAGTAGCCGGACGCAACCTGGCCGAGATCGACGGACGCGAGCGAGCCCGACTCATGGCCCTCGTACCCCAGATCCCCGAGATGCCGCCCGCCATGCGGGTTACCGACTATCTGCTCCTCGGCCGCACCCCCCACCTCGGCATGCTCGGCGTGGAAAGCGCCGAGGATTTGGCGATCGTGGGCGACGTCCTCGCCCAGCTCGACCTGGAGCAGCTCGCCGATCGACCGCTGGCCCAGATCTCCGGCGGGGAGCGCCAGCGGGCGGTGATCGGCCGGGCGCTGGTCCAACAGGTGCAGCTGTTGTTTCTCGACGAGCCCACGAGCGCGCTCGATCTCGGCCATCAACAAGACGTGCTGGAGCTCATCGAGTCGCTCCGCCACGAGCACGGCCTCACCATCATCTCCACCATGCACGACCTCAATCTTGCGGGCGACTTTGCCGACCGACTGGTGCTGCTCGCCGACGGCCGGGTGGAGGCGACGGGCAGCCCCGAGACGGTGCTCGACCCGGCCGTGCTCGGGGCCACGTTCGGCACCGCGGTCGATGTGATCGAACACGAAGGCCGCATGGTGGTCCTCCCCCGCCGGAGCGAACGATGACGCCGGCCCCGCGATCGATGTTGCTCCTGGGCGGGGCTCGCAGCGGCAAGAGCACCCTGGCGATCGACCTCGCCGAGCGGTGGCAGCGGTCGGCGTCGTCGCGAGCGGTGACCTTTGTCGCCACCGCTACCGCGGGCGACGACGATATGGCCCGCCGGATCGATCGCCACCGAGGCGAGCGACCGACGGCCTGGGCCACCATCGAGGAGCCCACCCAACTCGTCGTCGCCCTGAAAGCCGCACCGACGGCCGACCTCGTGATCGTCGACTGCCTGACCATGTGGACGGCCAACCTGGGCGAGATCCCCGAATCCGAACTGCTGACCCGGGCCACCGCCGCGGGCTCAGCGATCGCGGATCGCACCGGACCCACCATCGTGATCAGCAATGAGGTTGGGCTGGGGGTCGTTCCCCCGACCGAACTGGGCCGCAGCTACCGGGATCGGTTGGGGCGAGTGAACCAGGTCATGGCCCGCCACCTGGACGAGACCCGGCTGCTGGTCGCCGGGCGCACCCTTCGGCTCGATCCAACCGCCGATCTCGCGATCGGCGATCTGCGCCCCGACGAGAGCGACCAGCCGTGAGCAGTGCAAAGCTCCGCGAGGAGCTCACCCGCCTGCGCCTCGGCGACGAGCAGGCCGCCGCCGCGGCCCGCGAACGGGTCGCCGACATCCTCCGGCCGGCGGGCGCCCTCGCCCGCCTCGACGACCTCGCTGTGTGGGTCAGCCGGTGGCAGGGCCGAGCCCGACCCGCGATCCAGCGGCCCCACACGATCCTCTTCGCCGCCGATCACGGTGTGGCCGGCGAAGGGGTGAGCGCCTACCCGGCCGACGTCACCGCCGCCATGGTTGCGGCCTGCGATCAGGGCCGGGCCACCGTCAACGCCCTCGCGGCGGTGGCGGGCAGCGGCGTTGAGGTGGTCGACGTCGGCGTCGGGAACCCGACGGCCAACCTTCGCGTCGAGCCAGCGATGCATCAGGATCGATTCGACGCCGCGATCGCCCGCGGCATGGAAGCGGTGAGCCGGGCGGTCGGCGACGGTGCGGCCGACCTGTTGATCTTCGGCGAGATGGGGATCGGAAACACCACTGCGGCCGCCGCGGTGTGCGGTGCGGTCGTCGGTGGCCGCGCCACCGACTGGGTCGGCCGGGGAACCGGGCTCGACGACGGTGGTCTCGCGCACAAGGCGACCGTCGTGCAGGACGCCCTCGACCGATTGCCGGCCGATCTGGACCCGTTGCGATGCCTCGCCGAGGTCGGCGGCGCCGAAATGGCCGCCATCGCCGGGGCCACGGTCGCCGCCCGCCAACTCGGCGTGCCGGTACTTCTCGACGGCTTCATCGTCACCAGCGCGGTGGCGCCGCTGCACGCCCTGCAACCGGCCGCTCTCGATCACTGCCGGTCGGGCCACCGGTCGGCCGAGCCCGGTCATCGGCGCCTGCTCGACCACCTCGGTCTCCAGCCCATCCTCGATCTCGATCTCCGCCTCGGCGAGGGTTCCGGCGCGCTCGCGGCCCTGCCGCTGGTCGCAATGGCCTGCGCCGCGGTCAGCGAGGTCGCGACGTTCACCGAGTGGTTCGGGCCGCAGTGACCGCCCTGCGGACTGCGATCGTCTTTCTCACCCGCGTTCCCGTGGGCATCGGGAGCGGCGAACCCCGGCCCGCCGCCGCCGTCGGCTGGTTTCCCATCGTGGGGGCCGTGATCGGCGCGGCCACGGGCGGGGTCTACGCCGGGTTGTTTCACGCCGTTCCCCCCGTGGTCGCCGCGGTCGGGGCGGTCGCCTTCGCCCACGTGATCACCGGAGCGTTCCACCTCGACGGCCTGGCCGACACCGCCGACGCGGTGCCCGGCGCCATGTCGGTCGAACGACGGTTGGAGATTCTGCGCGACTCCCGGCTGGGCACCTATGGCACCGCGGCGGTGACCCTGACGATCGTGGCCCAGGTCGGGGCGGTCGCCACCTTGGGCCCCCGGGCCGGCTTCCTCGCCCTCACGGCGGCTCACAGCCTTGGCCGGGCCGCCGCCGTTGCGCTGATGGGGACAACGGTCATCGGGTTCGGTCGGCCCGCGCGGTCGACCGGGCTGGGCGTCGATTACCTCGATGACCTCCGCCTGGGCGCCGTCATTGCCGGCGGATGCTGCGGGGCCGCGATCGCGGTTGCCCTGCTCGGCATCGTGGTCGGAACGATCGCCGTTCTGCTCGCCGTCGTCACCGCAGCCCTCGCCCACCGGATCGCCCACCGGGCGTTCGGAGGCATCGTCGGCGACGTTCTGGGCGCCACCGCGACCGTGGGTGAGGTGCTGGTGCTCGTTGCGGCGAGCAGCACCGCCCTCTAGAAGACGAGACACCGGGAAGAGACACCGAGTAGACAGTTCCGATGTGGCATCCCTTCACCGGTCGATGGTTCGTCGCCGTCGTCGTCGCCGCGATGATCGCCGCGGCCTGCTCCAGTGATCCGGACGCGTCGCCGAGCACGACCTCATCTCCAATCGCGACCGTTTCCTCGACGACGGGACCGGCCCCGACCGCCGCCTCGTCCACCGCCGATCCAGCGACCACCACCTCATCCGCCACCGCTCCATCCACCACAGACTCCTCCACCACGGGTTCAGCCAGCACGGCTTCGTCCAGCACTGACCCATCCAGCACCAACCCATCCAGCACCGACCCATCCAGCACCGGCGGCCCGGTAACGCTGTTTGACGAACCGGGGCCGTTCGCGGTCGGGGTGACGAGTATTTCGCTCGGCGACCGCACCAGCGAGGTCTGGTATCCGGTCGACCCCGGCAAGGTCGCCGGACTGGACAAGGACCGCTACACCAGCCTGGAACCGCTCCCGGAGAACATTCGGGAGTTGCTGGCCGACATCGACACCGAGATCGTGACCGACGCCTACCGCAACGTGCCCGCGGCGAGCGACCAGGGCCCCTTCCCGGTCGTGCTCTACAGCCACGGAGCGGGCGGATACCGCAAGGTGTCTGCCTTCCATACCGTGCATCTCGCCTCCTGGGGGTTCGTGGTCGCATCCACCGATCACCTCGAACGCGGCATCCTCGCCGCGAACGGGTTCCTCGACCTTCCCGACGACCCCGAGGCCGACGAACGGGACCTGTCCAACACCCTCGACGCCCTGATCGACCAGAGCGACAACGGTGACGGGGCGCTGTGGAACTCGGTCGACTCGAACCAGACCGCGGTGATGGGCCATTCGGCGGGCGGGTTCGCCGCCGCCAACGTCGTCACGCTCGACCCGCGCTTCGACACGTTTATGAGTTGGGCGAGCGGTGGTTCGGTCGACGCAGAGCTGTTGCCCCGAGTGCCGTCACTGTTCGTTGTCGCCGACGGTGACATCGCGATCGACCCCGTGGACTCCGAGGCGTTCTATGACCTGCTCACCAACCGGAAGCGGTTCGTCGTACTCGACAACGCGGGCCACAACTCCTTCACCGATGCCTGTGGCCCCATCTTTGACCGGGGTGGGCTCAGCGATGTGGCCGAGGCACTCGGCCTTCCCGAGCGATTGCTCGCCCTCGCCGAGGATGGCTGCCTGCCCGATGCCGGCTTCACCGACCCGCGGGAGTTTCAACGGGTGTTGAACCACCTCTCGGTCGCCCACCTGTTCGACGTGTTCGGCATCCAGGATGCCACCGCCGCCCTCGCCCCCGAGATCGTGGATTCGTTTCCCGGACTTATCGAACGCTACGACATCGGGTAGCGCGATTTCACCAACGCGATACCCATCAACGCGATACCCACCCACCAGTACGGAGAACGTATGCGAAGCGCAGTATGTGAGATGTTCGACATCGAGTTTCCCATCCTCGCGTTCAGTCACTGTCGCGATGTGGTGGCCGCCGTGTCGCGGGCCGGCGGGCTGGGTGTGCTCGGCGCGGTCGCCCACTCCCCCGAACAGCTGGAGATCGACCTGGCCTGGATCGAGGCCGAGATCGGCGATCGCCCCTACGGCGTGGACCTCATCATCCCGGCCAAATACGCCGGTCAGGACGACGGCGGAATTTCCATGGACGACATCACCGCGATGATCCCCGACGAACACCGCGAGTTTCTCGCGGAACTGCTCGACCGGTACGACGTGCCCGAGATGCCCGACGACGAGAGCGGCCGTTGGGGCGGTACCCAGGAAGCACCGTTCTCGGCCAACGCGGCCGAACCCCAGATCGAAATCAGCCTGGCTCACCGCCCGGCGCTGATCGCCAACGCCCTAGGACCACCGCCGGCCTACCTGATCGAGGCGGCCCATGAAGCCGGGGTCAAAGTGGCGGCGTTGGCGGGCAAGGCCGTTCACGCCGAGCGGCACGTGCAGGCCGGCGTCGACCTGATCGTCGCCCAGGGGTATGAGGCGGGCGGACACACCGGCGAGATCGGTTCGATGGTGCTGATCCCCGAGATCGTCGACGCCGTCGCCCCGGTTCCGGTGCTCGGAGCCGGAGGGATCGGCCGCGGCCGCCAGATGGCCGCGTCGATGGCACTCGGCGCCGAAGGCGTGTGGTGTGGATCGGTCTGGCTCACCACCGAGGAAGCCGAAACCCACCCGGTGGTGAAGGAGAAGATGTTGACCGCGACCTCGGCCGACACCATCCGGTCGCGCTCGCTGACCGGCAAGCCGGCTCGGCAGCTCAAGTCGGCATGGACCGACGAGTGGCAGCGCGAGGACACGCCGGACCCGCTCGGTATGCCGCTCCAACCCATCCTGACGGCCGCCGCCCAGCGGCGCATCGATCGAGCGGCCAAGGACACCGAGAGCGGAGCCGGCAAGCTGGCCAACTACTTCGTCGGCCAGGTGGTCGGCACCATGAACAACGTGAAGCCGGCCGGCCAGGTCGTGCTCGAGATGGTCGAGGAGTTCATCGACGCCACCGAGGATCTTGGTCAGCGCCTCGCCGACTGACCAGCCGACGAGGACGAGACAAAAGGCCGAGTCCCGGACGACGTGCCCGGATGACGAGAACGTCGGAAAGTCGAGCCGATCCGACGAAAGGTCGACAGAGCGCGCCGACCCGGTCACGCTACGTCGACATCCACGGGTTTGCATCGAGGAACCGCGGCCAGTAGGGCGGAATCTCGCGACAAAACGCGGTCGCCGGACGTCCAGTACCTGAACCCGGTTACCCACGCCGGACCATTCTTCGCCGAGCCTCCGTAGCGGCCTGCATTCCCTGGCCACCGAGAAGTCCCGGCATCACGATGCACACGAAAGGGACGCTTCATGGCTTCCACGCCGCCTCAGCGCGGTGCTGATTCGACGCGCCAAAAAGCCGCCGGTACCACCAGCACCACCCAGACGACCACCACCCAGCGGGCGACCACGACAACCCGTTGGATCGACGGCACCACCGACGGCAAGATGCCCTGGGGTTGGCCCAAGGTGGCGGCCCTCGCCGGCCTTCCCGCCCTCGCCCTGTTCGGCGCCGGCACGATGGCCTGGGGTATTCCTCATGTCGAGGACCACCGCACCGCGGAAGCGGTTCGGCACCTCGCCGAGGCGGGCATCACCGACGTCGACGTCGATTTTGATTGGCGCGGTGCCGACCTGACCGGCGAACTTCCGCCCGGCAAGACGCCGGCCGATGCCGTGGCCGCCCTCGAGGACAAATGGGGGGTACGAGACGTCGACGTATCGGGCCTGACCGAAGCACCTGCGCCCGCACCTCCTCCCCCACCTCCCCCGCCGGTCACCGAAGCGCCTGCGCCCGAGACGGGCATCGTCGACGTCGTCGCCACCTCCGACGGTGAGACCATCACCCTCACCGGCGAGGTGCTCGACGATGCCCAACGCACGACGCTGGTCGACGCGGCCGCCGACGCAGTCGGAGCCGACAACGTGGTCGATGAGCTGACGGTCAGCGGACTCGCCGAGGGCATCACCGGATCCGACGACCGGGTCGCCGGCCTCGCCGGCGCGCTGTCGGCCATGGGTCCCGGCATCATCTCGGGTACCGCAACGCTCTCCGGTGAAGACCTCAACGTCAACGCCGAGGTGGCCGACGACGCCGCGAAAGACGGCCTCGATGCCATCCTGGCGAGCGTCGACGACGTCGCCAACGTGAGCGGAACGATCACCGCACCGGCACCGCCCGAAACCACCGTCGCGCCGGCCGAACCGGCCGAGCTGACCCTCGACGAGGAGGTCGAGGCGCTCCAGAGCGAACTCGACGCCCTCCAGCAGGAGATCAGCGAGACCGTGGTCTTCGCCAGCGCTGACGCAACCCTCACCGATGAGGCCAAAGCAACCCTCGACAAGGTCGTCGCCGCCATGCAGAGGTACCAGCTCCCCGTCGTCGAGGTTGAGGGTCACACCGACAGCCAGGGCGACGACGCCTACAACCAGAACCTCAGCCAGCTCCGTTCCGACTCGGTGCGGGAGTACCTCGAAAGCCAGGGCATCGACCTGTCCCGGCTGCAATCGAACGGGTACGGCGAGGACCGACCAGTCGCCGACAACGAAACCGAAGACGGCCGCCAACAGAACCGTCGGGTGCAGTTCACTGCCCGACCCACGTTCTAAGCCCGGCCCCGAAAGGATACAGACACCATGCGATACGTACTCGCGGAACTATGGCTCCCCCTCCTGGCCTCCATGCTCTTTGGCTGGTTGGTGCTCGGATGGCTCACCTGGCGGTGGCGACGCCGCAAGGTCACCTCGACCGAGTGGGACACCCTCACGCAGCACAAGTCGACCAGCGAAGCCGAGATTCAGCGGCTCACGAGCCACACCGGTGACCTCGAGGCCCGCCGCACCGAACTCGAGGGCGAGACCTCGCGGCTGTCAGCGCAGCTGACCCGGATGCAGGGCGAGGTGGAGACCGCCCGGTCGGCATCGACGAGTGCCGAGGACAAGGTCGGTTCCCTCTCGGGCGAAGTGCAGGGTTACCGATCCCAACTGGCGACGCTGTCCTCGGACCTTTCGACGGCGAAGGCCGACCTGACGACCGCCGAAGAGGCCCATGGGGTGCTCCGGCGCCAGGCCGACACATCCGCCAAGCGCGCCACCGAACTCGAGGCAGAGCTGGGCCGGGTCAACGGTCGGGTCGGCGAGCTCGAAGGCCAACTCGGCCAGGCCAACGCCCGGGTCGGCGAACTCGAGGGTGAACTCGGCTCCGCCCAGGGCCAGGCCGCCCAGTTCTCCAGCCTCCAGGGCGACTACGCCAACCTGCAATCGGCCAACGACGCCGCCACCACCCGCGCCACCGAACTCGAAAGCCAGCTGGGCTTGGCGACCAATCGGGCGGCGGAGAGCGAAGCCAAGTTGGCCGGCGCCTACGAACATGTGGGCGATCTCGAATCCAAGCTCGGTACCGCGACCAACCGGGCCGAGGATCTCGAAGGCCAGCTCGGCCAGGCCACCACCCGGGTCGACGAGCTCGAAGGCCAACTCGGCCAGGCCACCACCCGGGTCGGCGAACTCGAAGGCCAACTCGGTCAGGCCACCACCCGAGCCACCGAACTCGAAGGCCAACTCGGCCAGGCCAACACCCGAGCCACCGAGCTCGAAGGCCAACTCGGCTCCGCCCAGGGCCAGGCCGCCCAGTTCTCCAGCCTCCAGGGCGACTACGCCAACCTCCAATCGGCCAACGACGCCGCCACCACCCGCGCCACCGAACTCGAAGCCCAGCTCGGCCAGGCCAGCACCCGGGTCAGCGAAGCCGAAGCCGAGCTCGCCAACCGAGCGGAGCTGATGTCCAATCTCGAGCGCCGGCTGGGTCAGTCCAACAATCGGGTCGTGCAGCTCGAAGGAGAGGTCGAGAGCCGGGTGTCCGAGCGCGATGCCCGCATCGCCGAACTCGAGGCGCAGCTCAAGAAGGAACTGGCCGACCGGAACGCCCGCATCGCCGAACTCGAAGGTCAGTTGCAAAAGGACCTCGCTTCCCGGAACGCCCGCATCGCCGAGCTCGAAGGCAAACTCGGCGCCGCCGAGGATCGGACCGGCCAGCTGAGCGCCCAGAGCCGGGCCGACCTGGCCGCTCGCGAAAAGCGCATCAGCGAGCTCGAATCCCAGCTCGCAGCTCTGAAGGCTCAGCCTCGAGCCACCGCACCGGCGAAACCCTCAGCGGTCGCCAAGCCGGCACAACCGGCTCGTGTGAAGGCGAAGAAGGACGACCTCAAGCTGATCTCCGGCGTGGGACCCCAGCTCGAAAAGATGCTCAACAAACAAGGCATCACCACCTTCGCCCAAATCGCCAAACTCGACCGCAAAGGCGTCGACGACCTCCAGGACAAGCTCCC
>CALHYX010000023.1 GCA_938041035.1 uncultured Acidimicrobiales bacterium | reverse complement strand
TGAACGTGATCATCGACCAACAAACGTTCGAAACCATGCTCGCGGAGTTCGCCGGCACCGTCACCGACCCGGTGTATTCGCCCGAGCGGACGTGTGAAACCGAAGCCGGGGCGCCGCTCTCGCCCCGCCAAGCCGCCCAGATGGCGCTCACCGGCCACATCCGCCGGATCGTCATCGACGGCAAGGGCCACATCATCGACTTCGGCCGCAAGAAACGCCTCTTCACCGGAGCGCTACGCGAAGCAATCATGCTGCGCGACCGAACCTGCCAACACCCCGCCTGCACCGTGCCTGCTCGACAATCCCAAATCGACCACCGAACACCCTGGAGCCGAGGCGGCCCAACCTCCGAGGAAAACGGCCAGGCCCTCTGCCGCTTCCACAACAAACACAAAAGCGACCAACCACCCCGAGCGCCGGGCCGGGCCCACGAATGACCGCGCCAACAAGCGAGTCGCAGCTACACCTCGCGGGTGAATACCGCCATGGTCTGGCACTGGTGGGCGTACCCGGGGTCCAGGCGGAACGACAGGCCGGCCCATGCGGCCACGTCGGCCATCATCGCCTGGGTGTAGTGGTACGGATCCCGCCGGGGGTAGGTCGGGAACTCCCGCCCGAAGTTCACGAACGACTGGGGCGAGTTCCACCGGTCGAGGCTGACGTCGAAGTACGTGGCGTGCAGGGCGGCGCCGGGGCGCAGCACCTCGGCGACATTGAGCAGGCAGCGGGCGATGGAGTTCAGGTTCAGATGCGAGAACACCGAGTTGGCGATGGCGAAGTCGACCGGGCGGTCGATGGCGGCGACATCGAAGTCGGTCGACTCGATCAGGGTGACCCGGTCGGCCGACACCCCGAGGCGATCGAGCACATCGCGGCCGATGGCCAGGGTCTCGCCGTTGATGTCGATGCCGTAGTACCACCCGGCGGTGAGATCCGGAATGAGCCGGGACCCGAGCCGCAGCGGACCACAGCCCACGTCGAGCACGACCGAATCGGCGCTCGCTCCCGCCGCTCGCAGGTAGTCGTACTGGAGGGCCTGGAGTTCGACCCAGTCCCGGAACTGGAGGTCGGGCGTATTGGCGATGGCGCCGCTCAGGAAGACATCGGTTTCGTAGTCGTTCTCCAGCACTCCCCCACGGTAGGTCGGTTCCCGGCAACATCGGTTGTCAACTATCCGACACGTATGAAACACTAAAGGAATGGCTGCAGAAACCGCATCATCGCTGACCCTCGAAACCACCCTTCCGCAGGTCGATGTACCCGCCTGGGCGTGGCTCGTCGTAGCGTTCTCCGTGTTCGCCATCTACGTGGTGACGATGGAAAACGGCGCCCTGCTCGGCGCGACCGCGGAGACCATCCACGAGTTCTTCCACCACGGCCGCCACTTCGGCGCCGTGCCGTGTCACTGAACCCCCGATGAAGACCGTTCTGAGAAACGGCCTCCTCAGCGGGCTCGCGGGTGGGGTGGCCCTGGCCACGTTCATGTTGTTGTTCGGCCGCGGCCCCATCCAGGACGCGCTCGACTACGAAGAGGAACTCGCCCACGAGGTCGAGGGCGCCGGGCACGCCCACGAGGAGCTGTTCTCCGCGGGCGTCCAGGAGCTCGGCGGTGCGATTGGACTCATCGTGTTCGGCGTGGCGTTCGGCCTCATCTTCGCCATCGTCCTGACGGCACTGGCCCCCAAGCTCGGCTCGATCACCCCGATGACCGCCGCCCTGCGCGTCGGCGCCGTCGGGTTCATCGCCATCGTTGTCGTGCCGTTCCTGAAGTACCCGGCGAACCCGCCGGCGGTGGGCGACCCCGACACCATCAACGAACGCACGATCCTCTACTTCCTCGTGCTCGGCGTCTCGGTGGTCGCCGCCTACGTCGTGTGGCAGGTCGTCCAACAGGCGAACCAGCCCGACGTCGCCAAAGCATGGTTGGGCGCCGGCCTCTACGCCATGACCATCGCCGTGATCTTCCTGGTCCTACCCGGCCCGGTCGACAGCGTCGATGCCCCCGCCGACCTGGTGTGGAACTTCCGCCTCGCCTCGGTCGGTGGGCTCGCCGTGCTGTGGGCCACCATGGCGCTCACGATGGGCACCCTGCTCACGAGCCGAAGCGTTCGCCCCCGGGCGATGGAATCGGTGCACTAGCCAAACCCCGGTCCGCGTAGATCGCCAGGTGCCGGCGGGCGCTTTCGGCCCACGAGTACCGGGCGGCGGTCCCCCGGCCGGCCTCGGCCAGCCGCGTCCGCAACGCCGCGTCGACCTCCACCCGTTCCATGCCCCGGGCCAGATCGGCGGGGTCGCCCGCCGAGGTCATCACCGCGTTGGCATCGGCGGTGAGGAACTCGTGGAACACCTCAATGTCGCTGGTGACCACGGGCAACCCGGCGCTCATGGCCTCCAGCACCACCAACCCCCACCCCTCCTTGATCGAGGGGAACACGAAGGCATCGGCGGCCTGAAACCACTCGTGCATCTCGCCGTCGGGCACGGTGCCGAGCAGCACGAGGTCGTCATCGACGGCGAGGCCGTGGGCATCGAGCGAGGCGAACACGCCCTCCCGATATTCGCGGTAGTCCTGGAACGAATGGCCACCGATCACGGCGGTCACCGCGTGCGATCCCGCCGCCTTGCGCCGACCCATGGCATCGACCAGAAAGGCGCTTCCCTTCCGGGGTTCGATCCCGCCGACGGTGAGGAACAGAAAGCGGTCCTCGGCGCCCACCCGCGCCCGCAACTCGGCCCGGCGTCGCTGCGAGATCGGCCGGGCGAACCGGTCGGCCCGCACGCCGTTGGGCACCACGACCGAGTCGACCCCGTAGTCGGCCGCCAACTCCCGCTTCCACAGTTCGCTGACCACCAGCACCCGGTCGGGTTCGGTGATGGCGTTGCGCTGGCAGTCGATGAGCGCCTGGGTGGTGAAGTCGTCGACGTGGTGCACGGTGCGGATCAACTCGAACCCGGCGCCGGCATCGCGCACCCGGGCCGCGGCGCGCGCCGAGATGCAATCCTGGCTGTGCACGACGTCGAAGTCCGCCCGCCACTCGGACAGGCCAGCGGTCATCGCCTCGATCCAGCGAAACACCCGCTCCTCGAGCGTGTCGCCCCACTCCGGCGCCTCGACGATCCGAACCGGTACGTCGACCTCACGGAAGAAGCCCGCGGCGGGGTCCCCCATCGCCACCACCTCGACCCGAGCTCCGGCGGCTTGTAGCGCCTCGGCCAACTCGAGCGTGTGCACCACTCCGCCGCGCGGCTTCACCGAGTAGGTGGTCAGGGCGATCCGGGGGTCAGAGGTCATCGTGCACGAGCGCCGGATCGCGGTTGACGATCGCCGCCGCCGCCAACGCCGCCCGCGCCGCGGTTTCGGTGACGATACAACCGAGATCGCGCAGGATCTTCTGCTGTCCCGCAAACCCCTGCGGGTCGAGGTCGGTGCCGAGCACGTAGGCCACCACGGCCGCCCCCGAATCAAGGATCTTCTCGAGCGTCGGCGCCAGAGTTCCCGCCGGGTTGGGGTGCGACCCGTCACCAAGCACGACGTCGAGGAGCACGACCGCGATCGTGGCGTCGTCGACCTGGCGCTCGAGCCACTCGATGCGAGCTTCGGGGTCGATCATCGGGTGCGGCCGACCATCGGTGTATTCCTCCTCGCCCAGGTCGAGGCACACGTGGGCCCCCTCGGGCGCCGGGACGACCCACGCCTCGTCGAGCGGCGTGTTGGAGTGGATCGCTCCGATGTGATCGATGGCGATGGTCATCGCCTCATAACAGAGCGTTCCGCCGCTGAACAGACCGACAAGTCGGGTTCTCGACGGGGCCAACGCCGTTATGCGATCCGCCACCGCCTCGGGCGTCTCGCCCACCCGATCGGGCGCCGTGCGGCCCAGGGCGCCGAGGGTCAGCACCGCGCCCTGTTCCAACGTGTTGCACACCGCGATCTCGGCCGGGACGGCGTCCAGTTCCTCCCGCAACCCGATCAGCGCCGCCACCATCGGCTTCGTCGGTGCGGTGCCGAGCAGCGACTCGGCCACCTCCGGCGCGGGCGGCTTCGACACCAGGAGGATCACCTCGGTACCGGGATCGGCCTCGAGGGTGGCGATCCCGGCCCGGGCCATCAACCCACCGACATCGGCGTTGAGGTCGCGCCCACCCACGCCGATGACGTGCGACAGCCCCACCCCCCAGCGATCGAGCAGCGCCATCACCTCCTGGGCGCCCGTGCCGGCGGCTGCGACGACACCCACCGGCCCCCGCGCCACCCGATTGGCGAACCCCAAGCCGGTCCCGGCGATCATCGCCGTCCCGGCCCCGGGCCCCATGACGAGCCGACCCAACTCGGTGGCCCGTTCCTTCAGGGCAATCTCGTCGGCGAGCCCCACGTTGTCGGAGAACAACAGCACGTCGAGACCCGCGGTCAGCGCCTTCTGCGTCTCGAGCGTGGCGAACGGACCGGGCACCGAGATCACCGCGACGTTCGACCCCGGTTGTTCGACGAGACCGGCGCCGAGATGCCCGACGGTCGCCGCCTCGGACTCGCCCGCCGCCGTGGCCGAGAACAGCACCTCGTGGGCGACGTCGATCCCCTCGGCCAGTCCGGGATCGCCGGCCCGCACGGCGAGGACGAGATCGTTGGCCGAAACGTCCTCGAACCCCGAGAACCCCTCGTCGGCGAGCGTCTCGAGGTTCGCGGGTGTTCCCATCACCGCCCACGCGTACTCGACCCCGTCGACCGCGAGCATCGCCCGGGTGGCCTCCAGCAGACGCACACTGTCTTTGTAGTTGTCCTTGAGGACCTGGATTTCGTGCTGCATTGCTACCCCTGGCCTACTGCTTGACCGGCTTGATCTTCGTGCCGCGGTGGCCCTGGATGGCACCGTGGGCATTGTCGACCGTGGCGTACACCAACTCCGGCGTCGTGATCGCGGCAAAGCGCTCCGAGGCCGCCGTCGAGCCTTCGACAAAGTGCACGGCCGCTTCGATTTTGGGGCCCATGCTGCCGGGCGGAAACTGACCGTCGGCCAGATGCTTCGCCGCTTCCTCGGTCGTGAGGTTGTACACCGACTCCTCGTCGGGACGACCGAAGTTGATCTTCACCGTGGGAACGCCGGTCACCATCGCCAACACCGTCGCCCCGGACGCATCGGCGAGGCGTTCGGCGGCGAAGTCCTTGTCGATCACCGCGTCCACCCCGCGGTAGGAGCCCTCTTCCTTCGCCACTGGAATACCTCCACCGCCGGCGGCGACCACGACGTATCCGGCGCTGATGAGGCTCGCGATCGCGTCGGCCTCAACCGGAGCCTGGGGTGCGGGCGAAGGAACCACCCGGCGATGCCCGCGTCCGGAGTCCTCGACCATCGACCAGCCCCGCTCGGCGGCGAGGGCGGCGGCGACCTCCTCGGAGAAGAACGGGCCGATCGGTTTGGTCGGGTTCTGGAACGCCGGATCGGCCGGGTCGACGACCACGTGGGTGATCACCGAAACCGCACCCGGGATCTCATCGCCGCAAACCTCGTGCAGCGCCAGGCAGATCAGACTGCCCACCGCCCCCTGGGTCATGGCGCCGAGGGCGAAGAGCGGTTGGGCCGGAACCAGATCGACCGTCTCGGCCTGCTGGATGGCAAGGTTCCCCACCTGAGGTCCGTTGCCGTGCACGATGATCACCCGCCAGCCCTTGCGGATCAGCGACCGAACCGATTTGGCCATCGCCAGCGCGTTTTCGTACTGCTCGTCGATCGTGCCCCGTTCGTCGGCCCGAATGAGCGCATTGCCCCCCATGGCCAGCACCGCCGTTTCAGCCATGCCTGTTGCTCCATCGGATAGGCGACGTCATCTCTCGTATAGTAGACGGGAAGTCGGAAGAATGACCACAACCCGATCCCACACCCCATCCCCCACCCCATGAGGAGGACGCCGATGATGACCTCGCCCACCGCAGATGTCGCTGCGCTGCGCGCGCTGTGGACCGAGTCCGAACGCAAGCTGTACCCCCTGGCAACGGTCAACCCGGAGAAGTACGAGCGGCTGGTACTCGTCGCCCGGGAAGTCGCCAACGACCTTGGCGTCGTCGAGACCCACGACGGCCTGGCCGCCCACTGGCAACAGAGCACCGCCATCGTGCGGGCCGCGTCGACTCGGGCCGACCTGCCGCTCGGCGACCTTCCCGAACTCGACGTCGCCGGGGTCGCCTTTGCGTTGCGCGACGCCGAGATTCGCGCCCTGGAACACCACCGCAAGATGGCCCAGGCGATCGGGTCGGCGGCCGAACGCGGCGACGAATGGGTGCTGCTGCACGAAACCGGCACGCTGGGCCAGGGCCTCATCGAGCCGTACTCCGCCATCGAGATGCACCTGGGCACCGGCGCGGCGATCGTGTCGTCGGTCGAACCCAACCCGGCGACCGGCCGGGCGAACCACGTTCTCACCGTTATCCGGCTCGACCCCGCCACCGGCGACCCGGTCGATCTGGATCCCGGGATCGCCGCCATCGAAGAACACGACGACGCCGACACCTTTTCCGCCGCTCGGGTCGAACTCGTCGCCCGGGTAGCCGCTCACACCGAAGGTGAACCGTCCTGACGAGAACGTTTCCTTTAGTAGACGTACAGTGAGTACGCTGGATTCCCCAGGAGGCCCACCCCACATGTCAACCGCTGAGCAGATTCGCAGCGAGATCCCCTCGGCGGAGGACGGCGAGCGCCTTTCCGGTCTGATCCTTGAGCTCCAGACCAAAGGCGTGCGCATCGAAACCGACTTCGAACGCCGTCCGGGCGGGGCCGGCCCATCCGACGCCGGCATGATCTGGGTCGAGGGCCAACCACTGACGGTTCCGGTCGACGCCGAGTTCGTCGCCGACACCCCGTTCTCCCTCGAAGCCGAGGACATTGGCTTCGGCATCTACCGCGACGGGGTACGGGTGGCTTCGGCGGCCCCCGCCGACCGACCGAAGTACTACGGCATGTCGACGGCCGACGGCACGCCGTACTGGCAGATCGCCATCATGCACCTCGACAGCCTCGCCAGCACGGTCCTGCAGACCTGCGCCTACTGGGGCAACGATGACCAGTGCCAGTTCTGCGGCATCGGCGTGTCCCTCGACAGCGGCAACACCGTCAAGGTGAAGCGGCCCGAGCACCTCGCCGAGGTGGCGGTCGCCGCCAAGGAGCTCGACGGCGCCGTCGACATCACGCTCACCACCGGCTCCACCTACGGCAAGGACCGCGGCGCCCTCTACGTGGGCAAGTGCGGCAAGGCAATGAAGGACGCATCCGGCCTGCCGGTCGAGGTTCAGTTCGAGCCACCCGAGGATTTCACCGCCATCGACCGGGTGGCCGACATGGGCATCGACTCGCTCGGCATCCACGTCGAGACGTTCGATCCCGCGGTACTCGCCCGAATCGCGCCGCCGAAGGCTCGCACCGGAATCGAGCGGTACTTCGAGGCATGGGAGTACGCCGTCGAACGCTTCGGCGAGGGCCAGGTGTCGACGTACGTGATCCTCGGCATGGGCGAAGATCCCGAACTCATCGTCGAGGGTTGTCGCCGCGCCATCGACATCGGCGTCTATCCGTTCATCGTTCCGCTCCGACCCGTGCCGGGGAGCCTGATGGCCGATGTGGCGCCCCCCGCCTCGGACTACACCGAACGCATCGCCCGCCAGGTCGCCCCCTATCTCATCGAGCGGGGCATCACCGCCGACAAGGTGGCGGCCGGATGCGCCCGCTGCCAGGCCTGCTCGCCGCTGGGAGCGATCGAACAGTCGTTGAAGCTCGGCGGCGAAGGCCGCAAGCGGATCCCGGTCATCGAGGTTTCGTGATGGGCCGGGTCGCGTGCTGGCCGGCGGGCCGCAAGGACATCGCCGCCCATTTCGCGATCCGCCACCGCGTCTTCGTCGAGGAACAGGGCGTCATGGTGTTCACCGACGTCGACCGATGGGACCGCGACCCGCAGACCATCCACGTCGTCGCCGCGAGCGGAAACCGCCTCGCCGGCACGGTCCGCCTCTACCGGCTCGACGACGCCGGGTTGTGGAAGGGCGACCGCCTGGCCGTCCTGCGCTCCCACCGCACCTCGACGGTCGGGCTTCAGCTCGTCCGCTTCGCCGTGGCCACCGCCGCCGCGGCCGGGGGCACCATCATGCAGGCGTCGGTGCAGGTGCAGAACACCAACTTCTTCGAGCGCCTCGGATGGACGTGCAGCGGCCCGGCGGCGCCGTATCACGGCCTCCCCCATCAACCCATGCAGATCGGTCTTCCGGGGGCCACCACCCGCGCCGGCTCGGACCCGGGCGATACCGAACTCCACCTGGCCACCGAGCAGTTCGCGGCGAGCCCGTTGCTCGTCGCGGGCTGAACCGTTACGCCCAGAGACCGGTGATCGAATCCCGGGCGAAGTCGAGCAGCGTCGCCTCGCCGCCGCCTCCGGTCAGCTTCACCGCCGATCCCTCTCCCACGGTGCCGACCTCGGCACACACGAGGTCCGCATCGACGAACGCCTGCACGCAGTCGGCCGCGGTATCGGGCGAGCACGTGAGCCAGAACGCATAGCTCGGGAAACAGATCAGCCATTGCAGGAAGTCGGTGGCGGCGGGAACGGGGAGTCGGTCGAGGTCGATCTCGGCGCCGAGGCCGCGAAACTCCAACAACATGGCGAGCGACCCGAGCGGGCCGGCCATCGAAACGTCCTTGGCCGAGACCGCCAACCCCCGAGCGGCGACGGCGGGAAGCACCCGAACATCGGCGGCGAAACGGTGGGCCTGCTCATCGATCGAACGGAAAAACGGGAAGTCGGTGCGCATCGTTCCGTCGAGGAAACACGCGAACAGCACCGTTTGCCCCGCGGCCACGTTGGCCATCGACAGCACCCCATCGGCATCGCCGACCGCGAACGCGGACACCGAGGTATCGCCGGGCCGCTCGGTCAGGTGCCCACCGACGATCGGCACGTCGTACATCGCGGCGGCGTCGACCATCCCCCGCATCACCTCGGCGGTCATCTCGGCCGGGCCGACGAGGGTGTTGACGATGCCCCGGGCCACCGCGCCCATCGCCGCCACGTCGTTCACGTTGGCGAGAATCGCGGCAACCCCGGCGCCGTAGGGATCGGCCGCGACGAACGGGGGTGACAGCGCCTCGCCGCACACCACGATGTTGCGATCGCCAACCTCCACCACGGCCCCGTCGTCACCCGGGCCGTGCACCGGATCCGACGTGTCGATCGCCGACCGCACGGCGGCGATCGGCCCCTTGCCGGCTACGCCGGAGTACTCCCGAACGGTGGCCACGATCTGCTCCAGGTCGTACCCGCGCACCTCGCCCGACTTCGCAGTGGTCATACCGTATAGTAAACACAGTATTTCCGTAGAGAGATGTCCGAGACTGTCCAGAGGACGACTGCATGGCTCCCGAAGCGGCCCCCGTGGCCCAACTCCCAACGGTGGTGGAAGCCGTCAACATCGGGTTGCCGATGTTCGAGGACTCGATTCGCGACCAGGGCACCAGCGTGGTCGGCGTCGACTGGCGGATCCCGGCCGGCGGCGACACCGAAGCAGTAGCCGCCCTCGCCCGCCTCTTTGGCCCCAAGGCCGCAGCCATCGACGAAGCCAACACCACCGTCGTCCAACGCCTGAACGATGGTATTCCCCTGCTCCAGGGCATCGAACGCCTTTCCGATGTCGTCCCCGTAGCCGCCGACCGGACCATCCTGCACTGCGGCCCCGCGATCGCCTGGGGTGACATGTGCGATCCGCTGCGCCGCTCCGTACAGGCGGCCGTCGTCGCGGAAGGCTGGGCCGAGGACTCCGCGTCGGCATCGGCCGCCGTCGCCGCCGGCGACATCGCCCTCGCCCCGGCCAACGATCACCGGACCGTCGTACCGATGGCCAGCGCCATCGGGGCCTCGGCCCCGATGTACGTCGTGGGCAACGAACTGGGGGGCACCGAGGCCTACGCCCCGCTCAACCAGGGCTCGGGGCAGGTCCCGTGGTTCGGGGTCGACTCCGACGAAGCCATCGAACGGTTGCGGTTCCTGCGCGACGAGGTCGGCCCGGTGCTCGGCGAGGCCATCACGGCCATGGGCCCCACCGACGCGTTCGCCCTCGCGGGTCAGGGCATCCCGATGGGCGACGACGTCCACATGCGAACGCAGGCGACCACCAATCTGTTCCTGCGCGACCTGCTCCCGTACCTCGTGCGGTCCACCAACGCCTCGGCACCGGAGGTGGCCAGCTTCCTCAGCGCCAACCATCTGATGTTTCTCAACATCGCCATGGCCAGCGCCAAGTCCCTCGTGCTGTGGGCCGGCGAGGTCCCGAACTCCAGCATCGTCACCACCATGTGCCGCAACGGGACCACCTACGGGATCCGACTGTCGGGCGACGACGACCAGTGGTTCCTCGCCCCCAGCCCGCCCGTGCAGGACGCCCTCTACTACCCCGGGCAGGGCCCCGAGACGAGCGCCCCCGACATCGGCGACAGCGCGGTCCTCGAACTCGTCGGCCTCGGTGGCCCCGCCGCCGCCAACTCGCCCGCCGTCGCCGGGTTCCTCGGCGGCCGCATGGCCGATGCGATCGCCGCGACCCGAAACATGCAGCGCATCTGCTTCGGCGAGAGCGGCCGGTTCCGGCTCCCGATTCTCGATCACATCGGCACGCCGGTAGGCGTCGACATTCGCCAGGTGGTCGAGTCCGGGGTAACCCCGGCCGTCAACACCGGCATCGTGCACGCGTCCGACGGTTCGGGCCAGGTCGGAGCCGGGGTGGCCTGGGCCCCCATCGAGTGCTTCGTCGACGCGGTGCTCGCGCTGGATGCTCGAACCCCATGACCGACCGCCCGCCCGAACGGCAGGCGCGATCGATCGGGTGCGCGGTCGCGACGGTGCAACATCGACTCGAGCACAACGCCGATGGGGCGACGATCGAAGGCCGGGTGCTCGACACGTTTCCCGGCGGGATGTACGTCCGCTTCGGCTCGACGGTCTTCGCCATCGGCGAGCGGTTACACCCCGGCCCCCTTCACCTGGTGATCGTGGGCCCGCTGCCCGTCGTCGCCGGCGGGGCGACGGTCACCATGACCTCGGACGCGATCGGACTCGGCCCGGTGCGCATCCGCCTCGATGCCGGTCGTCGCTGGCGCCCGGCCCCGCCCGAAGAGCTCGACGCGGCGCTCTCCACCCTCGTCCTCGCCGCCCGGACCCCACCGATCGTCATCGACGAACTCGGCGCCGTCTGGGATGACGTGACCGCGGCCGCCCACGAGGCCGACCTCGACCGCGCTCGTCGTCTGCTTCAGGGCCGCGGCCCGGGTCTGACGCCGGTCGGCGACGACGTCCTGGCCGGCCTGCTCCTGGTGCACACGTTCGCCGGCAATCGTTCGACCAGAGCGGTTGCCGACACGGCCGAGACCACCGACCTGAGCGCGGCGTTCCTGCATTGGGCCGCGCGCGGGCAGACCATCGCCCCGGTCCATCACATGATCGACCGCGCCGCCCGCTACCGCACCGAGGAGGCGCTTCAGGCCGCCGCCATCGTCCGCTCCATCGGTAGCTCGTCGGGCCCTGCCCTGATGGCCGGGATCGGGCTCGCGGCGTCGGCGCTTTCCGCGCGCTAGTGCTGCCGGGCCAGGCGGCCGTTGGTAACGAAACTCTCGCGCAGCTGCCGCGGCAGCCGGGCCCGTATTTGTTCCTTCGCGGCGTCGGCCTCCGGGCGCGGCGCCACCTCGGCCACCAGCAGCGCGGACCCCGTACCCGCCGCCACCCGGGCCGCCTCGCTCTGGCGGCCCAGCAGGTTGAGCGCCAGCGCCTCGTATTTCGAAGATCCCCGATCGCGCGCCTCGACCAACAGCCGTTCGGCCGAGTCGAGACCAAGCCGACTGGACAACTCGACGACCCGTAGTTCCGCCCGCCAGCGAAACGGCAGCCAGCCCGACAGCAGCTCGGTCGCCACCTCGAGGTGGGCCGCCGCGGTGTCGGGAGCGCCGGCGAGAATGTCGGACTCGGCCACCGAGCACAGCGCGTGGAGTTCCTGCTCGACCTGCAATTCGCTCTCGGCCACTTCACGCGATTCATCCACCGCCTGCTCCGACAGGGCCCGCGCCCGGTCGAGATCCCCGAGCTCGCGCCACACCCACGCCAGACAGGTGTTCGTGCGCGCCCGATAGAACGACACGTCGTAGCGGTGCAGCAGCGTCTTCTTGGTCTCCAGCGCGGTCAGGGCACCGGACAGATCACCCACGTTCGCCCGAGCGAGGCCCTGGAAGAACAGGCCGCGAAGCAACGGCCGGAACGCGCCGATCTCATGGCACAACGCGACCGCGTCGTCGAGCGCGTCGACGGCTTCGTCGAAGCGATCGCCGTGGGCCAGCAACGCCCCGAGACAGCTCAGCGCCGAGGCCCGCACCCCGAGGTCGTCGTCGCCCAGTTCAGCGAGGGCCCGCGTGTAGGCCGACGATGCCCCGTCGAAATCGCCGCTCCAGTGGCGAATCCGACCCAGAAGCACCCACCCGCTCGGGTGGACGCCCGACATGGCGGTCGCCTGCTCCGCCCGGGCGACGGCGGCCTCGACATCGCGCTCGTAGTACGCCGTCCAACCAAGCCGCTCCACCGCCTGGGCCTGGAGCGGTCGGTTGCCCTGGGCCAGGCCGAGCTTCTGGGCCGCCAGGTGATCCTGGGTGGCCTCGTCGTACCGGCCCAACTCGGTTCGTACCATCCCGCGCGTGACGAGGGCGGCGCCGAGCACCGCGGTGTTCTCCGCCGCCTGGGCGGTTTCGATCGCCTCGCACAGCAGCCGGTCGGCGTCGGCGTTGGAGAAGGCCCGCTGGGCGACCTGGGCCGCCTCCAGCCACGCCTCAGCAGCATCGTCCAACCGACCGGCGCGGCTGAGGTGCCAGGCCCGGCTCTCCGGCCGGTCGGCATAGACCCCGACCAGTCGGGCATGGCGGCTCCGCCGGACCGGCCCCAACGCCAGGCCGTACAGCGCATCGCGGATCACGCGGTTGGCAAAGACGAAGTCGCCGTCGCGCGGCCGAAGCAGGCTGGCGTCGATGGCGGCGCGCAGGATCACCAACAGGTCGGCCTCGCTCCGCTCCATGACGTGGCTGAGGGTGGCGAGATCGAACCCGATGCCGATGAAGGCGGCGACCTCCAGGACCTCCTCGACCTCGGGACCGGCGCGTCGAACGCTGTGGAGCACCACCGAGCTGAGCGAGCCGGGTATCGCCTCCCGGTCCGTGGCCTGCCGAAGCGATCGAATCACTTCGGTCACGAACAGCAGGTGACCTTCGGTGAGTTCCCAGACGAAGTCGACCTCGCCGGGAATTCCGGCGGCATCGGCGAGTAGCGCGACGTTTCGGCGCGAGATCGGGCCGAGCACGACGTTGGTCCCCCGCGCGATCAGCTCGAGGATGCCGGATGCGCCGGGCTCGGGCTGTACCGCCGCGACGATCAGAACCGGCAACCCCTGCAGGTCGTGGACGAGCGAGTGCAGCGCATCGACGGTCGAGGTCCCGGCGAGGTGGAGATCATCGAACAACAGCACCAGAGGTTGACGTTGCGCCACCTCGCGAATCACGTGCTCCACCGCCTGGAGGGCTCGCCGGTGTTCCAGGTCGGCCGAGGATCGTTGATAGGGCTCGACCTCGACGACGTCGCGCAACTCGGGAATGAGCTCGGACGCCGTGGGTAGCCAGGGGCCCAGTAGCGACGGCAGATCCTCGGGAGGCGTCGACAACAACAGCCGCGACAACATGGTGAGCAACGGGTGCAGGAAGAGCGACCGCTCACCCTCCGCGCTCTCGGCCCGCATGGCGAATCCCCCGGTGCGTTGCGCCTCCTCGGCGACCGCGTCACACAGGGTCGTCCGCCCCGAGCCGGCCGGGCCACTCAGCACGACCAGTTCGACCGACCCGGCCGCGGCGCGGCGCCACGCGGCAACCAACTGACCAAACTCCGACTCGCGGCCGGCGAGAACGATCGCACCGGGGGTTTCATCGCCCGGTTGCTCGGCGGGCGACGGATGCGGTTCGTCCCGGATCACCGCGGCGTACAGCTCTTCGGTCTCGTTACTCGGCTCCACGCCGAGGTGTTCCAGCAGGTGTTCGCGCAGCCGGTCGTGCACGTGGAGCGCGGATCCCCGATCACCCCGATTCCAGTGGGCGGTCATCAACGCCCGAGCGGCCTCCTCGTCGTGCGGTTCGGCCTCCAGAGCCACCTCGGCCTGGTCGATCAGGTCCGACCACCGACCCAGCTCGATGTCGGCGATCCAAAGCGACCGGCGCAGGCGGCGCCGCAGCCCGTCGATGTGGCGCCCGAAATCATCCACCCACGCGTCGTCGAGGCCCGCGGTGCCGCCGAGGGGATCGCCGCGGTCGAGCAGGGACAGCCCCCGCCGCGCCGCGCTGGCGGCGAGCGCCGGGGCCGACCGCGCCCGCGAGCGGGACTCGTCGAGCAGCTGTTCGGCTTGCAGCGCATCGGTGACCCAGGCGGCATCGAGGCCCAATCGATAGCCGGACCCGGCGCTTCCCTGGATGACGGTCGCCCCGACCTGGGCGCGGATGCGGCTGACGAGCGAAGCCACGCTTCTCGCCGCGCTCGCCGGGGCGCGATCGGACCAGAGCGCGTCGACCAGTGCATCGACGCCGACCGCGGATCCGCCGGCGACCGCGATGCGTTGCAACGCTAGGCTGGCCCGCCCGGCGGGCACCGCTCCGAGCGGCTGGCCGTCGGGGTCGAGCACCGCCAGCGGTCCGAGAAGATGCAGGACGTTCGGCCCCGCGTGATCGCTCACCGCGCCGCTCTCGTCGCCATCTTCTCCCCCGTGTTGTCCCCCATGTTCTCCTCTGTCGGACCTGGTTGTCGGCGCCGGGATTGCCACCCGGTCGCCCTCTTGGTGAACATATCGGATCCGATATACTCCCTTGCCTATCGTGAGTGCGGAGGGACGGTGAGCCACATGACAGAACGACCCGCGTTCCTCTCCATGCCATCGCGATCGGACAAGCCTCGCAACACCGGCGTCACCCATGTGCTCGACAAGGGCATGCCGCTCGACGAACTTCGGGCCAAGATGCCCTCGGTGGCCGAGTACATCGACGTGTGGAAATTCGGGTGGGGAACCGCGTACCTCGACCCTGAGGTCGACGAAAAGATCGACGTCCTGCTCGCGCACGGCATCCGCCCCTGCCCGGGCGGAACGCTGCTCGAAATCGCCTGGTTGCAGCACCGCAGCGCCGAGTTCTTCAAGTGGGTGCGGTCGGTCGGCTTTCCTGCGGTCGAGGTGAGCAACGGTGCAACCGCCCTACCCATGGACGAGAAACACACCCTGATTCGCACCGCCCGCGAACTGGGCTTCACGGTTTTCGCCGAGGTCGGGAGCAAGTTTGCGACCCACGCGGCCACACCCGAGCGTTGGGTCGAGGAGATCCGTCGCGACATCGAAGCCGGGGCCGACTGGATCGTCGCCGAAGGGCGCGAGTCGGGCACCGTTGGCCTGTACGAGGCCAACGGCCAGGTGCGCACGCAACTGGTCGAAGCCATCGAGTCGGCAGCGGACGGGGCTCGAATCATCTACGAGGCGCCGCAGCGCAGCCAGCAGTCGTGGCTCATCCGTAGCGTGGGACCGCAGGTCAACATCGGCAACGTGACCCTGACCGAGGTCATGAGTGTCGAATCGCTGCGCCGGGGACTGCGCGCGGACACCATCGGCATAGGCGCCAGCCAGTGCTCGGGCACCCCGGGCTGATGTTCGCCCTCGACGCCTCAGCGCCGAACATCTTCCCCTCGCGCTATCGCAGCGTCGCCCTGAGCGACGCGGCCGTCGACCTCGACGAAGCCGCGCTCACAGCCCACTTCGTCGGACGCGACGCCTACATGCGAACCCGGTTCATCGTGGTGCGCAACGACGACGAAACCGCGTTGATCGAAGTGGTCACGGCCCCGAGCGAAGCGTTGTTCAGCCCCATCGAGCACGTCCGCCTGCTGGCCGGGCCCCAGAACTCCCGGTACCTCCTCGAACCCGATGTCGACGTCGGTGTGGCGTCGCAGTTCGCATCGGCGGTGGCGGACAACCCAGGCGTGGACTGTCTCATCATCGAGGGGCGTTACTCCCATGTGAGCTTCCTGTTAAACCCGCAGCCCCTGTGGATCGAGGTGCTCGACATCGTGCCTCCCCGCCCGTCGAAGCTCGCCGACCAGGCGCAGCGCATCCTCGACGTCGCCGAGGATCTGCCGCCCGTCGGCCTGCTCGTCGACGAACGGGACAGCATCGCCCTCCTGCCCATCGGCCGCGAAGCACCCGACCACGTACTGATGCCGTGTCGCACCAGCGGCGTCGAACTCGCCGGGGCCGAGGTTTCCTACCTCGACCAGCGACCAAACGTGCAGGACTGGACGTTGGTCGGCTGCGAACGATCGGTCCAGATCCACGCCGAGTTCTACGGCGAGGAACCCCGGTCGGTCGACACCTGCCCGCGGCGGTTCCTCGAACGCCCCGACGGGGCCCAGCCAACGCTCACCCGATGCTGTTTGCTGCAACAGGGCATGGAGCGGCGCGATCGATCCCTGCTGGTGCCCTGGGGGGCCTCGCTCGACGAGGTTCGCGTCGCCATCGACCGGTTGATCGCCGACGAAGGGCTCGTGTGGACGCCCACCTGATCGACTCGGCGATCTACGGGGGTTCATGGAGTACCGAGGAATCTCGGCGCATCTTTGCCGAGCGGGCCCGACTGACCCGGTGGGTCGAGATTCTCGGTGCCCTCGCCCGCGCCCAGGCCGGCCTGGGGATGATCCCCGCCGAGTCCGCCGCCGAGATCACCGCGATCGACGCCGACGCGCTCGACATCGCGGCGATCGCACGCGGCACCACCGAGACGGCCCACTCCACCCTTGGGCTCATCGGTGAACTGCAACGCCACCTCTCGCCCACCGCCGGCCAACACGTGTACCTCGGAACGACGGTGCAGGACATCACGGACACAGCGCTGAGCCTGGAGATGGCTGCGGTGGGCGACGCGGTATGGGACGACCTCCGCCATATCGAACGATCGCTGAGCGACCTGGCCGAGACCCACCGCTCCTCCCCGATGATCGGCCGCACCCACGGCCAGCCCGGGGCACCCATAACGTTTGGCTTCAAGGTCGCGTCCTGGGTCGACGAGCTCGGCCGGAGCCTCGAACGGATGCGCGAGATCGCGCCCCGATGCCTCGTCGCGCAGCTCGGCGGAGCGGTCGGTTCGCTCGCCTTCTTCGGCGACGACGCGCTCGCCCTGCGCGCGGCCTTCGCCCGCGAAGTCGGGCTGGGATTGGCCGACACCTCGTGGTTGACGGCCCGAGACCGGTTGACCGAATTCGCGTCCACGCTCACCCTGGCCACGGCCGCTCTCGCGCGCACGGCGAACGAGGTCTTCGTGCTGCAACGGGCCGAGATAGGCGAAGTCCGGGAGGCGACGACCGCGACGACCGTCGGCAGCATCACCATGCCCCACAAACGAAACCCGGAACGCAGCGAACAGGTCGTCGCCCTCGCCCGCCTGGTTCGCGCCCAGGCCACCTCGCTCGCCGAAACCATGGTGCAGGAGCACGAGCGCGACGCCCGCGGTTGGAAAGCGGAATGGGTCACCTTTCCCACCCTCGCCCACTACGCCTGCGCGGCCACCTCGCTGAGCCGAGCCCTCGTCGATGGGCTCGAGGTCGACACCGCCGCGATGCTCGCCAACGTCAGCGGCGCGGGAACGCTCGCTTCCGAGCAACTCCTGCGTTCGATGACCGAGCGGGTCGGCAAACACGAAGCCCAGCACCTGCTAAATGCGGCCTACGGGCGCGCCCGCCAGAACGGGACCACCGTGGCCGAGGAACTCGGTGATGCGGCCACGGCGTCGGAGTTGGCCGCGCTCGACGGGGTCGATACGGGTGCGTGCGCGGCGCTCACCGATCGCGTCGTCGCCGTGGCGCGCACCCGCCAGAGCGCCGGTGCGCCGTCGTGGCGCTGACCCTCCCCGGCCGATACCCCCTGGGGGTATTCCCGACACCGCTGCATCGCGCCGACCGGCTCGGCCGCGAGCTGGGGATCGACCCGCTGTGGCTCAAACGCGACGACCTCAGCGGATTCTCCTGGGGTGGCAACAAGGTACGAACCGTCGAGGGTCTGCTCGCCGAAGCGATCGACCGGCACATCACCGACCTCGTCGTTTCCGGCGGGCCGAGCTCCAACTTCGCCGCGGCACTCGCCGCGGGAGCGACCGTGGCCGGGCTGGCCGTGCACCAGGTCGCCTACGGCGACCCTCCGAGCGAACCCCCGCCGGCGATGCTGGCCGGAGCGGCCGCCGGCGCGACGATCCGGTTCACGGGCGACGACGACCGGTCCACGATGGAGACGCGCGCCCGCGACGTCGCCGCTGAACTGGCGGCTGCGGGCCGGCGGCCGATGACGATACCGCGGGGCGGGGCGAACGCCGTTGGTTCGAGCGGATTCTTTCTGGCCGCGATCGAACTGCAGGAACAGCTTCACGCGCTCGGAACATCGGTCGCGACCGTGGTCCTGCCGGTGGGATCCGGCGGCAGTGTCGCCGGCTTTCTCGCCGGGTCCGCCGCGGTCGACGCCGCGTGGAAGGTGGTCGGGTTGTCCGTTTCGCGTCCGGTCGACGAGCTGCGCCCCGCGCTACTCGCCAAGGCCCTCGATGTCGCCGCCCATACAACCGCCGAGTCCGTGACCGAGGACGGGTTGACGGACCGGCTCGAACTCCACGACTGTCGCGGCGAGGGCTTCGGCCGGACCTCCCTCGTCGAGCGGCAAACGAGCGCCCGCCTGACCCACCGGACCGGGCTCATCATCGACCCGACGTACAACGCCAAGGCCCTGCACTGGCTGGCGGACACCACCGATCTACCCACCCCTGCTGTCTACTGGCACACCGGTGGCGCGCTGAGCGCGACACCCCGCCCGGAGAATCGATAAATGACCAACCCTCCTGTTTCCTCGGCACCGGCATCATCATCGGCGCGCGTGGCCGGGCCATCCCAGGACGGGCCGGCCCAGGAGCTCATCGAAGCCGGATTCGCCTGGGAGATCGCCGACGCTCCGCTTCTGCACCATGGCCTGAACGTGGCCGACCTCGGCCATGTCCTCGATCTGTATCGACGGGGCGTCGTGCCCATCGATGCGGCGGCGGTACTGGTACGCGAACTCCTCGTCGCCTACCGCACCCCTCCGGAGGAGTTTCCCTACGACGCCGCCTACGGCGAGCCGTACAACTCACGCGAGCGGCTCTTCGCGGAGCGGCTGGGGAACACGGCGGGATGGCTGCACGCCGGTCGCCCACGGCGCGAGGCCGCTCGCGTCGCGCTGCGTATTCTGTTGCGGGGGCAGACCGCCCGCCTCATGGGCGATGCCGGCCGGTTCGCGGCGACGACCGCCTCGGTGGCGCGCGAGCACAGCGCGGTCTTCATGCCTGATCAGACCTACCTGCAACAAGCCCAGCCGTCGACGTTTGGCCACTACCTGCTGGCCTTCTCGCCGCCGGCGTTGCGCGATGGCGAGCGACTGTCCGCCGCGCTCGACCAGGTCAACATGAGCCCGGGAGGGGCGGGTTGTGTGAACGGCAGCCGCATCCTCGACGACCGCTCCAAGATCGCCGACCTCCTCGGGTTCAGCGGCGTCATCGACCACACCCGCGACGCCATGTGGCAGACCGATACCTTCATCGACCTGCTGGCCACGAGCACCAGCTTGATCTCCAACCAGTCAAAGCTCGCCGAGGACCTCGAGATCTGGTCGAGCCAGGAGTTCGACTACGTGGACCTGGCGGGACCGTACACCCGGGCATCCGTGCTGATGCCGCAGAAGCGCAACCCGTACGCGTTGACCATCGTGCGCGGTGCCGGCGGGGTGCTCATCGGCCGGCTGAGTGGCTTCCTCGCCGTGGTCAAGAGCCCGTCCGCCCGCAGCGACAACCTGATCTTTGCCTACGGCGAGATCCCGCGAGCCCTGGAACTCTCGTCGAAGATCAGTTCGTTGATGTCCGGCGTCGTGGGCACACTCACGGTGAACGAAGACCGCATGTGGGAGGAACTCGAGGCGGGCTTCAGCCAGGCGACCGATCTGGCGGAATACATCATGATGGAGTCCGGCATCGACTACCGCAGCGCCTACCACGTGGTCGGCAACACCGTTCGCGAGGCGAGTCGGAGGGGTCTGCGCGGCATCGACATCACGCCCGACCTGCTCGACGAGGTCGCCGAGCAGGTGTGCGGCACCACGCTCGGAATTACCGCCGACCAGCTGGAAAGCGTGCTCGACCCCCGCAACATCGTCGCCACCCGCACGGCCACCGGCGGTGCCGCCCCCAGCGTGCTCGAAGCCCTGGCCGACCGCTACGAAGCCGATGCGCAGCGATTGATCGAGACCGCCGACCACCGAATCGGTGATTTCGAGGCGGCCGAGGCCCAACTGGTGAGCGAGGCCGAAGTGTTGGCCAACCACGCCTGAACCCGTCGGTTCGGTCGGCCTGTTGCAGAGACTGCTGCATCTCGTGCAACAGTGGTGCAACACCGCACGCGAAGCTCGGGATCGAAGAGGCTACGAGGGGTGTCGCATGTCGTCGTTACCAGAAGGGTCCCTGGCGGGGCCGCACGCAGGAGGTTCGCCGTTCGCCGACTGCGACTGCGGATTCCGCGACCTCGCACCCGAGCATCACGACCGCGTCCGCCGTCTCGAATCGGAGCCGCTGACCATCATCGGCGAACTGGTCGACATGGCGGCGACCTGGCACGAGCTGGAATATGGACTGTACGACCCGGTCCTCGGCCCTGAGACGTGGACCGACTTCGCGCTCGCCCACCAGTGGGAGAATTCGGAGCGCGTCTATGAGCTGATGCTCAGCCTGAGCTCGGTCGTGCGCAACCGGCAGGCGTCGGACAGCCATCCGGTCGCGTGCCGACAGCTCGCGTCGGTCCGAGCGCTTCCGACGGCGTAGCACCGCCCGGATCAGGCCGGGCGCAACGCCATCCACACCGCTTTGGCCGTCCGCTTGGTCGGGTTGCGCCAGCGATGCTCACGGTCGGTGCGAAAGTGCACGGAGTCGCCACTCGTCAGCCGGATCACTTGGTCGCCGACCTCGACCTCCAGCGTGCCGGCCAGCATGTAGATCAACTCCTCGCCGGGGTGGCGCAACGGGGCTTCGCCGCTGCTGGCACCCGGTTCAACCTCCGCGATGGCCGAGGCCACGAAGTACTGCCCGTACGGGCCCGAAATCCCGGACAGGTCGATGCCCTCGTGCGAGGTGAACACCTTCCGCCGTTCCTTCGCCGGGGTGTACACGACGTACGACGGCGTCGCCTCCTCCTCGTCGACGAAATAGGACACGGGCCGATCGAGCGCCGCCGCCAGCTTCAACAGCGTCGTGATGGTCGGCACCATGTTCCCCTGCTCCACCTTGTGGATGGCCGCGGGGGAAACGTCGGACCGATCCGACAGTTGCTGAAGCGACAGCCCGTTCATGTCGCGCAACTCGCGCAACTTCGGGCCTATGGAGTTGACGACTTCTTCGAGCTCCGCCTCAGGCATGGGCGCAGCCGCCTTCGCTCGTCCGATCGACGTGGGGCGATCGGGCCCTTTCCCGGACCGACGCTTGGCAGCGCCGGATCTGGCTGCTGAAGTAGACATCGGCGGTCAGAGTAGTGCGATCGAAGCGGTGGCCGGTGCCATCCCGGGCCGTTTTCTCGGGTTTCGCTCGCATGCGTTCCTTCACCGTCCACCCACCGTCCACCGTCGATGTCCACTTTCCGACTTGCCAATTCTACGATAGTTGACAGTGGGGAGGGGTTGGCTCAGAATGCGAGGACCAATCGTCGAGGAGGAACATCCGTGGACGGCATTCACGACATGGGGGGCACCGAAGGCTGGGGAACGGTCTCGATCGACCCCGACGAAAAAGTCTTCGCCGAGGACTGGGAAGGCAGAGCGTTCGCCCTCGGGGCGATGTCGGGTGGACTGTCGGGAACCAACCTGGACGCCTTCCGCCACTCGCTCGAGCGACTCCACCCGCTCGCCTACCTCCAGGACGGGTACTACGGCCGCTGGCTCGCGTGCGCCGAACTCCTTCTCGTCGACAGCGGCGTGCTCGCCGAAGGGGCGGTCGATGCCCGGGCGCGCAACCTCATGGGCGAGTCCGCCGAGGAACCCGCCGACCCCGAACTGGCGAAGCCAGAGTACGAGCGCGGCGGAGGCGGATCGCTGCGCGAGATCGATGACGAACCCAAATTCGCCGTAGGCGACGCCATCCGGGCTCGAGACATGCACGCGCGCGGTCATCACCGCATGCCCGCCTACGTCCGGGGCCACGCCGGGGTGGTCACCGCCATCCGACCGGCCGCCGTACTCCCCGATGCCACCGCGCACTTCACCGGGGAGGACCCCCAACACGTCTACACCGTTGCCTTCGAGGCCGAGGAGCTCTGGGGCCCCGGCGCCGAGGCTTCCACCCTGCATATCGACCTCTTCGAGTCCTACATGGAGACCACCTGATGACCGCTGTACCGCCAACCCGACCACCCGCGCCGATCCGCGCCGAGGCCCTCGAGGCCCTGCTCACCGAACGCGGGCTCGTCAACGCCGACGCGATCGATGGGCTGATCAACCGGTTCGTCAACGACGTCGGCCCGATGAACGGCGCCAAGGTGGTCGCCAAGGCCTGGACCGACGAGGACTACAAGGCTCGCCTGATGGCCGACGGCACCGCCGCGGTCGGCGAGTTTGGATTCGCGGGACCCCAGGGCGAACACATCGTGGTGGTGGAGAACTCCGCTTCCAGCCACAACGTGGTGGTGTGCACCCTCTGCTCGTGTTACCCGTGGCCGCTGCTCGGACTGCCGCCGGACTGGTACAAGGATCCGGCCTACCGCTCACGCGTGGTGCGCGAACCCCGGACCGTTCTCGCCGAGATGGGTCTTGAACTCGATGCCGATGTCGACGTCACCGTGTGGGACTCGAGCGCCGAGAACCGCTACTTCATCTTGCCGGAGCGCCCTGCGGGAACCGAGGAGCTGTCCGAGGACGACCTCGCCGCGCTCGTCACCCGCGAAGCCATGGTCGGCGTCGCCAAGGTGAGCAGCCCGACATGAGCGACACCACCGTCGCCATCGACGAGCTACCGCTCGACGGCCCGGCCGCGCCACCCCGATCGAACGGGGAATTGCTGTTCGACGCCCCCTGGGAAGGGCGGGCCTTCGGCTTGATGGTCGCCCTGCTCGAGCAGGATGTGTTCACCGTTTCGGACTTCCAGGCCGAACTCATCGCCGCCATCGCCCGGTGGGAGGCGCTCGACCAACCGGTCGAGGAGTACCGGTACTACGAATGCTGGTTGTCCGCACTCGAACACGTCGTGGTGGCCAAAACGGCGCTCGACGATGCTGACCTCGCCGAGCGCAGCGCCGCCTTTCAGGCCCGCCCCGCGGGCCACGATCACGATCACGATCACGATCACTAGGCGAGGAGCCTGATGGACGCGACCCGCTCGGTCAGCGGCGTGTGGCGCGGCGACTGGCGCTGCGACATCACCGCGGGAGACGTTGACCTGCGGGCCGACGAACCCGAGTCGGTCCCCGGCGGAACGGCCACCGGCCCCCAGCCGACCGAGTTTCTGCTCGCTGCGGTCTCGTCGTGTTTCACCCTGGCGCTGGCCCACACCGCTCGCAAGCGGTCGGTCGAGGTCACGACGATCGAGGTCGAGGCCACCGGCACGTACGACGGTCCGAGTTTCTCGGCCATTCACGTCACCGCCCAGGTGGGTTGTCCCCCCGAAGAACTCGATCGTCTCATCGCCGGCGCCGAGCGGGTCTGCTACGTCACCAACACGCTGCGTGGCGGAGTCGAACTCCGCTTCGAGGGCATCGTCGCCGATCCGGCCTCCGATAGTTGACGAACACCCCGTCGGACGTTTAGTTTCCGACACGAGCGTTTCGGATCTGAAACGTACGGGGCACGGACAGGAGAGCACGTTGAAGATCGTCGTGGTCGGTGGCGGAGCCGCTGGTCTGGGAGCGGCGGGGGCAGCCCAGGGTGCCAACCCAACCGCGGAAATCGTGGTGTACACCGAGTTCGCCGACGTGGCCTACAGCCCGTGCGGAATCCCGTTCGTGCACGGCAAGGAGATCGACTCCTTCGACAAGCTGTTCCTCGCCACCAAGGAGCAGTACGTCAAGTCCGGCATCGACGTCCACTACGAGACGACCGTCGAGGCCATCGACACCGAGGCCAAGACGCTGCAGGTCCAGGGGGAGGGCACCGTCTCCTACGACCGGCTGATCATCGCCACCGGGTGGCTGTACGCCGACCCGGGGGTCGCGGGCACCGATCTCGACGGGCTGTACCGGGTGAAGGACATCCGCCGCGCCATGGAGTGGGACAAGGTTCTCGAGACCACCAAGAAGGCGGTCATCGTCGAATCGGGATTCATCGCCATGGAGATGACCACCGCGCTGCGCCACCGCGACATCGACGTCACCCTCGTCGACCCCGGACCGTGGCCGATGTCCGACGTGGCCGACCCCGAAATCGTGGAACCCGTCCGCCAGAGTTGGGAAGACCTCAACGTCGATATGCAGTGGGGCAACAAGGTCACCGCCTTCAAGGGCTCGGGTTCGGGGTCGCTCACCCACGTCGAAACCGACCAGGGCGACGTGCAGGCCGACCTGGCCATCATTGGTACCCACAAGGTCCCCAACAACCCGCTCGCCAAGGCCGCCGGCATCAAGCTCGGGTCGACCGGCGGCATCATCGTCGACTCCCACATGCGCACCAGCGCCAACGATGTCTTCGCGGCCGGCGACTGCACCGAGATTCCCCACGGCGTATCGAATGTGCCGCTCCAGGGTTTGTCGGGCAGCCACGCGTACGCCCAGGGCAAGACCGCCGGGGTCAACGCCGGTGGGGGCCAGCGGGGCTACAACCCCGTCTACGTGCCGTGGGGGATGTTGGCGGGCGAATGGATGCTCGGAGGCGTCTCGTTCGGCGAAACCACCGCTGCAGCGCTCGGCCTCGACTTCGTCACCGGCACGGCGAACGGCATCACGCGGGCCCGCTACTACCCGGGTACCAAAACCATCACCGTGAAACTCCTGGCCGAACCCACGTCCCGGCGGCTCATCGGGGCCCAGATGGTGGGTGGAGAGGGCATCAAGGAGCGGGCCGACTTCCTCGGCATGATGACCCGCACCGGTATCACGGTCGACGAGATCGCCACCATGGAGAACGTGTACTCCCCCGCCATCGGCGCGCTGAACGAACCGATTGCGGTGGCCGCTCAAAACCTCGTATCGAAGCTGTAGGTGGACCGCGTGGCCGCTTTCGCTCACTGGCTCCGATCAAACTCCGAGCACTACCTGCTTCAGGACTCTCAGGCCCGGATCGCCAAGGCCAACGGACTGAGCGGCCCCCGACCGCCCAAGTCGCTGAAGGACCGCTTCTTCCGCCAGGTCTTCGCCCCGGTCTACCGCCAGCTGCCCTGGGCGATTCGACGGCGAACGATTCAAGCCCTCCCCGGCAGTCATCGCCAGGACTGGCCCGAGCCGGATTACAAGTCTCGAAAACCCGCCATCTGAACGGATCGGGCGAGAAATGCAAACAGCGAAATCCAACCAACAGCCACAGCAAGAACAGGCACAAGGAGCCGGCACATGCCCAAGACAGTGACCATCGATCCGCCCCAGGAAGGCGACATCCTCTTCAACATCGAGGACAAGGTCTTCCCCGACCACCAGGCCGAGCCCGGCGACAAGGCATACGTGTTCATGCACACCGTGCCCTTCGAAGGTTCCGTCGGCCTCGTCAACATGCTCACCGCCACCCGGCTCCAGCGCAAGGGCTTCGACCTCACGTTCGTCCTGTACGGCCCGGGTGTGCTGATGGCTTCCGCGGCGCGCGGTTATCCGTCGGTCGGCCAGGAGGGCTTCCCCGGCAACCTCGGCTTCAACCGCCAGCTCCAAACGCTGATGGATGAGGGCGCGACGGTGTACGCCTGCCGCTTTGCCATGGGTGCGCTCTACGGGATGCGCGAAGACGACATCATGCCGGGCGTGCAACCCTTCAACCCGCTCGACGTGCTCGATGCCACCATTCAGGCATGGCGCGACAAGGCGTTGGTCATCACCACCTGGACGGTCTGAGCCGAGTCGGACCGATCTCACGACGGGCGCGGCGATCGACGGGTTCGATCGGCGCCCCGTCGATTCGGGGTGATCCGCTACAGCGCGGTCGGCTCCGGGCAAAACGAGGCGTCGCCGCGGTCGATGACGATCTGTCCGGCCAGCGCCACGACGTCGACGGTGCCCGCGCTGCTCGGGATCCGACAGGCCGGCGGCGGACTGTCGCCGACCCGCTCGCCGATCGCCACGACACACGAGTCGCCCTCGGGACCGACGATGTCGATCGGGGTGACCGTACCGTCGACCACGATGGCCGGCTGTTCGGGCGCGCACGCCGCAACATCGATCGTGAGCAGGGCCGGTCGCCCGCCTGCGGTCGGCGCTTCGCCGCGCAGGAGCTCACAGTTGTCGGCTTCGGCGGGGGTCCAGTCGACCCGGACCTCATCGAACGCGACCATGACCGGTGCCTCGACAACGCCCAACGGCTGTCGACAGAGCTGAATGAAGTCCCGGGCGTGCACGCGCACGACGCAACGGTCGTCGACGGGGCCAACGACCTGAACTTCGGTCGAACCCTCACCGGAGGGGTACGCATAAGCGGTGGTCTCGGGCCGGCAATCGGCGAGGTCGAGCACCAGCTCCGCGGGGAACACAAACGCCTCTGGAACCGCCTCCGGATCCACCTCGCGGGCAACGCCCGGTTCGGTGTTCGATGGGCCCGCGGCAGGATCGGTGGGAACGGTAGAAGGGGTGGCCGTCCCGCAGCTCGACGCGATAACCACGAACATCAGCAACCACATCGCGGAGCGGCGGAGAACGACCACCCTCCCCCATCGGCGGCGCAGCGCTCACCGTGAGGTGCGGGACTCCGACGGGCGCTACCGCACGTCGTAGGTAATCCGCATTTCCTTGATGCCGTTGATCAGGTTGGAATGCAACCGGCGGGCCGGGGACTCGAGCCCGATGTTCTCGATGGTGGCGAACAGCTCGGTGAACAGCAGACGCAGCGAGAGCCGCGCCAGGCTCGCACCGAGGCAGAAGTGTTCGCCGATGCCGAACGATTGCTGCGGATTGGGCGACCGGTCGATGCGAAACGTGTGCGGGTCCTCAAAGACGCTCGGGTCCCGGTTGGCGCCGGCGTACCACATGAGGACTTTGTCCCCTTCGGCGATCGCCTGGCCACCGATCTCCACATCGGTCGTCGCCGTGCGGCGAAAGTGGTGGATCGGCGGCTCCCACCGCAGGATCTCCTCCACCGCTCCCGGCATGAGCGATGGATCGGCCCGGAGCCGGGCCAGCTGGTCGGGATGGTCGAGCAGGGTCAACAACCCGTGAGAGCTCGCCGTGCGGGTGGTTTCGTTGCCCGCCACGATCAGGAACATGAAGAACAGCGTGAACTCGATATCGGTCAGCCGCCGACCGTCGACCTCGGCGTTCAGCAGGGCGCTGGTCAGGCTGCCCGAGGGAGACTGCCGCTCGCGCACCGCCATCTCGCTCGCGTATCCGAAGATCTCGATCGATGCCTCCATCGAGGTATCCGGCGTGGGCGCCACCTCCGGGTCCTGATCGTCGATGAGCGCGTGGCTCAACTCGTACAGCCGGTGGCGGTCGGCGACGGGCACCCCCATGAGCTCGCTGATCGACCACATCGGAATCCGGGCGGCGACATCGGCCACAAAGTCACACCGGTCGCCGTCGCGCAGCTCACCGACGACGCGGGCGGTCTCGGCCTCGAGCGCATCGCCGAGCTGGGCGATGTGCTTTGGGGTGAAGGCCTTGGCCACGATGCCGCGGAACGACCGGTGCTCCGGCGGGTCCATGCCGATGATCACCATGCGGACCTGGTCGAGCCCGTCCTGCGGCGGGTCGAGACGAAGCGGCCCGCCCACGTAGCTCGAGAACTCATCGGGAGCGGTCGACACGCGGCGAACGTCTTCGTGGCGAGTCAGGGCCCAGAACCCCGGGCCGTCCGCTTCCGCGTGCCAGTGCACCGGCGACTCGCGCCGCAACCGATCGAACCACTGGTGGGGCGCGGCCCGCTCCCAGACCGCAGCATCGGTGAGGTCGATGCTGCTGAGGTCGGTAGTGCTGAGATCGATGCTGTCCAGATCGGGTGCGGTGGTGCTCGGGTCGGCCGGATTCATGGTTCGGGTTTAGGCCTAGTATCGGCCGATGGCAAACGACCCGTCGGATCCGATCCTCATCACCAAGCCTCGACCGCACACCACGGTGATCACGCTCAACCGGCCCGAACGCATGAACTCCATGGCCTTTGAGTTGATGGTGCCGCTGCACGAGGCCTTCGAGCAGGTCGGCGCCGACAACGACACGACGTGCGTCGTCCTGACCGGAAACGGCCGCGGGTTCTGCTCGGGGGCCGACACCAGCAACGACGGCGGACCGCCCCCGAACATCGGCGGGATGACCCTCACCCGCATCGCCTCCAAGGCCATGTCGGTGCTCGCCGACCTCGTACCGGCGATGCAACGGATGCAACAGCCCGTGATCTGCGCGATCAACGGCGCGGCCATCGGCGGCGGTATGTGTCTCACCCTCGGCGCCGACATCCGCATCGCCGGAGAGTCGGCCTACTTCCGGGCGGCCGGCATCAACAACGGCCTCACGGCCACCGAGCTCGGCCTGAGCTTCCTCCTGCCGCGCGCCATCGGTTCCTCCCGCGCCTTCGAGTTCATGTTGTCCGGGCGCGACGTCGATGCCGCCGAGGCCGCGGCGATCGGGCTCGTGTCGCGCACGGTGCCCGACGAGGACCTCCTGACCGAGGCGCTCGACCTGGCCGACCAGATCAACGGATGGAGCACCCAGGGGACCGCACTCACGAAACGAACGATGTGGGCCGGTCTCGAGATGGGGAGCCTGCGGGCCGCCATCGAGATGGAGACCCACACGCAGCTCTATGTTCGTCTCACCACGAAGAACTTCGAGGAGGCGGTGCGGGCCCGCAAGGAAGGTCGCCCGCCGGCCTTCGAGGACTGAGGATGGAGATCCAGCGATGACAACCGGACCGATGGATGGCGTGAAGGTCCTCGACCTCTCGATCGCCCTGACCGGGCCGTACGCGGCCGCGCTGCTCGCGGATCAGGGCGCTGAGGTCATCAAGGTCGAACGACCCGGCATAGGAGACATCGCCCGGTTCGTCGGCGTGGCGGTCAACGGCATGAGCTCGCTGTACCTCGTGTGCAACCGCGGCAAACGCTCGATCGCCGTCGACCTCAAGACCGAATCGGGTATCGAGATCGTGCGCCAACTGGCCGCCGAATCCGACGTGGTGATCGAGAACTTCCGCCCCGGTGTCATGGACCGCCTCGGCATTGGCTACGAGGCCGTCAAGGCCCTCAACCCCGACGTCGTCTACGCGTCGCTCAGCGGCTACGGACCGGTCGGGCCTTACGCCGACCGCAGCGTGTACGACACCGTGATGCAGGCCTACGGCGGGTTCGCCGCCAACCAGGCCGACCCCGACGACGGCACGCCGACGTTCCTGCGCCAGACCGCGGCCGACAAGGTCACCGCGCTGTTCGCCTCCCAGGCGATCACCGCCGCCCTCTTTGCCCGGGCGAGCGGCCGAGGCGGTCAACACATCGAACTCTCGATGACCGATTCGGTGGTGTCGTTCCTGTGGGCCGATGCGGCCGCCAACGAGGTCCTGATGGACTCCGACAACAGCCAGAACTCGAGCTTCGTCGCCGGCTTTGCACCGATGCGGTTCCTCGACGGTTGGGGCATCGTCACCCCCACCTCGGATCACGACTTCGCCGGCATGTGCAAGGCGCTGGGTGCCGAGGGCTACGACGATCCCCGTATCGCCACCGTTGGCGAACGCATCAAGAACCGCGAGGTGCTCGGGCCGGTGATGGACATGTGTTACGCCCTCGCGGCCAACCTCACCATGGACGAGGCCACCGAACGGTTCGAGGCCGAACGGGTTCCGTTCGCCATGATCCTCACCCCCGACCAGCTCACCCGCGACCCACAGGCCGTCGCCATGGGGCTCTTTGTCGAAGCCGACCACCACGTCGTCGGACGCACCCGCCTACCCCGCCATCCGGCGCAGTTCGCGGCGACACCCGCCACCATCACCGGCGGCTCTCCCGCGCTCGGTGAACACACCGATGCCATCCTCACCGAGCTCGGGCGCGGCGACGACATCGCCGCCCTGCGCGAAAGCGGCGTCGTCACCTAGGCCCGGGGGCCGCGCGGTAGCCCGAGCACCCGTTCGCCCACGATGTTGCGCTGGATCTCGGCGGTTCCGCCCCAGATGGTCTCGGAGCGGCTGAAGAAGAAACTGCTCTGCAGCGCCGAGGCCGGATACCGGTCCGACGTGGCGCGGCGGCCGTACCCCGGCACATTCTGTACGCCGGAGCCGGTCAACACCTGGGCGTCGGGCCCGAGCACCTTCATCGCCAACTCCATGACGTCGCGGTGGTACTCGCTCCAGAACATCTTGTTCATGGCGCCGATGGCCGACACGCCCTTGTCCTTTTTCCCCTGGACGATCGCCGACAGGCTGCGCAGCCCGTTGACCCGCATGATCTGCACCCGCGAGTACGCCTTCATGAGTTCCTGACGGACGACCGGGTTGTCGATGGCACCGGTTTCCCGAGCCGCGTCCATGATGATCTCGAGTTCCTTCTCGAATCGTCGGTAGCCGGTGGTGCTCGATGTCCCCCGCTCGAAGCCGAGCGTGGTCATCGCCACCTTCCAGCCTTCGTGCAACCCGCCGACGACGTTGTCCTTCGGGCACCGCGCCTCGGTGAAGAACACCTCGCAGAACTCGGCACCGCCGTCGATCTGTTCGATCGGGCGCACCTCGATTCCCGGTTGGTCCATCGGGCACAGCAGATACGAGATGCCCTTGTGCTTCGACGCTTCCGGGTCGGTGCGACACAACACGAAGATGTAGTCGGCCTCGAACCCCTGGGTGGTCCAGATCTTTTGGCCGTTGATGACCCATTCGTCGCCGTCGAGAACCGCGGTGGTCTTGAGCGAGGCCAGATCGGAACCGGCGTCGGGCTCGGAGAACCCCTGACACCAGGCGACTTCACCGCGCAGAATCCCCGGGATGAACTCCTGCTTTTGTTCCTCGGTCCCCCACTGCAGGATGGTCGGCCCCACCAGCGTGTCCCCAAAAAAGTCGCCGCGCATCGGGGCGCCGGCAGCATGAAACTCCTCGGCCATCGCCACGGCCTGCGGCGTCGAAAGCCCTTTCCCGCCGTACTCGGTCGGCCAGGTGGCGCAGTACCAGCCGCCCTCGACCATCTTCTCGCCCCACGACGCGTTGAACGCCGCCCGCTCGTCCGTCGACATCTCGAACCCGTCGTCGAACCAGCCGTCGGGCAGATTGGCGTGAAGCCAATCGCGCACGACGACCCGGAATTCCTCGGCTTCGGCTGGGTAGTTCAGATCCATGCGCCCATCATGCCCGCCGACCGCGCTCGGGAACACTTTCGGCCCCGGCGGCCGCGCCGACTACTCTCGCAAGCCATGGCCACCCAAACCGAAGCAAAGCCGGCTCGTGTTCGCTGGACCCACCAGTGGAAGGAGCTGTACGAGGAGGTCATCGACACCGGGCTCTGCACCGGTTGCGCCGGATGCGTCATCAGCTGCCCGCACGACGTCATTGGCTACAAACACGAACCGGGCCAGTACAAGCCATTTCACCTCGAAGAGGAACTCGGCCTCACCGACTGCGGCCACGGCCAGAAGGGCTGCACCAGCTGCACCCGGGCCTGCCCGCGCTTTCGCGATTGGGAGACCGAGGCCGACAACCATCTGTTCGGCCGCGAACGCCAGCCCGACGAGATGGCGGGCATCTACGACGACATTCTCCTCACCCGGGCAAGCGACGACTTCGTGTACGAGACCGGCCAGGACGGTGGGCTGGTGTCCGCGATCTTGATCTGGTGTCTCGAAAACGACGTGATCGACGGCGCCCTCACCAGCGGCGTGGAATCGCTCCCCGACGGCTCGCCGGGGTGGAAGGCCATCCCGATGCTCGCCACCGATCGCGAAACCGTGCTGTCCGGCGCCGGGAGCCGGTACACCTACTCGGCCAACACCATTGCCTTCGACGACGCCATGGAGCAGGGCCTGTCGAGCCTCGCCCTCGTCGGTATGAGCTGCCAGACCTCGATCGGCCCGGTGATGTGGCACCGCAAGATCGGCAAGGTCTCGAAACCCATCAAGCTCAACATCGGGCTGCTCTGTTCCAAGAGCTTCGACGACGCCCTCTTCGACGAGCTCTTCGAGGTCAAGTACGGCCTCAAGAAGGAAGACATCGTCAAGATGAACATTAAGGGCGTCTTTCAGATCTGGACCCGCGATGGCGGCTACCACGAGATCAACCTCAAGGAATGCCACGCGTGGACCCGCGAAGGGTGCACCCACTGCCCGGACTTCGCGGCCGAACACGCCGACATCTCCACCGGCGGCATCGGCGATGCGACCGACTGGACCCTCACCATCGTCCGCACCGAACTCGGCCGCGCCGTCATCAACGCCATGGTCGCCGACGGGGTTATCGACACCCGGCCCGGCGACGACGACCCCGGGGCGATCGCCCTCATGCAACGCCTGGCCCAAAAGAGCCGCGAGCGGTGGCCCGAATGGGCTGCGCCCGAAGCCCGGCTGGGCCTACCCGAACGCAAGAAGAAGTAAGCCACCCATCCCGACCAGGCAAGGCAAGCACCCGTGACCACCTCAGACAACGCAGACAACTCAAACACGACGGACAAGCCGGCAGAAGCCGACTTTGACGAGACCCTCTGCTCGGCCATGCGCCACGCCATGGTCGCCATCATCACCGCCGACCAGGAACTGAACCAGATCGAGATGCACGCCGCGGTCGTCGAGGTGAACCGCCTGGGTCTCGACTACTCCCGAGCCGATCTCGAACGCGACCTCGCCGATCTCGAGCCCGGCGACCTCGTGTCGTGGATGACCCAGATCGGACCGATGTTGAGCGAGGCCGGCCGAGCCACACTGCTGCGCGGCTGCATTCGGGTCGCGCTCGCCGACGGCCACGTGCACGACATGGAGACGGAGCGGCTGAACGCGGCGGGGCAGGCGCTCGGTATGGAACCGGCCTACGTGCGCGGGGTTATCGACACGGCGGGCGAAGCCCGGTGGTCGTTTCCGGGCGAAGACCCGGGCGCCTGATTTAGCGCTGCTCAGCTCGGGGTGCAGGGAAAGGCGATGAGCTCGGCCAGGTCGGTTTCGACCTCGGCATTGCCGATTTCCTCGCTGCTTTCGTTCACCGCGTTCTGGTAGAGCGCCTGGAGATCATCGAACGTGGCGATGTTGTCGCGCTCGTCCTCGATCGCCTGATCAAACCGATCGAACACCGCGAACGGCACGTTGTCGCGGAACTTGCCGAACGAACATTTGCAGTAGTCGGCGACATCGCTGATGTCGTCGTTGGCCGATTCGCAGGCCTCGCGGTAGTTCTTCTCGACGAGGGAGACCTCTTCGTCACCGTATTCGGTGAGCTGCTCGTCATAGCTGGCCGGGGCACCGCTGCTTCCGCACGCGGCGGCGAAGAAGGCCACGGCGGCGATGACGGCGAGAAGACGAAAACGAGGGATGGACATCCGTTACTCCGGCAGAGATCTTTGGGCTCTCCAAAGGGTAGTCAGTGGCGCACGGTTTCCAGCATGCAGGGCCCGACCGCGGTGGCGACCCGGGGCCGATGGGGCACACTTCATGGGTGAACCCGATCTTTCCCCCCTCCTCGATCCGCGCCCTTTCGGGGCTGCTCATGGCCCTGGTGCTCCTCGGCGGTTGCTCCACCGGCGACGACGCCGCCCCCACCGACCCGGCCACCGCCACCACTCCCGCTACCGACACCGGCACTCCCGGTACCGGCACCGATACCGCCGATACCGATGCCGACGCCGGAAGCGACGCCTCCTGCCTGGTCGGGCGATGGACCGTCGACCCGGCGGCCATAGCCCCCGATCTGTCCGGCCTACCCCTGCCCGGCGGGGGCGCGGGCGACGACCTCGAAACGACCATCGACGGCGACGCCTTTGTGGAGTTCCGCGCCGACGGCACGTTCACCTACACCGCCGACTTTGTCGCCGAGGCCGACCTGGGTGGCCTCGAGCTCACCGCGACCACCATCGGCGACCTCGGTGGCACCTACACGGCGGCCGACGGCGTCATCACGACGGCGATCGAAACCGACGAGCTCGACTTCGTCGTGCGCGCCGCCGGGCTCACGGTCACTCGAGAAACGCTCGGGCTAGAAGCAGCGGACGTGTCCCCGCTGACCGATACGCCGTTCGACTGTTCGGGTACCACCCCTACCATCGACGTGAGCGCCGCCGGGGCCCCGGTGGCGACGATCGAACTCGTGCCCGCCTAGGCGCTCGACTGCTGTTGACGATGGTCGGTCCACTGCGAGCCGTCCCACCACCGCAGGTACCCGGGGTACTGCGGATCGGGAAACCAGGCCGCCGCGGGACCGTTTGTCGAAGCCGTATCGGGTGAGCCACCGATGATCGGCCGCCCCTGACGGCGCGCTTCCTGCACGCCCATCCACAGAAGCTTTCCGACGTCGCCGGCATCGCCTTCACCGGCTTGCAGTTTGGCCTGCACGGCGCGCATCGGGTGATCGTCGGGAACCCAGTCGGCCAGCGGCATGTCCATGCTGCCGTCCTCTTTCCAGACACCCGTCTCGAACCGGGTTCGGGCATCGGGGTCATGCCGTTCCCGCAGGCTCTCGGCGACCGCCTGCTCCTCGTCGGTGAAGGCCGCCTGCCGGCCGAGTTCCTTGAACCGCTTGTGGTACTCGGCGCCGGTGAACTTCCGGGGGTCCTCACCTCGCACCATCGCCTCGGCCCGATCGGCGCGCAGCTCGAGCTCGACCGCCATCGACTCGACCTCGGTCCAACTGCGGTCACCCGTCGACGTCCGGGATTGGGCCCGCTTGGGCAGAACGATGAACGCGCTGATCGGCTGCAGCGCCGACCGGGTCAGCTTCTGCGTGTGCGCCACCTCGGCGGCCGGTCGAAGGTGGCGCAGGCCCGACGCCAGGGCTTCGGGGTGCCGGGTCGCGTTGACGGCGGCGACGTCGGCACACAGATCGCGCGTCGCCTCCACGCTGCGGGGCAACAGCAGCAACCCAATCCCGGGGAACAGGGCCAATGGCGACAACAAGAAACCGCAGATGCCGGTGAACTTGGCCAACGACCACACGAGCTCCGCCCGGGTTGCGAGCCGGCACCAGGGGTCCTCCATACCTGCCAGCTGCGCCGCGACCAGCGCCTCGAGTTCATCACGGCGTAGCTGTTCGACGGCACCCGCGGTGGCGAAAACAACGGTCCCCTCGCCGGTCGGAAAAGCACCCACGTTCGGGATGTCGGACTCGTGGATGATGACTCGTTCAGGAGCGGTGGAAATGGCGATGGCGATCTCCTCGGCGACGTTGCGCAAGCGGCCATCGGCCTCGTGGCCTCGCAGTTCGCCGACGAGCATGGCGCCCACCGCGTTCAACGGAAAGAACGCCAAGACCGCGGCGGCGAGAACAGCCGCCGCCACCAGGGACCAAACGCTCGGCTCGGGAAGCAGCAGCGCCCCGAGAAACACCGGTACCAGCAGGATCGCGGCGAAGACGACGGCGAGCGCCAACCAGGCCAACAGCACCGCACGTACCGCGTGCGCCTTGGCCGATCGGGAGAGCTCCGGGTTCACCACCCACCGAATATCGACGAATCCGTTCGCCACCCTGAGTCAGTTTTCCGCCAGTTCTCGCGCTCGGGCGAACACCGAGTCGAGCATCTCCTCGGTCAGCCGACCGGTAAAGGTGTTCTGCTGGCTGACGTGATAGCTGCCGAGCAGCGTCCGGCCCTCCCCGATGTCGACCTCGACCCCGTGGCCGAACTTGGGTCGGGGCGAGATGTCGAAATGCCGGGTGGCAGCCTGGTAGGCGATCCCGCCCAGCGCGATGATCACGTTCACCTTCGTCAACGCGGCCAACTCCCGCACCAGGAACGGGCGACAGTTCGCTCGTTCGTCGGCCGTGGGCTTGTTCGCCGGCGGTGCGCAGCGAACGGGTGATGTGATGAACGCCCCCGAGAGTTCGAGGCCATCGTCCCGGGCGGTCGACTCGGCCTGGTTTGCGTACCCGGCCCGATACAGCGCCCGATACAACCAGTCGCCCGACCGGTCGCCGGTGAACATGCGCCCCGTACGGTTGGCCCCGTGGGCCGCCGGGGCCAGCCCGAGCACGACGAGGTGGGCATCGGGGTCGCCGAATCCGGGGACCGGGCCACCCCAGTACTCCTCGTCGCGATAGGCGGCCCGCTTCTCCCGAGCGACCTGCTCACACCAATCGATGAGTCGCGGACAGGCGCGGCAGGCCACGACGTCCTCGGTGATGGCGGCCAGCGATTCCATCGCCGCACCGTACCGGGAATCCTGGGCTCGTCGACTGCCGACTACGACCCCGCGACCACTAGGTTGGCCCCGATGGCAGCCTCCAGGAAACCGAAGAAATCCACGAGCAGCGGCGCGAAGGCGACGGACCGCAAGCCGACCGTCGTGTTGCTGGTCCGCCACGGCAAGACGCCCACGACGGGGGCGAAACTCCCGGGGCGAGCGCCCGGACTCCACCTCGGCGATGTCGGCGTCGCTCAGGCCGAAGCCGCCGCCGAACGAATCGCGGCCCTGAAGGAGGAATCGGCGAACAATGCGGTGGCCGCCGTCTACGCCTCGCCGATGGAACGCACCCAGGAGACCGCAGCCCCGATCGCCCGCGCCTCGAAGCTGCGCGTCCGCACCGAACCCGGCCTCCTCGAAGCCGACTTCGGCCAGTGGACGGGCAAAAACCTTTCCGACCTTCGCAAGCTGCCCGAATGGAAAAAGGTCCAGCGCTACCCGAGTTCGTTCCGGTTCCCCAAGGGCGAATCGTTCGCCGAGATGCAGACCCGTATCGTCGACACGCTGCATCGCCTCGTGGCCAAGCACCCGGGCGAGACCATCGTCGCGGTGTCGCACGCCGATCCGATCAAGGCCGCCATCGCCGATGCCATGGGCACCCACCTCGACCTGTTTCAGCGCATTGTCGTGTCGCCCTGCTCGATCACCGCGATCTGGTACGGCGCCGAGGGTCCGGCCGTGCTCACCGTGAACTCGACCGGCGATGATCTCTCGTCATTGGCGCTTTCGTGAGCCTGTCGTGAGCAGTTCGTTTCACTTCGACCACGTCGATTGGTTCACCGCCGGCACCGTTGGCCCCAAAGGCCAGCGGGTCTTTTATCTCCAGGCCCAGGCCGAAGGGGAGATCATCACCCTGCGGCTCGAGAAGCAACAGGTCGGAGCCCTGGCCGACTACCTCGAGCAGATTCTGTCGAACCTCGCGCCGCTCCCTTACGTCGATGCGGTCGAAGCCCACGATCTCACCGAACCGGTACTCGAGGAGTGGATCATCGGCGCGCTCGGCGTGGCCTATGAAGAGGGCAGCGATCAGGTCGTACTGGTGGCCGAGGAACTCGAGGACGAGGACGGTCTCGATACCGCAACCGCCCGTTTCCGTATGACCCGCGGCCAGGCGCTTGCGTTCATCGACTGCGCACGCGACGCGGTCGCCGCCGGGCGAGATCCCTGCCCGTTCTGCGCTCGGCCACTGCAGCCCGGTTCCAGCTGGTGCCCGTGCCACAACTGAACGACGACGAGAGTCCGTTTCGTCCGCGCGAACCGCTCGCGACCGCCCGCGCCGTCGAACTCCTCCTGCAAGGAGAGATCGAGATCCTCGGCCGTATGCCGTGGAGCTCCAACGGCACGTTTCTCGTCGACATCGTCGGGCCCGACGGCGCCGAGCCGATCCAGGGGATCTACAAGCCCGGCCGGGGCGAACGGCCGCTGTGGGACTTTCCCGATGGGCTCTACAGCCGCGAGGTCGCCGCGTTCGCGCTGTCCGAACACCTCGGCTGGAACCTCGTGCCGCCCACGGTGCTGCGCGACGGACCCCTGGGCGAGGGCTCGCTACAGCTGTTCATCCCCGCCGACTTCGAACAGCACTACTTCACCCTCCAGGACGACCCCGCCCACCGCCACACCTTCCAACGACTGTGCGCGTTCGACATCGTGGCCAACAACACCGACCGCAAATCCGGACACTGCCTGCTCGGCGAGGACGGTCAGATCTGGGCGATCGACAACGGGCTGGCGTTTCACGCCGAGTTCAAGCTGCGCACGGTGATCTGGGAGTTCGGCGATGAGGACATCCCCGCCGACATCGCCGAGGATCTGCAGACGCTGCTCGACAACGATCTGGCGCCATCGCTCGTCGCCCTACTCAACCCGTTCGAACGCGAGGCCCTGCGCGCCCGCGCTCGCAGCCTGCTCCTGAACGGCGTCTACCCGATCGACCCCACCGGCCGCCGCCACCCCTGGCCGCTCGTCTAGCACCGCCCTCAGGGCGCTAGGCGCAGACGCCGGTGCCTTCGCACTCCGGGCAGGGCTCGATGCCGCGGCGGCGTACGAGGGCTCCACAGCCGTCGCACTGATCGCACGATCCCTGGTCGGGTTCGTAGAGGTAGGCGACCTCGTCGTACTCGGCGGTGCGACCGCGCGGGCGCGGTTGTCGATCGGTGATCCACATCAGCACGGTCCAGGCGCCGCACGTCACCACTACCAACACACAGAGATTGATCGCCAGCCCCATCCCTGGCGAGTGTAGAGCCTGTGTGAGGTGTAGTAAAATTGCATGAAACACAGTGGGCCGAAAACGGCCGAATGCCGATCCGGGCACCGGATCGGCATTCGCAGCTGTTGTTGACTTCGGGGTTCCGGGCCGCGCTCAGCCGCGGGCTTCGAGCGCCTCGATCAGCTTGGGCATGACCTTGTGAACGTCGCCCACGATGCCCAGGTCGGCGATCCCGAAGATCGGGGCCTCCGGATCCTTGTTGATGGCGATGATGTTGGCCGCACCCTTCATGCCGACGAGGTGCTGGGTGGCTCCGGAGATTCCCGCCGCGATGTACACCGACGGCTTCACCACCTTGCCGGTCTGGCCCACCTGGTAGCTGTACGGCACCCAACCGGCGTCGACGATCGCTCGCGACGCTCCGGGGGCTCCCTTGAGCAGCTTGGCCAGGCTCTCGACCATGTCGAACTTGTCGGATTCACCCAGGCCTCGCCCACCGGAGACCACGATGGCGGCCTCGTCGAGCTTGGGGCCATCGGATTCCTCGACGAAGCGATCGGTGACCTTGGCTGCCGCGGCGGCCCCACCGTCGGGTACGGCCAGCGCGCTGACCGCGGCGGCGCCGCCCCCGGTCGGTTCGGCCGTGAAGCTCTTCGGCCGAACCAGCAGGATCGCCACCTTGTCGCCGGTGAACCCGGTCTTGACGTTGGTGACGCCGCCGAACACCGGCTCGGTGCCGACGAGACGATCGCCGGCGACCTCGAGGTCGACCACGTTGGTAATCACCGGAGCATCGAGCTTCACCGACAAGCGACCCGCAACATCGCGGCCGTCATAGGTGGTGCCGATCAAGATGGCGTCGGGACCGGTACCGGCCTCGACCGCAGCGGCGACGGCGTTGGCGATCGACACGCCCTGCATGGCGCCGGCGAGGTCGCCGGTGGCCTGCACGCCCGTCGCGCCGTGCTCGCCGACCGATGCCGCGATGGCGTCGCCGTCGCCGCCGAAGACGACCTCGACGGTGTCGGCGAGCTCGCGGGCCTTGGCCAGCAGCTCGAGGGTGATGCTTGCGACGGTGCCGTCGGAGGCCTCACCGAATACCCAGATCTTGGACAATCCCATGGTTCCTCCTACAGAACTTTCAACTCGTCGAGGAAGGCCACGATGCGCTCGTGGGCGTCCCCTTCGTCTTCGATGACCTCGCCGGCCTCGCGGGCCGGGGCATCTTCGATGGACACGATTTCCTGGCCGGCTCCGGCCCAACCGACCGATCCGGCGTCGAGGCCGAGATCGGCGACGGTGACCTCTTCGACCGGCTTGGCCTTGGCGGCCATGATGCCTTTGAACGAGGGGTACCGAGGCTCCACCACGCCGGCGGTGACCGAAACGAGGCACGGCAGCGGGCACTCGACGGAGTCGTAACCCGACTCGGTCTGGCGCTTGACCTTGGCCGTGCCGCCGTCGAGGGCGATCTCTTTGGCAAAGGTGACCGAGGGCAGGTCCATGAGCGCCGCGATCTGCTCGGGGACGGTGCCGGTGTAGCCATCGCTCGACTCGGTGGCGGCGATGACCAGGTCGGGGCTCGACTTGGCGATGGCGGCGGCGAGCACCTTGGCGGTGGTGAGCGCATCGGAGCCCTTCAAGGCGTCGTCGGACACCAGGACCGCGCTCTCGGCGCCCATGGCGAGCGCCGTGCGCAGACCGCCGACCTCGCTGTTCGGGGCCATCGAGACCAGGCTCACCGTGCCTTCGTCTCCGGCCAACTGGAGGGCCATCTCGACACCGTAGGAGTCGGACTCATCCAAGATGAGCTTGACGTCTCGCTTCAGGGTCTTGGTTTCGGGATCCAGCGCGCCCGGGTCAGCCGGGTCGGGGATCTGCTTGACACAGACGACTATGTTCATTGGCTCATTGTTTCGGTCCGAGCGGGCCACTTCAAACTTGTGCGGCAAAAAGTTACTGGCCGATAACAACTCGCCGAGCGGCCCGTGGCGCGGCCGGATCGCCCGGCGCTGCTACTTTGAGCGCTTCCAGCGACGCGCAGAACCCGGAAAGGCGTTGGCGGTGAAGGTCCTCCTACTCGTGAACGCCTCGGCCTCCTCGGTCACCGCCCGGGGACGGGTCGTGATCAAAAAGGCGTTGTCGGCCGACCATGACGTCACCGTGGCCGAGACGAGCCGTCGGGGCCACGCCACCCGGCTGGCCCAGAGCGCCGCGCGCGAGGGAACCGACGTCGTCGTCGTGCTCGGCGGGGACGGAACCCTGAACGAGGCGGCCAACGGGTTGGCCGGCACCGCTACGGCGCTCGCTCCCCTGCCCGGGGGCTCGACCAACGTCTTCGCCCGCACGCTCGGACTGTCCGATGATCCGGTCGAGGCCACCGCCGGCCTGCTCGAATCGCTGGCGCTGGGGTCGTTTCGCCAGGTTGGGCTCGGCGTCGCCAACGGGCGCTACTTCTTGTTCCACACCGGCGTGGGATTCGACGCCGCCGTCGTCGAGCAGGTCGAAAAGCGCGGTGGACTGAAGCGCTACGCCGGCCATCCCCTGTTCGTGTGGGCGGCCGTCGCCACCTGGTTCAAGCACTACGACCGCCGCAAGAGCGCATTCACCGTGCGGTTTGGCGACGGTACCGAGGTCGACTCGTCGTTCTCGATCGTGATGAACACCAACCCCTACACCTATCTCGGTACGCGCGCGTTCGATATCGCGCCGGAGGCCACCCTCGACCGGTCGCTGGCCGTCGTCACGATCAAGAAGCTGCGGGTCGACTCGATCCTGCGGCTGGCCACGGCGGCGCTCAGCGGCAAGCCGGGCCTCGGCAAAAACCGTCACGTCCACCACCGCGGCGACGTCACGTCGATGACGCTTCGGGCCGACCACCCGGTCCCGTATCAACTCGACGGCGACTACCTCGGCGACGTCACCGAACTCACCTTCACCCACGAGCCCGAGGTGCTGCGCCTCGTCATGCCGGTGGCCGACGGCGAGGGCAACAGCTAAAGCGAATCGATGACCCGCCGGCCGAGCGCCGGGTCGTTGGTCACCACGCCATCGATGCCGAAGCCGGCCAGCTCCGCGATGCGGTCGGGGTCGTCGATGGTCCAGGTGTTGAGGATGAGGCCGAGCTCGTGCGCCCGCTCGATCAGTTCGGCGGTGACCGTGGCGACGTGGGGGTGGTAGGCGACGTGCCCGCCGCGGTGGGCGGCTTCGAGGTCGCGCAGCACATCCGCGCCGGTCGCCACGGTCAACAAGCCGGTGGGCATCTCGGGGTCGAGGGCGGCGACCAGATCGACGTCGCCGGGGGTGAACGAGGTGACCAACACCCGGTCGGGCGCCAACAGGTCGGCGATGACGGGCATCGCGGCGCGGGCGACGGCGTGGGTGGGATCCCAGTCCGGCTCACCGGGGTCGTTCTTGATCTCGACGTTGACCCCCATCGAGCCACACGCCCGCACGGCGGCGGCGAGATCGGGGACCGAGGCGGGCAGATCCGCCGCCGCGCAGTCCACGATGGCGCGGCCGTCGGCGAGGTGCGGGTCGTGATGGACCGCGAGGGCGCCATCGGCGGTTCGGCGAACGTCGAGTTCGACCCAGTCCGCCCCCTGATCGGCCGCGGCGGCAAAGGCCTCGATCGTGTTCTCCGGATGGCTCGCCGACGCCCCGCGATGCGCGATCACGAGGGGTGGCGAAGAATTTTCTGGCCGATTCTGCGTGTTCATTTGAGCGTTCACCGAGAAATTCCGATCGTCATGGGAGCAGGGCTCCAGCCCGCCAAAACCCGCGGTTTTCGCGGGGCCGCCCGCCCGGCGGACGACAGCCGTACGCCCAACGCCTACCACAAGCGGCGAAGAAATCCCCCCTTGCCACTCTCGGTGGGACCAAGTACGTTCTGCGTGATCGGTGAAACGCGTTTCATTTCGCCGACGTGGGGATTCGACAAAAACCATCTGGGCGATGGCATATTTTGGGAGGGCATTACCTGTGACGCTCATCGAGAGCCGGAACGACAGCCTTGGATTCGGTCAGGAACCGGATTGGCGTATCGACGCGGCATGTCGCGACACCGACCCGGACCTGTTCTTTCCGGTCGGCACCACCGGCCCTGCGGTCGATCAGATCGCCTCGGCCAAAGAGGTGTGCAACACCTGCCCGGCCCAGAACAAGTGCCTCGATTTCGCCCTGACCACCAATCAGGACTCCGGCGTCTGGGGCGGGACCTCCGAGGATGAACGCCGCAAGCTTCGGCGCCGTTGGGTGAAGTCCCAAAAGAGCGCCCTCGCTCGCCACTAGCTCACACGTCGGTGACCCGGACCGGAGCCTGAAGCTCGGGTTTCGGCACCCGTAGCCGCACCACCGTGCCCGCTCTACCGGCGGGACCGCCCCCCGAAGACATCGAGATCGTTCCCCCCAGTTCTCCCTCGATGAACGTGCGCACGATCGTGAGCCCCAGCCCGAGATCGCCGTCGAGCGTGAAATCGTCGTCGACCCCCACGCCGTCGTCGGTGATCTCGACCTCGACGTGGTCGGAGTCGGCGGAAAGCACGATCGCGACCGTGCCCGGGGTGTCCGGCGTGCGGCCCGGATACGCGTGATCGACGGCGTTTTGCAACAACTCGGTGATAACCACTGCGAGCGGCATGGCCGTCTCACTCGAGAGCTCGCCGGCCTCACCGCGCACGTCGAAGAACAACGGCCGCTCCGGCGAACTCAGTCCCTCCTCGACGAGCCGCACGATCGGCTTCACGATGTCGACGAAGGCCACCGCATCGCCATCGCCGTCGCCGTCGGCCGAATCGGTGGCAAGCGTCTCGTGCACGAGGGCGATCGAGGCGATCCGGCGCACGGACTGATCGAGTGCTTCTTTCGCCTCCGGTGATTCGAGCCGCCGACTCTGCAGCCGCAACAACGACGAAATCGTCTGGAGGTTGTTCTTCACCCGGTGGTGAATCTCTCGAATCGTCGCGTCCTTCGACATCAACAGCCGGTCGCGACGGCGCAGCTCGGAGATATCTCGCAGGCCGATCATGGCCCCGGCGACCTCGCCGTCTTCGAGCAACGGAACACACCGAACGATCACGGTGGTGTCGGCCCCCCGGTCGAGTTCGACGGTGACCGGTTCACGCGTCGAGTACGCCTTGCGAACCATCTGCTCGTCGAGCCCGAGCTCCTCGAACCGCCGACCGACGGCGTAGCGGTGCACCCCCAGCTTGTGGAATGCCGACACCGCGTTCGGCGAGGCGAATTCCACCCGCCGGTCGACGTCGAGCGTGATCATCCCGTCGCCCACCCGCGGCGCCCGAAACTGCTCGGCCTCGTCGTGGGCGAACGGGTAGTGGCCGCTCGCGATCATGTTGGAGAAACGCAGGAACACCCGTCGGTAAGTGCGCTCCAACTCGCTGAGTGGACGGCCGGTCGCGCCCGGCGACTCCCGTGACAGCACCGCGACGACCTGGCCGTCGAAGCGCACCGGCACCGAGAGCACGACGGCGGGGTCCTCCCCCGTCGACGGCAGGCGCAGCTCGCCCTCGACCTCACGGCCCTGCTCGAGTGCGGTCGCCACCAGGGGTCGACTCTGCCGGTCGAAGGTGCGCCCGATGGGGTCGGTGGGATAGATCGTCGATGCGGTCGTCGGTCGAACGTGGCCGAGAACGACGTACTGGCCGTCCTGGCGGGTCGGCGCAAACAGCAACAGATCGGCCGCACTCATGTCGGCCAGCAACCCCCAGAGCCGAGCGAGGCGTTGCAGGTGCAGCACCTCGGCCGGTTCCAATTCGGTGCGTTCGCGGGCGAGATCGCCAAGGCTGGCCATCCCGTGAGGCTAGATCAGAACGTTCGCAGCGCCATCGCTGCGAGGCGCCTAGCTGCCGAAGCCGATGCCGGGGCCGGAGTTCGGGGTGCCGAAGTCGATGTAGGACACCAGCCGAGAGGCCACGCCGACCTCACGACCCTTCTTGTCGACCATCCACAAAACCGTCGACTCGCCGCCGACGGCGGCCTCGACCTGCTCTTTGATCGCCTTCACGTCCGCGTCGTCATCGAGTTCGACGACGATCTCTTTGGGTGAGCGGCTGATGCCAATTCGCAGTTCCACGAGGGGCCTTTCTGAGAAGCGCCGAAGAGCGCCGGTTAGAGAAGTTTGAGTTCGGAGTTGTAGCGCCGGGTCGGGCGCAGATCTTCGTCGATGACCCGAGCCATCTCGGCAAAGATCTTGCCCGCTTCGCCGTCGGGATCGGTGGCAACGATGGGATTGCCCGAATCGGACCCTTCGCGCAGCGGGGTGAGCAGCGGCACCTGGCCGATGAGCGGCACCTCGAGGCGCTGGGCCAGGTCGGCGCCGCCGCCGGCGCCGAAGAGTTCGTAACGCGTTCCGTCGTCGCCGGTGAACCAGCTCATGTTTTCGATGACACCCTTGACGTCGAGCGAGACCTTTTCGGCCATGAACGCGGCCCGCTGCGCCACCCGCTGCGCGGCCGGTTGCGGCGTGGTGACGACGTAGAGCTCCGAGCGGGGCAGGAACGAAGCCAGCGACAGCGAGATGTCGCCGGTACCGGGCGGAAGGTCGAGCAACAAGAAGTCCGGGTCGTCCCAGAACACGTCGGTGAGGAACTGTTCGAGGGCCTTGTGCAACATGGGACCGCGCCACATCACCGGCTGGTCCTCCTCGGCGAAAAAGCCCATCGAAATCGCCCGGACGCCATGGGTTTCGGGCGGGATCAACATGTCGTCGATCACGGTTGGCGCCCGCTGAATGCCGAGCATGCGCGGAATGGAAAAACCCCACACGTCGGCATCGATCACGGCGGTGCGGTGCCCGCGGTTGGCGAGGGCGATCGACAGGTTGGCGGTGACCGAGGACTTGCCCACGCCGCCCTTGCCGGAGGCGATCAGCAGCACGCGTGTCTTGCTGGCCGGATCGGCGAACGGTATGGCCCGGCCCTCGGCGTGGCCGTGCGCCGCCTGGCTGCCGGCGGACGCGGCCGGGTCACCGTGCAACGAGAAGCGCAGCTCTTCGCGCTCGGCATCGGTCATCACCGTGAAGTCGACGGTGGCGGCCGCCACCCCGTCGAGGGCGACCACCGCGTCGGTAACGCGGGTGGTGATCTCGTTCTTCAGTGGACAGCCCGGGACCGTGAGGGCGATCTGGACCTGGACGGCCTCACCATCGATGGTGATCTCGCGCACCATCTTGAGGTCGACGATGCTGCGATGAAGCTCGGGATCCTCCACCGGGCGGAGCGCCTCGATGATCTGGGGTTCGGTAACGGCCACGCGGCCTCTTTCGGATGTTCGGAGGGTGAAGTCGGTGCGATCCGGACGGCGATGCGGTTGCGCCTGAGCCCGGGGAGCAGCGGTAGGTACACTATCGATGTGGAGCGCTCACCCCTCAGCCCGACGGACTTCGCGTCCGCCGTCACGGCCATCACCTCAGCCTTCGGCGATCCCACTCGGCGCGAGATCTACCTCTTCGCCCACGAACGCAGCGAGGGGATCACCGCCGGCGAAACCGCCGATCGCTTCGACCTTCACGCCAACGTGGCCCGCCACCACCTCGACAAGCTCACGAGCGGCGGGTACCTCGAGGTGGTCATGGCGCGCAAGGAGTCGGGCGCCGGACGACCGTCCAAGCGCTACAAGACGACCCAGGAACAGGTGTCGATCTCGGTTCCGGTCCGCCACGACGATGTTTTGATCAACCTGCTCGGCCGGGCGTTGGCCAAACTCGCTCCCGAAGACGCCGAGCAACTCGCGGAGGACGTCGGCGTCGAGTACGGCCAAACCATGGCCGAGGCGTTGGGCAACGACGCTGCCCAACGGTCGTTCCGATCGGCGCTGCACACGGTCGCCGACGCGCTTACCGCCCACGGGTTCGCGGCCCATACCGACAAGACCTCGGGCCAACTCCGCATCGTGAGCGAAAACTGCCCGTTCGGCGAAGCGGTCATTCAGCACCCGGTGATCTGCGCGGTCGACCGGGGCATGGTCAAGGGCATGCTTTCCTCGCTCTACGGCGAAACCGATCCCACGACCCAGTCGTCCAAGCCCATGGGCGACGACTTCTGCGTCACCGAGGTGGCGACCTAGCCGTCTTCAGGCACCCAGCGCGGTGACAGCCTCATCGACCGGCACGGCGAAGGCGACGACGTTGTCGTCGTAGCTGTTCAGGCCCCGGTTGAACGATCCGCCACAGGTGATGAGCGCCACCCGGGGCGGTCCGCCCCGTTGGAACAACAGGTCGGCGGGTAGTTCGTCCTTCACGTACTGGTTCCGACCCAGCACGACGAACTCGATGGAGGATCCGTCGTCGTAGGTGAGGGTGAAGGTGTCGTCGGCATCGAGATCGGTGAGAAAGCGGAACACGCCGTCGACGCCGTCGAAGGCGACGTGGGCGGCCAGAACGGCCGACCCCGCACCGCCCGGGCTGACCCCGTGGCGGTACCAACCGACCCGCTCGGCCCCCGGGATTTCCATCTCGCCGTTCGGCTCGACCCCGACGGGATCGATGGGAGCGTCGGTGACACCCAGGGACTCGATCGTGATGGCGACCGGTGCCCGTTCCGCAACGACGGCGGCCCCAGGGTTCTCCAGCGCCGAACCGAGAGGCTGTACCCGGTCGGCCAACGGCGACCGCGGCCTCGCGGGGTCGTCGGGCCGGGTTTCGCGAGGCACCGAGGCTGCGGTGTCGGCGTCGGTACCGGTCTCCGGGGTGACGAAGACCTCGGGCACCGTCGTGGCAGCCGACTCGGTCGTTTCGCCACCGGAGGCGCAGCCGGCGAGGGTCAGCCCCGCCGCCAGGGCGAGCGCGGCCGACGCCCGCCGCCCACCCCGGGCCGTAAGGCCGAGGGCGAACAGCGAGCGACGGGAAGTCCGAGCCGGAGGGAGCATCAGGCCCGGATGGTCAGGCGGCGACCGCCGACGGCGGCGCCAAACAGGGCGATACCACCGATCAACGAGATACCGATCAACGGGAGGCTCGACCCGCCGTCGATCGGGCTGTTGCCGGTGTTGACGGCGGCCGGGGCCGACCCGAGACCGTCGATCGACTCGGTCAGCACCGTGAGCGTCTCGCCCTCGAGCGAGCCCACGGCGTAGACGGTCAGGCTGGATCCGTCGGTGATCGGGAGGTCGGCGGGGCCGATGACGACCGGCTCGCTCTCACCGGCCGGGACGACCGAGGCGCTGATCGTGCCCGCATCGAGGTCGACGACGCCCTCGGCGCCGTTCGGGACCGCAGCGAACGCGACGTCGCCGTTGGCGAGCACGTCGACCTCGGGGGCGGCGGCGGCGTGACGAACCACGAGCCGGCCCTGGCCGGCGGCCAGCGTCGACACGTCGTTCTCGAACACGGCGAGGGCGGGGGTGCCGTCGGCGTCGAGGTGGGCGATGACCGTGAAGTTGCCTTCGGCCGGGAGCGCCACGTCACCGGCGTCGATGGCGACGTCCTCGGTGCCGGCGAGCCGAACCTCCAGACCCTCGAGGGTCTCACCGGCGAGAGCGGATAGATCCTGGGTGTCACCGAAGGCAAAGCCTTCGAACACGGCGGCGCCGCCGGCCCAGACATCGACGTCGGTGTCGGGGATGCCGTGCAGGAGGTGGATGCGGGCGCCGTCTTGGGCGCCGGCCGGGCTCAGCGACAAGCTGAGCATGGCGACGACGGCACCAAGCAGCGCGATCGCAGTGCGGAGGGTGGCGGACTTCATGACGGTAGTTCTCCTCGGTAGGTTTCACCGTGCCTTTCGCCGAGATCCACGGTTTGGATGCAGCGACCTCGGGATTCTTTACCCGACCATCAGCACGCCACAGACGAACGCGCCGAGTCCCGCGACGAGCGCACCACCGCCGGTGATGCCGCGAACCGCCCGGCTCTCGGTGCTCGAATGCACGAACGCGGCGACGCCGCTGAGCGCCACCAGCAACAACTTGATGCCCAACGTGGCCTGATACCCGAGCGTGGTGTTCGCCGGATCGACCTCGAGCACGTTCCAGATGCCGGTGACGACCACCAGGACGAAGAACGGCCACGCGACCTGGGCGAACCGGCGAGCGGCCAGCCGAGGCGCCTCCGGATCGACCCCCCGCAGCACGGGAACCAGAGCACCGAGGACGATCTGGCCACCGATCCACACGGCCGCGCCGAGCAGATGCAGGAAAATGCGCACGTCGGATGCACCGAAATCGATCATGGCTGGGCCCTCCCGGAGCAGTCTCCCGAGGCTGATTCGGCGCCCCGGACCGCCGCAATCTACTCTCTGGGGCCTTGACCCTGTATCTCATCCGTCACGCCTCCGCCGGCGACCGCTACCGCTGGGTCGGCGACGACTTCGACCGCCCGCTCGACGAACGCGGTAGGCGCCAGGCCGAGGCCCTGCGCACCGAACTTGCCGATGCCGGAATCGAACGGATTCTCAGCAGCCGAGCGACTCGTTGCATCGAAACCGTCGAACCCCTCGCCCGCGACCTCGGCATCGAGGTTGAACCTGCGGCGGGGGTGACCGAAGGCGCTACCTCGGACCAGGCGCTGGCACTTCTTCGCGAACTCACCGGCACCGAAGCCGCCCTGTGCAGCCATGGCGATGTGATCCCCGAACTGGTGCGGGCGCTGATGTTCGAAGGAATGCGCACCATCGGTGCCCGAGGGTGCGAAAAAGGCTCGATCTGGCGGCTCGACGTGCGCGGCAGCGATGTGGTCGAAGGCCGCTACCTCGGCCTTCCCCCATCGACTCCGACCAACGCGGTCTGACCATCACATTTACCCGTTTTTGACCGATATCTGTACGGTGACCAGCCGTACCGAATCGAGTCCCGGCGCCGAGCGCGGCGCCCAGTTCGACCGTCGGCAGTTCAACGTTCGCATCGCGATGGTCATCGGTATGGCCGTGGCGGCGGCCCTCGTCCCCTCCGTCGGCGACAAACGCGTGGTCATCGTCGCCGTGCTGCTCGCGATCGTGTTGCCATCGCACTACCTGGTTCGCCGGGTGGTCGGCGTGCCGAACCCCGCCGGCTGGCTCGACCTGCTCGCCCTCGCAACCGCGGCCACGGTGGCCGCGATCGAACCGACTGTCTGGCCCGCCGCCATCCTCTTTCAGATGCTCAACACCGGCGGAGCGGTCGCCTTCCTGCCCGGCCGGTGGACGCTCACCCTCGGCGTGTTCAGCCTGAGTTCGATGACGTTGGTGGCACTGCTGCGCGACGTCTCGGGAGCGGTGCCCATGCTGGCGGTCGGCGGGTTGTACCTGCCCGCACTCGTCGTCGGGGCGCGCCAGAAGCTCGACCGAGAGCAACGCTCGACCCAGCGGGTCGACTCCGTGCTCGGCTCGCTCCCGCTGATTCTCTGGGAGGCCGACGCCCGCAGCGGCCAGGTGTTGTCCGTCGTCGGCCACTGCGGCGACTTTCTGGGGATCACCGCCGACGAGTTGATGGACGAGGGCTTCCACAGCCGGGTGCATCCCGAGGACCAGATGCGGTTCCAGGACCGTCTCGCCCGCCATTCGGCCACCTTCCAGCTCAGCTACCGCTTCCGGCACGGTGACGGCACGTGGATCTGGCTGCGCGACCGCGTGGAGCGGGCCACGTCGACGAACGGCCCGGTCCTGCGCGGGGTCACCATCGACATCACCAGCTCGCGCATCAACGAGCTGCGCCTCGAACGCCAACAGGAGATCGTGCGCCACATGTCGGCGATGGTGATCGTGCTCGCCCGACCCGAGTTGGGCCTCGACTCCCCCATTCTCAGCATCTCCAACGCACCCGCATGGCTCGACACCCCCGATCTGCGCGATCCGTCGGCCTCGCTGCGCCGGGCGCTCCCGCACCTCGCCGAAAATGCCGAGATCGCGTCGGCGTTTGCCGAGTTCGACGGGGGGCTCGACTCCGCCGTCATCGAGTCGATCGGCGTAGAGAGCGCCGGGGAGGTTCGCTACATCGACCTCGAGGTGTTCGGATTGCCCGACGGTACCGGGGTGGTGCTCATCGAGGACGTGTCGACCCGCGAGCGTTCGAACGCCCTGGTGCGCTTTCAGGCCAGCCACGACGCGCTCACCAACCTGCCCAACCGCATGGAGATGATGGCGGCGGTGCGCGCCGCGCTCGAAACCGGGCGTCCGCTCGCCCTGTTGATGATCGACCTCAACCGGTTCAAGGACATCAACGACACGCTCGGCCACCTGACCGGGGACGAACTCCTGAAGATCATGAGCAAGCGTCTGGCGGCCATCGTCACCGGGCGCCACGTCGTCGCCCGGCTCGGCGGCGACGAGTTCGCCGTGCTGTTGAACGACGTCGACCAGCACGAGATCGAAACGATCGTCGACCGGATCAGTACGTCGTGTCGCGAGACCGCGGTGATCGGCAACGCCATGATCGGCTCGAGCGCCAGCATTGGCGTTGCGTTGGCGCCGAGACACGCCACCGAAGCCGAAACGCTCTTTCAGTACGCCGACATCGCCATGTACGAATCGAAGCGCGCTCGGGTGACCCATCGGTTCTACGACCGCTCGCTCGCCAGCTCGGGCGACCAGCTCGACCTGGTGGCCGACCTGCCCACCGCGATCGAACGCCGTCAGTTCATGCCGTTCTTCCAGCCCAAGATCTCGCTGAACGACGACCGGGCGATCGGCGCCGAGGCGCTCATCCGGTGGGCGCACCCCACCCGCGGCATGTTGACCCCGGTCAACTTTCTCGATGTCGTGGGCATCGCCGGCCTACTCGACGAGCTCGCCCAGCAGGCCCTCGAACAGACGCTCGACCTGGCCGCCCAGGCCACCCCTGATCTCCAATTCGCGGTCAACCTCTCGGCGGTGAACCTGCGCCAGCTCGACCTGGCCGAGCGCATCGAGACCGAACTCGCGATGCGGGGGCTCGGCGCGGAGCGCCTCATGGTCGAGCTCACCGAATCCGAGGTGATCGACCACACGGGCGTTCTGCACCGCACGCTCGGCGAGATCGCCGAACTCGGGGTGAGCATCGCCATCGATGACTTCGGCACCGGCTATTCGTCGTTCAGCCACCTGCGGTCGCTGCCGCTCTCCGAACTCAAGATCGACCAGCAGTTCGTCAACGGCATGATGCACAACCGCAGCGATGCGGTGATCGTGCGCTCGATGATCGATCTGGGCCACAACCTCGGGGTTTCGGTGTGCGCTGAAGGCGTTGAGGACCAGGCGACGCTCAACCGATTGCGCGAGCTTGGTTGCGACGTCGCCCAGGGGTACTGGTTCGGTCGGCCGATGCCCCAGAATCGCATTCTCGACTGGATGGCGGCCCGCCGGACCCACGAACGTTCCACCGCCGACGACTGAGGTCCGCGGTCACGGGGCCTCGAGCGGCCGGTCGGCGAGCGCCCGTCGCATCAGACCGAGCCGGGTATCCCACTGTTGTTGTTGGAGATCGACCCACCGGGTGACCTCGACCAGGGGTTCGACGCACGCCACGAATCGGGTTTCGCGGCCCACCCGTTGCGACGCGGCCAACCCGGCATCGGCCAGCAGACCGAGATGTTTGGCGACGGCCTGGCGGCTGATGTCGAGGCGGCCGGCCAACCCCGTGGCGGTGGCGAACTCCGCGGCCATCAGCAGCTCGACGATCTGGCGCCTGGTCGGGTCGCCGAGGGCGGCAAAGACCGGGGCGATGTCGCCGCCACGGGCCGAACCAGCAGCGCTGCTCACCGGACGACGGCGAGGGAGGCCGCAACCGCGAACAGGGCGAATCGCCACGACCAGGCATCGGCGGTGGTGGCGCTGAGCGCAGTGTTCATCGACGCTTCGGTGACGGTGAGCCGGGTTCCCGTCTCGGTGGGTTCGAGCTCGAACGTGACGCGCCGCTCCGGGGAGGGCCCGGCGGCGCCGGTATCGCTCCAGGTGAACTCGAGGCGGCGGGCGACATCGATGGTGTCCACCCGACCGATCTTGGGCTGACCCGACGCGATGTCGGGGGTGACCACCGACCCGCCGGGGACCAGCTCGACGATGGATCCGGCCCCGAGCCAGCGTTCGACGAGCACGGGATCGGCGAAGAGCTCCCACACCCGTTCGGGTTGTTCGGGGAGCTCGATCGACTCGGAGAACGTCGATCCGTTGCGGTCGTTGGTGGTCGGGGACGATTCGTCGGCCATGGCTCCACCATAGACGACCACGCCCATTGCGCAACCATTGAGTTGCTTGTTTGTCGAACTCCCGCCATACTCGTCACATCCACTAACGCAATCATTCGGTTGCGGGTTATCTCCGGAGGTTCCATGAGCAGCTACCTCGTCCCCACCGTGATCGAGCAGACCACCCGCGGCGAACGCTCCTTCGATCTGTACTCCCGCCTACTCGCCGATCGGGTCGTCTTTCTCGGTACCCAGATCGACGACGCCAGCGCCAACCTGATCATCGGCCAGCTTCTGCATCTCGAATCCCAGGACGCCGACGCCGACATCAGCCTCTACATCAACAGCCCCGGCGGGTCGGTCACCGCCGGCTTCGGTATCTACGACACGATGCAGTACATCGCCCCCGACGTCGCCACCATCTGTGTCGGCCAGGCCGCATCGTGGGCTGCCGTCCTGCTCGCGGCCGGAACCCCGGGCAAACGCCTGACGCTGCCCAACGCCCGCGTGCTGATGCACCAACCCCACGGTGGCGCCCAGGGTCAGACCTCCGACATGCAGATCCAGGTCGCCGAGATGCTGCATGCCCGATCCAAGATCGAGGAGCTGCTCGCCGAACACACCGGCCAACCCCTCGACCGCGTCGCCGCCGACATCGAGCGGGACTACATCGTCCGAGGCGCCGATGCCGTGGCCTACGGCGTCGTCGATGCCGTCATCGAACAACGCTCGCACCGCGACCTCGCCGCCATCGGCTGACGGTTCGCCCGGCTCAGGACAGTGATTCGCGCAGCTGCTGGCCGGCGATGAGCTCGTCGAGATACCCCACCGGCGCTTCGAGCGCGTCGTAGGCGGCCAACTCGGCTCGGGCCTCGTCGAGCCGCTCGAGAAACCGGAACAGGAACGCCCGGAACACCCGGGTGTCGGCATGGTTCGGGTCGGCCTCCACCGCCTGATCGAGCCACTCTTCGGCCGACGCCAACAACGGTTCGGCTTCAGGGGTGTCCGCCGCGCTGGCTTCAGCGCCGGCGCGGGCGAGCACCCACCCGCGGTACGAAAGCATGTCGACATCGCCGGGCCGCAGATCGAGCATGGTCTGGGTGAAGGTCAACGAGTCGAGGATCCGCCCCTGCGATGCCAGCTCCTCCGCCGTCCGTTCCCGCAACCGGCCCGCGGCCACCAGCCCGATCATCTGATCCGGCGGGTCGCTCCGGTAGAACGCGGCCAACTCGGCCGCCGCATCGTCGGCCCGACCCTGGTTCACCGCGATCACGCTGCGGAACGCCCGGGCATCCGGCGAAAGGGGATCCAGCGCCACCGCCTCCTCGAGGTCGTCGATCGCCGCGTCGGCATCGCCGTTTTGCCAGTGCATCCAGCCCCGGTACGTGAACGCCTCGACGTTCGCCGGCGACACGTCGATCACCTCGGTGTAGGTCTCGATCGCTGCGTCGTACTCCCCCGCCGCCGCCGATTCCTGCGCCTCGAACAACAGACCCCGCTCGGTCTGGCGAACTTCGCCGCTGCCCACCTGGTTGGACCCGCGCGTACCCGCCGCCTGCGCGATCAGGAATCCGGCCACCACGGCGAACCCGGTGAGCCCGACCACCCACCCGGCGGTCCTGAGCCTCGAGGTTGGCGTCTTCTCCGTTCGCAGCCGGGCCTGACCCGACTCCACCGCCCGGATCACCGACGCCGCCCGCGCCGTGTAGTCATCGCGCAGCGTCTCGTAGTCGTCGTCGCTGATGTCCCCGGCCTCGAATTCGGCCTCGAGATCCTCGATCGAGGTCAACAGGTGGTCGCGCTGGTCCTCCAACGCGGCCAGTTCATCCAGGTCGAGCCGGCGCACGCCCATCAGCCCGTGCCGCCCCCGGGGTCATCGGTCGCCGACCGACGCGATCGCTCGACCAGATCGCGGTCGGCCGCGCTCGCCTGGGCGACCGGTACCTGTTGCCAACGGCGAAACACCATCGCGAGCGCCGCCACCGCCCCCACGGCCGCCACCACGGGAAGGATCCAGATCAGCCCGGTAACGCCCGAAGCGCTTGGGTTGAGATCGATGTCGTCGCCGAAACGACCGGTCAGATAGGCGGTGATCTCGTCGTCGGTCTGGCCGTCGTCGACGCGGCGGCGCACTTCGGCCCGGATGGTGCGGGCGATCGGCACGTCGCTCTCGGCGACCGACTGGCCCTGACACACCGGGCAGGCGTAACGATTCGACAACCCGTACGCCCGATCGGCGTTGGTTTCCGGCGGACCCTCCCCGCTGGCGCCGAAGAGAAACACCCCGAGTCCAATGACGAGCACCCCGAGCCAACCCACGGAACGGCGGTTGAGCAGCGAGGCGCGCGATCGCGCGGCATCACGGGTGAGATTCGACGGCAGGTCAGGGGACACGTCGGCCACGGCTATCCGTCGATGTAGCCGGCGATGATGCCGTCGAGACCCGCGGCGGTGACCCCGCCGAGAACCTTGGCGACCACGCGCCCGTTGGGGGCGACGATGAACGACTCGGGCACGCCGGACACGGCCCAGTCGATGGCCAGGGAGTCGTCGAGCAACACCGGCCAGTCGCCACCGTTGACCCGGAAGAAGTCCGCCACCTTGTCGGGCTCATCGGCAAACGCAACGCTCACCACCGACGCCGCGACCGGGTTTCCGGATCCCTCGGAATGGGCGGCATCGAAGCGCACGAGTTCGGGGTGTTCGCGCACGCACGGCCCGCACCAGGTGGCGAAGAAGTTCACGACGACCCACTCGCCCCGGCGGGAGTCGAGGTCGAAGTCGACACCGTCGTTGTCGACGCCGATCATCTCGGGCGCCAGCTGGTTGATCAGCGGCGAGGTGGCCTCGCGATTGGTGCCCGGATCGCTGGTGGCGAGCAACAGGACCAGCAGACCCACGACGATCGCCACCGGGATGCCGATGAGGAGCCCGAGTCGGTTGGGCGGCGCGCTCAGCTCCGGTGCCGCGAGGTCATCAGGTCGGTCGAGCTCCCGATCGCCCTCGGGACCGGAATCGACATCGGCATCGGTACTGGCATCGGCATCAAGAGCGGGATCGGCCGACCCCTCGCTCCGCGGTTCGTCGTCGCTCACGACGGCACCGACACCTGTTCCTCCGCGTCCTGTTCCTCCGCGCCCCGTGCCGGAAGGGCCGACGCGGGTGCGGTCGGGCGGCGTCGCGAGCCGGGGAACGCCGCGAAGATGGTGCCGACGGCCATCAGCCCGCCGCCCAGCCACAGCCACTGGATCAGCGGCTGCACGGTGACGCGCAGCAGGACTTCATCGCTGCTTTCGATGTCGAGCAACGACAGCGACACATCGTTGGTGAACGAGGTGCGAACCGAGGGCGTGCCGATGGTCTGGGTGCCGCCGGGGAAGGTCGAGATGCCCGGTGCGTACACCCCGTCGTCGTCGACCCGAACGCGGGCGACGGTGGTGGAACGATCCGGCCGGTCGATCTGCTCGAGCCCGAGGAACTCGACCTCGTGGCCCGCCACCGACCCGGTGTCGCCGACCGTCAGGGCGAACTCGGCCTGGCGCACATAGGACGAACTGGCGGCGTAGGCCACCGCGATCAGAATCACGCCGATGTGCACGATCATCCCGCCGTTCGTGCGCCCGACGAGACCGCGCCAACCCTGGCGGCGGGTGGCCAGGGCGAGCTGACGAAACGCCGCCCCCGCGGCGAACCCGCCGAGGGCGAACGCCAACAGCGGCTGGGCGCCGCGGGCGCCGACGACCACCGAGAGGATCAGTGCGCCGACGCCGAACCAGGCGGGGACCAGCAGTCGCTTCGACAACAGTTCGCCACTGGCCTTTCGCCACGGCAACGCCGGGGCGACCGCCATGAGGAACAGCAGCGTGAACCCGATCGGCGCCGTCATGCGATCGAAGTACGGATTGCCCACCGAGATGCGGTTGCCGTTGATCGACTCGACGATGAGCGGGAATACCGTGCCGAGCAGCACGACGAACGCGAACCCGCCGAACAAGACGTTGTTGGCGAGGAACGCCCCTTCGCGCGACAACGGGGAATCGATGCGGCCGGTGGACCGCAACCGGTCGCCCCGCCAGGCGATGAGCCCGACGGTGACCAGCGAGATCACGGCGAAGAAGCCGAGCAGGATGGGACCGATGTCGCTCTCGGAGAACGCATGGACCGAATCGAGCACGCCGGATCGGGTGAGAAACGTCCCGAGAATGGTGAGCGCGAAGGTCGAGCAGACGAGGGAGAGATTCCACACGCGCAGCATGCCGCGCCGCTCCTGCACCATCACCGAGTGCAGAAACGCCGTGCCCGTGAGCCAGGGCAGGAACGATGCGTTCTCGACCGGGTCCCACGCCCAGTAGCCACCCCAGCCGAGTACCTCGTAGCTCCACCACGAACCGAGCACGATGCCCACGGTGAGAAAGGCCCAGGCGATGAGGCTCCAGCGGCGTACCTCGACCAGCCACCCCTCGCCCAACCGACCGGTGACCAGAGCGGCGATCGCGAACGCAAACGGCACGGTGAACCCGACGTACCCGACATAGAGCACCGGTGGGTGAAACGCCATCAGCGGGTGGTTCTGCAGCAACGGGTTGGGCCCGTCGCCCTCGAACCCGACCGGCGGCGAGAAGCTCTGGAACGGGTTGGCCGGGCCGGTCATCAGATAGAAGAAGAAGGCGGTGACCACGAAGATGGTCAGCAGCGCCCACCCGACCAGGGGGTCATCGAGACGACGGCGGAACTTCACCGCGATGAGGCCCAGATAGCCGGCGAGCACGAGCGACCACAACAGGATCGAGCCCTCGAGGGCCGACCACAACGCGGCGAAGTTGTACAACGTCGGCGTGTTCGGGCTGCCCTGTTCGGCCACGAACAAGATGGTGTAGTCGCGCTGGAACAGTGCGATCTCCATCATCACGAACGCCACGATGCTCGCGACGAGGGTGAGCAGCGCCAGGGGCAGCGCCAGTCGCGAGACCTCGGCTCGGCGGCTGGTGATCCCGTACAACAGCGCCCCGGCACCGACCGCGGATGCGGCGAAGCCGGTGATCACCGCCAGGAACCCGATGGTCCCGTTCACTGCTCGCCGCCGCTCTCGGCTTCGGAGATGCGCTCCTCATTGTCGTTGCGGTAGTCGCTGTCGTGTTTCACCCGCAGCGTGTCGCTGGCGAAGTAGAAGCCGTCGTTCGCCCCCTCGACGAAACCGTCGGACCCGTCGGGGAGCCCCGGGGTCCAGCGGCCTTCCAGGAAGACGGGAACGCCCGGCTGGAACAGCTGGGGAGGGTCACCGATGTGCACGACGTCGGCGGTGACGCCCTCGAACACCACCGAGAAGGCCACCACGGTCTGCCCCTGATCCTGGCTCTCGACGATGGTTCCCTCGAGTGGCGATCCAATGAGCCGGAAGCGGTCGTCGCCCAACTCGGTGCGCTTCTCGACCGCGGCATCGGCCTCGTAGACGAACAGCGTGGCATCGCCGAGGAGCTTGACCATCACGACGACGATGATGGCGAGAACCGCCGCGACGATCCCGATGGACACCCAGCGACGGCCACCCGACCGGGGAGCGCGCGGGGTGAGGTCGAGTGCCTCGTCGCCGCTCATCGACCCGTCGGGGTGTCGGCGCGGGTGGTGCTCCAGCGCTGGCGGTCGGGCGCGACCAGCCGGCTGAGCCTGCGCCCTCGCGCGAGCAGCGCAAAGGCGTAGGCGCCGAGGGCGCTCAATCCGATGACCCAACCCGCTATGACGTAGCTCATTGCTGACCACCTTCCTCGGGGGTTCGACCGACCGATGCATCGACCCCGGTGGCCGCTTCGGCCCGGCGGTGGGCGATGGCATCGTCGAGCCCAACCCGGTCGACCTGGCGTTCGAGCCAGGCGATGCGGAATCGGTGGGTCATTAAGAAGGCGATGCCGAGCCCCACCATGATGAACCCGAGCAGGGTGGCGAACGCGTTGATGTCTTCGATCTTGCCCTGGGCAATCGTGCCCTTTTGATGCAGCGTTCGGTTCTCCCACCACTCGACCGACCGGTTGATCAACGGGATATCGATCAGCGCTACGAGCGCCACGATCGCGGCCTGTTTGGCCCGGGTGGTCGGATCCCCCGGCACCCGCCGGAGCGCGAGGTACCCCACGAACAGCAGACACAGGATGAGCGTGGTGACGAGGCGAACGTCGCTCCAGTCCCAGTACGTCCCCCAGGTGGGCCGGCCCCATACGGCGCCGGTGACCAACGTCAACGCACACATCACCACGCCGACCTCGGCGCCGGCGTGCGCCATCAGGTCACCCCATTCGCTGCGCTTCCAGAGAAACAGCACACTGCCGATACCGCACAGGAGAAACGGGACGTACTCGAGAATGGCGAGCGGCACGTGCAGGTAGAACAGCCGCACGAGCTCACCCTGGGTGGCGTCGGGCTCGCTCCACCAGAACGCGGCGCACACGACGAGGACCACCGAGATCGCCCAACCGATACCCAGAACCTGGGTCAGACGGGAACTCGTCGACGTCAACAGGGGTGCGCTCGCGGTCGCAGATGGGGTGGCGAGATCGGGCGATGGGTTGGTGGGAACCGTCACGAGTCCTCCAGGAGAACGCCGTAGGCGAACGATCCGAACACGATGTAGATCACCGCAAACAGACCCAGTACGCCAAGCCAGGCCCAGCCATCGACCGCGGCGGTTCCAAGCGCATCGTTGAAGGCGCGCGTCGCGCCGATCAGCACCGGCGCCAAAACCGGCAACAACAGCAGCGGCAAGATGGTCTCTTTCACCCGAAGGTTCACCGACAACACGCCATACAGCGTGCCAGCCGCGGCGACGCCAGCGGCCGCGACCAACGAAGTTGTGGCGAACAACACACCGTCTTCGATGCCGGCGTCGTAGAGCACGAGTACCGCGACCGCGAGGATCACCTCCAACGCCAGCAGCTGGAGAAAGATCGCCAACGCCTTGCCGAGAAACATCGAGGCCGGTTCGATGCCGGACAACAACAACGCATCGCCGACCCCGTCGCTCGATTCGATGGAGAACGAGCGCTGGATCGCCAACATCCCGGAGAACAGCACCGCCACCCAGAACAACCCTGGAGTGAACTCGCGCAGCGCGGCGGAATTGGCGTCGAGCGCGAACGCGAACAGCACGAGAATGAGAAAGGCGAACGGGGCCACCTGATTGGTCGCCACCCGGCTCCGCCACTCGATCCGCAGATCCTTGGCCGCGATCAGCCACGCGTCCCTAAGCATCTCTTTTTCCCTTTGGCGCTTCGGGGTCCCGAACTCCGGGGGCGCTTTCGGCCTGTGTGGGATCCTCAGCACCCATGCCCCCCGTCACCCCGGGGTCCCGGACCCCGTGGGCGCTTTCCGCCTGTGCGGGATCCTCAGCCCGCGAACCCTGCACCCCTCGTACTTCGGGGTCCCGTTTTGCCACGTCATCGTGGACGACGCCTCCGGCGAGGGTGACCACCCGGGGGTTCAGTGGGCGGATGCGATCGAGCTCGTGCGACGCCACCAGTACGGTGGCCCCGGCGCCAGCCGCGTCCGTGATGAGCGTGTCGACCAGGTCGCGTCCCACCTGATCCAACCCCGCATGGGGTTCGTCGAGCAACCACAGTTCGGGCCGGCGCACCACCACCGCGGCCAACGATGTGCGCCGCCGCTGACCCGCCGACAGCCTGGCCACCGGAACATCGTGCAGCCGGTGGGCGACACCCATCCGATCGAGCGCCGCCGGCACATCCTGGGCGCCTGCGCCACAGGCCCGGGCCCAGAAGCGCACGTTCTCGGCCACCGTCAGATCGCCGTACAAACCGCTGGCATGACCCACCATGCCGACCCGGCTACGCACCTGGCGACGCTTGCCGGTCAGATCCACGCCCAGTACCGACGCCGTCCCGCCCGACGGTGCCAGCAGACCACCGCACAAACGCAGCAGAGTGGTCTTCCCCGCGCCGTTCGGTCCCTGCAGGAGCACGATTTCGCCCGGGCCGACGTCGAGGTCGACGCCCGCGAGTGCCGGAAACCGCCCGAGCAACGCAATGACGCCGCGGAGATGAATCACGGACACGCCACCAGTATTGCTGCGCGTCGGGCTCGGAGCGATACCCGGCCCCGGCTCCCCCGACCGCGGAAACCCACATAAACCTCGCCTAAAGTCGGTGAAAGCCCCCGGTGACAATCGACACGAAGCTCAGGACTAGCCCCTCGGGCGCCGATACTCTCGGAAGTATGTCTATGGCCCGCTTTCTCGGGGCGATCGGCCGGTTCTTCATCGGCACCGGTCTCGTCCTCCTGCTGTTCGCTGGATTCCAGCTGTACGGCACCGGTATTCAAGAGGCGCGCGCCCAGGACGATCTCGCCAGCGAATTCGAGCAGATCCTCGCCGAATCCGAACTCGCCATCGGCGAGGACCCCACCCCCACCACCGAAGCCCCGGTCGAGACCACACCGGAACAGCCCACGGCCACCGACTCCGACGAGCCACCGGCTCCGACCACCACGGTGGAGCGTTCGCTCGACCTCGACGAGGTCGCCCGGTGGTTCCCCGAAACCGGTACCCCGGTCGCCCAGATCGAGATCCCCAGCATCGGGGTCGAGAAGGTCGTCGTCGAGGGCGTGCAGGTCGACGACCTCAAGAACGGCCCCGGGCACTACAAGTCGACCCCGATGCCGGGCCAGCCCGGCAACGCCGCGATCGCCGGCCACCGCACCACCTACGGCGCACCGTTCCACAACATCGACAAGCTGGTGCCCGGCGACGAAATTCGGGTCCTCACCGCCCAGGGCACCCACACCTACCGGGTGATCCCCCAACCGGTGCAATCCTGGACCGACGGTTACTGCGCAGCGTTCGAAGAAGAGCGCACGAAGGCCCTGACCGCCGGCATCGCCCGAGGCGCCAACGAACAAGGCCTCATTCCGTTGAACCTGCCCGACGACTTCGGCAGCGCCGCGGTCGACGGCGTCACCTACTTCGACACCAGCGCACAGGGCCCCGACTCCGGCGCCCAGACCATCGACCCCACCGTGCCCGGGCACTTCATCGTGAACCCGTCCGACACGTGCGTGCTCGACAACTACGGCGACAACCGGCTCACCCTCACCGCCTGCCACCCGAAGTACACGGCCCGGCAGCGCATCATCGTGCAGGCCGTGCTGGTCACCGAGGCCGCCGAGGCACCGCCGATCGAACGGCCGCTCGACGCCGACGACCTGCTCGGCGCCGACGAGGACCTCACCGGTGAGCCGTCCGAGGTGACCGACGGGTCCGACGACTCCGGCGTCGACGGCGACGGCGACGGCGACGGCGACGACAGCTCGGCCGCCGAACCCGAAGAGGTCCCCGATGACGACGAGGTCGCGCTCGACGAAGCCGAGGTCGACCTCGACGCCGGCCTCGGCTGGAGCTTCGAGTTCCTGCGCCCGTCCATTCTATGGGGCCTACTGGCGCTCGGCATCTGGCTGATCACCCGCCAGGTGGCCAAACGCTGGCGCCCGATCCCGACCCACCTCATCGGTCTGGTGCCGTTGCTGATCACGATGTTCATCGCCTTCGAGAACATCGACAGCTTCCTCCCGGCCTACTAACTCCCGGCCTACTAACCCTGCCTACGAACCCGGCCTACGAGCGCCCGAGGTCGAGTCCCCCGGTGTTCGCGCCTAGCCTCGACCGGATGCCCACGGCGACCAAGGCGAGGCGACTTCTGGCGGTTGGCGCCGCCGCGGCCATGCTCGCGGTGAGCTGTTCGAGCGACGGTGCCACCCCCGTCGACGAAGAGACCAGCGACACGCTGGCTCCCCCACCCGGCGTCTCGATCGACCCGACCGAGCAAGGAGCTCCGGACTGGGTGGGCGAGGTCGTCAACCCCCTCGACGTGCACCTCGGGGAATGCATCAACAAGTACTCCTGGGTCGAGAACGATCAGCCGATCGATCTCACCACCAAGGTGAACTGCGATGGTCCCCACGACCGCGAGGTCTTCTTCGAGACCAATTTCCCGGCCGAGGCGGGCGCGCCCTACCCGGGTCCGCAGCTGCTCGAACGGTTCGCCAACCGCGAGTGTTACCGCGAGTTCGAGGCCTTCGTCGGCGTGCCCTATGAGGTCTCGGTGCTCGACCTCACCTTCACGGTCCCCCCGGAACCGAATTTCGTCGACGAACGGGCCCGTTACCGCGGGGTCGTCTGTTACGTGCTCTCCCCCGACGGCGAACCCCTCACCGGCACGGCGTTCCAGTCCGCCGAATAGGGCGGAAGAACAGTAGCGCTGCGCGCGGTGCGCGCGATTGCACACACGAAAAGTGACAAGTATCCGCTTCGTTTGCCGACGGCGTCGATAGCCTCTTCCCCGTGACAAACCAGAGCATCTGCGGGAGCGCAACATGATTCTCACCCTTGTTGCGGTCGCGGTGGGTCTCGCCACCGGCCTCGCCCGGGGCGGAGATTTGCGGCGACTCGGCCAAACCCATGTCGTATGGCCGGCACTCGCCCTCGTGGGCCTCGCCATCCCCACCCTCGTCAATGCCGTCGACCCCCCGTTGGCCGGCCTCTTCGTCATCGCGGCGCTGGCTGCGGTGATCGGTTTCGCGATGGCCAACCTGCACCTCACCGGCATGGGCGTGGTCGCGTTCGGCACGTTGATGAACCTCGCTCCCCTCGCGCTCAACGGCTACATGCCGGTCTCCGGCGAAGCCCTCGTCGCCGTCGACCTCGCCTCGACCGAAGAACTCAGCAGCATCGAGTTCGTGGGCCCGCGTCAACTGCAGTCCGATGGCGATCTGTTGACCTTCCTTGGCGACATCATCCCGCTCGGACTCACCCAGCAGGTCATGTCCTTCGGCGACCTGGTCATCCTCATCGGCATCGCCGATGTGGCCGCCAATCTGGTGTGGACCCGCCGCCGCAAGAAGCAGCACCGAGCCATGGTCGCCGAAGAGGCCGTCGCCCTCATCCTGGGCGAAGCCGATCAGGGCGATGTCATCAACGTGACCAGCCCGGCCCAGGACTGGGGTACGGCGCCCAACCCCTCGGCCGTGTCGGCATCCCAGTACTCGGCCAGACCGGAACCGGCCGCGCCCGAGGTCGTGCTGCGGCCGATGGACGCCGCCACCTTCGACCGTCCCTGACGTCGAGCCGCCACCCACAGTAAATAGCTGAGCTGCGGCCACGCCGGTCCCCGCCAGTACGTGTGCGCCTCGAACATCGGCTCGCCCCGATGCACCCCCGTCGGGCCGTGGGCTGCGCCGTGGGCGCCCGGGTCGACGAGCGACTCGAACCCCGCATCCAACTGGGCCTCTTCGGCCACCACGAGGAGCGGCAGGAGCGCATCGAGGGTGCGATAGCGACCCGACCCGCCGGCCGTGGCCCCGGCGTCGACCCACGACACCAGGTCGGCGTCCCACCGTCGGGCCAGGGCGTCGCCCAGTTCGTCCGCCGCCGTCACCAGCGGAGCGATGTCCTCCCCCAACCGTTCGTGGACCGAGGCCAGCTCGGCCACGTTGAAGGCGATCAACGCGTTGAAGCCAACGCTGGCGACGGCAAAGTCCGGGCTGAACAGCGGAGAGCCCTCCGGCGATCGCTCGATCCGCGGCACCAGCTCGCGCTTGAACGCTCGCCACCGCTCGATGGCAAAGCCGCCGGGACACGTATCGTCCCAGCGAGGGCTGTCGTCGGCGCCCGATTCCCACGGGTGACACAACAGCACCAGGCCCGAATCGGCATCGCGGGCCCGATGCTCGAGCAGGAACCGCAGCCCGGCCACCGCGGCCCGCACCACCGATTCCGGTACGTCGATTCCCTGCCGCAACAACTCGGCCACCGCATGGCCGTACATCGGCGGCTGGGTGATCGACGACGAACCCGTGCGGCCCCAGAGATCCTCGTGGGCCGCCGGGTCGCGCTGGTAGTTCATGTGGGGAACGAACCCCAACGGGTCCTGGGTGGAAAGACACTGGGTGAGTTCGGTCACCGCCCGGTCGGGCCAACCGAGCTCGGCCCACAACAACACGTGGAAGCACGAGTCCCACAGCCACTGCCACGGGTAGACGGTTTCGTTCGGAGCGGCGTACCCTTCCGCCACCCAGTGGCGGTCGAGCATGGTCGCTATCTGCTGTCGGAGTTCGGTCTCGGCGGACATGTCCCCGTTCCTAGCCGTTGGAGTGACCCCACCTTGGATTCATCACGTGACCGCCCCCGGGGCCGGGCCGATGAACAACGCTCCGACACGAGACCGCTCTGCGCCATCGTGTCGTTCCGGCTCGGATTGGCCGACGGCGTGTCGATCGTGGCCGGCAGTTGGCGGCGGGCCCTCGAGTCGCTCGGTTTCAACACCGTGACCGTGGCCGCGGAGGGGCCGGTCGACCGGGTGGTGCCCGGACTCGCCCTGGCCGCCACGGAACCCCCCGACGCCGGTGACCTCGCATCGGCACTCGCCGACGCCGACCTGGTCGTGGCGGAGAACATCTTGTCGATCCCGATCAACCTGGCCGCGTCGCGCGCGGTCGCCCGCGAGCTGCGCGGCCGACCTGCGCTGCTTCACCACCACGACCCGCCCTGGCAACGCGAACGCTTCGCCCACATCGACGAGTTGCCCCCGACCGACCCGGCCTGGCGCCATGTGGTCATCAACGACCTGACCCGGACCGAGTTCGCCGAGCGCGGCATCGAAGCGACGACGATCTACAACGGGTTCGACGATCACCCCGCCCCCGGCGACCGCGACGGCACGCGCGCCTCGCTCGCCGTCGCCGCCGACGAACTGCTGGTGGCCCACCCCGTCCGCGCCATCGCCCGCAAGAACATCGGCGCCGCCCTCCGGATCACCGCTGTTCTCGGCGGCACCTACTGGCTCCTCGGGGAACCCGAGGAAGGGTACGACGATACGCTCGCCGCGCTGCTCGCCGACGCGCCCTGCCGGGTCATCCACCGGGCCCAGGGCGACGTGTCGGACATCTACGCCGCCGCCGATGTAGTGGCGTTTCCCTCGACCTGGGAGGGCTTCGGCAACCCGCCGATCGAAGCCGCGTTCCATCGCCGGCCCGTCGTCATCGGCGACTATCCGGTCGGAGCCGAAATCCGCGCTCTCGGGTTCGAATGGTTCGACCCCGACGGCCTCGACGCCCTTTCCGACTGGCTCGCTGACGCGGACCCGGCGCTTCTCGATCACAATGAGGCCGTGGCCCGGAAACACTTTTCCCAGACGGCGATGACCGAGAAGCTCGGGCGCCTTCTCGATGAAGCCGGATGGTCACCCCGGTGACGGCCGATGACGGCATCGACCCCGTGTTGGTGCAGCGGGCGCAATGGACCCGTTGGGTGTCGCTCGGCCAGCGCACCGGCTACGCCCTGTTCGGCCTCGCCATCGTCGTGTTCGTCATCGGCTTCATTCGCGGCTTCACCGACACCACGGTCGGCATCGTCGTGGCCTGCCTCATCGTGGGTTCGATCATCCTCGCCCCCGCCATCGTGTTCGGCTACGGCTTGAAGTCGGCCCAACGGGCCGACGATGGCGAGGGTTGGCGACCCGACGACCCGAGAAAGCGCTGATCGCCCGGCCCGCTGGGCCGCGACGCACTACCCTCGTCGATAGTGGGTAGCAAGAAGAACGTGCCGGGGCATCCGTGACCGCCCGCATGCCGGCGGCGAAGCGACGGGCTCAGTTGGTGGAAACCGCCTTTCACGTCTTCGGGCGGGAGGGTTACCGGCAGACGTCCATGAACCAGATCGCGGCCGAAGCGGGCGTCACCAAGCCGGTGCTGTACCAACACTTCGCGTCGAAGCGCGAACTATTTGCCGAACTCCTCAGTCAGGTGGCCAACGAACTCACCGAAACCCTCGGCGAGACCCTGTCGGGAAGCGCCGAGCCCCAGGCCCTCATCGACGACGGCTTTCGCGCCTACTTCGACTACTTCGCCAAGCGGCCCGAGGCGTACGCCATCTTGTTCGGCGATGGGGTCATGAGCGACGAAGGCTTCGCCCGGGAACGAGCCCGCTTCGAAGCGACCATGGCCGACTCCATCGCTGCGCTCATCGATATCGACGACCTCGACCCCGAAGGCCGACTCCTACTCGCCCACGGCATCGTCGGCCTCGCCGAGGGCACGCTTCGCCACTGGCGCAAGCGCGACCCCGCCGCCGACGCCGGCACGACATCGGCCACCGTGGCCGGTTTCGCGTGGGTGGGCCTGCGCGGCAATCGCCGTTCCCTCTGAGCCGGCGACCGACGCTAGGGGCGCGGGGCGATGTCGATCGGCTCCTCGGGCAGATCGCCCGCGACCAGAGCGGGTAGGAATTCGCGCAACCGTTCGGGCAGGGTGGGGAACGACTCGGTCAAAAGTTCGTCGAGCGGCCACCATCGGGCGCCAAGGAACGCCATGGCCTCGAGCGCTTCGAGCCCCTGCGGCCGGTAGTCGGCGCGCTCCTTGGCCCACGCCACGTGAATCCGTTCGTCGGAGTCGAAGTGGATGCCACCGAAGTCGAACTCGACGTGCTGCACCCAGACACACGGACCGATTTCGACGTCGGTGATACCGGCTTCCTCGACAAGCTCTCGCCGACAGGCATCCTCGCTCGACTCCCCCGGGTCGATACCGCCCCCGGGGATCTCCCACCAGTGCGGCTTGGACGCATCGGCCGGGTCGCGACCGTTGATCATGAAGATCTGCCCGTCGGGGTCGAGCACCACGACGCGCGCGGCCGGCCGCTTGAGGGTGTACCAGGACTTCGTCACCCGGCCGATCCTACGCCGATGAGCTCGTCGGGCGCGGCGGGCCCGAGCAGGAGGCGCAACCCGACGAGCACGTCGGCGGTCGACCCCTCGACCAGCTCGACCTCCGTCGCGGAGTGCACGCCGAGCCCGGAACGCTCAATCCAGCGCGAGCTCACCGTGCGCAGGTCAGGCGAAGCCTCGGTGAGCGACCCGGCGATGAGGATCCGGCGCGGGTTGTGCAGTAGCTCGATCCACCGGGCGGCCTCGACGGTCGAGCGGATGATCTCGGTAACCGCGGCCGCCCGATCGGCGAGCACCTGAGGGTCGGCGACACCGGCACCCGGCTCCGGCCCGATCGCACCGCCGAGGTCGATCTCGGCCGGTACCAGGCCGGCCCGGCCGCGCCCCCGATTGACGACCGCGCGCCCGGTCGCCGGTTCTCGGTCGACGACGATCGCGCTCAACCGTTCACGAGCGATCACCACACCAACCGGACCGGGCGCGCCGGCGATCGCGCCGCGGTGGGCGAGACCGACCGCTTCGGCGACGGCGAGATCAACGACGGTGACCGTATGGGGAACCCGCTCGGTGAGGGCCGGGGCGAGCGCCACGCCGAACCACCCCCAGGCTGCTATGTCGTCGACCAGGCCGGTGGCTGGGTCGTGGCGGCCGGGTACCGCGACGATCAACCGATGGTGGCGCGCCTCGACGTCGTGCAGGTCCTTGGCCAGATCGACGATCTCGTTGAGCACGGATCGCACCTCGGTGACCGCGAGCGGCCGCTGCATCGATGCGGTGACCGTGCCCTGCGCGTTCGCCGTCTCCGCCGCGATGCGATCGGAGTACACCGCCAGCGCGGTGATCTGACCAAAACTCGGGTCGAGGGCGAAACGCTGCGCCGGCCGACCGCGCACGCCGGGCTCGGGCGCCGCGGTCATCACCCGGCCGACCTCGGCCAGCTCCGACAGGAGCGATCCAACGGTTGGCGAGGTGAGCCCGGAGGCCGCCGCCAACTCCGCCCGCGTCGCCGCCCCGAGCGTGCCGAGCACCTCGACGACCACGCGCCGATTGTGCCGCCGAAGGGCATCGTGGTGCCGCGGGCCAAGATTTTTCTCGATTTCCCCAGAATACGAAAGAAGGTTTCCTATATCCAACCGATCCGCGGTCGCCCATGCTGTGGGCAGGCGACAAGGGCGATCGCGGCGGATGACTTCCGGCGGGTTCATCGAACTTTTCCCAACCTTGTTTCCTTACGTTTACATGGGCGTGACGCCTTTCTCGCCCACCTGACGTGTTTTCGATATGCGTGGTACAACTTCGGGTTCGCGCCCCGGCCCCGTACGGCGCGGCCGCCGTACCCGCGCAGACCAGGAACGCCGCCCGAGACCCATGGCCCACGAACACCCGAACCGCCCGTCCCGCCTCTGGCGAGCCCCCGAACGGTACCGACGCGCCGGCAGCCCCGGAGCCGGGCCGATCGATCGGGATCCGTCGCGCCCCCAACGGCTCCGCTTCGAGTCGCACCGCCAACCCATCGGCCCTCAGCCCGTCACCGTGGAGCGGCTCGACGCTCCCGAGCTCGACGCTCGCCGGCTGGGCCGCCGGCTCTGGTCGGACCCCCATGCCACCTGGCGACATCGCACCGGCCACCGCCCGCGCCAGCTGGCCGTCGATGTGCTCGACGATCGCGGGGTCGCCGCCCACCCGCCGCTGCGCCTCTCGCTCCCGGTTCGACCCCGAGCCGTGGCCGCCCGGCCAGCCACCACCCCGGGCTCTGCGTCAACCCGACCCACCCGTCGGCCGCGCACGGCGTCGCTCGGCGCCAACCGGTACCGGGCCAACCAACCGAGCTCGGGCCTGCCGGCCCAACCGATCGCTCCGCTCGCATCGCAGCGCCTCGCCCGCCGCCGTGGCTCGGCCGCGCTGGCTGGTACCGCGCTGGGAGCCGCGGCCGGCATAGCCGCCGCTGGGGTACCGCCGACCGCGACGTCAACCGCGCCTTCAACTGCGTTCCCGACTGCGCCCTCAACCGCCAAACCAACGAAGGAACCCGACGTCCCGGCCGGACCCGGCACCGGGGCCAAAATCGCCGGAGCCGCCGCGCTGGGCGGTGCCGCGGTAGCCGGCGCGGCCGCCGCATCCGCAGCGCAAGTGACGCCGAGCCCTCCCGAGCCGCCGGCGGCTCCGACACCTCCCCCAACCAACCCACCGCAGTCCAACCCACCGCCCAGTCCTGCCCCGCCAACCCCAGCCCAGCCAACCCCAGCCCAGCCAACCGCTGCCCAACCAACCACTGCCCAACCAACGGCGAGGCCCGTTGCCCCGGCCCGATCCGTGACCCCCGCCAAGCCGATGGCCGCAGCGACAGCAGCAACCGTCGGAACCGCAGCGGCCGGCACCGCGGCGATGACCCCTACCACCAACGACTCCGGGCGCCGACGCGGTCTCGGCTGGCTCTGGCTGCCCCTGCTCGCCTTCGCCGGCCTCTTCGCCCTGGGCGCACTCTGGTGGGTCAACCGGGATGACGACTCCAGCGATCTTCGCGCCGAGGCCCAGGCCGCCCTGGCCGACGCCGACCTCGAAGACGTCGGCGTTCGTGTCGACGGCGACACCGTCGTGCTCGAGGGCAACGTCGAGGATCAGGCCGACATCGACGCCGCCGCGCAGGCGGTGCTCGGCATCGACGGGATCAACGACGTCGACAACCAACTCCAGATCGACGGATCGGCGACCCCGGTCGCCCCCGCAACCACCGCTCCACCGCAGACGAGCACCGCACCAGCCAGCACCGCGCCCGCCACCACCGCACCAGCCAGCACGGCGCCAGCTACCACCGCACCCGCCAGCACCGTTCCCGCAACCACCGTCGCGCCCCCACCACCACCGCCACCACCGGAGCCCGAGCCGGAGCCCGAACCGGAGGAACAACTGGACCCGGCCGACGGATCCACCGGCAACACCGGGCTCCCCGACGACATCATCGCCGGCATCTTGGCCTTCCAGGCCGAACAGCCGATCGACGATTTCGCCGAGGGCACCGACACCGTGACCGACGCCCAGGCCGCGGAACTCGACGGGCTCGCCGAACTCCTCGTCGAGGATCCGGCGATTCAGGTCGAGGTCATCGGCCACACCTGCTCGCTCGGCGACGCCGCCAAGAACCAGGACCTCTCCGAACGGCGGGCCTCGATGGTCGCCGCCTACCTCATCGATCAGGGCGTCGCCGCGTCGCAGCTGCTGTTGTCGGGAGCCGGCGAGTCCCAGCTCCTCGTCGACGACACCGCCGGCGGCGATCCCGCGCTCAACCGCCGGGTCGAGATCAACCTCGTCGAATAGCCGCCATCCGCGGATCGACCCAGGCGGTCCGCAAAGCTGGTTCGGTGAGCGCCCGCCTGCTGTACCAGGAATCGCCGGAGCGTCCGGCGCGCGTCGGCGATCCGGCCGAGATCCTCGAACTCCGCCGCGACAGTGGCTGGGTCTGGCTCGACCTCACGGGTGAAGCGGCGCGAGTCGAGTCGATCAGCGACGACCTCGACTTCGATCCCCACGCCGTCGAGGACGTGCTCGACATCGAGATGATCCCCAAGTACGACGACTACGGCGACCACCTCTACATCGTGCTGCACGCCCTCATCGCCGGCGCCGACGATCGGGTCGACACCTGTGAGCTCGACGTCTTCATCACCGACCGGGTCATCGTCACCGCCCACGCCGAGCCCCTCGCCAGCATCGACGCCATCTGGGACGCCACCCAACGCCACCGCACGGCGCTCGGTTGCGCGGATCCGGCCACCGTCCTGGCCCGGGTCAGCGAACAGATCGGCCGCCGCTTCCTCGAGGTACTCATCGAGCTCGAGACCCGCATCGAAGACCTCGACGACCGCGCCCTCGACGGTGACCCCAGCGTGCTCGCCCAGGTGCAGAACCTGCGGCACGAGGAATCCACCGTACGCACGATGGTATGGCCCCAGCGCCAGGTCCTGGCGTCGCTGCGGGCAGAGGACTCCACGCTCGTCTCCGCCGCCGCCAAACAGCGCTTCGGCGACGCCTTCGACGTGCACAACCAACTCGTCGAGTCGCTCAGCGCCGCCCGCGGCCTGCTCAACGACGTGCTCGACACCTACCGGGGTGCGTCGAGCGAGAAGCTCGCCGAGATCACCCGGGTCCTCACGGTGTACGCCGCGATCCTGCTGCCGCTGTCACTGATCACCGGGTTCTTTGGCATGAACTTCGACAACCTGCCCCTGATCCACAACCGGTTCGGCTGGTTCATCGTGGTCATCGCCATGGTCGTGCTGTCGTTCGGCTCCGGCGCCTGGTTTACCGCGCGCGGTTGGATCGCCGGCCCCTCGCTGCGATCGGCGTCGCGAGAACTCGGGCGGGGCCTGGCCAGCGTCGCTCGCCGGCCACCCAAACCCCCTAGTTCGACGGAAGTTCGTTAAACGGCGTTTCCTTGGCCGGTCCCGGCTCCTTGGGCAGCCCCAGGATCCGCTCGCCGAGGATGTTTCGCTGCACCTCATCGGTGCCGCCATAGATCGACGGCCCGGGCGAGAACATCGTGAGTTCCTGCACCACACCGGTGTGGGCGCTGGCCCCCTGGGCGAGCATGCCATCGGCCCCGACCACCTGGTTGCCAACCTCGCGGAACCGGCGGTACAGCTCGCTCATCGCCAGCTTGGCCAGGTTGCCCTCACCCCCGGTGATGCCCGTACCCGCCTTCGCCCGCAACATGTTGAACTTGTTTACCTGGGTCAGCACATACAGCTTCGTGAGCTCGTCGCGCAGGACCGGGTCGGTCTCCCGGCCGAGCTTGGTGGCCAAACCACCGAGCCACATCACCAGATCCGCCCCGACCCGCGGTACCCCCTGCTCCCCGCCGCGGCGAGCGGTGAGGTCACCGGCGCGTTTGGTCAGGTTTCCGGCGATCGTGCCAGGCGTCGTCGAGGCGATGGCGACGCCCGACGCACCGAGACTGGCCCGTTCGAACATCAGGGTGCTGTTCGCCACCCGCCAGCCGTTGCCGAGGCCGCCGATCAGGTCGGCGTCCGCGGCGCGGCCCTCATCGATGAACACCTCGTTGAACAGCGCCCGACCGGTCATCTCCCGCAGCGGGCGGATGTCGACGCCGTCCTGGCCCATCGGGAACGCGAAGTAGGAGATGCCCTGATGCTTCGGGGCATCGGGCGACGTGCGGGCGATGAGCATGCCCATGTCGGCAACCTGGCCACCGGATGTCCACACCTTCTGGCCGTTCACGATCCATTCATCGCCGTCCTTTTCGGCCTTGGTCTGCAGCCCGGCCAGGTCCGAGCCCGCGTTGGGTTCGGAGAACAGCTGACACCACGCGTGCTGGCCGGTGAGAATCGGGGTGACGAGCCGGTCGATCTGTTCGGGGGATCCGTGGGCGGCGATGGTCGGCGCCGCCAGCATCATGCCGAGCCCGGTCGGCGGGCCGAGGGCGTCGGCCGCGGCCAGCGCCCGGGTGACGGCGAAACTCGCGGAGCGACTCCAACCCCGACCGCCGGCGGCTTCGGGCAGCATGGGGGCGGCGTAGCGGGCGTCGGCGAGGCGTTGCCACCACTCCCCCACCTCGAGGTCGGGATCCCAGTTTTCGGCCACCCACGCCGCGACCTCCGCCTCGATCTCTTCACTGGTGGGTTCGCTCACGGGATCTCCTCGGCTCGGTGTGTTAGCAATCGATAACACGTATCGGCCACATGTTGGCCCACCGCGCCCCGATGCTCCAGTCGGCTCCCCTCGCATTCGGCTACCGTCGGTTTCGATGCGGACCCGAATTCACTCCATCACCTTCGACTGCGGCGATGCCGCGGCGCTCGCCCGCTTCTGGGCCGAGGTGTTGGGGCGACCCGTCGACGAAGGGGCATCGGAGTTTTTCGCCCGTCTCCCGGCGGCCGAGGACGAACCGATGCTCATGTTCATCCAGGTTCCGGAGGGCAAGGCGGCCAAGAACCGTTTGCACCTCGACATCGACTCAAACGACCTCGCCGCCGACATCGATCGCCTGGTCGGCCTCGGCGCCGTGCTCGACTACGAACGAGATCAGTGGGGCGTGCACTGGGCCACCCTCACCGACCCCGAAGGCAACGAGTTCTGCATCGCCGAGCATTAGGTCGTGTAGTCGGCGTTGATGCGCACGTAGCCGTCGGTGAGGTCGCAGCCGTAAACGCGAGCGGTGCCGGCCGCGATCCCGAGGTCGACCTGGATCAGCACCTCGTCGCCGGCCATGTAGGCCTCGAGATCGGCCAGGCCGGCCTCGTCGACCCGGGTGGGGTACACCTCCTGGTCGGCAAAGGCGATGCGCACCGCGCCCTGGTCGATGTCGTCATCGTCGACCTTGCCGACCGCCATTGCGATCCGCCCCCAGTTCGGGTCGGCGCCGTGCACCGCGGTCTTGACCAGCGGCGAGTTCACGATCGACTTGGCGACCCGCTTGGCCTGTTCGGCGTCGCGGGCCCCGGTGACCTCGACCACGATCAGGGTCTCCGCCCCTTCGGCATCGGATGCCAGCTGGCGGGTCAGCGACAGGCACACGATGTTCAGCGCCATCTCCAGATCCGATGGGGGTACCGGTCCGGCCGTCCCGTTCGCCAGGATCGCCGCGGTGTCCGACGTCGACGTGTCGGTGTCCACGCTGAGACAGTTGAACGTGCGGTCGACCACCCGCGTCCACAGGGTCGACAGTTCCGCGGCCGGGACCTCGGCATCGGTAAAGACGAACGCCAGCATCGTGGCCATGTCGGGTTCGATCATGCCGACGCCCTTGGCGACGCCCACCACGCTCGCCTCGCCGGCCTGGGCCACCGCAACCTTGGGCACCGTGTCGGTGGTCATCATGGCCGTGGCGACCGCCATGGCATCGGTGCCCTCGCCGGCGGCGGCGACAAAGTCCGCCGGTAGCGCATCGAGGTACGCCCGCACCGCATCCATCGGGTACAGCCGTCCGATCACCCCGGTCGAGGCGATCAACAACTGGTCGGCGGCACACCCCAGTCGATCCGCAACCCGTTCACACACCTCGCTCGCGTGAGCGGCCCCGTCGATACCGTTGGCGACGTTTGCGTTCTTCGAGATCACCACGATCCCGCGCAACGAACCGTCGGCGACGTGGCGCCGCGACAGCTCCACACTCGGACCCGAGAACCGGGACCGGGTGAACACCGCTGCCGCCGGGCCGGCGTCGGCGGCGGCCACGACCACGAAGTCGTCGGTGTCATCCCGGATGCCGATGTTGCCGACGTGGACGGAGAACCCACCGGGGAGGGGAATCGTTGCTTCGCTCATCGCGGGGAATCGTACCGGTCGAGCGGGTGCCGCCGGTTAGCGGAACTGCGAAACGATGTCGGATGCGAAACCGTCGGCCAGGTCGAGGAACTGCTCGCGCGAGGTCAACCCGCCCTTGCCGGGGAACGCAAAGTTGATCGGCACCTGCTCCACCCCGAGCTCGGCCAGCCGACCGGCCTCGTCGATGAACGCCTCGACGGAGAACCCGTCGGTGCCGTAACGGCCGGAGTTCCAGGGGCTCATGGTGACCGTGACCGGATCCGTTCGCCCGACCTTGGCGGCGTGTTCGTGCAGGTAGCTCAGCCGCTCACCCAGGTCATCGATCGTGGCGATCGAGGCGGTCCGCACGACGGCGGCCATGCCCTTCGACGCCGGGATCGGCATCCACCCGTCGCCGAACTCGACGGTGCGGCGCATCGCCCGTTTGGAGTTGCCCCCGACCCAGATGGGCGGGTTCGGCCTCTGGTGGGGCGTGGGCAGCGCGACGATCGCGTCGGCGACGTACCCCGGACCCGACTCGGTCACCGGCGCGCCCGTCCACACCTCCTTCATGATCCGCAGCCGCTCGTCGAGCACGTCGTTGCGCTGTTCGAAATCGCCACCGAGCGCCGCGAACTCGGCCTCGAGGTAGCCGGCGCCCGTCCCGAGAATGACCCGGCCCTCCGCCATGGCGTCGAGCGAGGCGATGGCTTTCGCGGCCAGGAAGGGATTCCGATATCCGATGATGTACAGGTTGGTCATCAACCGCAGCGTCGTCGTCGCCGCGCCCGCCACCGCGAGCGCAACCGTCGGTTCGAGCGCGTGATGGCCGCCGTTGTCGACAAACGCGGCCGGCGGGCTCGGGTGGTCGGTCACGAAGACGCCGAAATACCCGGCCGCTTCAGCTCGCTGGGAGAGTTCGGAGACCGCCGCCATCGTGCAGAACTGATCCACCGCATGGACCTCATCGGTGGGAAGGCCGAGAATGAAACGCATGACGTCAGTGGAGCAGGTGCACCCCCGCCGGGCAATCCGTGGGATCCGATGACCCCTGCCGTCGACCAGCTCGCCGCGGCCGGGGTCGAGCATGAAGTCGTCAGCTACGACCACGACCCGGACGCCGAGTCCTACGGCGAAGACGCGGTCGCCGCCCTCGGCCTGGCGCCCGACGAAGTGTTCAAGACGCTGCTCGCGACGCTCGACGACGGATCCCTCGTCGTGGCGATCGTGCCGGTGGCCGGTCGGCTCGACCTCAAGGCGCTCGCCCGGGTCGCCGGCGCCAAGCGGGCGACCATGGCCGACCCTGCCACGGCCGAGCGGTCGACGGGCTACGTCGTCGGAGGCATCAGCCCCTTCGGCCAACGCAAGCCATTGCGCACCTTCATCGACGAAACGGCCGAGCTCTTTGACTTGATCAACGTGAGCGGCGGCCGGCGGGGGGTCGAGATCCGCCTCGCGCCCACCGATCTGGTCGCGGTGCTCGACGCCGTCGTGGCCGAGATCGCCGCGCTCGGCTGAGCGAGCGTCGCTCCGGTCGCTACAAGTGCAGGTCGCTAGCGGTGCAGGTCGTCGCGGTCCTGGTGCACCCGCGAGCGCACGGTGAACACCGAATCACCCGAGAGCACGCCTCCGCGCCCGAACAGCCGGCCGAACTGCCAGTTCGACAGACCCAACTCGGGCCGATCGAGGGCGTACTGGCCGTCGACCCAGCGGGTGAAACCGTCGCCGACAAACGGCGCGTCGACCGTGTCGAAAAAGCGATCGCGCTCCGCCTCGTCGGTGGAGATGATGCTGGCGACAAAGCGAGGCGAGTAACGGTTGAACAACGCCACCGCTTCGGCGACCGACCCCACGATGCAGAGCGTGACCTCCGGTGACCGCTCCCACTCCCATTCCTCGCCGAGATCCTCGACCGAGAGGGTCGAGGTACGAGGTTCGCGGACATCGCCCTCGGCTCGGGCGATCGCGACCTCGTCGAACCAGGCGTCGGGAACTCGATGGTCCTGGCCGGCCACGACGTGCAGTTTGGCCGTGGTGCCCAGGCGGGCGCCGGCTCGATCGAGCGCATCGAGCAGCACGGGCACGAGTTCGTCGGCCCGGTCGACGGGGATGCAACAGGTGTTCAACGTGTTGCAGACCTTGCGGTCGAGAGAGTGCTCGACCACCGCGCCGAATCGGGCCGGGTCGGCCGCGTCACCGGCGACGATCCAGGCGCCACCGGTGCCGTGGAGGGAGACGGGAAGGCCGGCCTGGCGGGCCACCGCACCCAGCTGGCCAACGGCGGCGCCCGACCCTCGGGCCACCGCCAACGCCAGCCGATCCTGGGAGAACAGGGCCCACCCCGCCGCCCGGGCCGGACTGTCGACGAGCGACGCGGCGCCGGCGGGAAGCCCGGCCTCGGCCAGGGCCGGGTCGAGGGCATGTTCGACGATCGCCCGAGCGGTGCCCAGGGCGTCGGAGCCGATCCGGAAGGTCACCGTGTTGCCCGAGCGCATCACGCCGCAGGCATCGGCGAAGACGTTGGGCCGGCCCTCGAACACGAACCCGACCACGCCCAGCCCGGCGCGCACCTGGTCGACCCGCCAGCCGTCGTGGTCCACCGTTTCGGCGACCGCACCGCGGCCCGACGGCGCATCGCGCCAGGTGCGCAACCCGGCGATCATGTCGGTACGCATCTGATCGGACAGCACCAGCCGGGTCACCGATCGGCCTCGACCGCGGGCGGCCTCGACATCCGCCGCGTTCGCCGCGGCGATGGCGGCGAACGCATCGTCGTCGGCCAGTCGGGCGGCGAACGCCTCGAAGAAGGCCGAGATCTGCTCGTCCGACACGGTGCCCATACCCGCGAACGCGTCGGCGGCCCGGTCGACCGCGGTCGCCGCCGTCGCCCAGTCGGCGGCCGGAATATGCAGGAGGGCGCCCGTGGTCTGCACGACGACGAGGTGGTCACCGGCGACAAACGCGCCGGCCAACTCCTCCGACACCCGGGTCACCCGGTTTCCGCCGAAGATGATCGGCATTCCTGCCGTGAGCGACGACAACGATGACGACTCTGAGCCGGATGGCGACATGGGCTCAGGCTAATGTCCCGACCCTCCCAATCCCGATTCGCCCGATTCCCCGCGCTGCCTATTGCGCCTAAGGTCGGCGCATTCGCCGCCCAGATCAGGAGTTCCCATGGCTCACCCCTTCCGTTTCGGCCTCCAGCGTCAGGGCGCGCTCCCGGGCATGACCTGGGCCGACACGGCCAAGCGGACCGAGGATGCCGGGTTCGACACCTTGTTCACCCCGGACCACTTCAGCGAACAACTCGCACCGATCGCCGCCCTGGCGACCGCCGCCGCGGTGACCACCGATCTGAAGGTCGGCGCCCTCGTGTTCGGCAACGACTACCGGCACCCCGTCATCCTCGCCAAGGAGATGGCGACGCTCGACGTGTTGTCGAACGGCCGGGTCGAACTCGGCGTCGGCGCGGGCTGGATGCGCACGGACTATGAAGCGGCCGGCATCGACTACGACCGCCCGGGCGTCCGCATCGAGCGCCTGGTCGAGAGCATCGAGTGCCTGCGCGGCCTGATGGGATCCGAACCCTTCAGCTTCAGCGGCGAGCACTACACCTTCGCCGAGTACGACGGGCTGCCGAAGCCGACCCGACCCCTGCCGCTGCTCATCGGCGGCGGCGGCGAGCGCATGCTCGGCGTGGCGGCCCGCCACGCCGACATCGTCGGTATCACCGCGAACCTGCGGGCCGGGGAGGTCGGCGTCGACGCCATCGCCGACTCGGCCCCGGAGGCCTACGACCAGAAACTCGAGTGGGTGAAGGCCGCCGCCGGCGACCGCTTCGCCGACATCGAGTTGTCGTCGCTGACGATGAACCTGACCATCACCGACGACCGCGATGGTGCCGTGGCCCTGATGGCCGAACTGTTCTCCATGCCCGCTGAAACCATCCTCGATGTACCGGCACTGCTGCTCGGCACGGTCGACCAGATCGTCGAAACCCTGCAGGAACGGCGGGAGCGATGGGGCTTCAACTACCCCGTGCTCCAGGGCGACGACATCGACGGCATGGCCCAGATCGTCGAACGGCTCGCCGGGACCTGAACTACTTCGGGACCCAGCCCTCGTTGGTGCCCTCGCCCGACTCCTTCACCCACATGGTGGCGCCGGGCCCGCCGTCGGTCTGCAGATACAGCGAACCGATGGGCGCGGCGCGGGTCAGCTCGGGTGACCCCTGGCCGCTGAAGATGGCGGCGCCGCCGGTCTCGATCGCCGGGCGGTAGTCCGAACGCGGGTTGGTGGTGTCGCCGAACACACCGAACCCGACCCCCGCGGTGAGCGATTCCTGGCCGGTGATCTCGGAGATGAACGCCTTGGTGTGACCGAGCGGAGCGTTGATGCCCTGGAGGCAGAACACGCCCGGTCGACCCTGGCCCGATTCGTGCACCACCGGCTCGTCCTGCCCGGGCGAGGTCACCGCGTTCATGCCCGAGATGGTGAAGAACACCGCGTGCCCGAACGCGCGGTTCGCCTCGGTGAGCTGCGGCTCGCTCTCGTAACGCACGAAGCTCCGGAAGTCGCCGCCGGAGTTGTTGGCGTGATTCTCCGACTTCAGCCCCATCAGCACGATCGACTGGCCGAGCGACGTGCTGCGGTTGACCACTTTGATGTTGGCCGTGCCGCGGGTCTCGTCGAACTGACCTCCATACCAGGCCAGGTTCGACACCGAACCGCCGCCGCCCAACTCGAGGCCGTCGGGCGAGTCGCCGACGTTCACCAGCACCGCCGCCTCTTCGCTACGGCTGTTGGCGAGGTTCACGTTGTACAGGTAGAGGCTCAGCGCATTGCGTTCGATGAAGATGCCGTGGCGCGGGGCGTGGCGCAGCCAGAGGTTCTCGAAAAAGGTGTTGTACCCGCCGTTGCGAATGCGGATCAGGTCGTAGGGGCCCTCGACCGGTTCGCCGTTGAGGCCGAGGTTCGACAGCCGAACGCCCATGGCGAACTCGTCGTACACGTCGGTGTCGTAGGAGAACAGGTGGTTGTCGGACCCCATCCGGATCTCGGTACCGCCGGCGTACCAGGCCGACCCGCCGGCGCCGATGATGGAGATGGCGGCGTTGAGCTCGATGGGCAGGTCTTCCTCGATGAACTGTCCGGCACCGACGTACACGGTGCCAAAGTGGTGCTCGCCTCCGCCGAAAGAGCCGGTCGACTCCTTGGTCGGCAGCGCGTTCACGGCGCCGGCGACGGTGCGTTTCGCCGACGCCCACGTGAGGCCGTCGTTGTCATCGGAGCCACCGGTGGCCACGAACAACACATCGCGAAACCGCTTATCGCTCGGGCCGGGCACGGCGGTCGAGGGCTCCTGGTCGACGGGTTGCTGCTGGCCCAGCCCGAACCCGGCTGCGGCGGCCGCACCGCCTTGAAGAAACGATCGTCGTGAAGCGGACATGTTTGCTCGTGGTACCTCGGGTAGCGGGGGGAGAGCGCCGAAAAAGGGCGCGAAGGGCCAGAGTACGGGTTGGGCGGCGCTACCTCCCATCGCGCGCGGCGAGAAATCCGAGGTGGTTGCGACGCGATGTGGTTACCCTGCTCCTGGACACACGTGAATCAACGGGACGTGGCGCAGCTCGGTAGCGCACCTGCTTTGGGAGCAGGGGGTCGGGAGTTCAAATCTCCCCGTCCCGACCAGAATGCTTTCGCCTAGCGTGCGGGCCATGGCCATCCCGTCACCGCAACCGTCACCGCACCCGCCGCTGCACCCCGACCTCGCCCATCTGGCTTCGCTGCTCGGGGTCTGGACCGGACCCGGGCACGGCGAGTACCCGACGATTCCGCCGTTCGACTACGGCGAGGAACTCACCATCGGCCACGTCGGCAAGCCCTTTCTGAGCTGGTCACAGAAGACCCGCCGAGCCGGCGACGGCCCGCCCGAACCGCTGCACGCCGAGGCCGGGTATCTGCGCCCCGTCGGCCTCGACCGGCTCGAGTTGGTGCTGGTGCAACCGTCGGGCATCGTCGAGATGTATGACGAGGGCACGGTCGCCCGCGATGGCGCGGACGACGCCGGGTTCACGATTCGTTTTGCCCGCGGTGCCGTGACGACGACGGCGACCGCCAAATCGGTCACCGATGTGGTGCGCGAGTACCGGTTTGTCGGCGATGCGCTCACCTACGACATCGCCATGGCGGCGGTCGGCGAACCGCTCACCCACCACCTCCACGGTGAGCTCCGCCGGTCCTGAGCGATTTGAGGCTTTCCCGATCGCTGGGTCTTGCCGATCGATGTGCTGCACACACTCGTTGCGTGTCGACGGCCACGGAAGCACCGGTGGATCGCTGCGAGGGTGTTCACACCAAGGCGGGCAACGGAGCTCGCCGAAGTCACCAGATCGGGCGGCGGACCCGACTCCAGGTGTGTCCTCCCCCTCCGGAGACACCTCGGAGCATGCGCAGCCGGGTACCTCTTGGCGGACGGTACCCGGCTAGCGCCATTTTTGGCGCAGCTGCCGGCCGGGCAACCCCTTCCCTACCCCGTATTGCCGTCTACCGCGTGTCACCGGCCCGGCGGCGGGAGGTGACGAGGAGTGCGCCGCCGAGGGCGAACAGGAACAGGCCGACCATCACGATCGCCATCGTGCTCGCGCCGGAGAAGGCCAGTGGGCCACCGCTGGTGGGCCGTTGGCCGAGCCCGTCGCCCAACGTGCCGGTGTAGGTGTTGGTGACCGCGACCACGTTCTGTTCGCCGATGGTCACCTGACCGCCCGCGGGCGCGTAGCTGGCGGTGAAGTCGGTCGCGGCCAGCTCGTTCACCGTGCAGGTCGACCCGGTCGGCAGGTCCGCCACCGTCACCGGTTGGCCGGCCGAGATCCGCAGCGGACCGGGCACGACGTAGCCGGTCCCGGTGGCCGAAGCGAAGTCGCCACCGCAGCGGATCTCGATCTCGAAGGACTCGTTGGCGAACGACGTCGGCACGCCCGACAGCGACTTGGTGACGACCAGGTCCTCGGTCTGGCGCACGTTGGTGAACGAAACATCGGCGGGTTCGGCGGAGCCGGTCTCGTCGGTGGTCACCACCGTCGAGCGGGCGGCGGAGCCGATGCGTGCCCAGTGTTCGCCGGCGTCGGCTTCGGTCACGACACAGGTCGTGCCGTCGGCGAGCAACGGCAGGGTCGGGTAGCCGACCGCGGCGGTACCCCCGGAGGTGGCGGCGGTGTCCACATCGACCTCGACGGTGGTCGAGAACCCGTTGGTGCACTCCACGGCAAAGGTGAACACGCCCACCGGGGTGGCCGGATGGGTCGTGTCGATCTCGGTGTTCTTGGTGATCGCGAGGGTGGCCGTGCGGTTCACCACGGTGACCGTTGCTCCCTCGTCGCCCACCGCGGCGCGGGGCGCCGGCTCATAGGCGGCGGTGAACCGGCCGTCCTCGGCCTCCGCCACCGAGCAATCGGCGCCGGTCGGCAGCCCGGAGACCACCAGCGGGTCGTTCACGCTCGTAACGACAGGCCCGGGAAGGGTGAAGGAACCACCGATGAAGTCGCCGGTGCATTCGACCGCGATAACGAACAACTCGTCGTCGAGGACCGCGGTTGCGGGCGCACCCACGATTTTCTTGGCCACGACGAGGTCGGCGACGTTGCGGTCGTTGACGAACGTGGCGCTCGACGGCAGCGGGTCGAGGGTGACGGTGACCGTCGGCTCCGAGGTCAACGTCCATCCGTCGGGCACGTCGATCTCGGTGATCTGGCACACGGTGCCCGCGGGGTGCAGACCGGTGTCGGCCCAGTCGATCGAGCCGTACACGCCGTCGGGACCGATCGAGTCGGTGTCCACGGTGTAGGTGCCGTTGGTGTCGTCGTCACACGTGACGGCGAAGGTGAACGTGCCGGTGAGATCCAGCGGGAAGCTCGAGTCGGCCGCGGTTGCCTTCACCAGCACGAAGGTGCCGGTTCGGTTCGTGATCGATACGCGGTTGCCGGGGGCTTCGCCGTCGGCGGGATCCGGGTCGTCGGCGATCAGGACCGCACCGTCGGCCGGTTCGTACACCGGGGCGAAGCGGGGGTCGGGCGTCTCGACCACGGCGCACGAGGTGCCGGTCGGCAGGTCGTCGATCACGATGTCGCCGACGGTCGAGACCCGTAGAGGTCCGGGGACGACGTACGGGTCGGCGGCGAAGAAGCCCGTGCAGGTGACGGTCACGTCGAAGGCCAGGCCGGAAAGGTCGATGTCGTCGGGCACCCCTTCCAACGCCTTGTCGATGGTGAGGGTGGCGGTGTCGCGGGTGTTGGTAAAGCCGACCTCGTTGGTGCCGACGTCGGTCACCACGTCGACCGACGCGTCGCCGACGAGCGTGCCGCCGGAGCGGTCGCTCACCGTCCAGCCGGCCGCGGGCTGCTCGGTCACCGAACACGCGGTTCCGGGCGGGAGCAGCGGCGTGTCGGGGGCGATCCAGGCGGCGGTCCCATCGACCGTCGTCAACGACACCGTCTCGTCGAACAGCACCGTCTCATCCGCAGCGGTGCAGGTGACCTGCCAGTCGAACGTGGCGTCCTCGTCGATCGGGTGAGCGCTGGAAATTTCGGTGGTCTTGGTCAGTGCGACCGTGCTGGTGGTGTTGGTGATACCGACGGTTTCCCCATCGGTGGCAACGGTGACGGCACCGTCGGCGGGGGCATAGGTGGTGGTGAACCGCTCATCGGCGGCCTCCACCACGGTGCATGCCGCGTCGGTCGGGAGATCGGCGATCGTCAGCGGGGTGTTGGCGCTGATGAAGGTCGGCGCGGGCACGACGTAGGGGCTCGGGGCGAAGTCGCCGTCGCAGGTCACGGTGACCTCGAAGAGTGCATCGCTCAGATCGACCGCCGCCGGGACGCCGTCGAGCGTCTTGGTGATCTCGATCGGGCCGACGACCCGCTCGTTGGTGAAGCTCGCCGTCTGCGGCGCCGCCGAGTCGACGGTCAGATCGACCGTCGGTGCGGTCGTGAGCGTCCACTGCGGGCCGGGATCCTGCTCGGTAACCGCGCAGTCGGTGCCATTCGGGAGGAACGGCAGTTCCGCGTAGGTGAGGAAACCGACCGCTCCGGTGGTGGTGGGCAGATCGATATCCACGTCGTAGACCTGGCTATGAACGGCGCCGCAGTCGAGCAGGAACGAGAAGGTGCCGGTGGCGTCGATCGGGTGGGTGGTCGGCGCCACCGTCTCCTTGGCGATGATGACCGAACCGGTGGCGTTGAGAATGCCGACGTTCTCGCCGTCGGTGTCGATGGTCGCCGCCGCAGCCGTGCCGCTGCCGTCGTCGGGTGTGTAGGTGGTCGCGAATCGACCGTCGGGCGTTTCGGCGATGGTGCAGCCGGCGCCGGTGGGCAGGTCGGGCACGACCAGCGGGTTGTTCACGCTGGTGTACAGCGGCCCGGGCACCACATACGGGCTGGCGTCGAAGTCGCCGGTGCAGGTCACCGTCACCTCGAAGAGCACGTCGTCGAAGTCGACGTCGTCGGGGACGCCGTCGAGCGTCTTGGTGACCGTCAGATCACCGGTGTCACGGGTGTTGGTGAACGTGGCGTCGAGCACGCCGGCCGAATCGATCACCACCGTCTGCGGATTGTCGCTCGTCACCGACCAACCGGTGGTCGCCTGCTCGGTCACTTCACAGGAAGTGCCCGGCGGCAACAACGGCGCATCCGGCGCCGCCCACCCGGCAACCCCATCAACCGTCGTGAGAACCACGGCCTCGTCGAACAACACCGAATCATCGGGCGCCGTACACGTCACCTGCCACGTAAACGTCGCATCCTCATCCACCGGATGAACACTCGAAAACGCCGTCGCCTTCGAAATCGACAACGAACCCGTCGCATTCGTCACCCCGACGGTTTCACCATCGGCATCGACGGTGACGGCGCCGTCGGCGGGGGCATAGCTGGTGGTGAACCGCGCATCGGCGGCCTCCACCACCGAACACACCGCACCCGTCGGCAGATCGGCGATCGCCAACGGGGTGTTGGCGCTGATGAAGGTCGGGCCGGGCACGACGTAGGGGTCAGCGGTGAACCCACCGGTGCAGGTCACCGTTACCTCGAAGAGTTCATCGTCGAGGTCCACGCCGTCGGGCACACCGTCGAGCGTTTTGGTGATCTCGATCGGACCGACGACCCGCTCGTTGGTGAAGCTCGCCGTCTGCGGTGCTGCCGAAGAGACGGTCAGGTCGACCGTCGGTGCGCTGGTGAGGATCCACTGCGGACCGGGGTCCTGCTCGGTAACGGTGCAATCGGTGCCGTTCGGCAGCAGGGGAAGGTCGTCGTAGGTGAGGAAACCGGTCGCACCCGTGGCGGTGGGCAGGTCGACGTCGACGGTAACGACCTCGTCAAAGGCCGCACCGCAGTCGACCCGGAAATCAAAGGCCCCGGTGGCGTCGATCGGGTGGGTGGTCGGCGCCACCGTCTCCTTGGCCACGACGATCTCGCCGGTGGCGTTGGTGATCGAACGGGTCTCCCCGTCGGTGTCGATGATGGCCTGGTCGGTGTCGGGGTAGGTGGCCGCGAAGCGAGGGTCGATGGTTTCGGCGATGGTGCAGTCGGCGCCGGTGGGCAGGTCGGGCACGACCAGCGGGTTGTTCACGCTGGTGTACAGCGGCCCGGGCACCACATAGGGGCTGGCGTCGAAGTCACCCGCACAGGTCACCGTCACCTCGAAGAGCACGTCATCGAAGTCGACACCATCAGGCACCCCCTCGAGCACCTTCGTCACCGTCAGATCGCCGGTGTCACGAGTATTCGTGAACGCGGTGTCGAGCACGCCGGCCGAATCGATCACCACCGTCTGCGGGTTGTCGCTGGTCACCGACCAACCGGTGGTCGCCTGCTCGGTCACTTCACAGGAAGTGCCCGGCGGCAACAACGGCGCATCCGGCGCCGCCCACGCGGCAACCCCATCAACCGTCGTGAGAACCACAGCTTCGTCGAACAACACCGAATCATCCGGCGAAGTACACGTCACCTGCCACGTAAACGTCGCATCCTCATCCACCGGATGAACACTCGAAAACACCGTCACCTTCGAAATCGACAACGAACCCGTCGCATTCGTCACGACCAGCTCCCCACCATCGGCATCGATGGTCACATCAGCCGAATACGACGTCGCAAACCGCGCATCCGGCGCCTCCACCACCGAACACACCGCCCCCGTCGGCACATCCTCAACCACCAACGGGGTGTTCACACTGACAAACAGCGGACCCGGCACCACATACGGGCTGGCGTCGAAATCACCCTCACAGGTCACCGTCACCTCGAAGAGCACGTCATCAAGATCCACGCCGTCAGGCACCCCGTCGAGCACCTTCGTGACCGTCAGATCGCCGGTGCTACGGGTGTTCGTGAAGGTGGCGACGGCGACACCGGTCGAATCGACCGTCAGGTCGACCGAACCGGGTTCCACCACGGTCCAACCCGCCGGTGGGCCCTGCTCGGTGACGGTGCACGACGCACCGTTCGGCAGCGCCGGGATGTCCGAGTACCGCAGGAACCCCGTCGCGGTGGTCGGGGAGGTGACCGTGCCGGCGCTGACCGTGTGGGTGCCGCTGTACGCCGCGCCGCAGTCCACCAGGAAGTCGAAGTCGCCCGTGACGTCGACCGGGTGGGGCGACTCGACCTGGGTGTTCTTGACGATCATGACCTCGCCGGTGGCGTTGACGATGGCGACGTCTTCGCCGTCGGTGTCGATGACCACCTGGGCGGCGGTGCCGTCGCCCACATCCGGGGTGTAGGTGGCGGCGAACCGGGTGTCGGGGTCTTCGGTAACCGAGCAGACCGCGTCGGTGGGCAGGTCGGGGATGACCACGGCACCGCTGGTGTCGATCGGCGTGTTCGGGAACTCGAGCGGCGAGGTGTCGAAGTCACCAACGCAGGTGATGTCGATCGAGAAGGTCAACCCGTCGGGGTCAAGGCCGGTCGGCGCTCCGAGCACCGTCTTGGTGATCGACAGGTCGCCGGTGTCGCGATCGTTGACGAAGGTGATGGTCGGGTCGTCGCCCGAGGCAATGACGACCTCGACCGCGTTCGGCGTGGTCAGGGTCCAGCCGGCCGGCACGGTTTCGGTGGCGGTGCACGCGGTGCCGTCCGGTAGCAGGGGCAGCTCGGGGTAGGTGGTGCTCGCGGCCACGCCGTCGACGACCGACAGCGTCACGGTCAGGTCCGTGCCGTCCGTGCACACGAGGTCGATCACGAAGTCGGCGGTCATATCGATCGGCTGCGACCCGGCGACGGTGACCTCCTTCGTGATCGTGAGCGTTCCGGTTCGGTTCTCAATCCCGATTTCGGCGCCCTCGACGGGTAGCACGGCGGTGGCGTCGTCGGGGGCGTACGACGGGAGGAATCTCGGGTCGACGGTTTCGTCGGCGACACAGGACGTCCCCACCGGCAGATCGGGGATGGCGATCGGCGCGTTTTCGGTTACGACAAACGGTCCGAGGACCAGCGTCGGCGTGGTGAATCCGCCCGTGCAGGTCACGGTGACGGTGAACGGTTCATCGCTGAGGTCGATCGGGGCGCCGGTGATCGTCTTGGTGATGTCGAGGGTGGCCGTTTGGCGCTCGTTCACGAACGCCGCGGTCACCACACCCGCCGAGTCGGTGGTCACGGTCTGGGTGGCCGCACCGGTGTTGGTCCAACCCGCCGGAGCGGCGGTCTCGGTGATGTCACAACCGGTGCCCGGCGGTACGAGGGCGGTCGCCGGCGCATCCCAGACGCCGGACTGGGCGACGGTGGTGACCTGCACCGAAAGATCGACGAGGTCACCGCAGTCGATGTCGAAGTCGAAGGTGGCATCGAGGTCGATGGGGTGCGTGGTGGCACCGATCGTGGTTTTGGTGATGGCGACCGCGGACGTCGAGTTGGTGACGGTGACGGATTCGCCGTCGGCGTCGATGGTCACCGGTGCGGAGATCGTGGTCGAGAAGCGAGGATCGGCGTCCTCGACGACGCTGCACACCGCGCCGACGGGGAGGTCTTCGATGACGAGCGGGGCCGCCGCGGTAATCGTCTGATCCGCCATCACGTAGGGGTCGACGGTAAAGCCGCCGGTGCACGAGATGTCGATCGTGAACGCCTCGGCGGAGAGGTCGATACCCGCGGGTACGCCGTCGAGCACCTTGGTGATCGTCAGGTCACCGGTGTCGCGGTCGTTGACGAACGAGGCGGTGGCCACGGCGTCGGGGCCCACGGTGATCGACACCGCGTTCGGGGTGGTGAGCGTCCACCCGGCGGGAACCGTTTCGGTCACCGTGCACACGGTGCCGGCGGGCAGAACCGGGAGTTCGGTGTAGGTGATGCCGCCCACGCCCTGGCCACCCGCGAGGGCGTCGACCGTCAGTGAGTAGGTGTCATCCAGCACGGCGCCGCAATCGATGCGGTAGTCGAAGTCGGCGAAGAGGTCGACCGGGTGAGCGGAGGTCACCGTGGTGTCCTTGCGGACCGCCAGCTGACCGCCACTGTTGGTGATACCCGCCGTCGCCCCGGCGGAACCGATCGTGACCCGCGCGGCCGAACCGTCACCGATATCCGGCGAATAGAGCGTTTGGAACCGGCTGTCGAAGTCCTCGTCGATCGAGCACACGGCTCCGGTGGGCAGATCCGGGATGACCAGCGGCGTGTTCACCGTGACCGTCTCGCCGATAAGCACCAGCGGGCTGCTGGCGAACTCGCCAACACAGGTGATGTTCACCGTGAAGGCTTCGTCGTCGAAGTTCACCGGCGGCTCCACACCGAGGATCGTCTTGGTGATGGTGAGGTCGGCGACATCGCGTTCGTTCACGAAGGCGGCGTCGACGATGGAGTCCGACGCCGTGGTGATATCGACCGTGGTCGCTCCGATGGGCGACCACGAGGCCGTGGCCCCCTCGACGATCGAACAGGTCGACCCCGCCGGCAGCAGCGGTGCGTCGGGCGACTCCCAGGTGCCGGTCCCCCCGGAGGTCGTGATCGAGGCGGGGCCGTCGAAGAGCGGCGTGCCATCGGGGCTCGCGCAGGTCACCGTAAACGTGAAGGTGGCGTCGGGCGCGACCCCAGCGGCAACCGAGGTTGTCTTGGTGATCGAGAACGACGTGGTCTCGTTGATGATCTCCACCGACGAACCGGCGGCCGCGATCGTGATCGCGGCCTGCGGGTCATAGGTGGTCGCGAATCGGGCATCGGGGGTTTCGACGACGGTGCAGACCGCCCCGACCGGAAGGTCGGCGACGACCAGCGGCGCGGTTTCGCTCACGGTGAGGGGGCCCGGAACCGAGTAGGTGCCGCCCGCGAAGTCGCCGGTACAGGTCACGGTCAGTGAGAAGACATCGTCGGCGACATCGGGCGTAACCGGCAGGCCAACGACGTCCTTGGTGATCGTCAGGTCGGCCACGTCGCGCTCGTTGGTGAACTCCACCGGGTTCGTACCTGCGGCCGTGACGGCCGAGACGGCGTCGGCCCCGACGTTTGTGCCCCCCGAGCGATCGGTGATGGTCCACCCGGCCGGCGGTCCCTGCTCGGTAACCACACACGTCGACCCGGGCGCCACGAGGGGCAGGTCGGCGGCCGCGGCGGTCCCGCTATCACCCGAGGTGGTGACCGTCACCGTGTCATCGAACAACACGGTGGCATCCGGGGCGGTGCACACGATCGCGAAGTCAAAGGACGCATCGGTGTCCACCGGCAGGGCACCGGAGGTCGTCACAATCTTGGTGAGCGACAGCGTCGAGGTCGTGTTCGTGATCTCCACCGCTCCGCCGTCGTCATCGACCAGATCGCCCGCCGCAGGGGCATAGCTCGTGATGAACCGGGCATCGGCCGCCTCGACCACCGAACAGGTTGCGCCGGTGGGTACCCCGGCGATGACCAGCGGTGTGTTCGGCGTGACCGTTTCGGTCGTGACGTAGGGGTCCGGGGCGAAGCCGCCGGTGCAGGTGACGTCGACGGTGAACGGTTCGGCGCCGAGGACGAACTCGGGCGGCGCGCCGGCGATCACCTTCGTGACGCTGAAGTCCGCCAGGTCGCGTTCGTTGGTGAACTGGGCGGTGGGCTCGGGGTCGTCGGCGGTGATGGCGAGAACCACCTGATCCGTGTCGGCGGGCTGGGTGCGAGTCCATCCCGCAGCCGGCAACTCCGTGATGGTGCAGATCGCCCCGGCCGGCAGAAGCGGTAGGTCACCGAAGCTGATGCCGCCGACGGCACCGGTGGGGGTCAACGAGTCGGTGACCAGCGAAAGGGTGTCGGAGAACACCGCATCGCCGTCACCGTCGACGCAATCGATGGTGAAGTCGAATGAGGCGACCGGGTCCACGGGCAGGCCCGAGGAGACCTCGGTGTTCTTCTGCACGATCAGCGAACCCGTGCTGTTCGTGATCTGCACCGACGAGCCGGCCTCGTCGATCGTCACCGTCTGGGCCGGCGAATAGGTAGCGACGAAGCCGCCGACGGGGGCCTCGGTCACGGTGCAGGCCGCACCGACGGGCAGGTCGGGCACGACGAGCGGGGCGTTGGTCCGAACCTGCAGAACGCCGGGAACGACGTAGGGGTTGGGGTCGAACGCACCCGTGCACGAAACCGACACGTCGAACGCGAAGGTGGTCGGGTCGGCCGTTCCGGGGAGACCGATGATGGCCTTGGAGATGGTGAGGTCGGCGAGCCGGCGTTCGTTCGTGAAGCTGATGCCCGGAGCGGTGTCGGCCGCGATCGCCACGTTCTGCGGGTTCGTGGAGGTGACCGACCAGCCGGCCGGTACCTGTTCGGTCACCGAACACGAGGTGCCGTCGGGAAGCAACGGCAGGTCGGGGTAGGTCGCGGTTACCGATCCGCCGCTGGTGGTGACCGAGTACACCTGGTCGAGGCCGTTGTCGCACACGACCCGGAACTCGAATGCGCCGTCCAGTTCCAGAGGCAGCGGTGAACCGGACGTCGTGATCTTGCGGAGCCGGAACGAGCCGGTCGCGTTGGTCAACGTGACGATCTCATCCGCCTGAGGTTCATCGATCACGACCGAACCACCGGCCGCGGTGACCGTTCCGTCCGATGATGTGGGCGTCACCGCGTACGCGGCGGGCACCGTTTCGGTGGCCGTGCAGGTGGCGCCGGCGGGCAGGTCGCGGACCGATACGGACTGACCGTCGGTGATCGTGAACGTGTTCACGCCCGCGTCGGGCCAGGGGGAGCCGGTGGCGGTGTTGACGATCGCCGACGCAGGGACGGAGAGGGCGGCCCCACCGACGGTGGTGCATGCAATCGTGACGGTGAACGAATCGGTGGTCGGGCCGTCGGGATGACCCTCGACCGTCTTGGTGACCGTGAACCCACCGGTGACCTGGATCGTGGTCGGGTCGCGGGGCTGGCTTCCGTCGCCGGGGTCGTCGCTGAGCACATCGACCACGCCGTCCTGGTCGTAATCGAGGGTGGCCTGATTCTCGTACTCACCGGGCGCCATGTCCGGGCCCAGGACCACGTCGACGGTGACGACCACGGGGGTCGCACCCGGCGACGCCGGGTCCGTCCAGAGACTCGAGTCGGCGTCCACCTCGAAGCACACGTCGGTGTCGCCGGCGGCACCACCGCTGGTAATCGTGGCGTCGGGATCGGTCGACGACCACGTGCCGGAGTAGGAGCGCCCGTCGGCGGGCAACACGTCGCACAGGGTGACGGTGAGGCCCTGGGTCGGCAGCCCGTTGTTGATCACGGTGAACGCATAGGTCACGGTGTCGCCGGGCGCGTACACCCGGTCGCTCAGCACCACCGGGTCACCGGCGGCATCGACGACGTCTTTCTTGAGATCGATCTGGCTTACGCACGAGGAACCATCGGTACCGCCGTCGGCTCCGACCTCGCCCACTTCGCTCCACACGTTGGGGTCGTTGACGTCTACCTTGAAAATGTCGCCCGGGTTGTTGCGAAAGCTGTAGAGGAACCCGGCCGCGTCGAACCACGACGATCCGAAGCCGCCGTTGGGAAACGCCCCCGGCAGATTCGAGGTGGTGATCGCCCCCGTGTTCGGATCGACCTTGTACAGCCGCCGGTTGACGATCTGGTAGAGGTAGCCGTCGAGCGGGTTGTAGGAAAAGTCGGCGAAGTTTACCGGCGTGGCGGCGATGTGCACCGATACGCCGGTCAGCGGATCGACCGACCACAGGTTGTAGCGGGCGCCGTTGTACCAGCCGCGGGTGCCACTGCCGTTGCCCACCGAGTGAATGATGTAGCGGCCGTCGCCCAGCACGGTGCCGGCGTACTGGCTCGCCGTGACCGGGTAGGGCGCCTGAATGGCGGTCTGGAACACGATGCCGCCGTTGGCGTCGTAGGCCCGGATCGTCGGTATACCGCCCGGGCGCCCGACGCCGTAGACGTAGTCGTTGGTCGGGTCATAGGCGGTCGAGTTGTAGATGCCGCTCGTTCCGGGGATGGCTTGCACCGTGAGGTTCCCGGGCACCGCCGGGTCGGGCACGATCAGGTAGAACCGACCGCCGCGCATGAGGATGGGCGTGCCATCGCAGTTCCACGTCGGGTGTTCGCCGCCGTGGGTGGCCTCCACCGGTTCCGCGGCCAGGGTCGTCAGGACGGCGAGGAGTGATATCGCGACGAGCACCACGACCGCTCGCGCTGAACGCGAGCGTCGAGGCAGCGGCGGGGACAGTGCTGGCGCGTGGTGCAACGTTGGTGTGGGCGATGGTTGGATCGCCCCCTCCGCAGCTCCCGTCGGCGATATCGCCATGGTCATAAGGACCTACGCGGCGGGTCGCAACCTCCGAACGACATGCGAGAAATCACCGGTGGACGGGATTTTTCGGGTGGGTTAACGAGCGGTAACGTCTCCTCATCACGGGCCACCCGCCCGTCCGACCGGAACGTTTACGAACGCTTAGGAACCCATGGCCGATACCGAGACCACCGACCTCACCGACGCCGAAGCCGAGGAGTTCCGGGCCCGCTGCCGGGCCTTCCTCGAGGAGCACGCCACCGGAATTCACCTGGACGGCGATGCCGACGTCGGTGGCGCGAAGCGCATGGCGAAGGGCAAGCAGTTCCAGGCCGCCCTGGTCGAGGCGGGTCTGGCCGGCCTGACCTATCCGACCGAGTTCGGTGGTGCGGGGCTCACGAAGCAGCACGACAAGATCTGGCGCGAGGAGCAGGGCAAGTTCCCCTACATGACCTTCGAGCTGATCATCAGCCACGGCATGTGCCTCCCGGTGCTGAACGACTTCGGCTCCGACGCCCAAAAAGAGCGGTTCATGGCCAAGAACATCAGCGCCGAGGAGGTCTGGTGCCAGATGTTTTCCGAGCCGGGCGCCGGCTCCGATGTCGCCAGCCTGCAGACCCGCGCCGAACTCGACGGCGACGAGTGGATCATCAACGGCCAGAAGGTCTGGACCACCCTCGCCCACCTGTGCGACTACGGCATCCTCATCGCCCGCACCGACCCCGACCAGCCCAAGCACAAGGGCATCTCGATGTTCATCGTCGACATGCGCGACCCCGCCGTCGAGATTCGCCCGATTCACCAGATCGACGGCGGCCAGCACTTCAATGAGGTGTTCTTCACCGACCTGCGCATCCCGAAGGACTGGCAGGTCGGCCCGTACAACGAAGGGTGGCGCCTCGCCACCGCCATGCTCATGTACGAACGGGTCGCCATCGGCACCGGCGGTTCGGGCGGCGTAACCCACGACACCGCCGACCGACTCATCGATGTGGCGACCAAGAACGGCACGATCACCGATGCCAACATCCGCCAGGAGCTCATGAAGCTCTACAGCTCCGAGGTCACCAAGAGCCTGGTCTCGATGCGTACCCGCGCCGAACTGAAGGCCGGTCGGGCCCCCGGCCCCGGCGGTTCGTTGGGCAAGCTCTTCGGCGCCAACATCGCCCGCCAAACCCGCTCGCTCGCGCTCCAGATCGTCGGCCCCGGCTCGGTCGCCTGGGTCGAGGGCAGCGGCGACGAAAAGTGGAGCAAGACCGCGCTCAGCAGCTTTCAGTCCAGCATCGCCGGCGGCACCGACGAGATTCAGAAGAACATCATCGGCGAACGGGTGCTCGGTCTGCCTCGCGAGCCGTCGGTCGACCGCGGCGTCCCGTTCAAGGACCTAAAGGTCGGAACCCAAAAAGGCGACTGACCAGGCCTCGGTGGTCTCCGCCAACCAGGTCGCATCGGCGCGCACGCCGATCACCACCAGGCCGAACGCCGGCGACTGCCCGTCTGCCCCGCCCGCCGGGGGATCCATGGGCGTACGCGTATGACGGGGGCCAACCCGCTGCACCAGTTCGGCCTCACCGTCGACGACGAGAAACCCCTTGGCTCGGTGCACCGCCGGCGATAACTCGCCGAGGAAGCGCTCGAGGGCCGTGCGGGTGACCGGGCCGGGAGCGGCCAGAAAGATGGCCTCGTGCCCGTCGGTCGCGGCGCCGGCGACCGGCGTCGTGGTGGTGCCGATACCCAGCACCAGACGCGGGTCGATCCGGTCGGTGCGCGACGCATACACGGGCACCGCCGCCTGCGCACCGATCAACTCGACCGCCGCCGCCCCCGCGTCGGGTGTGAGGTCCGTGCGGGTGACGATCACGACATCGGCACTGGTCAACTGGGCGGCCACCGTGTCGCCCACGTAGGGGTCGGCGAGGTTGTCCGCCACCCGGTCGGCCGCGGCCAACACGATCACGCCGTCGAGCACGTACCCGGCGGTGTGGCCCCACTGTGCGGTCGAGCCGGGGTGACCCACCCCGCTCACCTCGACGACGACCTGGTCGAACGGCGGGTCGGCGGCGGTGAAATCGGCGAGGGCGCCGGCGAACCCGTCGGCCAGTGAGCAACAGACGCACCCATTGCTGAGCGCGATCGAATCGCCCGATGCCGATTCGATCAACGCGGCGTCGATGTTGACCGAACCGAGGTCGTTGACGATCACACCGAGCCGCCGACCACCCGGGTTGGCGAGCAGGTGGTTTACGAGCGTGGTCTTGCCGACGCCGAGGTAGCCACCGATCACCGTGAACGGCACCCGGCGCCGGTTTCCGGCAGTCACTGAAGCCGATCGGGGCCGAACACGTCGCCGGCCAGTGCGGATCCCCATACCGGGATGTCCCGCAGTTCGACCGGGTCCACCTCGAAGGGGTCGGCGTCGAGAATGGCGAAGTCGGCGTACTTGCCCGGAGCCAGGGTCCCGACCTCGTCGTCCATGCGCAGTTGGTAGGCCGCACCGATCGTCACGGCGTGGAGGGCCTCGGCGACGGTGATGCGCTCCTCGGGTCCGAGCACGGCGCCCGAAGCGGTGAGGCGGTTCACCGCGCACCAGGCGACGTGGAGCGACGACAGCGGCGTGACCGCCGCATCGGAGTGCATGGAGAGCTGCACCCCGAGATCGAGGGCGGTCCGCGCCGCGTTCATGCGGGCGGCGCGGTCGGGGCCGACGGTGTACGCCACGTGCTGGTCGCCCCAAAAGAAGGTGTGGTTGGCGAAGATGTTGGCACTGAGACCCATGGCGGCGATGCGGCGATACTGCGCCGGCGTCGTGAGCTGGGAATGCTGCACCGTCGTTCGGTGATCCCGTCGCGGATGGGCGGTCAGCCCCGCCTCGACCGCGTCGAGGAACACGTCCACGGCCTGATCGCCGTTGCAGTGGGCGTGCAGCAGCACCCCTTCACGCAACAGCGCGGGCACGTAGGCCTCCACCGAGGGGGGTGCCATCACCCACTGCCCGTTCGGGCTCCCGTCGTAGTAGCCGGGCCAGTTCAGGCGGGCGGTGAAACCCTGGATCGACCCGTCCAGCACCAGCTTCACGTTGCCGAACCGGGCCTTGGCCGTGCTATGGCCGCGCAAGTCGTTGGCGAACTCGGCGGCCTCATCGGCGCCGGCGGGACCCCCCATGCCCGGGTTGTGAAAGAGCGAGACCCGGGCAGGGAACTCTGGGTCTTCGATGACCGACAGCCACTTCTCGGCCGCGCCGGGGTTGCCGAGTCCGGCTGAGCCCAACTCGGTGAGCGTGGTGACACCGGCGTTGCGGGCGACGCGCCCGAAGTCGAACCGGGCCGCTTCGTTTCCCATCCCCGCCCACACCCGACGGAACGTCTCGGTGGCCAGGGCCATGGCGGCGAATTCGCGCAGCTCGCCGTTCGGCTCCCCGTCGCCGTCGCGAGCCACGCCCTCGGCCTGACTCGTGCGGTCGATGCCCTCGCGGGCCATGAGCGCCGAATTCACCGTCGCCAGATGGATGCTGGCGTGCAAAACGAAGATGGGCCGCTGCTCCGACACCCGGTCGAGGTCGGCGGCGAAGAGATCGACCCCCGGGAAATAGATCGGATCGAGGCCCCAGGCGATCAACGGCTCCGCCGGATCCTCGATCGCCGCGCTGAGTTCGCGCAACCGGTCGAGCACCTCGTCGATCGACGTGCAGCCCGGCCAGTGGGTGCCGCTGGGGTCGACGCGATCGAAGTAGCCGACGTACCCGAACTGCCAGAACCCGCCCGCCATCGAATGGCAATGAGCCTCGACGAACCCGGGAAGGATGACCTTGTCGGCCAACCGATCGTCGACGGCAGCGTCGCCGTAGGTGTGCAGCGTGTCGACATCGCCGACGGCCAGTACGCGGCCGTCGCGCACCGCGACGGCCGGGGCCTGGCGACCGCCGTCGAAGGTGTGAACCGCGCGGGCCGGGAAGATGGTGACATCGCTCATGCCCGCAGTCTGGTGCCCCTACCCCGGCCGACGTCAACTCTCGCCGAAACGGTGGGGCGGGTAGCATCTTGTCCATGACCGATGACCGCGCCAGTACCGAATCGGACCGGACGGGAGTGGCCCGCGACGAGTGGCAGGCCGCCTACGACGCCGCCGAGTTGCGCGACGTTCCCTTCGAGACCATGTCGGGGGTTCCGGTCGAACCGGTCTACGGGGACGGCCCCTACCCCGGGCAGTACCCCTTCACCCGGGGCGTGTACCCGTCGATGTACCGGTCGCGCCTGTGGACGATGCGCATGTTCGCCGGGTTCGGCACCGCCGAGGACACCAACGCCCGATTCAAGGAGTTGCTCCGCAACGGCGGCACCGGCCTGTCCACCGCGTTCGACATGCCCACGTTGATGGGCCGCGACTCCAACAGCGAATGGTCGACCGGCGAGGTCGGGCGGGCGGGGGTTGCCGTCGACACCCTTGCCGACATGGAGGATCTCTTCGCCGACATCGACCTCGGCGGCGTCTCGACCTCGATGACGATCAACGGCCCGGCGCCGATGCTCCTGGCGATGTACATCGCCACCGCCGAGAAGGGCGGGACCGCCCGGGCCGACCTGGCCGGGACCATCCAGAACGACATCTTCAAGGAGTACCAGGCACAAAAGGAGTACATCTACCCGCCGCGTCCGTCGGTGCGCCTGGTCACCGACATGATGAGCTTCACCAGCGCGGAGATGCCGCGCTGGCATCCGGTGTCGATCTCGGGCTACCACATCCGCGAGGCGGGCTCGACCGCCGCCCACGAGCTCGCCTTCACCCTGGCCAACGGGTTCGCCTACGTCGAAGCCGCGGTCGCGGCGGGGCTCGACATCGACGACTTCGCCCCCCGCCTCAGCTTCTTCTTCAACAGCCACTCGGACTTCTTTGAAGAGATCGGCAAGTTCCGCGCCGCCCGCCGCATCTGGGCCCGGTGGATGAAGGAGCGGTACGGCGCTACGAGCGAGCGCAGCATGCTGTGCCGGTTTCACACCCAGACCGCCGGGGTTTCCCTTACCGCCCAGCAGCCCGAGGTCAACATCGCCCGCGTCGCCATCCAGGCGCTGGCCGGTGCCCTGGGGGGTACCCAGAGCCTGCACACCGACAGCTACGACGAAGCCCTGGCCCTGCCCACCGACAAGGCGGCTCGTATCGCTCTGCGCACCCAGCAGGTCGTCGCCCACGAGACCGGGGTGGCCAACGTTGCCGACCCGCTCGGCGGCGCGCCGTACGTCGAGTGGATGACCGACGAGATGGAACGGCAGGCCGAAGAGGTGTTCGCCCATCTCGACGAGCTCGGTGACGGCTCCATCCTCGAAGGGGTCTACGCCGGCATCGACAACGGCTACTTCGTCGGCGAGATCGCCGACGCCGCCTACCGGTTCGAACGCGAGGTCCACGCCGGGCGCCGCATCATCGTCGGCGTGAACGACTTCACCGACGGCGACGACGGTCAGCAGAACCTGCTGCGCATCGATGCCGAGACCGAGGAGTACCAACTCAAGCGTTTGGCGGCGGTGATGCAGGACCGCGACAGCGATGCCGTCGCCCGCGTCCTCAGCCGGATCACGACCGAGGCCGAGGACGCGACGATCAACCTCATGCCCGCCTTCATCGATGCGGTGCAGGCCTACGCCACCGAAGAGGAGATCTGCCAGGCGTTGGTTCCGGTGTTTGGGACCTATGTCGAGAAGGCGATCATCTGATGGGCGACGACGTCACCGTCCGCATCATTCTCGCCAAACTCGGGCTCGACGGCCACGACCGGGGCCTGAAGGTCGTCGCCCGGATCCTGCGCGACGCCGGTATGGAGGTCATCTACCTCGGCCTCCGTCAGACGACCGACTCGATCATCGCCGCGGCCGAGCAGGAGGACGCCGACGCCATCGGGCTGTCGATGCACAACGCCGGGCACATGACCCTTGCGCCCAAGATGGTCGAAGCCGTACGGGCCGCCCAGCTCGACATCCCGGTGGTGGTCGGCGGCATCGTGCCCGACGACGACCTCCAACCGTTGCTGGATGCCGGCGTCGCCGCCGTGCTCGGCCCCGGGTCCCCGGCCGAGGATGTCGCCCGCACGGTGCGCGACGTCGTCAGCGCCAATCGGTGAGTCGACGCGACCTTTCGCCGGCTGCGCTGTTCGAGTTGGCGGTCGGCGGCGAGCGCCGATCGCTCGGCCGACTGCTGACCCTGGTCGAGCGGGGCGGCCCCGACGCCGACACCATCACCGAGCTGAGCTATCGGGCCGGCGGTGCTGGACACGTGGTCGGCATCACCGGCGCCCCGGGCGCGGGGAAGTCGACACTCGTCGGCCAACTCGTCCGCACGATCGCCGAGGCGGGGAAACGACCCGCCGTACTGGCGGTCGACCCGTCGTCGCCGCTCAGCGGTGGCGCCATCCTCGGCGACCGCGTGCGCATGGACGATGTGGTCGCCGACCACGATGCGTTCATCCGGTCGATGGCCACGCGGGGCCATCAGGGTGGGCTCGCTCTCGCCATCCCCGGCGCGGTGCGGGTCCTCGATGCCGCCGGATACGACCCCGTCATTATCGAGACCGTGGGAGTCGGTCAGGTCGAGGTCGACGTGGCCGCCGCGGCCGACACGACGGTGGTCGTCGTCAACCCCGGCTGGGGCGACGCCGTCCAGGCGAACAAGGCGGGGTTGTTGGAGGTCGCCGACATCTTCGTCGTGAACAAGGCCGATCGGCCCGGCGCCGGCGACGCGCGCCGCGACCTCGAACTCATGCTCGACCTGTCCCACGTCAGCGGTCAGGAGGACGAGGGATTCCGGCCCGAGATCGTGCTCACGACCGCCACCGACGGTACGGGTGCAGCCGAGGTGGTCGCGGCGATCGACGCGCACCGGGCCCACCTCGGCACGGGCGACCGGTTGGCGGCGCGCCGCCGGGCACAGGTGCGCGAGGAGATTCGGGTCCGGTTGGAGCAGCTGCTCGGCCACCGCATCGACGAGGCTGTCGCCGACGACCCGACCGGCGATATCGCCCGCGCGACCGCGGGCGACCTCTCCCCTGCCGCCGCGGCCACCGCGGCGCTCACCGATCTGTTGTCCGGCGAGAGCTGACCCGGCCGGAGCCGACTACCAGGTATCCCAGTGGATGTAGTCCGAGGCGGGCGGACGCTTGGCGAGCTTGAAGTCCGTACCTTTGGTGTAGGCCACCGGAAAGAGCCCGGCCTGAGTCCATTCGCCGGCGGGGATGCCGAGTAACTCGGCCACCTCGGCCTCGTGGGGCAGGTGCAGCGTGGTCCAGGCCGAGCCGAGGCCCCGCTCGCGCAGCGCCAACATGAAGCTCCATACCGCCGGCAGGATCGATCCCCACATCGATGCCTGGCCAAAGGTGTCGAGCCCGGCATCCATCCGCCCGATGTGCAACGGGATGACCATCATCGGGGCCTTCTCAAAGTTCTCGGCAAGGTAGGTCGCCGAGCTCAGTACCGCGTCGCCGGTGGCCCGGTCGGGGTTCGCCTGCCCTGCCTCGATGTAGGGGGTGAAGCTGGTCCGATAGAAGTCGGCGATGGCCAACTTCTTGTCGTCGTCGGTGACGACCATCCACTGCCAACCCTGCATGTTGGAGCCCGTCGGCGCCTGGTGGGCGATCTCGATGCACTCCTCGATCACCTCGCGCTCGACCGGCCGATCAAAGTCCAGGCGTTTGCGCACGCTTCGGGTGGTGGTCAGTACCTCGTCGGCGGTGAGTCCGAGCTTCTCGCTCATCGATGTGTTCCCCTCGTCGTAACCATCGGGCGCCATCATGGCCCAGTGGCTCCGCCGGGTCGACCCGACGTTCGCCGGTCACGCCCGGGTTAGGCGATACCGGGCACGCCATCGCCCAGTCGCGGCCGCCCGGTGGCGGTCACGGTGAGCGATGCCTCGACAAAGAACGACTCGCCGTCGAGTTCGACCACGTTGTCGGCCCGGTCGAGAGCGGTCTCCACGGTGGCCGCGCCCGCTTCGGTGGCCTGCGCCGTGGCGAGGTCCCGGAGGACGATTTCGGCGGACTCGGCGGCGTCCTCGAGGGTGACGAAGTCAAGGGTTCGGTCGGGCAGGTGCACCCGGAACGGCCCGTCCTCCAGCCGGTTGATCGTCGCCGACGCCGTCACCCGCACCTGGCCCACGACGGCGCCCAGGGCGTTGGCCACGTCGGCATCGCCGGGTACATCGAGGGGCGCACCGAGCCGTTCGGCGACGGCCGGGTAGTACGTCGATGCCGAGGCGCCGAGGGCGACGATCGGCGTGCGCAGGGCGAGGCGGATGTCCACCATGGCGCCCTCGGCCGCTCCTCGGAGCGCGCTCTGGACGAGTTCATGGCCGGACAGGTCGGGAGCGGATCGCCCGTCGGCGGCGAACGCCGCGTCGAGGAGGGTGTCGGCGCTGCGGTGCACGACGGTGTCGAAGACCCGTTGGGCCAGCGCCGCGCCGGACGGCGCGAGGTCGTTGCCGAAACGGTCGCGACGGCGAGCGAACACAGCGGCGGCCTTTTCGGCGGCCTCGATGTCCCATGCATCGTGGCGGCCGAGCACGTGGCAGGCGTCGGAGGGGGTGAACGAGGAAACCATGACCAGGCCGAGGGCGAGGAGTCGGTCGAGGGCCACCACTTCGCGCCGGGTGAACAAGACGTCGGGCAGGGCGACCGGTTGGTCGCCGATGGCGGCGAGCAGCTTCTGGTCGACCTCGGGGAGTGCTTCGGGCGCGGTCGGCTGGGCTCGGCGGATCACGAACGCACCGGCGAACTCCGAGACCGCCCACTCCTGCACCTGTCGTTCGAGGACCCCGTGCACGCGATCGCGATGCTCGGTGGCGAGCAGTGAGACCGGCAGCACCCGCCGGGGACCCAGGCGGAGGGTGGTTCCCGCTCCCGAGTCGTCGAAGCCGACCTCGCTGTCGCCGCCCAGGCCGACGGTGCGCATCTCCACGGCGCGCACCATCGTGCGGTGGCCACCCACGACGGCGCCCTCGGTCGTGAGGGTGGGCTGGCCGTCGACCAGCACGGCGATATCGGTGGTGGTGCCACCGATATCGCTGACCAGGGCGGTTTGGGCGTCGGTCAGGTGGCGGGCACCCACCACGCTGGCGGCGGGGCCCGAGAGAATGGTCTCGATGGGGCGGTGGCGCGCCATCGACAGTGAGATCAGCGAACCGTCGCCGCGCACGACCATGATCGGCACCGCGATCGCTCGCTCGGCGAGGAGGCGCTCGGTGGCGCTGAGCAGGTCGTCGATGAGGCCGATCAGGCGAGCGTTGAGCACGCTGGTGAGCGCCCGCCGGGGGCCGTTGAGTTCGGCGGTGAGCTCGTGGCCGCACGTGACCGGGGTGCCGGTGCGAGCAATGAGATGGTCGCGGACGGCGACTTCGTGTTCCGGGTTGCGTACCGCGAACTCCCCGACCACCGCGAACCCGTCGACGGGTCCACACGCTTCGATGCCGGCATCGAGGGCGGCGAGGTCGAGTTCGGCGGCGCGATCGCCGTGGGGGCCGTGACCGCCGGCGATCTGGATCACCGGGTCGTCGCCGATCGCCTGGGCGAGTCCGCCGCGTTCGACGCTTGCGTCGTCCATGCCGATCAGCACGAGGCCGACCCGGCCACCCCGACCTTCCACCAGGGCGTTGGTCGCCAGGGTGGTCGACACCGATGCCAGTCCAATATCGGCCGGCGCAATCGCCGCTTCGGCGACGACCGCGTCGATGGCCGCGCCGATGCCGACCTCGAGCGACCGGTGCGTGGTGTGGGCCTTGGCCTTGGCGATGATCCGGGACGGGTCGGCGCCGGCTCCGGGATCGAACAACACGGCGTCGGTGTAGGTGCCCCCCGTATCAATACCCAACAGCAGCGCCATCGGTGCGAGCCTACCGCGCCACCCCTGGCGGCGACTCGCTCACCGTGCCGTTCGACAGGGACACGGTGACCTCCACCCCATCGGTGCGCCAGATGATCGCACCGGCGCGATCGGAGGCCCGGGCCACCTACCACCACTACGGCATTCCCGCGCCCGACTGAACGAGGCGTGGCGAGGGGGTTACCGGTCGGCGTTCTCCATGTCGCCCACCATGGTCTGCTGACCCTCGGGAGGCAGGAGCATGCAGGTGACGGTGCGGTCGCCCGATTCCCAGCCCTCGGCGGTCGGGTAGAACAGGTCGACGCCCAGGTCGGACTGTTCATAGGAACGGCCGACGAAACCGTCGAACAGGCTCACGCAGGCCCGGCCGCCGGCTTCCCAGACACCGTCCTCGTCGTAGGGGCCGCTGAAACCGGCCAGCGACGTCGAGGCGTAGGCCTGGGCATCGTGGGGTTCGGCACACGGGACGGCTTCGACCGATTGCACCTCGACGGCGTCGGGCAGCTGGAGACAATCCCCGGGTTGAATCTTCAAGACGCCGAGGCCGCCGGCTTCGGTGATCTCACCGTTGGCATCTCGCGTCGTGTTGTCGTCCATCGCCTGCGCACCGCCGAAGATGGCGACCCCGCTGACGACTGCTGCTCCCGCTAACCGCTTCAACATGTAGACGTCTTCGTCACGTTCGGCGAACGGCTTTAGGCGGCTCCCCGGATGGGCCTCTAGCGCTCGGCCATGCGCTGGAAGTGGCCGGCGATGTCCATGGGGTCCGAGCCATCGAACCGGGGCCGGCTCACGCTCGTCACCAAGAGCTCGAAATCGAACTCCTGGCTCTGAGGCAGGTGACAGGCGTGGGCATCGCAGGCCTGCCAGCGCACGCGGCCCCGCACCGGCACGGAACCCCCCGCCCCGTCCTTCGCCAACATGCCTCCACCCAGGTTGTGCGAGACCGGGACTCGAAGGGTGACGTTGCCGGCATAGACGTGGAGGGTGTCGCCGGTTGCTCCGAGGGTGAGTGGCGAAGTCGGAGGGGCGACGGTGTCACGCACGATGAGATTGTCGTCGGCTTCGAACTCGATCGTCGTGGCGACCATCCCCTCGGGTACCGGTTCGCCGTAGAGGTGAAGGCTGCCGGGGACGGCGAAGCGCACCACCAACTCGCGCACGATGCCGGGAGCGGTGGGACGCTCGTCGAACTCGATCGCGCAGGTCACCGTGTCGGGCTGTTCGACGCGCGCCGCGATCTCGACCCGTTCGCCCTGCGCCGCACGCAGAAGCTGGTCGACGCCGGGCCGCAGCACCAGGCTGTCCTCGAAGAACTTGGCCTGGATAACACCAGCGGCGTCGGTGACGTAGGTGCCGGGGAACGGGATACCGAACCACGGCTTGTCGTCCTCGGCGATCAGGGTATTCAGGATCCCGAACTCGCTGATGACCTCACTGCGCGCATCGGAGATCATCGCGAACTCGATGTCGTGGGCGGCGGTGAAATCGGCCAGTGCGTCTTGTTCGTCGTAGCTCAGCGCAACGACGTCAACGCCGGCTTCGCGGAAACGGGGCATGCCTTGTTGCAACTCGACCAGCTGCGTGCGACAGGGCGGTCACCACACCGCTGACCGGAAGAACACCATGACCAACGGGCGTTCGCCTCGGCGCTGGTGCACGTCGATGGCCGTGCCCCATTGGTCGATGCCGACGATGTCGGGGAGGCGCTCGCCGATCGCGGGTCCGGTCGGGAACGTGCCGGCCAGGGGATCCGAGCGAGGACCGCTGCCCGGTTTGAACGGACCGGTGAAGCCCAGATAGTCATCCCAGCCCTTGCCGCTCGCCGGTTTGGTGGCGCGGGTTTCGAGCTCGGCCATGGTGACTCCTGTCCGGGGCCCGTCGGCGACGAGCGCTCGATTGCGAGTACAGCATGGGTGGACAGTGTCTTGCCATTGCAGCAGTGACGGGCAGCCGCGGTAGGTTCGGCGGCCATGTGGGGGAGCTACGGACGTCGACCGGCCCTGGTCCTTGCCGGGGTGGCCTTTATCGATGCCGTCGAGCGCGGGATTCTGCCGGGTGCACTGTCGAAGGCCCAGGACGATCTGGGCTTCAGCGATTTTCAGGCTGGATTGCTGGGTAGTGCGGTGGTGATCGCCAGTGTCGTCATGGTTTTACCCGCCGGATATCTGGCCGACCGCTTCCACCGTCCTCGGCTGATCGGCGGGGTTCTGGCCACGTGGGGGCTGGTCGCCGCGGTCACCGCTTCCGTACAGAGTTGGGGCCAGTTCATGGCTGCCCGATCGGCGCTTGGCCTCGCCGACACCATCGACAATCCCGCGTCGTCGTCGCTCCTCGCCGACTACTACCCGATGGAGTCTCGCGGTCGCGCCTACGGCTTGTTGCGAGTGGCTCCGATCTTCGGCGTCGCCGTCGGAACGGGCCTTGGCGGGGTTATTGCCGCGGCGCTCGGTTGGCGCTGGTCGTTCCTGCTGATCGGTGTCCCCGGATCGCTGTTTGCCCTGACCGTGTTGCGGCTGCCGCACCCGACCCGCGGTCAACAGGACCGCCGGCGGGAAGAGACGATCGGTCCCCGCGAGGTCGCGCCGACTATTCCGGGCCCCGATGAGCGACGTTCGGTCAACCTGGAGATCCGGCTGCTGTTGCGGGTCAAGTCGCTACGGGCGCTGGCGCTCGGGGCCGGTATTGCGTCCGGCGGCATCAGCGGAATCGGGTTTTGGGCTCCGTCGTTCTTCGAACGGCACGGGGGCCTGAGCGGCGGAGCGGCCGCGGGGGTGACAGGTGGTCTGATCCTGGTGGGTGCGATCGGCGGAATCCTGGCCGGTTCGCGGCTCAGCGACCGGCTACGGGCTCGCGACCCGGGAGGGGCGATGTTGCAGGCGGGCGTGTCACAAATGCTTGCCGCCGTCGTGTTTGTGATCGCCTTTCTCAACCTCCCCGTGTGGTTCGTCCAGGTGCCGCTCTTCATGGTCGGCGTGCCGTTGATCGTGAACGCCTTGCCCGGGCTGTCGGCGACGACTGCCGAGATCGTCCCCCCGGAACTGCGGGGCATGGCGTTCTCTATTGCCGCCTTTGTGTCGACCACCATCAGTGCGGTTTCGGCGCCGCTAATCGGCCTGCTCGCCGATCAGTTCGAGTTCCTGACCGAGACCGCCGACGGCCCAACGATCGAGGGAAACCTGGCGTACGCGTTCCAGATGGTTGTGCCGTTGCTCGCGGTCGGCGGCTGGATCGTGCTCCGCGGTCGTCACTTCGTCGCCCAGGACGCCACCGACGCACTGGCCTAGGCGGCCGGGTCGGCGTCCCGAGCCGGCTCCCCTACACGGGCGGGATGACGGGTTTGGGCAGATGCCCGAGGATGAGCGTCGTGTGCTCATCGACCACGACGGGGTGGGCGCTCACCTGTTCGACGATCACCGTTCGCAGGGTGGCGACGTCGGCGACCGCGATGTGCACCAGGACGTCCTCGACGCCGGACAGCAGATGGGCGGCGATGGTGGCATCGAGGGCCATCACATGATCGAGGAAGGAGTCGATCGTCGGACCGTCCTTGGGCGACAGGCGAACGTGGATGAGCGCTTCGATGCCGCGCCCGAGCGCGGCGAGGTTGATGTTGGCGTGATAGCCGGCGATCACGCCGCGGTCCTCCAGCGAGCGCACGCGCGCGAGGGTGGTGCTGGGGGCGAGGCCCACCGCGGCAGCCAGCGCCCGGTTCGTCATGCGGGCATCCGCCTGGAGCAACGCGATCAGCTGGCGGTCGACGGCGTCGAGTTCCACTGCCATGGGACCTCCTGGGTTCGGGCGACGAATCTTCTTCGGTGTGACCGGCGACACATCGCCGGGTTTTGATGGATAGGGCAACAATAGCGGCTCTTGACAGAACATAATTCGCCACCATTGAGTCAAAGCCGAACGTTTTCTACCTTGAGAGGTACTCGACCAGCGGATTGACCAGGGGACCGTCATGACTGCCACCGAAGCCCGAACCGACTACCGGCTCGATGACCGCTACACCGCCGAGCACGGCACGGTGTTTCTCAGCGGGGTGCAGGCGCTCGCCCGCCTGCCTCTCGACCAGCTGCGCGCCGACCGCCGCCGCGGGCTCGACACCGCCGCGTTCATCTCGGGGTATCCCGGGTCGCCACTGGGCGGCTTCGACAAGGCGATGGCCACGACGCGGGCCCTGGTGCCGGACCTGCCGATCGTGCATCAGCCCGGACTGAACGAGGAGTACGCCGCGACCGCGGTGATGGGCGCACAGCTGGCCTCGGCCCGCGACAACGCACGGCACGACGGTGTGGTCGGGCTCTGGTACGGCAAGGCCCCCGGGATCGAGCGGGCCACGGATGCGCTTCGGCACGCGGTGTTCGCCGGCACCTCCATGCACGGGGGCGCGGTCGCCCTGGTCGGCGACGACCCGAACGCCAAGAGTTCATCGGTGCCCTCCTCGTCGGCCGGCATCGCCGCCGACCTCCACATGCCCCTGCTCTACCCCGGTGACCCGGGCGACGCGCTCGACCTCGGCCGCCACGCGATCGCCCTGTCGCGCTGCACCGGGCTGTGGACGGCGCTGAAGATCGTCGCCGATGTCGCCGACGGCACGACGTCGATCGTCCTCGACCCCGATCGGGTGCACCCGATGATGCCCCTCGTCGACGGTGAGCGGTACCTCCATCGCCCCGACGGTCACGTGCTCGCCGCCCAGTCGGTGGTCGTCGAGCGGGAGATCTACGAGGTCCGCTACCCGTTGGCCACCCGGTATGCGGCGGAGAACGAGCTGAACCACATCGCCGTCGACGCGCCCGACGCCTGGATCGGCGTGGTGTCGTCGGGCATCACCTATCGGGAGCTGCGCGAGGCCTTTGCCCGCCTCGGTCTGGTCAGCGACGCCGACATCGCCGCCTGCGGCGTTCGGTTGATTCGGATGCAGATGCCGCTGCCGTTCGACCCCGAACGCATGCGGTCGTTCACCGCCGACCTCGACGAGGTCATCGTCGCCGAGGAGAAGAACCCCCACATCGAGAGCCTCATCAAGGACGCGCTCTACGGCCTCACCAACCGCCCGACCGTGGTCGGCAAGTTCGACGATCACGGCTCACCCCTGCTCCCCGGATGGGGCAGCCTCACCGCGGCGCTCATCGAACCGGCGCTGCGCCGGAGGTTGCAGGGCCGACTGGGCGCTCGCCTGGCTCCCGCGGCCCCGCGCCGGCGGGAGAGCATCCCCCTGTCGGTCGAACGCAGCCCGTTCTACTGCTCGGGCTGCCCGCACAACCGGTCGACCCAGGTTCCGGACGGCGCGGTCGTCGGCGCCGGCGTCGGGTGCCACACGATGGCACTGATGATGGAACCCGAGCGGGTCGGCGACATCGTCGGGCTCACCGCCATGGGCAACGAGGGCACCCAGTGGATCGGCATGGCGCCGTTTGTCGAGACCGAGCATCTGTTCCAGAACCTGGGCGACGGCACCTACTTCCACAGCGGGCAGCTCGCCATCGGCGCGGCGGTGGCCGCCGGCGTCAACATCACCTACAAGCTCCTGCACAACGGCACGGTCGCGATGACCGGCGGCCAGGACCCAAACGGCCAGGTCGGTCTCGGCGCCATCGCCCAGACCCTTTTGGCGAAGGGGGTGGGGCGGGTGCTCATCACCAGCGACGATCCGGATCGAACCCGAGGCGACGCCGACCTTCCGAGTGCCGTCGACGTCTGGCCGCGGGAGCGCCTCATCGAGGCCCAGGAGCTGCTCGCCGCAACGCCGGGCGTCACCGTGCTCGTCCACGACCAGGCCTGTGCCGCGGAAGCGCGCCGGGGCCGCAAGCGCGGCCTGATCGAGACCCCCGACCAGCGGGTCGTCATCAACGAACGGGTATGCGAGGGGTGTGGCGACTGCGGCACCGTGAGCAACTGCTTGTCCGTCCAGCCGGTCGACACGCCGTTTGGCCGCAAGACCCGCATCGATCAGACGAGCTGCAACCTGGATTTCTCGTGCCTCGAGGGCGACTGCCCCTCGTTCATGACCGTGCATCAGGAGCCCGGTCGGGTCGGTCGCCTGCTGCGCCGACTCCGAGCCGCGCCGGTCGCCGACGACGAGAGCACCGACATCGGCACCGATACCCCAACCCCACCGGGTGAGCCGGTGGGGTTGGCCGACCCGCTGCCGGCCAAGGTCGACGTCGACTCCTTTGCCCTTCGCCTCACCGGCGTCGGCGGCACGGGCGTGGTTACCGTGGCCCAGATCATCGGTACGGCGGCCATGCTTGCCGGCTACGACGTGCAGGGGCTCGACCAGATCGGCTTGTCCCAAAAGGCCGGGCCGGTGGTCAGCGACCTGCGCCTCGCCCGCGGCCCCGTGTTGCACAGCAACCGTCTGGGCGAGGGCCAGGCCGACGCGCTGCTCGTCTTCGATCCGTTGGTCGGGGCCAGCGAGCTCGGCCTGGCGAGCGTGGCTGCCACCAGCGTCGTCGTCGGATCGACCGCCTTTGCCCCCACCGGCGAGATGATCATTCACCCCGACATCACGCCGCCGGATTCCGATGAGCTGACCGACCGGCTGGCGCAACGCTCCCGAGCGGATGCGCAGTACTGGGCCGACGCGCAGGCCATCACCACCGCTGTGCTGGGCGATACCCAAACGGCCAACCTGTTCGTCGTCGGCATGGCGGTTCAGGCCGGAGCGCTGCCGCTTCCGCTCGAAGCGCTCAGCGAGGCGATCACCCTCAACGGCGTGGCGGTCACCGCCAATCTGGCTGCGCTCGCACTGGGCCGACGATATGTCGCCGAACCGGGCGCCTTCGCCGATCTCGTCGACCCGGCCGAGGTCGCCCCGGCGGCTTCGCCGTTCGATCGGCGGGTGGGCACGCTGCCCGTCTCGCCCGAGCTTCGGGCCCAGGTGACCCGCCTGGCGGATGAACTCGTGGCCTTTCAGGACTCTCGGCTGGCCGAGCGGTACCTCGACGTCGTCGAGCGGGTCGCGGCGAGCGAACGGGCGACGGTGGCGACCGAGTCGCTGACCGCCGCGGTCGCGGCCAACCTGTTCAAGCTGATGGCCTACAAGGATGAGTACGAGGTGGCGCGGCTGCTGTTCGACGAACAGGGCCAGGCGGCTGCGCGCGAGCTCGCCGGACCGCGGGGCCGGGTGGCGATGAAACTGCATCCGCCCCTGCTTCGGGCCATCGGCGTGTCGAAGAAGATGTCGTTCGGGCCCCGGACCCAACCGCTGCTGCGGCACCTGGCGAAGGGCAAGCGGCTGCGCGGTAGCCGGCTCGACCCCTTTGGCCGGTCCGAGATCCGTCGGCTCGAACGCGAACTGCCAGCGGAGTACATCGCGGCGGTCGAACAGGTGCTCACGACGCTGTCGGTAGCCAACCACGACGACGCGGTGGCCATCGCCGGGCTACCCGACCAGGTGCGCGGGTACGAGGAGCTCAAGCTCGAGCGCATTCGCGCCTACCGCGCCGAGATCAACGATGCGCTGGCCGACTTCGATCGGCCCGGCCCGACTGCCGCGCCGACGATCGGGATCGTCGAGATGGCCGGTGGTCCCCGCTAGCGGGTGACCGTTGGTGCGGCGGACCCCGGGGTCAGTCGGGTCGGATCAGGGAGAACAGATCGGTGCTGTGGCTGTAGTCGTTGCCCGCGTGGCGACCGACCGCCCGCAGCGCCGCCTGATCGACGCGGGTGCCGTCGAGGAGGTCCTCGGCGACGTGGAACGCCACCGCGGTGCCGATGACCAGTCCGTTGCCGATCGCCGGGTCGCCGATGTCGACGATCTGGTCGACCACGCATTCGATGTTGGCCTTGCACTCCCCCACCATCGGCGGGCGGACCATCGTGGACGGCACGGCGGTCACGCCTACGTGGGCGAACTCATCGACCTCGGCCGGCAACGATGCGGAGCTCGCGTTCATCGCCTCGGCGACCTCTTCGGTGACGATGTTGATCGTGAACTCCCCCACCGAGGTGACGTTGGCGAGCGTGTCGCGGCGGGCGCCGCGGCCCGGGGAGAAGATGAACATGGGTGGTGAGCCGCTCACCGCGTTGAAGAACGAATAGGGCGCGAGGTTGGGGGTGCCGTCGGCACCGATCGACCCGATCCAGCCGATCGGGCGGGGCACGATCAACCCGGTGGCCAGCTTGTAGCCGTCGATGATCTCGAGGTCCTCGACGACGAAGCGGCGTTTGTCGGTGGCATCGGCCGTCATCGGCTCAACCTTCGCGAGCGCCGTCGACGCCGAAAGCCCGCCGCATCACGGTGATGGATTCGTCGGCTTCGCGCCGGGAGACGGCGGCATGGGAGAAGATCGCCGACCCGTGGAACGTGCCCGGATAGGAGTGCAGCTCGACGGTGACGCCCGCCTGAAGCAGGCGCTGGGCGTAGATGAGGCCCTCGTCGCGCAGCGGGTCGAACTGCATGGTGGACACATACGCCGGGGGCAGGCCGGTGAGATCCGGGCAGCGCGAGGGGGCGGCGTAGTAGGGAACGTCGTCGGTGCCGTGCAGTTCGCCCAGGTAGCACCGCCAGCTGATCTCGGCGTTCGGACGGTTCCAGAGCGGCGTATCGGTGAACTCGATCATCGACGGGGTATCGAGTCGATCGTCGAGTTCGGGGATCTGGAGAAACTGAAAGCACAGCGGCGGGCCGGACTCGTCGCGCGCCCGGAGCGCAACTCCGGCGGCCAGACCGGCACCCGCCGATCCGCCGCCGACGCCGATGCGGGCGGGGTCGACCCCGAGTTCATCGGCGTGCTCGGCCATCCAGAGCAGGCCGGCATAGCAGTCGTCGAGCGGAGCGGGGTACGGGTGGGCCGGAGCGAGCCGGTATTCGACCGACACCACGACGAGGCCAACATCCGCGCAGTAGCGCTGACACGCTCCGTCCATCATGGCGATCGAACCCATCATGAAGCCGCCGCCGTGGATGTAGAACAGCCCGGGGCGGGGCCCATTGGACTCCGCCCGTGGCGTGTAGATCCGCACCTCGACATCGGGGTCGCCGGCGAGCCCGGGAACAACCCGGTCCTCGACGGTGATGTCGTCGGGCGGCGGGCTCTCGCCCATCAACGTGGCGAGGACGTCGCCTACTCCATCGGGCGCATCGCCCGAATCGTCACCCGGAGCACCGAGCAGCCCCACGGGAAGCTGCGGGACGAGTTCCGCGAATTCCGGATCGAAGTCATAGGCCATGGCCGGACGCTACGGGAGCGTGGTCGCCGCGGCGAAATGAACGCCCGCTAGCTGTTGATCTCCGTGAGGGTGCTCAGGCGGAATAGCTCCCGGAGGTGGCGGCTCCGCCGGTTCCGGCCCAGTCGGTGTGAAACCACTCGCCGCGGGGCTTGTCGAGCCGTTCGTAGGTGTGGGCGCCGAAGTAGTCGCGTTGGGCCTGGATCAGGTTGGCCGAACCGCGAGCGGTACGGAAGCCGTCGAAGAAGGTCAGGGCCGAGGCATAGGCGGGCACGGGGATGCCGGCGCCGGCCGCGGCGAGCACGGTCTTGCGCAGGCCCGGAATCGACGCGTTGACCGCGTCGACGAAGAAGGGGTCGAACAGCAGGTTCACCAGGTTGGCGTCACGGCCGTAGGCCTCGGCGATGTCGTCGAGAAAGGCGGCGCGGATGATGCAGCCGCCGCGCCACATGCGGGCAATCGACGCCAGGTCCAGCCCCCACTCGTTCTCGGCCGACGCGTCGGCGAGCACCATGAACCCCTGGGCGTAGGAGATGAGCTTGGCGGCGTACACCGCGTCGGCGACGTCGGCGACGGAGAGGTCGCCGAGACCGACCGACTCCGGGCCGAGGAGCAGCTCGGCCGCCCGCTTGCGCACGTCGACGAACGACGACACCATGCGGGCGCCGACCGCCTCGGCGACGAGCATCATGGGTTGACCGAGCTGCATGGCCGAGATGACGGTCCATTTGCCGGTGCCCTTCTGCCCGGCCGCGTCGAGGATCACATCGATCATCGGGGTGCCGTCGTCGTCGGTCGCAGCCATGATCTCGGCGGTGATCTCCACGAGATAGGAGCGCAGCCGGCCCTGGTTCCAGCCGTCGAAGATGGTGGCCATCTCCGCGGGCGAGTTTCCGAGGGCGGAAAGGGCGAGGTAGGCCTCGGCCAGGACCTGCATGTCGCCATACTCGATGCCGTTGTGGATCATCTTCACGTAATGGCCCGAGCCTCCGGGACCAATCCAGTCACAACACGGCTCATCGTCGTTCGGGCCCGCTTTGGCCGAGATGGCCTGAAGCATGTCCCTGACCTCGGGCCAGGCGTCGGCGGACCCGCCGGGCATGATCGACGGACCGTTGCGGGCGCCTTCCTCACCGCCCGACACGCCGCTGCCGATGTAGCGGATGCCCTGCTCGGCGAGGGCCTCGAACCGGCGCTGCGTATCGGTGAAGAGCGAGTTACCGCCGTCGATCACGATGTCGTCGGCTTCGAGGTGCGGCAGGAGTTGATCGATGACCTTGTCGACCACCTCACCGGCTTTCACCAACAGGATGATCTTGCGCGGGCGGGACAGGGCGGCGACGAACTCCTCGATCGTTTCCGTGCCGCGCACGTCCTGGTCGTCGGTGGCGCGAGCCACGAACTCCTCGGTGGTCGCGGTCGTGCGGTTGTAAACGGCGATCGAGTAGCCGTTGTCGGCCAGGTTCAGAACGAGGTTCTGTCCCATGACGGCCAGGCCGATGAGTCCGGCGTCGGCGGTGCTGGTGGTTGAGGACACGATGCTCCATCGGAGGTTCGGGGAACGCGCGCGTGCGCGAGGGGAGGGGAACCCAGTCTGGCCCTCCAACAGTCCCGTCGCTCACATGTTGAGGAGTTCAGCCTTCGGGGACGTCCTCGATGAGGCCGCGGGCGAACCCCACCGTGCCGCCCGGGCTGGTGAGGGCGTGTTGGGTTCCGGCGTGAATGTCGCGGAAGCAGCGGTTCAGCGCACCCTGGCGGAGGCCGGCGGTGCCGGAGTGCAGGTAGCACTGGCGGACGATGTCGGCGCCCTCCTGGGTGATGAAGATGTTGGCCTGCATCGCCGCCTCGCCGAGGCGCTGGTCGTACTCGCCGGTGGCGATGATGTGGTCCTCGAGCGCCCGGTAGGAGGTCATGACCCAGAGCTCGGCGGCCCGGAACCGGGATTCGAGCACGCCGAGGTCGTACAGGAAACGCTCGTCCTCGCCGATCTTGGTCTTGCCGGCCATGCGTTGTTTGGTACTGGCGATCTTCATGGTCTCGTCGAGGGCGCGACGGACGACGCCCAGGGCGAAGGCGGCGTGGCCGGCCGAGGTGAGCGGGATCACGCCGAGGTCATACATCGGACCACCGCGCAGGCGGGGCGCCCCGAGCGGAAAGGTGGCGTCGTGGGGGATGAACACGGAGTCGAGGGTGTAGTCGTAGCTGGCGGTGCCCTGCAGGCCGAGGACCTCCCAGTTACCGACGACGTTGGCGTTCTCCCGCGGGGTGATGCAGAACAGGTACTCGGGGTCGCCGTCCGCCGGGGCGGTGATGACTCCGGCGCCGGCCCACGATGAGTGGTTGATGCCGCTGCCGAACTGGTAGGCGCCCGACACCGTGATGCCGTCGTCGGCCACCTCGGCGGTGCCGAGCGGAGCGAACTGGCCGGCGGCGAGAGGAACGCCGTCGGCGAACATCACGTCGGTCAGCGAGTCGGGGCAGTAGGCGGCGAAGTAGGCGGTGGTGGCGGCGCTGGCCATGAGGCACCAGCCGGCGGAGCCGTCGGCGCGGGAGATCTCGGCCCAGACGGCCATGGAGTCGGTGAGGCGCAGCTCGGGGCCGCCGAGGACCTCCGGGATCATGGTGGCGTGCAGACCGGCCTCGACCATGGCGTCGACGCTGGCGATGGGCAACGGGTCACCCACCGCCTTCTCGGCGTTGGTGTCGATGAGATCGAAGAGATCGTGCGCCGCGTCCAAATGGGTTCCCATACCGGGCCTCCGCGTACCGTCGGGTGACTTCCTGCTGAAGTAGAACAGGTTCCAACGTATCGGTCGGCGAACTCGGGCGCCCGTCCAACGGGATCGGGCCATACTGCATTCGTGACCGTGGCCGACACCCAACCGCCGGTCGGCCCGCTCGATGGCGAGTACCGACCCATCACCATCTCGTTGATGGCCGCCATCGCCCTCGTGTCGTACAACAACCTGTCGGTGACGGCCGCGTTGCCCGACATCGGCGACGATCTCGGGTCGGTGGGCCTGCTGCCTTGGATCATCACCGCGGAGCTGCTCGCTGCCGCGGTCGCCGTGCTCGGTATTGGACCACTCGTGGACACCTTTGGCGTGCGCCGGGTCTTTCGGGTGTCGATGGTGGGGTTTGTCGTCATCTCGTGCGCGTGTGCCGCCGCTCCCAACATGATCGCGTTGATCGCGCTGCGGGCCGCGCAGGGAATTACGGCGGGTGGGGTGATCGGTTCCGCGATCGCGAGCATTGGGCTGTCGTATGCGCCCGAGGTGCGGCCCAAGGTCTACGCCGTGACCTCGGCGGTGTGGGGAGTCATGGGCGTCGGCGGCCCGGCGGTCGCGGCCGCGTTGATCTCGGTGTTCGGCTGGCGAGCGATCTTCCTGGTCGCCCTGCCGATCGGCGCCGGCGCCATCGCCATTGGCTGGACGCGGCTGCCCGACCGGCTTGAGGGCACGGAGTCGACCGACTTCGATCGACTCGGTTTGGCGCTGATGACCATCGTGACCATCGCGCTGCTGGTCGGCGCGTCGACCGGGTCCCTGATCGCGCTGGCCTGGCTCGGCCTCGGCTTCGGCGTGGGGGCGCTGTACGTCGGGCACAGCCGCCGGTTGGCCGCTCCGGTGGTGCATCTGCATCACCTCACGGGTCGGCGGTGGCGCTACATCCACATCACCTCCACGCTCGCCGTGGCGGGGGGCACGGGCGCAAGCGCGTTCTTGCCGCTGTACCTGAAGGGCACCCGCGGGGTGAGCCAGAGCGGCGCGGCGTTCTCCGTGCTGTTCATGGTGATGGGGTGGTCGGTCGCCGCCTGGGCGAGCAGCCGCGCCCAGGAGCACATGCACCCCGCGCACGTGGTGCGGATCGGTTCGGTGTTACTGGTGTTGGCCACCGGGTCGGCGACCGGGCTCGCGTGGACCGAGGCGCCGTTGCCGCTGCTCTTCGGGGCGTTCGTGGTCGTCGGGTTCGGCGTGGGGTCGGTCACTACCGCCGGGCTTTCGATCCTCCAGGGCCGAGCCGGCGCCGAGGAGATGGGCCGGGTTTCGTCGGCCCATCAGTTCCTGCGAGCGCTCGGTTTCGCCTACGGCGCGGCGGTCGGCGGACTGGTGGTGTTCGCGGTCGTACAGCACCGGGTGGGTGAGGTCGAGACGGTGCGCGAGCTGCTGGGTAACGACGCGGTCGCCGTGTCGTCGGAGACCATCGACGCGCTTGCTGCCGGCTACGTGGCCGCGCTCGGGGTGACGGCCACCATCGCGGCGATCTCGCTGATTTCGGCGACCAAGCTGGTGGCGGCCATCGGCTCCGAGTACGACGCGCCGCCCGCGTCGGCCGCATGAGCCCGCTCCTGACAGCTGAGTCCGCGCCTGACGAATGAGTCAAGGAGCGCCGCGGCCGCAGGCGCGCCTACCATCACGGTGTTCACCCGCTGGCCGCACCTGGCGGCGGGTATACATCCCCGTAGTAGATGGCGCCGTCGTAGGCAGCGCAGAGAGGAGCCCGCCATGGCGTGGGTTATTGGCATCATTGGATCGATCATCGCGGGAGGGATCATCGGCTTCATCGCCCGGGCGATCCTGCCGGGCGAGCAGAAGCTGTCCCTTCCCGCCACCGTCGGGCTCGGCGTCGCCGGCATGGTGGTCGGCAACATCGTGGGCCGGGTCATCCCGCCCGACAACGAGGGGGTGCCGTGGATTCTCGGCACGATCTGCGCCGTGGGCATCCTGTTCGCGCTGATCAAGACCGGGTACCTCGAAAAGGTCACCAGCAAGCTGCCGTAGGGCTTCCCGACGATCTGGGATTCAACGCCCCGCGAACCATCTGGTGCCAGGCACCAGATGGTTCGCGATAAGCGGCGCTTGCGCGCGCGGCGGTGCAGGCGTAGACCGGATTCATGACCGACGCCACCGCCACCACGTCCGATTCCAGCTCCGACGAGGGACCCGGCCCCACCCTGCCGGGTCGACTGGGCGACCCCGAGATGAGCCTCGGCACCGATCCGCGCTCGGATCCGCGCATGGTGGCGGCGATGGCGCCGTTTGGCCTGGACGCGTTGTCCGCCCCCTCCCCCGTCAGCGCGGCCACCGACTACGAGGGCCTGCTCGAATACTGCGACGCGGCCGAGCCCATGTACGACGTGATGTTCGATGCGCTGTTGGCCGGCCTGCCCGAGATCACCAACGTCGACCGGCGTACCGAAACCATCAGCGGTGTCGACGGCAACGACATCCTGCTCTACATCCACACGCCCACCGACGTCGACGGCCCGGTGCCCGCGGTGGTGCACACCCATGGCGGCGGCATGGTGCTGTTGCGCGCCGACGGGCCGTCATATCAGCGCTGGCGCGACGAGCTGGCCGCCACCGGCCTGGTCGTCGTGGGCGTCGAGTTCCGCAACGGCGGCGGCAGCCTCGGGCCCCACCCGTTCCCCGCCGGGCTGAACGACTGCGCCAGCGCCGCGCAGTGGACCCACGCCAACCTCGACGCGCTCGGCGCGTCGCATCTGATCATGAGTGGCGAGTCCGGCGGCGGCAACCTCTCGCTGGCCACCACGTTGCAGGCCAAGCGCGACGGCTGGCTCGATGCCATCTCCGGGGTGTACGCCCAGTGCCCCTACATCTCCGGGCAGTACGGCAGCCCGCCGGCCGAGCTCGCCTCGTTGATCGAGAACGACCAGTACTTCCTCGGCAACGACAACATGGCCGCGTTGGTGAAGGTGTACGACCCGACCGGCGAGAACGGCACCAACCCGCTCGCCTGGCCGCTCCACGCCACCGAGGCCGACCTCGAGGGCCTGCCGCCCCACGTGATCTCCACCAACCAGCTCGACCCGCTGCGCGACGAGGGGCTGGTGTTCGCCAACAAGCTCGTCGCCGCCGGCGTCCCGGCGGTGAGCCGCACCGTGAACGGCACGTGCCACGCCGGGGACTGCCTGTTCCTCGCCGCCATGCCCGACGTCGTGGCCGCCACGATCGGCGACATCAACCGGTTCGCCCACTCGGTGGCCTAGCACCCCATGGTCACGCTGGTGCCAGGCACCAGACCGGTCGCGGTCACGCTGGTGCCGGCACCAGAGCGGTCGCGGGGCGCTAGGGGCAGGCGTCGATTCGGTCGATCTCGATGGCGAACGCTCCGTCGCTCCCGTCGGACTGGATGATGCCGATGCTGGTGACCAGGTCGGGTTGGAAGGGTTCGGCGGAGTCGACCGGGTTTCCGAACGCCCGCGGTTCCATCCCGGCGAAGCGCACCACCAGCGTCTCCCACTCGGCGGCATCCTCACCGACGAAGGCGAGGGCCCCGAAGTGCGACACGCTGCGGTTGCGGCCGGCGAGCGAATCCTCGGCGATCAGCTCGTAGGTCCGGCCGTCGGATCGGGCTCGCACCCGCAGCTCGGATACGCCGGCCAACGGTTCCTGGCCCAGGTTCACCCGAACCAGCGAGAAGCCGCCTCCGTCGGTGACGATCGTCCCCGAGAAGCGCAGGACACCATCGGCGACCTCGGCGTTCCCCGCCGAGCGCCCGCCCATCACGCCGTCGTTCACCACCCGCCAACGCGCCGCCGCGTCTTCGTCGTCGAAGTCCTCGATGGTGCGGCAGTCGGCGGGCAGCGCTGAGGTGGGCAGAGCAGTGGTGGTAGGCAGAGCGGTGGGGGGCAGAGCGGTGGGAGCCGTGCTCGTGGTGGGTGGGGCCGTGGTGGGTGGGGCCGTGGTTGGCGGCGGCGCCGCAGATGTCGGGGACGGGCTCGGCGCCGGCTTTGGATCGACCGATGTGGTTGCCCCGCCGACGGCGGCCGCCGGCGCCGCGGCCTCGGTGCCGGCACACGCGGAAGTGGCGATGGCGATCACCGCCAACCACGACAAGACCCGGAGGCGCCGAAAAACCATGCTCCAGTGTTGCGCCTCGCCATCGCTATGTACGGACGGACTGCGGATTACCGGCGGGGTCGGCTACTCGAGGAAGGGCTCGAGCGGTTCGAACAGCTGCTCGTCGAGGAAGTCGACGGAACGCTGGTAGAGGCTGACCCCCGGTGAGGCGTCGACGGTGAACAGGTTCACGCCGTGCCCCGCCCCTGCGATGGCGTGCACCTCCAACGGGTTGCCACTATCGGCCTGCCAGTTCACGATGTTCTCCGTCAACGCGTACGGCACCACGGTGTCGGCCGTGCCGTGCACGACGAACAGCGGCGGTTCGTTCGCGCCTTCGAACGGCGGACCATCGGGCGTGAGGTAGAACCCGCCCCACAGGTCGATCACCGCGGCGATGTCCGGGCCATCGATGCCGAAGTCGTCGAGGATGTACCCCACGTTGAGCGCGGTGATGGCGCCCGCCGAGGAGCCCCACAGAATCGTCCACGGGTCGAACACATCGTCGCGCTCATGCAGAAACTCGATGGCGGTGAGCGTGTCATCGATGGCGGCGACGAGGCCCTTGATCACCGGGGTCGGGTTGGGCTGCACGAGATCCCAGATGGGTTGCACCGCGCTCGACGGCAAGGGGTCGGATCCGCCGAGCCGGTAGTTGATCGACGCCACCAGATAGCCGCGCTGAGCGTAACGGGTCGCGGCGGACACCAGGTTGCTCTGGGTCTTCGACCCGCCCACGAAACCACCACCGTGAATCATCACCATCAGCGGCATCGGCCCGTCGCCCGGCTCGGTGTCGGGGATGTACAGATCGAGGAGCAGATTCGTCGTGGCGGCCCCGCCGTCGATCGCCCCCTGGCCGTACACGATGTTGCTCTCAACGGTGTAGGTGAAGGTGGCGTTGGTGGTCGGGATGACGCAAGCCGCCGCCACCATCGCCACGGCAATCAGCAGAGCGAACAGGCGAGAGCGAGTCGGTAGGAGAATGGTCAGCGGCATGGGCTCAGTGGAGCCGATCGGCGGGCGAAGGGCAACTCTTTCGGCCATCGGCGGCTTCACAAACCTGTCGGTGGTGGTGGGTAGGGTTGGGGTTGCGAGGTCGTTGGTTTTGGCCTTGCGGGTGTTCGACTTCCTCACCTGCTGCTCGCGTTGGTTGTCCTCTTGTCATCCGGTTTCGGTCCCTCGTCGGGCCGGGCCTGGACCTTTGCGGAGGAACCCGTCATGTCAGCAACAGCCGTACTCGCACCAGCCGTACCTGAGTCCGCCCGATTTGAGCCCGATCCGTTCGGGTCACCCGATCCGATCTCGCGTTCGGCGGGTGAGGAGTTGGTGGCGTTGGGTTCGGAGATCAACGCCAACCAGTACCGGGCCGTGCACTTGGCGGCGCGCTATGACGACGAACGCGAGTGGTTCCACGCCGGGCTCGCCACCCCCGCCGTCGGCATCTCCCGCCAACTCCACATCCACACCTCCACCGCCCGCGAATGGATCCGCGTCGGCCACTCCCTGCGCTGGCTCCCCCACATCGACCACGCGTTCGCCACCAACCAGATCTCCTACGCCAAAGCCCGCATCCTCACCCGCTGGGCCGACGACACCAACGAACAAGACCTCCTCGACCTCGCCACCACCCGATCCGCCGACCGGCTCACCACCGCCATCGCCCGCCAACTCGACCACACCGACCCCGACGACGACGCCCGCGATCGGCGCCTCCATGACCAACGCAGCCTCACCACCTACACCGACGGCGACGGCATGACCATCATCCGCATCGCCCTGCCACCCTCGATCGCCAAACCCCTCCTCGCCGCCATCGACGAAACCGTCCGCCGAATCGCCAACACCCCCATAGCCGCCGACCCCGCCACAGCCGAACCCGACGACGACGTCAATAATCCGCCCGCGGACGCGCCCCAACCCCACAGCCCCACTACCGGCAAACCCGACAGCGACGTCAATAATCCGCCCGCGGACGCGCCCGATATCCGGGCGGCGCTAGGCGAGCTACGCCAACGCTGGCAACCCACCGAAACCGACGACTGGTCCTTCCCCACCATCGCCCAACAACGCGCCGACGCCCTCACCGCCCTCTACCTCACACTCCCGATCCAGCTCACCACCGAACTCGTCATCCACATCCGCGCCGACGGCAACACCTTCGACGACGGCACCCCCCTCACCACCAACGCCATCACCCGCCAACTCGACACCACGTTCATCCGGCTCCTCATCCACGACGCCGAACGAAACCCCATCGACGCCACCAACAAACGCCGCCACCCCACCACCCGCCAAAAACGCCTCACCCTCGAAAAACACCACCACCAATGCGTCGACTGCCACACCACCCACCTCCTCGAACTCGACCACAACCCCCCGTACGCCCAAACCCGCCACACCATCACCACCCAACTCCAACCCCGCTGCACCCCCTGCCACCGAGCCCGCCACCGCTACACCAGCCAGTCAACCGACCGCGTGCGAGACTGAACCCATGGGCACCTGGGGGCCAGGCCTCTACTCCGACGACTTCGCGCTCGACCTCAAACCGGCGATTTCTGTCATCTGCCGGCTGCCGTACGAGGCGGCGGAGATCGTGGACTTCCTCGTCGACCTGCATCCGTCGGCCACGCAACCCGACGACGGGGACCACACGACGTTCTGGCTGGTGGTGGCGGACCAGCTCCAGAAGAAGGGCATCGAGTCCGAAGCCCGGGCGAAGGCGCTGGGCATCATCCACGACCGCTCGAACCTGGCGATGGCCGAGGAGTTGGGGATGGAGCCACCCGACCTGCGCAAGCGGGCGAAGGCGCTCGACACCTTGGCCGGGCGGTTGGCCGAACCCCCGGAGCCGAAGCACCGCCGTACCCTCAAGAAGCCGCAGCCGCTGCTCATGGAGCCGGGCGAGGTCTACGCCTATCCGGTCGACTCCCGGGCCAACTGCTACAACCCGTACTTCACCAAGCCGGAGGACGCCCGGTTCGTCCCCGTTGGATGGAGCAGCTGCCTCGTCGTCGGTGCCGGCCACGCCCTCGAATTTCTGTCCTGGTACCAGATCGCCCCGGCCCTCGAGCAGTGGCCGCAGCGACCCGACCTAGCCACGGCCGCCGCGCCGATCGACCCGCACCAGAACGGGGTCGGCACCGTCTCGAAGAGTCATCTGAAGCGCATGCAGCTCGAACGCATCGGGTCGATCGAGCCCCCGACCGTCGCCGCCCCCGAGCAGGGCCGAATCATCTCGGTGGTCGCCTCCGACATCAGCGCGTCGAACCTTCTGAGCCGGTGGCTGTGGGGCGACCTCTGACCGCGGGCTCAGGAACCGAAATTCGGCGGATCGGTGGCCAGCACCTCGGCGATAAACGCATCGACCAGGTCGTTGGCCGGGCCGGGGTCGAGGGTGGGCACGTGGCCGGCACCGGGGACCAGGCTGACCTGGTGGGGCGAGTTCGGTTGGTCGGCAACGGCCTGGCGCACACCGTCGAACAGGTAGTCGCAGTTGCCCAAACCAACGGCTGCGGCCGGTGGGATCGGCGCAAACTTGCCGGCGCAGAACGGATCGGCCCCACCGCCGGTGAACAACACCGGCACCTCCCGGAAGTCACGATTGATGATCTGGGACTCGGCGTCGGCCGGAACAGCCGTGTCGGCGAAGAAGCCGATCTTGTCGATGACGCCTTGGGTCTCGAAGTCCGCACCGAACATCCAGCCCGGCGTCCCCTTGTAGGTATCGAGGATCTCCACGTAGCGAGGACTCAGGACCGTCGAGTCGGCGACCACGCCGGTGAGCGCGGTGCCTTCAAACCCGTAGCTGCTGGCCAACGACCACACACCGGCCGAACCGGCGCTGGTGCCGTGAGCCCACACGTGGGTGGTTGGGTAGTTCGCCGCGGTGTAGTCGATCGCGGCCATCGTGGCTTGGAGACCATTCACCTCGGCGTTCGGGTTCGTCGGATGATTGGCGTACGGCGTACCGAGCCCGGAGTACAGGTCGTGATCGCACATGCTCACCACCAGCAGTCGGTAGCCCTCCTGGATCCGACGCACGAGCGTTTGGTCCTCGGGTTGACCGTTGCCGTCGAGCACTCGGGCCTCAACCGTGCGGATGAGATCCTGGAACGTCTCCTGATGGTTCCAACTGTTCTCGTCCTGGAAGGTCAGCGTTTGATACTGACCCTGCTCGTCGTAGTAGCCAAGGCCACCACCGTGGAGGTACACCCACAACGGCGCCTCGGCGTTCGGGTTACCGGCCGGGTTCATGACCATGAACGAGTAGTTGCCCGACAAGCCGCACGCATAGGCGTCGTTGACGTAGTAGTCGAGCTCCCACGTGGCCCCGAAGTCGGAGAGGGTCTGCTCGGCGTCGAGCGTTATCTGGGCGGTGTCGCGCGGGATACACGCAGTAGCGATCACGGTGATCACGAGTACGGCGGCGACCACCGTCGCGCGGCGACTCGTTGTCGAGCGTTGGCGGGTGGTCATGAATCCCCAATCATGGCAATGTCAGCCTGGAAATGCAGGCTGATGGGTCCCGGGCGGATGCCATCGTGCCTGACATGAACCAAAGTCGCCAACGGGCCGAATCCCTGCAAAGAACCCGGGAAAGAATCTGAGCATTTCTGCAGGGATTCCTGGCGTCGGTGACTTGATGGGGTGCTGGACGCTACGTTCGCGCCCATGCTGGGCATCGGTTCGAGGGATCACATGCACGCCGGCCAGACGACGGTTACCGCGACAACATCAACATCAATATCGACGTCACGCTCGACGCCGAACCAGCGCGCCCGGATCGTGCCTGTGCTCGCCGTCTTCGCGCTGCTGGTCGCGGCGTGCTGGAAGCCGTCGGTTGACCCGATCTACAGCGTGACCAAGATCCCCAATGTCGTCTACGGCCAGGGCGAGGTGAACGGCGGCGGCACCTTCGCCGACCTCCTGCTCGATCTCTACATACCCGACGTCGAAGGCCAGGACCGCTACCCCCTCGTCGTCACCATCCACGGCGGCGGGTTCAACGGCGGCAGCAAGGCCAAGACGGCGTTCGTGGCGAACCAGTTCGCCCAACGCGGCTACATCGTCGCGGCCATCAACTACCGCCTCAGCGGTTCCGACCCCATTCCGTCGAGTCGGGTCCAGCCCATCTACGACGCCGCCGGCGGCGCCGCCGCCCCCGCCCAGACCCGAGCCTTTGTCGCAGCCATCGACGACACCCTCACCGCGCTCGACTTCCTCCACGCCCGCGACGACGTCGAGGAATGGCAGACCGTGCTCTGGGGCAGCTCCGCAGGCGCCATCACCTCGCTCAACGTGGGTTATGCCCTCGACGATTTCGACATCGAACGGCCCCCGGTCGCGGCGGTGATCTCCAACTCGGGCCGATTTGTTGCGGCATTCGGCCCCGCCGCCAACTACATCGAGGAAGACAGCCACATCATCGAGCCCGGCTACCTCTACGCCGAACCGCCGGTGTTCATGACCCACACCATCGGCGACCCTGTCATCGACTTCCAGGGCGCGCAGGACATCGCCGACCGAGCCACCGCCGTCGGCCTCGATCACGTGCTCTTCAGCGTCGAAGGAACCACCCACGGACTCCCCAACGGTCTGTTCCAAACCCAGTACTCGCCGGGCGTCAACGTGTTCCAGGCCCAGGTCAACTGGCTGGACAGTTTTCTGGTCGGCGTCGCAGAAACCGCCGGGTAGGCGGCCTCCGCGCTCCCGTCCGACCTACTCGATGCGCATGCCCGAGATGGCCCGGCTGATGACCAGCTGCTGGATCTGCTCGGTGCCTTCGAAGATGTCGTGGGTCCTACCCGGGGGTCCGGGCCGTGCTGCGGGGTAGCGCAATCCCTTGTCTGGAGCGGATTCCGGTCCGGCGCGTGCTGTGGCGTGACGGCGGGTAGCGCCGAGTACTAGGGACAAAACTAGGGACAACTCCCCTGATCGCCTGATCCCGAGATCTACAGCGGCGTTTCGGCAGTAGCCGCCTGTGCGGACATCAACTCGTCTACCAGCTCAGGAGGGATCGGAGCGTTGCGCTCCCAGATGCCGTCGTCGATCACCTGGTGCCAGTCCACCTCTACGTCGAAGTGGTCAGGGTCGCGGCCGAGCAGGAGCCCGAAATCATGGTTGTCGTCGATCACCGAACTTGGGTTGTACCCGGCAAGGCATGCCTTCGCCGCAGCCGCACACCGAAGATGCCGCAAGGCGTTCCGACACGCCTCGCTCTCGTCAGGGAGCCGTTCGATCGTGATGTCGCACACTAGCGCGATCACCTTCCTTAGTCGGAGCGGCCAATCGCAGTGCTCGGCAAACGCCTCCGGCAGTGGTGGCACCTGCCGGTCGGGGTAGCCGAGCGGGTAGCGGAACATGAGCCCGTTTGTGTCAACCTGCTCAATCGGCCGCCAGAGTTCCTTGATCGCTTTGCAACGATTCGTCAGCTCAACCCGAGCACTTTTGCCCGACCCGACGCGCTCACACCAGTAGGAGTGTTTGCTCTCCAAATCGTGACTCGGCTGCACGCCGTAGCTCTCGCCCTGCGCTAGGCAAAGTGCTTTCGTTGCCGACTGGTAGGTCAGCTCCGCAGTGAAGCGTGCCGTCCACACCCACGGGAGGACGACCTGCTGATTGCACGCGTCGGGATCGAGTTGGTAGTGGGCGTCCAGGTACGCGACCGCCGTGACGATCGTGCCCTGGTCACCACAGAGCGAGCTATCGACCGGGGCACACACGACGCCTTGCTCTCGTAGGTCGACCGTCGGCTCGCTCATTGCTCCATCGTACCGATGCGCCGCAGCGCTCTCGTGCCATTTTCGGCTTCGGTCGACGGGCGCAGGAGGCCGTTCAAGTAGCTTCTGGATATGACCCTGCACGCTCGCGCCAAGACTGTCCCGATCGGTGGCTGACGAACTTGACGCGCTACTGAGCCGAGTCGACGACGAGGCGCTACGGCGAGACCTGACGGCGCAGATCGCAAAGCTACGCCAGAAGCGGCAGTTCGGCCTCGTGTTCGAGGAACACCTTCCCGAGCGGGTGGCACTTCCCCAGCACCGGGTCCGGCGCGGTACGAAAGTCCTGCGTCGCGACGGGTTCGACGAAGACCCTCGGGTCGTACTTCGAGTGCGCAGTGGGGAGGCCGTGGTTGCCGGGCCGGACGGCGACGAGGCGGTGCCCATCGGCAATCTGTTGGTGGTGGCCGAGTTCGGCGAGCCGATCTACCCCGGGCTGAAGCGACTCGGCTCGATCGATCGAGGTGGCGACAAGCCAGCGCACGTCGTCATCAAGGGCGAGAACTACCACGCCCTCGAAGCCCTCCAGTTCACGCACGCCGGCAAGGTCGACTGCATCTACATTGACCCGCCGTACAACACCGGCGCCAGGGACTGGAAGTACAACAACGACTATGTCGACGGCGACGACGCGTATCGACACTCCAAGTGGCTCGCGTTCATGCAGCGACGTCTACTCCTGGCCAAGAAGCTGCTGAATCCTGACGATTCGGTGCTGATTATCACCATCGACGAAAAGGAGTACCTACGGCTTGGCCTCCTCTTAGAACAGCTGTTTCCGGAGGGTGCTCGCGACGACGCGTCGGGCACCACGATTACGATGGTGACGAGTTCGATATCAGCCGCCGGGGTGACAAGGCGGGGCCGCTTCGGCCGATCCTCCGAGTACATCTTTTTCGTGCAGCTGGGGAGATCAGCAGTGAGTCCGCTTCCGCTTGCCGAGGAATGGAACCCGGTGGGCACGAAGAACAAGACCAAGATTCGCTGGAACCTTCTGCTTCGTTCGGGTACGAACACAGCCCGAGCCGTCAGCGAAATTCGCTTCTACCCAGTCTTCGTCGCCGACACCCCGGAAGGGCCCTTCATCGACTCCGTAGGCGAACCTTTCCAGGGCGATGACATTGCCTCGGTGCAGGCTCCGGTTGGCACCTCAGCGGTCTGGCCGATCAGAAAGGACGGGACAGAGGGCGTCTGGCAGGTCTCCCGGGAGACGCTGTCCAGTCTGATGACCGAAGGATTCGTCAAACTTGGCGAGTGGCGTGGTCCAAAGACGACGATCTACTACCTCAAGCGAGGCGAGGCGAACAAGGTTCGGAACGGGACCATGCCTGTGGTCGGTCACGCGGCTGATGGGTCGGTGATTACCGACGCCTCGGGCTATACGCCGTCGTTCGTCCCGACTGACCTCTGGCGCATTCCCGCTCACGACGCGGGCAACAGCGGGAGTCGTCTACTTGCCTCAGTTCTTCCCGGCCGGAAGTTTCCGTTTCCGAAATCGCTGTACGCCATCGAGGATGCCCTGCGGTTCTTTGTTGCCAAGAAGCGAACGGCCCTCGTGGTCGACTTTTTTGTCGGCTCAGGCACCACTACCCACGCAGTCGCGCGGCTGAACCGGCAGGACGGCGGCCAGCGCCGGTCGGTTGTCGTCACCAACAACGAGGTCTCGGAAGACGAGGCGAAGCGCCTCACCGAAGACGGACACACGCCAGGCGACCCAGAGTGGGAGTCGCTTGGCATCTTCGAGCACGTCACGCGACCCCGCATCGAGGCCGCCATCACTGGAGTGACGCCCGAGGGTGAGCCGGTGAAGGGCGACTACAAGTTCACCGACGAGTTTCCGATGGCCGAGGGTTTCGAGGAGAACGTCGAGTTCGTCGAGCTCGAGTACCTTGACGCCGAGGCCGTGGAGCTGGACAAGGCCTTCGAGGCAATCGCGCCGCTGTTGTGGATGCGGGCCGGGTCGGTCGGGCCAGTCCTGTCGGAGTCACACGACAGCGCTGGGCGTCGCAAGGCCTACGTGTTGAGTGAGAACTACGCGGTGCTGTTCAACCCGGACCGCTGGCGCAAGTTCGTCGCCAAGCTCCCTGACTCGCTCACCCACGTGTTCGTGGTGACCGACTCGACGTCGGAGTTCGCTAACGTCGCGGCTGAGCTTCCCGACGGTGTCGAGGTCGTTCGACTGTACGAGAACTACCTATCGACGTTCACGATAAACACGGGAGCGACGGCGCCGTGACTTGGAGAGCATCGTGAGGTTCGAGCTGTTCGACTACCAGCGTGAGGCTGCTGTGGGCTGTCTCGATCGGCTCAAGCGGGCTCGCCATGACCTGACCGGCCGCTACCGGTCGTCATTCGCTCTCTCGGCGATCACGGGTTCCGGCAAGACCGTGATCGCCACCGCCGTGATCGAGGCGACGTTCCACGGCTCGGCCGACCTTGGGGTCGAGGCCGACCCGAGGGCGTGCTTCTTATGGGTCACCGATGATCCGGCG
>CALHYX010000022.1 GCA_938041035.1 uncultured Acidimicrobiales bacterium | reverse complement strand
TGGCCGTCGCCATCGGGCACTGGGCCGCCATCGCCGTCTCGCTCGACTCCGCCGGCGAGATCCAGGCCGGCAACGTGCTCGAGCTCGTCCCCGAGATGTCGTGGGTCACCTGGCTTCTCCAGGTCATGCCTCTGTTCTTCGTCGTCGGCGGTTTCTCGTCGGCCATGTCGCTCGATTCCCACCTGAACCCCAAAGATGGCGGCCCGGCCGGCCGACCCCAGGACTGGATCGTCGCCCGCATGCGCCGCATGGTGGCCCCGGCCATCGTCCTCGCCGCCACCTGGGTGGTCGCCCTCGCCATCGGCACCGTCTCCGGCTTCGGCGCCCTGGTCGCGGCCGGCGCCACCGCGGCGGCGATCCCGCTCTGGTTCCTCGCCAACTACACGATCGACACCGCCCTCGCCCCCTACGTGCTGCCCCGCTTCCGCAAGAACCCGGTGGCGGTCGCCATGGTCCTCGGCGGGTTGTTCGCCGCCCTCGAGGCGCTGCGTTTCGCCCATCACGCCGGGGTTGCCGGCCTCGAGGGGTTCCATCACCTCGCCCACATCAACTGGGTCACCGGTTGGCTGATCTTCCAGGTCGCCGGATTCGCCTGGCGTGACGGACTGCTGCCCACCGGCGGTCGCCTGGTCGCGGTGGCCACCGCCTTCTGGACCGCCGCCGTCGCCGCCGTCACCGTCGGCCCGTACCCGATGGCCATGGTGCACTTCCCCGGCCTCGACCTCTCGCCGACCCACCCGCCGTCGCTCGCCCTGCTGCTCTTCGGCATGGCGTACTCGGCCACCGCCCTCGCCGCCGCCCCCGCGGTGTCAAACTTCCTCGCCCGCTCGAAGCGCTCGTGGGCCGCGGTGGTCGCCGCCAACTCCGTCGCCATGTCGATTTACCTCTGGCACATGACCGCTGCGGTCATCGCCGGCGCCACCTTCTACGCCTTTGGTGCCCTGCCCACCGCCGATGCCGGTACCGCCGCATGGTGGCTCCAGAAGCTGCCGATGATGGGCCTGTCCGCCGTCGTGCTCGGCGTGATCGTCGCCCTGGTGGCGAAGGTCGAGCGTCGAGCCCTGCTCGCCGAGCGCACGCCGTGGAACGGCGGCCAGGCGTCGATGCTCCTCGCCGCCGCCGGTGTGTCGGTCGCCTTCAAGCTGTGGACTCTGGGCAACGTCACCGGCGTGGCCGTTGGCGCCGTGCTCCTGCTCGCCCTCTGGTACGGCTCCGTCGCCGACCGGTCGCCGGCCCGGGGCGCCTGAGTAACCCACACGGAGATCAACGACTAGGCGCACGTCGCCTTCGGCGAGACGGCGGTTGCCCGACCGATGGTCCCGGCCAGCCGTCGTCGGAGGAACCCGACCCGCTCGCGCTGGGAGTCGAGCGCCATCCGGGATGCGAAGAGCTCCGCGGTGGGCGCCGCCGTGACCCGCAGCTGTTCGTGGGTCCGCCAGGCGTCGAGAAGCTCCGCGAACGCCGCCTCGAAATCCTCCCGGGATGAGGCGACGAGCGCACGGTGGTAGCGGCTCCAGGAGCCGGTGACGTGGGCGAGGGCCCGGGCCCGCACGACCTCGGGGGCGTCGGGGTCGGCCATGATCGCCGCCACCTGATCGTCGGGGGCGACCGTGGCGATCAGCTGGGCCAGCGACGAAAGTTCGCCGGCGTGGGCGGCCAGACCGTCCTCGAAGACGGCCCACCCGAGAGCGGTGAGGTCTGGTTGCGTCGGCAGCGTTTTCATGGGGTCGGTCTTCCTGTCGTCGGTCTTCGGGTGATCGGTTCTCCTGTGGTCACGGTACGGATGGTCGATGATTATGAAAAGCGCTAACCGTTGGACAAGATGATCAGATGTACTTATGATCAAAGATGCTTCGTTGGCGCGTGAGTGAGCTGAACCGTGAATGAGCTGAATCGTGAGTGAGTTTCGTGAGTGAGTCTCGTGAGTGAGTTATGTGGACGGACCTGAGCATTCGGCACCTCCTGGCGTTTCGCGCCGTCGTCGAAGAGGGCACCTTCGGCCGAGCGGGCACCCGGCTCGGTTTCACCCAGTCCGCCGTCTCGCAACAGGTCGCCGCGCTCGAGAAGCAGACGAAGTACACGTTGTTCGATCGGCCCGCCGGCCCTCACCCTCCACGCCTCACCCCCGCGGGTGAGCTCCTGCTCCACCACACCGAAGCGGTTCTGGCGGTGTTGGCGGAGGCGGAGTCCGATCTCGCCCGGCTCGACCAGGGGGTGACGGGCCGGCTCCGCATCGGCACCTTCCAGTCGATTACCACCCGCATCCTACCGATCGCCCTCCAGCAGCTCAACGACGAAGCCCCCGACGTCGAAATCAGCCTGAGCGAGGATGATCCCGACCACGACTTTCACCGGGCGGCGATTCTTCGCGGCGACCTCGACCTGGCCTTTCTGGAGGGTGACGCGGGGGCCGAGTTCGCCACCCTCGACCTCGGCTTGGACCCGCACGTCGCCCTCATGGCCCCCGACACGCCGGTCGGGCCCGTTCCCATCGATCGGGTGGCCGAGGCGCCCATGGTTGGCCAGCCCGCAAACGACGGTTGCGGGCTACTGGTCGATCGAGGACTCGAACGGCTCGGCATCACCCCGCGCTACGCCTACCGGTCTCACGACAACGCCGCCATTCAGGCGCTCGTGGGTGCCGGGGTCGGCAACGCGATCGTCCCCCTGCTCACCGTCGACACCGAGGATCCCAACACCGCGGTTCGGACCACCATCCCCGAACTCGAACCCCGCTCCCTCCGGGTGGTGTGGGACCCCGACCGTACCCTGCCGCCCGTGGCCCACCGGTTCCTCGAGATCGTGGCGACCGCCTGCGCGGACCAGTTGGCCCGCTGCTGACAGTCCCGGTGCGCCCGCCGCCGAGGCACACCCGTACGGGGCGTGCGATGATGACGGTCCCAGATTTTTCGCGAACGGGAGCGGCGACCATGACCGACCAGACCATCGATGACCTTCTCGCCTCGTCGGACCTGCTGAACATCGGCGCCGACATGGAGGTCGAGTTCCCGCCGGTATTCGATAACGCGGCCGACGAACGCCGCCACCGCAAGCAACGGCTCACCGGTGCGCTGCGCATCTTCGGCAAACTCGGCTTTGCCGAGGGCGCTGCCGGGCACATCACCGCCCGCGACCCTGAGCTGCCCGGCCACTTCTGGGTCAACCCTTTCGGCCGGTCGATGCGTCACCTCAAGACCAGCGACCTTCTCCTGGTCAACGAAGACGGCGAGGTCGTGGCCGGCAACAAGCCGGTCAACGGCGCCGCGTTCGCCATCCACTCCCAGCTCCACGAAGCCCGCCCCGACGTCGTGGCCGCCTGTCACTCCCACGCCATCTACTCCAAGAGCTACTCCGCCCTCGGCAAGCTTCTCGACCCGATCTCCCAGGACGCCTGCATGTTCTACGGCGACCACGCCGTGCACGCCGACGATGGGGGAGCGGTCGTGACCGAAGCCGAAGCGGGCGGACGGCTGGCCAAGACGCTTGGCGACCACAAGGCGGTCATCCACCAGAACCACGGCATCATCACCGTCGGCGATTCCGTCGATGCCGCCGCCTGGTGGTTCATCGCCATGGAGCGGGCGTGCCAGTCCCAACTGCTCGCCGAGGCCGCCGGCGACGTGCACATCATCGGGCACGAAGCCGCCCAGTACAGCTTCGACCAGACCGGCTACGACCTCGCCGGCTGGTTCCAGTTCCAGTCGCTCTGGGAAGAGCTCATCGCCGAAGACGGCGATGCCTTCCTCGACGAGTAGTCACCGCGCTCCGATGCCGCCGGGGAAACGGGCGCTGGACGACCGGGTCGCGCTCGTCACCGGTGTGTCGCGGCCCGGTCAGATCGCGTCGGCGATCGTCGAGCGGCTGCTGGCCAGCGGAGCCACCGTCGTGGCATCGGGATGGCCGGCCCACGATGCGGAGATGCCGTGGGGAACCGCCCCGGTCGAGCTGCCCATCCCCGTCGCTCGCCACGACCTGTCCGACCCGATGGTCCCCGGCGCAATCGTCGACGATGTCCTGGCCCAACACGGCCGGCTCGACATCATCGTTGCGGCGCACGCGCGCAGCTCGCACGTCGGTTTGGCCGACGTCGATGCGGCCGAACTCGACGCGTGTTGGTCTACCAACGTGCGCAGCGTCGTGCTGCTGGCGCAGCGACTCGGCGCCGTGCACGCCCCGGCCTCCGCCGACCATCCGCCAACCGGTCGGGTGCTCTGGTTCACGAGCGGCCAGGCGATCGGTCCAATGGACGACGAGATCGCCTACGCGGTGTCAAAAGGGGCTCTGCACCAGATGACGGGATCGATCGACCACGCGTTGGCGCCCCGCCGGATCATCGCCAACTGCATCAACCCTGGCCCGGTCGATACGGGCTGGGCCGACGATGCCACCCGAGCCGCGGTGCGGGAGATGTTCCCCGACAATCGCTGGGGTACCCCAGCTGACATCGCCGATCTGGTGGAGTTTCTGGCCAGCGATCGGGGCGCATGGATCCGCGGACAGGTAATCAACGCGGAGGGCGGCTTCGACCGTTTCACCCACCGCTCGCCGCTGACCCGTTGATCGGATCCTGCGCGATCAGATCTCGAGCGGGCAGCTCAACTCGGGGTCCAGTACCTGCATCATGCGGCCGAGCCCGAGAAAGCTGGCGACGAGGACGGTGAGGTCCATGACCTCGGCGTCGTCCCAGTGGCTGCGAAACCGGGCCCAGAAGTCGTCGTCCATCGCCAGGTGGTCAGAGACGAACAACTCCGCGTACTCGATGGCGACCCGTTCGCGTTCGGAGAACCGGTCGCTCGTGCGCCAGTCGGCCACCGCTTCGTAGTCGGCCTCGGCCAGACCCTGCTGCGCCAACTGCGCAGCCCTGGTGTCGAGTCAAATAGGGCAGGCGTTGAGCTGGGCCACGCGCATGCGCACCAGCTCACGCTCGCGAATCGCCACCTCGGAATGCTCGTAAGCCTTGGCGCTGAAGGTGGCGGCGGCCCGCCCCATCTGCGGGTTCACCGCCCACATCCGCATCAGCTCGTCGCCGTCACCGTCGGGTATGTCGATACGTGCCATATCCCGATGATGTCACGAAGCCGACGACCCGGGGTAGGCCGTGGGGTCGTCGAGCCCGGCCTGCATCCACCGCAGCTGTGGTGCGACGGTGGCATACGCCGCCAGCCGGGCTTCGTCGGAGTCGAGCCGCTCGGCCTCCTCGATGGCCTCGGCCATGCGGTTCAGCGCGGTGGGGCCGAGGGTCATCAGCGCCTCGGCGCCGGCCGATGCCCACTTGGCGAGGATGTAGCGCACGAGTGCCCCGGGTGGGATTCCGGTGGCGTTGCCCAGGTTGGTGATGGTCGACATCGGATCGAGTTTGGCGTAGAGCGCCACGTCGCGTTTGAAGTTGGCGTCGGGGTCATCGTCGGCCCACGGCCCGTCCCAAACGACCAGTTCAACGGACTCGGGCTCGCGCGTACTCATGGCGTGAGCCTAGAGCGGCTATCCCCGTCGGCCCGCCCTTGCCGGCGAAACGCGCCGCGCCAAAACCAGCCGAAAGGCCGGGGCCGAACCGCTCGCCGCATGCGAGACTGCGAGGATGCAGCGCCGCTTCAGCCAGGTCGACGTCTTCGCCACCGGTGGGTTCGCCGGCAACCCGCTCGCGGTCGTGCACGATGCCACCGACATCACGACCGAGCAGATGCTCGAGATCATTGCGTGGACGAACCTCTCGGAGGCGACGTTCCTTCTGCCGCCGACCGACCAGGCCGCTGACTACCGGGTGCGCATCTTTTGCCCGGGGCGCGAACTGCCGTTCGCCGGACACCCGACGCTCGGGACCTGCGCCGCCTGGCTCGCGGCAGGAGGAGTGGCCGCCGCCCCCGACCGGGTTGTGCAGGAGTGCGGCGCCGGCCTCGTTCCCATCCGCCGATCCGGGGATCGGCTGGCGTTCGCGGCGCCGCCGATGACCCGCACCGGCCCGGTCGAACCGGCTGAGCTCGATGAGCGGCTGCACCAACTCGGACTGGACGCGTCGGACATCGTTGCGTCGGCGTGGATCGACAACGGCCCGGGTTGGATGGGGCTGTTGCTGGAATCGGCCGATGCGGTGCTTGCGGTCGAACTCCCGAGCGGGACTCTGCCCGGTTTCGACGTCGGACTGATCGGGCCCCACCCGGAAGGGTCGGAGTGCGCCATCGAGGTGCGGGCCTTTTTCGCCGACGCCGCCGGCCAGGTGCGCGAGGATCCGGTCACCGGCAGCCTCAATGCATCGGCGGCCCAATGGCTCACCGGGCTCGGCCGACTGGCTACTCCCTACATCGCTGCCCAGGGCACGGCCATCGGGCGCCGCGGGCGCATCTCGGTCGATGACGCCGAGGGCGAGCTGTGGATCGGCGGGGACACGACCGTGACCATCAGCGGATCCATCGAGGTCTGACGCCCGGGGTCGGGGCTACCCGTCGGCGGCCATGGCGGCGAGGGCGTCACCGCTGAGCCGGCACGGGTACCAGTCGCGGCGGATCTCCGAGCCGATGGCCTCGTAGAACTCGATCGCCGGAGTGTTCCAGTCGAGCACCTGCCAATCGAGCCTCGCCCCGCCGCGCTCGATCGTGATGGCGGCCAACCGCCGTAGCAACGCGGCGCCGTATCCCGAGCCGCGATGGTCGGGCTGCACGTACAGATCCTCGAGGTACAGCCCGGGCTTGCCGGTCCAGGTCGAGTAGCTCGGAAAGAACAGCGCGAACCCGACCGGTTCGCCGTCGGCCTCGGCGATGAGGCACTCGAACGGCGGGCGGTCGGCCTCGAGCTGCACCCGCAGCGAGGCCGGGGTGGCCTCGACCGCATCGGGCTCCTTTTCGTACACCGCCAGCTCATGGATAAAGCCGTGGATCGCCTCGGCATCGTCAGGGGTTGCGTGTCGGATCGAGAGGGTGGCCATCGCCACCGAGCCTAGAGCTAACGCCGTCGTACCCGATCGACGGCGACCAGCAGGTCCTCGACCGGTGGCCGATCGTCCGGCCCGGCGCTGCGGTAGGCGAACGCAATGCGGCCCTGTCGGTCGATGACGAAGTCACCACCGAGCTGCAACGTGTCCTCGGTCGGCATCTTGAGCTTCCGGCCCCCCTTGCGCAACAACCCGGCGTAGGCCCGAGCCGCCTTGGTGCCCCACACCCGACGGGCGGACCCGCGACCGAGTCCGTACCGCCGATAGGTCGACCGGGTCGGGTCGGTCAGGAGCGGGAACGGCACGTCGAGCGAGGCCCGGTAGTCGCTGAGGTTCACCTGGTCGGTGAACGTGATCAGTACGACCCGGGTGTCATCGCCGAAGTCGTCCAACGCCTCTCGCACCGCGACCGCGTGCGCCCCGCAGGGGAGTCAATGCAGGTGCCGGTGAAAGATGAGAACGACCGGTCGGCCCCGGTACCCGGACAGCCGCCAGGGTCGACCGCGGTGGTCGATGAGATCGATCTCGGGGGCAGGGTCGCCGATTGCGGGGGCGCCGAGCGGTTCGGACATGGAGCCAGGATCGCATCGCCGCGGAGCTATGCCAAGACGACGGGCCGGTGCCCGGCGAAGACGACGACATTCGTCGGGCCGCGGGAACCGCTGGCTGCCGCCCGGTGCTGGTACGGTCGGCGCCGATCGCTGGAGACGAGGATTGAGGTAGCACGTGCAGCTGGGAGATGTCGCCAACGGCCAGGCGGAGCGGTACGGAAAACCCCTCGACGGCATTCGCGTTCTTGCCGCCGAACAGATGCAGGCCCTGCCGTTTGCGACCCAACTGCTCGCCCGCCTCGGCGCCGAGGTGGTGAAGGTCGAGCACCCCGAGCGGGGGGAGTCCGGCCGGGCGTCGCAGCCGTCGGTCGAGGACCCGAACGGCCGGGTGCTCGGCGCCACGTTCCTGCGCAACAACTTCAACAAGCGCAGCGTCGGCATCGACCTGCAATCCGACGCCGGGCGCGACCTGTTCCTGGCGATGGCACCGAATTTCGATGTCCTCGCGGAGAACTTCAAGGCCGGCACCATGGACCGCCTCGGCCTCGGCCGCGACGTCCTCGCCGAGGCCAACCCGACGGCCATCGTCGTGTCGCTGTCGGGGTTCGGGAACACCCTCGACAGCCCGTATCAGAGCTGGCCCGCGTACGCATCGGTCGTCGAGGCCATGTCGGGCATGTACGACTACAAGACGCAGCCGGGCGACCGGCCGGTGCCCAACCCGATGGGAGCGGTCGGTGACATCACCGCCGCGCTGTTCTCGGTGGTCGGCATCCTGGCTGCACTGCGCCATCGCGATACCACCGGCGAGGGGCAACACCTCGATATCGCCATGCTCGACACCATGGTGGCGATGACCGACCTGGTCATGAACTTCCAGTCCCTCGGGGTGGAACGCGAGCCACAACCGGCACCGTTTCTGATCGTGCCGGTACGGACCGCCGACGGGTACCTCATCGTGCAGGTGGTGCGCGAGCACCAGTTCGCCAACCTGGTCGAGCTGATCGGCCACCCGGAGTGGGCCACCGACCCCCGCTTCGCGGAGCGCACCGGGTGGAACGAACACCTCGCCGACGTTCTCCTGCCGGCGATCGAGGCCTGGTCGGCCGACAAGACCCGCACCGAGGCGGCCGAAGCTCTCGGTGGCGTGGGCGCGGTTTCGGGCCCGGTCACCACCACCTCCGAACTCATCGCCGACCCGCACCTGGCCCGACGCGACATGGTCGTGGAGATGGAACGCCCCAACGGCGACGGGCCGCCGGTGCTGGTGCCCGGCAATCCGATCAAGTTGTCGAAGGTTGCCCGCGGGCCCGAAACCCGCGTGCCCTGGGTGGGCGAGCACACCGACGAAGTCCTCGCCGCCGAACTCGGCCTCGACGCCGACGCCCTCGCCGACCTGCGCCGGGCCGGAACCATCACCTGATCGAGCGGATTTCGCCGCCGAAACCCTCCGTAGCCGCCCCCGGTTTGAGTGGGAGGCCCGGGCGACCGTCGACTACAATCTGACGGGTCGTCAGATTTCGTGACTGGCGACACCGGGCCGCCCCCGGTTCGCCGATCGCAGAAAGCCATGCGGGTTATGAACTTCGACTTTTCCCCCGAGCAGCAGGCATTCCTGAAAGACGTCGTCGCCTTCCTCGACGCCAACGACGACCCCGAGGTCTTCGATCCAACCCGGGAGAACATGGCCCAGATCGTCGACACGCCGAAGCGGCGGGCGATGATGAAAAAACTGGGCGAGCAGGGCTGGTTGGGTATGACCTGGCCCACCGAGTACGGCGGCCAGGAGGGCGAGGGTGTCTATGAGTACCTCCTGAACGAGACGCTCGCCGGCCGCGGTGGCCCCCAGATCGGCAAAGGCGTCGGCATCATCGGCAAGACGCTGATCGCCCACGGCTCGGAATTCCTCAAAGAGACCTTCCTGCCCAAGATCCTCGACAACGAGGTCGAGTTTGCGGTCGGGTACAGCGAGCCCGAGGCGGGCTCCGATGCCGCCGCGATGAAGCTCAAGGCCACCGAGGTCGAGGGTGGCTGGGTGCTCAACGGCCAAAAGACCTGGACGACCTCGGCCCACTTTGCCGAGTGGTACTGGGTGGGGGCGCGCACCGACCCCGACGCGCCGAAGTGGAACGGCATCACCTTGTTCCTGGTACCGCTGCCCCAGCACCCCGACCCCCCGTTCGACATCTCCGGTGTCACCGTGCAGGGCATCTGGACTATGGGTGACGAGGTCACCAACGACGTGTTCTTCGACGACGTGTTCGTGCCCGAGGAGTACATCGTCGGCGACCTCAACAAGGGTTTCCAGTACATCAGCCAGGCCCTCGACATCGAGCGCTTCACCATGTTCACCTACTCGCCGGTCAAGCAGCGGCTCGACCTGCTCGTCGACCACGTGAAGCAGGCCCAGCGCGACGGCAAGCCGCTGAAGGACGACCCCAAGGTGCGGGCCCGCATCGCCCATCTGGCCACCGAAGCCGAGGTGGCGCGCAGCATGGGCCTCAAGGTGGTGGATGCCACCGTGAAGGCCGAGTCCGAGGGCGGCCCCCCGCCCACGATCGAAGCGTCGGAGTACAAGCTCTACACCACCGAGTTCTCGAAACGGCTCGCCAACGCCTCGATGGACGTGGGCGGCCCGGGAACCCAGCTGCGGGTCAAGACCGAGGAGGCACCGATGGCGGGCCGAGCCGAGTCGACCTATCGCTACACGGTGCTCGACACTATCGGTGGCGGCACCTCCGAGGTACAAAAGAACATCATTGCCCGCCGCGGAATTGGCCTGCCCAAGAGCTTCTGAACCGCTCCACCGGCACTTCCATGACCACCCCATCGCCACCATCGATGCTCGCCGGCATCACCGTGCTCGACCTGTCGAGCGTCGGCCCGGCATCGCGCGCCTCGCGTTGGCTCGCCGACTACGGCGCCGAGGTCATCAAGGTGGGTCCGGTGCCGCGCGACGGCGGCGTGCACATCACCCCGCCGGCCTACGCCTACAGCGCCCACCGGGGTATGCGGCGCGCCCTGTTCGACCTCAAGGCCGACGATGGCCGCGAGAGCTTTCTGCGCCTCGCCGCCACCGCCGACGTGATCATCGAGAGCTTTCGTCCAGGCGTGGTCAGCCGCCTCGGCATCGACTACGAGGCCGTGTCGGCGCGCAACCCCGGCGTCGTCTACGTCTCGACCACCGGTTACGGCCAGACCGGCCCCCGCAGTCAGTGGGCCGGTCACGACATCAACTATCTGGGCGCCGCCGGGTACTTGCACTGCTCCGGTCGCGGCCCCGACGGTGGTCCCGCTCTTCCGGGCGCGACCGTCGCCGACTCCGCCGCCGGTGGACTGCATGCGGTCGCGTCGGTCTGCGCCGCGCTGGTCGGCCGCGCCAGCTCAGGCCGAGGCACCTACCTCGACGTCGCCATCGCCGACGGGGCGTTGTCGCTGATGTCGCTGGCCGTCGACGAGTACCTCGACAGTGGGGTCGAACCCGGCCCCCGCCACGGCCTCCTCACCGGCAAGTACGCCTGGTACGACGTCTACGAAGCCGCCGACGGGGGCTGGGTCGCGGTGGGCGCCATCGAGGGTCGGTTCTTCGACAACCTCTGTCGGGCCCTCAACTGTGAACAGTGGATTGGTCACCAGTACGAGGACGACGCGATCGAGGCCATGCGAGCCGACTTTGCTGCCGCCTTCGCCACCCGGCCCCGCGACGTCTGGGTCGACGAACTCGGCCCCGCCGACACCTGTGTCTCGGCGGTGCAGGACATCGTCGAGGCGACGGCGGATCCGCAGTACCTCGCCCGGGGTGCGGTCGTGGAGGTCCACCATCCCACCGAGGGCGCGATCGACCAGGTGGCCGCCGTGCTCGCCGGCCAGGTCGACGCCACGGAGATGGCGATCGCCGATATGGCCGGCTCCCACACCGACGAAGTCCTGGCCGGAGTCGGCTTCAGCCCCGACGAACTGGCCGCGCTACACAACGCAGGAGTGATCGCATGATCGAACTGGCCGACGTCCCACCCGACGTCCTCGACCTGGTCGGCGCCTATCAGTACGAGATCGACGGGGGCTTCCCCGTCGAACACGGCTACATCTGGACGACCTGTGCCTCGGTCGAGAACGGCAACCCGCTCTTTTGGGACGATGCGGTCGCCGCCGAGGTCACCGATGGCCCGATCGCCCCGCCGACGATGTTGTCGGTGTGGTTTCGGCCCCATCACTGGTCGCCGGGGCTCGAAGAGCCCGCGGTGCCGCTCCAGGCCCACTTCGATCTCAAAGAGCAGCTCTCGCTGCCCGAGGCGATCATCGCCGACAACACCATCACGTTCCACGACCCGGTGCGCATCGGCGACCGAATCCGCAGCCGCCAGGTGCTGCGATCGATCAGCGAACCGAAGACCACCAAGTTGGGTACCGGCCGGTTCTGGGTGCTCGATGTCGAGTACCTCAATCAACACGACGCCATCGTTGGCGTCGAGACCTACACCGCCTTTGGCTACACCCGTGAAGGCGTGGAAGGAGCGTCGGCGTGACCACTACCGCATCCCTTCGCCACGGCGACGTGACGACTGGCCAGGACCTCCCGAAACTCTCGGTGCAGGTCACCGCCACCACCGTCGTACTGGGTGCTCTCGCCTCGCGCGACTGGCGCCCCATGCACCACGACTACGACTTTGCCGTGAATCGCCAGGGCACTCAGGACATCTTCCTCAACACGCCCAACCAGGCCGCCTGGTTTGAGCGTTACCTCACCGATTGGACCGGCCCGCTCGGGCGCCTCGGCACGATGACGTTCAAGATGCAGGATTCGGTGTTCCCCGGCAACACCATGGTGATGACCGGCTCGGTGACCGATACCAGCGTCGACGCCGCGGGTGTGGGCTGGGTCGACGTGGACATCTCGCTCATGGCCGATGACCGAACCTGTACGACCTGCACCGCCCGGGTGGCGGTGCCGACCAACGACGACGACAACCCCTGGAGCCGGCGCGGCGATCAGTGGAACCCCCGAGGAGACTGAACATGCTCGATCTGGACTTTTCCGAAGAACAGGACATGTTGCGCGAGGCCGTGCGCGGCCTCTGTGAGGACAAGGCGCCTCTGGAGTCCGTGCGCCAGTTGGAGAACGACGCCAAGGGCTACGACGACGCGTTCTGGTCCCAGCTCGGTCAGCTCGGCATCACCGGCGCACTCATCGACGAGGAGTTCGGCGGCTCCGGCATGAGCCTGCTCGACGCCGTTGTCGTCTACGAAGAATTCGGCCGGTCGCTCGCCCCGTCGCCTCACTTTGTGAGCTCGGTGGTGTCGGCCGGAGTCATCGGTCGAGCGGGGTCCGATGAACAACGCCAGGCGTGGCTTCCGGGTATTGCATCGGGTGAACACATCGTGACCCCCGCGTGGCTCGAACCCGACAACAGTTCCGGGCCCGACGGCGTGCAGATCCGAGCCGAGGTGGCGGCCGGCGACGGCACCAGCCACACGATCACCGGCGCGAAGCGGCACGTGTTCTTCGCCAGCTCCGCCGCCGCGTTCGTGGTGCTCGCCCGCTCCGACGACGGTGTTGACCTCTTCCTGGTCGACGCCGAAGCCTCCGGCATCACGGCGACCCAGCAACAAAGCGTCGCCTACGACACGCAGTACCGCATCGACTTCGCCGCCACCCCCGCCACCCGGATCGGCGAGCCCGGCAACGGCTGGGGGCACTGGCACCGGGCCATGCTCGACGGCCTCGTCCTCGCCGCCGCCCAATCGGTTGGCGGAGCCGAGCGGGTCCACGAGATCACCGTCGAGTACAGCAAGGAACGCCACCAGTTCGACAAGCCCCTGGCTGCCTTCCAGTCGCTCAACCACTACATGGCCGATGACCGAACGGAGATCGACGGCGCCCGGGTGCTGGTCCATCAGGCTGCGTGGGCGCGCGACGACGCCCGCTCGATCGAGCGCCTCGCGCCTATGGCCAAGATGTTCGCCACCGAGGTGTACCGGCGCACCAGCGGAACGGCGATCCAGATCCACGGCGGCATGGGGTTCACGGTGGAGTGTGACGCCCAGCTGTACTTCCGCCGGGCCAAGAGTCTCGAGCTCAACTGGTTCGACACCGATCACCTCGAGGAGCTGATCGCCGCTCAGGTGCTCGACGGCGTGTAATCGTGGGTCCGGTGGCTCGGCCCCGCAGAAAAACTCCATTGGCTGAGCCCGCGGTTCGGCGCGGTGCTCGGCCCAATGTGACCGATTTCTTGGTCCGGGCGATGCCGGAATCCTGTTCGCGGCCACCAGACTGATGCGAACGATAACCCGGGGTTGTCGCCCGCACGATTGCCCCGGCCCCCCAAGAACGCAGCTCATGCGGAAGGAACCGAAATGAAACGAATCCTGATCCTCTTGACAGCTCTGGTGCTCGTGGCCGCAGCCTGTGGCAGCGGCTCCGACGGCGACGGCGGCGAAGCGCCGGCCGAGACCAACGCACCGGCCGACGACGGCGGCGAAGCGCCCGCCGAAACCGAAGCGCCCGCCGAGACCGAAGCGCCTGCCGAAACCGAGGCGCCCGCCGAGACCGAGGCGCCCGCCGAGACCGAGGCCCCGGACGCATCCGACGGCGATGCCGCACCCGACGCCAGCACCCCGGCCGGGGCCGCGGCCGACTTCGAACTCGTCGAGTGGGCGATCAACGGTGCCACCGAACTCAGCGCCGGGACGGTGGACCTGGTGACGACCAACGGCGGCGGTTTCGCCCACCACCTCGCGGTGGCCCGGGGAGACAGTTATGAGACGCTTCCCCTCCTCGCCAACGGCGCGGTCGACGAGGACGCGCTCGGCGCCGACTTCCTCGGCCGCACCGACAACATCGCGGGGGGCGAAAGCGCGGTGCTGACGCTCGACCTCGAGCCCGGTAACTACGTGTTCTTCTGCAACATCTCCGCCGGGCCCAACAGCCACGCGGCGGCCGGCCAGGTGCTTTCGGTCACGGTTGGCTAGGCGCTAGCGTCGGGCCATGAAGTCGCTCTTCGACCTGCCGGCCCACATCCTTTTGGTCCACTACACCGTCGTCATGATCCCTTTGGCATGCGTGGCGGCGGTGTTGTTGGCCCTGCGGCCCCGCTGGCGGCGCCGCTACGGCTGGGCCCTGCTCGCGCTGATGGCGACCGTGGTCGTCAGCACCATGCTGTCGGTGTCGTCGGGCGAAGAGTTCGAGGACGTACTCGAGCTCCGCGAGACCATCGAAAAGCATGAGAGCCTCGGGCAGACCACCCGATGGTTGGTCATCGGGCTCTTCTTCTCCGTGGCCGGCCTCGTCGGCTTCGGCCGCTGGTCCGACCGGGCCCGGGGCACCGCCGCCAGCGAGGGCGCCGGCACCGGCGACGGGCGAATCGAAGCAGCCGACGCCACCGATGTTTCGGCGCCTGCAACCGGCGGTGGGGGCAGCGCCAAAGCGATCACCGGAGCCTTTGTCGCCGCGACGCTGGTCCTGTCGGTCCTGTCGACCGTCTGGGTGATCCGCACGGGCCACGAAGGGGCCCGGGTTACGTGGAGCACCGTCGATCTCGACGACTGATCAGGCCGCCGGAAACCGAGGTTGGCGGGCCAACACCTCGCGCACCCGGGCCTCGAAGTGCTCGATCGGGTGGGTGGGAAAGTCGGGGTCGAACGACGGCTGATCCCACCGGTGACAAAAGTCGACGCAGGCCTGATAGTGCTCATGGCCGGCGAAGCGCTCGCGGGCATCGCGGTCTTCGCCGTAGTGATGAAAGTAGTAGTAGCCCTGGAAGATGCCGTGGTGGCGCAGCACCCAGTGGTTCTGCTCTGACACATAGGGGCGCAACATCTCGGCCACCACGGCGGAATGATTGTCGGGGCTGATCAGGTCGCCAACGTCGTGCAGGAGGGCGCACACGACCGTTTCGTCGTCGGCGCCGTCGGCCTCGGCCCGGGTGGCGCTTTGCAGGCAGTGGTCGAGCAGGCTCACCCGATAGGGGGTCTCGGCGTCGTCGAGTTGGCGCAGCCAGCCGAGCATCCGGTCGGCCAACCCGTGGCGGAACACATCGGCGAACGGAGCGAGGACCGCGTAGTCGGCGGCGCTGCCCTCGGCCATGGCGGTGAAGGCGACCTTGTGGCCGCCGAAGCCGGGAGGTTCCTCGGTCATGGGGTTTCCAGCTTTCGTTGCAAGACGGTGATGCGAGCGTCGAGGTCATCGAACTCGGCGTACCCATCTTGGAGCCAACGCGGCCCGGCCTCGGGATCGAACGCCTGACGGCCGTGGAACGTGCGATGAGCGTGGGTCATCAACAAGTCACCCGAGGTGTTGGGGATGATCGCCTGGTTCCTCGGATCGACGACGGCTCGCGCGTACTGGGTGTACGCGTCGTAGTACGCGTCGAGCTCCTCGGCCGGGAGTTCGATCGGCTGCATAACCTGGTTCGAGAAGCGAACTCCGGCGACCGCACCACGGTCGTCCAACCACACGAGTGGGCCGCGGGCGTAGGTTTCCTCGTCGGCACTGAACATGCGCCACGGCGCCCAGACCTCGGTGAGCAGGCGGAACCCGTCGGGGTCGGCGGCGCGCAACTCGTTGGCGAGGCGCCACCCGTCGACGGCGATCCACGGTCCGCCGCCGGCCGGATTCTCGAGCATGTGCAACAGCTGGAGGCTCGGTGGCCATCGGTAACCCGGGAAGTCGGCGTGGGGCGGGAGCGGCTCGGCCGTGTGGGCGACGTTGTACCCGGCGGGGTCGACCCGCACATCGTGAATCCGGTCAAACGCCAGCCGGCGAAGGTGGCCGAAGCGTTCAATGATCCGCACGACGTACTCCGACTCCGCCGGGACCCCGACGAGACGGCCGACCCCCCAGGCACGGAAGTCGACCAACCAACGCAACAGGGCGCCATCGTCATTCATCACCGCGTCGCACTCCGCAACCGGGAAGTCATCGACGTCGGTTGCGTCCCAGTAGCGGGGTTCATAGCGAGGCGGCGGCAGCGTGCGGTATGCGGCCAGGAACGAACCGGTGAACTCGGAGCGGTGGTCGCCCCAGTCGACGCGGATGCATCCGGCTTCGGCAGTGCCGGCCCGGACGGCGATCTCTTTCGGTGTGAGCGCCGAGGTCAGGGAACCGGAGAAGAACCGGCGCTCTTCGGTTTGGGCGACCCGGCAGGTGGAACATGGGCAGTTGTCGCGCAACCAGCGGGTGTCGAAGCGGGCGTCGGTTCCGTCCGCCCAGGTCACCTGCACGAGGCCGTCGGCGTCCAGGGATGCATCACACAGCTCGATCTCGGTGCTGGGGTGTTGCTTGCTCACTGGGCCGCTCCGTGTGGTCGCCTACTCGAAGAGTACCGAACGCGATCGCCAGGCTTCGGTAGCCGCGACCTGGTTGAACGTGAATACGTGGAGCCCGTCGACGTCGAGTTCGAGCAATTGTTCGAGCAGCGGATCGAGCAGCTGGTCGGGGTCGTAGCCACCGGGTGTGAAGAGCCGGGCGAGTGCGCCGGCGTTCTTCTTGACGTAGCGGAGGCTGGCGCCGACGCCGAGTCGCGCGCCCATCGTGACGAGCTTGGACCGCTCGACGACGCCGGGCATGCCGAGGTGGATCGGTAGATCGATCCCGGCGGCCCGAATCTGGCGCACCCAGGCGACGATGCGCTCCGGGTCGAAGCACATCTGGGTGGAGATGTGGCCCTCGATACCCGCGGCGTGGAGGACGGCCTGTTTGTCGAGCAGTGCCCGATGCAGAGCGTCATCGTCGATGAACGAGTGGCCGTCGGGATACCCGGTGATACCGATGTGACGGACGCCGGACTCGTGTTCGATGAACGCTTCGATGAACGCCAGCGCGTCGCCGTACGGACCGTGCGGCTCCGCCGCATCGCCGGCGATCACGAAGATTTCGGCGACGTCGAGCCGCACGCACGTTTCGGCGATGCGCCGGACGTGATCCTCGCTTTCGACCATTCGGGCGGCGATGTGGGGGACGGGTCGATGCCCGCTGCCGATGAGGTCCTTGGTGATACGGAGGGTCTCGTCGATCCCCTTGACCGGGGAACAGGTGACCGACACCCGTGCGTTGTGGGGAAGGTGGTGGTACTGGGCGGGGAGGTTCTTCAGCGGTACGAGTTCAAACGTGAGATCCCGGACCAGGTTGTTGCGATGCTCGAGCGCAGCCGGTTCCCGGCGGTTTCGCCGGACGGCATCGACCCGCTGGCGCCACTGCGACAGCGAGGAGAGCAGGCGATCGAGCACGTTCACTAACTCAGCCCCACGATGTTGCCGTCGGCGTCGATGTCGATGCCGGCGGCGGCCGGAACCCTGCCCAAGCCGGGCATGGTGCGCATGTCGCCGCACAGCGGGTAGATGAAGCCGGCCCCGACCGACGCGCGCACCTCGCGCACCGGCAGGGTCCAACCGGTCGGTGCCCCTTTGAGCTTGGGGTCCGAGGAGATCGACAGGTGCGTCTTGGCAATGCACACCGGAAGGTCGCCGAACCCCGCGGCCTCGTAGGTGTCGAGTTGCTTCGCCGCCTGGGAGGAGTACTCGACGTCGTCGGCGCCGTACACCCGGGTCGCGACCGCGTGGATCTTGTCGCGCAGCGGCGCCTCATCGGGGTACAGCACTTCGAATTGGCTGGGTTCCTCGGCGGCCTCGGCGACCGCTTCGGCCAGCTCGGCCGCGCCCGCTCCGCCGTCGGCGAAGTGGGTGGCGAGCGCCGAGCGGGCCCCGTATTCGGCCGCGATCTCGGCGATGGCGTCGAGGTCGCCCCGATGATCCTCCGGAAAGGCGTTGATGGCAACCACGGGGGTGCAGCCGTGAATCTTCATGTTCTCGAGCTGCTTGCGCAGGTTGTCGCCGCCCTGATGGACCTCGTCGGGGTTCTCGGCGAGGAGGGCCTCGGGCAACGGCTTGCCCGCCACGATCTTGTGATTACCGGAGTGGGCCTTGAGGCCGCGCACCGTCGCCACCAGGACCGCGGCGTCCGGTGCGAGACCGGAGTATCGGCACTTGATGTTGAAGAAGCGCTCGGCGCCCATGTCGGCACCGAAGCCGGCTTCGGTGATGAGGAAGTCGCCGGTATGTATGCCGACCCGGTCGGCCACGATCGAGCTGTTGCCCGTGGCGATGTTGCCGAAGGGGCCGGTGTGGACGAGGGCGGGCGTGCCCTCGAGGGTCTGCATCAGGTTGGGTTTGATGGCCTCGCGCAAGATCACGGCCATCGAGCCCGCGACCTTGAGTTCCTCCGCGGTGACCGGTGTGCCGGCCTTGGTGTAGCCGACCACGATGCGGCCGAGCCGTTGGCGCAGATCCTGAAGATCCGAGGCAAGGGCCAGCGCGGCCATCACCTCGGAGGCGGCGGTGATGTCGAAGCCGGTCTGGCGCGGCACGCCATCGAGGCGGCCTCCCATCCCGATCACGGTGTTGCGCAGAGCCCGGTCGTTGACGTCGAGCACCCGACGCCAGGTGATGTTGTGTTGATCGAGTTCGAGTTCGTTGCCGTGGAAGAGGTGGGCGTCGAGCATGGCCGAGCACATGTTGTGGGCGGCGGTCACGGCGTGCATGTCGCCGGTGAGGTGCAGGTTCAACAGCTCCATCGGGATGACCTGGCTGTAGCCGCCGCCGGCCGCGCCTCCCTTGATGCCGAAGGTGGGGCCCATCGATGGTTGCCGGATGGCGATGGTGGCGGACTTGTCGATGTGGCTGAAGCCCTGGCCGAGCCCGACGGTGGTGGTGGTCTTGCCCTCGCCGAGCGGCGTGGGGGTGATGGCCGAAACGACCACGTAGCGCGCCTTGGGCCGGTCCGCCATGGCCGCGATCGCGCCGAGACCGATCTTGGCCGTGCCCGCGCCGTAGGGCTCGAGGAATTCCTCGGGGATACCCGCGACCTCGGCGATCTCGTTCATCGGGCGCAGCGATGCCGAGGTGGCGATCTCGAGATCGGATGGGAACCCCATAGCGTGTGTCTCTTTCGGTAGGACTCGACGGAGCGGTCCGCACGATGGTTGGTCGATACGCCGCTGGCCTCAGCCTATCCCATTAGGCGGGAAGGATGTGACCTGCGTTACAGCCCACATTTACAGCACTTTTGCGCCCAAAGTCGATCAATTCTTGGGATTTCCCGCCTGTCGGGATGCTGGCCGGCCGCACCGTCACCTCGGCGCGCACGTCGATGTCGAGCGCATCGAGCACGGGAATGACCCGTCATAGGCGCGCTGCCACGCGCACACGTGGGCCCGGGCGATCCGGCGAACGATGGTTAGCTGCCGAGTGGGGGCGGCGGGCCCTGGTAGCGCAGGGTGCGGCCCCGTCGGTTGCCGACGAAGTAGTCCACGCTGTTCTCCGCGTTTCGGGTGTAGCGCGGCGTGAGGTAGAAGCGGTTCTTGCCGACCGAGTTCAGCGCCACCTTCAAGAACGCGGTGCTGTACAGGTTCGTGAGCCGCAGCGCCTCGTCGATGTTCATCAACTCCGGAGCACAACCCTCGGCGGCGTTGTCGATCAGCGCCTGGAGCAGCACGGGCGGCAGCCCGCCATCGAGCAACAGGTCGACCAGGTCGCAGATGTTGGTGAACGAGCTGTGCCCGGCCGACAACAGATCGACCCGGTAGATCCGGTTGGAGCTGATCTCCGCCCACGGCCGGGTGGTACCCGGGTCGAGGGCCACGGTGACGTCGTCGGTGGCCGATAGGAACAGGGTCGGTACGTCGATCGCCGCCAGCTCCTCGTCGGTCAACCCGTTGGACGCACCGGCGATCGGGATGATGGCCTTCACCCGCGGGTCGGGTTCATAGGTGTCGAATCCGCCGGCGACGGCCAATGCGGTGAACCCACCGAAGGAGTGACCGGCGACGGCAATCTTGCGTTCGTTGATCTGCCCGGCGAACTTGTTCGTCGGATCCGCATCGAAGCCGAGCACCTGATCGATGACGAAGCTGATGTCGCGCGGCCGGTGGGCGGCCACGACATCGCCGGGCAGCACCGTGCCGTTCAGTCCGTCGAGCGCGGTGTTGCCGGTGTGGTCCGGGGCCACGACGACGAAGCCGTGGCTCGCCAGGTGCTCCATGAGATCCCACGACTGCTGGCGGATGCCGCCACTGCCGTGGGAGAAGACCACGAGGGGGAAGTTGCCCACCCGGGCGGGCGGGGGAGCGTCGAAGGTGTTTTCGAAGGTCAGGGAAGCGACGAGGAAGTCGATGACCGCGGGGTCGGCGGTGGCCGCCACCTCCGCGTCGATCGGATACCAGATGTCGACCTCCATCGTGCGGTCGTCGCGGTCGGCGTCGACCATCTCGAAGGTCTCCAGCCCCACCTTCCAGGGGCCGAACTCGTCGGGGCGGGCCCGGTGCTCGCCCCGCGGGCGCAGTCGGGCTGGTTCGGTGGATACCTCACCGGCCTCGTCGGGTGAGCCGTCGACCGTCGGGTCGGTCTGGGCCGCGGCGGGGCTGACCGCCAGGCCGGTCATGAACAGGGCGGCGGCCGTCAGGGCGAACAGCACCACACGAAGCTTCTCGTTCGCTGCCTTCATCGTATTTCCCCCACTCTCGACGTATGTCGAGACCCTAATCGGCGGGGCGAGTCCTACCCGAACTCGTCGGGTAGCACCTCTTTGCGTCGGGCGATGTAGTCGAGCAGTTCGGCGTCGATGGCCTCATCGAGCGGCGGCGGCTCGTAGTCGTTGAGCATCTGCTTCCAGATCGCGTTCGCCCGCTGCGCCGCGTCGAGGGAGCCTTCCTCACTCCACTGCTCGAAACTGTTGTTGTCGGCGATCGGCGAGAGGTAGAACGCCGACTCGAAGTTGGCGAGGGTGTGTTCGGTTCCCAGGAAGTGCTGACCCGGCTCGTTCTCGCGAAACGCGGACATGGCCTGCCCGTTCTCGGTGAGGTCCACCCCCTTGGCGAACGCGTGCATCATGCCGAGTTGGTCGTGGTCCATGATCAACTTCTCGAAGCCGACCGACAGCCCGCCCTCCTGCCACCCAGCGGCATGCAACATGAAGTTCACGCCGCTCAACACGGCCGGTTGCAGGGTGTTCGCACTCTCATAGGCGGCCTGGGCATCGGGCAGCTTTGACGCGCACAGACTGCCGCCGGAGCGGAACGGTACGCCGACCCGGCGAGCCAGCGCCGCCATGACGTAGTTGACGAGAGCCGGTTCGGGCGTGCCGAACGTCGGGGCTCCGGTCTGCATCGACATCGACGCTGCGAACGTGCCGAACACGACGGGTGCGCCCGGGCGGATGAGCTGGGCGAACGTCATACCCGCCAACGCCTCGGCGAGGCTCTGTGCGCACACCCCGCCGACGGTGGCCGGGGCCATGGCGCCGGCGAGGATGAAGGGGCTGAAGATGCAGGCCTGGTTGTTGCTGGCGTAGACCTCGGCCGCGCCGAGCATGGTGGCGTCCCACGACAGCGGGGACGACGCGTTGATCAGGCTGGTCATGACGGTGCGGTCGGCGAGGTCGCCGCCGAACCCGATGCGGGCCAACTCCACCGAGTCGGCCGCGCGTTCGGCGGCGGTGACCGACCCCATGAAACCCTTGTCGCTGTATTTGATGTGCGAATACACCATGTCGAGATGGCGCTTGGACACCGGGATATCCACGGGCTCACAGACCGTGCCACCGCTGTGATGCAGGTACGGGAGCATGTACACGAGCTTGACCAGGTTCCGAAAGTCCTCGATGTCGGCGTAGCGCCGACCGCGATCGAGGTCGAACGCGAACGGGGAACCGTAATTGGGGGCAAACACGGTGTTGTTGCCGCCGATGACGGTGTTGCGCGCCGGGTTGCGGGCGTGCTGGGTGTACTCGGCGGGCGCCGAAGCCTGGACGATCTCGCGGCACATGCCCTTCGGGAACCGCACCCGTTCGCCATCGACCTCGGCTCCGGCCTCGGCGAGCAGGGTCAGTGCGGACGGGTAGTCCCGGAAGTCGAGGCCGATCTCGGCGAGGATCGTCTCGGCGTTTTCCTCGATGGTGACGAGGCCTTCCTCGGAGACCACCTCGACCGGGGTCATCGAACGCACGAGGTAGGGCACCGAGACCTGCGAGGTGTCCGATCGGGCCGCCTGACGGGCCGCGCGGCCTCCACCGCGCCGTCGCCGCGGCTGTTCGTCGCTCATTCACTTGCCTCCGGGGTAGCGCTGCGGGCTCGGCGGCGACGCCGACGGCCGCCACCGTCACCTTCGCCGCTGATGGAGTCTCGGGGTGGCAGGGTTACCGCCGCGCCGAGATGGGGATAGTCGGCGGTGGCATGGGGGATGGCCATCGCCTTCACGAAGTGTTCCTGGAACCGGGGTTCGGTTGCGGTCTCGATCTTTTCGACCCGGCGCACAACCGATTCGATCTCGGTGCGGGCCGCCCCGGACAACAACGCGATGGTGGCGCCCGTGCCGGCGGCGTTGCCGGCTGCGGTGACCTTGTCGAGTTCGCAGTCGGGTACCAGCCCGAGGGCGACCGCGTAGAGCGGGTCGATGTGGCTGCCAAACGCCCCGGCCAGGCGGATGCTGTCGACGGTGGTGACACCGAGCTGATCGAGCAGGAGCTGCACGCCGGCGTAGAGAGCCGCCTTGGCGAGCTGGATCGCCCGCACATCGTTCTGGGTGATGAACAGGTCGTCGCCGAACAGGCGGTAGGAGAACGTGCGCCCGTCGGCCACGATGCGATCGCTGCGCTCGGCGAGCGAACCGTCAACCACACCGTCGACGGACAGGATCTGGGCGAGCCGCATCTCGGCGACGACCTCGATGATGCCCGACCCGCAGATGCCGGTGATCGTGAGGTCGGCGGTCTCCTCCGCGAAGCCGGCCTCGTCGCTCCACCGATCCGAACCGATGACCTTGACCTTGGGCTCGAGGGTGTCGCGATCGATGCGTACCCGCTCGATGGCGCCGGCCGTCGCCCGCTGCCCGCAACTGATCTGGGCGCCTTCGAACGCCGGGCCGGTCGGGCTCGAGCAGGCCAGCAGGCGGTCGCGGCTACCGAGCACGATCTCGGCGTTGGTGCCGACGTCGACGAGCAACTGCACCTCGTCGGCGCGGTGGGGGTTCTCCGACAGGATCGCGGCGGCGGTGTCGGCGCCGACATGGCCGGCGATGCACGGCAGGACGTACACCCGCGCTGCTGGGTTGGCCTCGATATCGAGTTCGGCGGCCGACGTGGTGACCGCCCGGTCGGTCGCCAACGCGAAGGGGGCTCCGCCGAGGGGTACGGAGTCGAGCCCGAGCATGAGGTGATGCATCACCGGGTTTCCCACCAGGGTGAGTTCCAGCACCGCATTGCGGTCGATGGCGGCCTCGTCGCACAACTCGCCGACGAGTTCGTCGAGAGCCGCCCGCACGCTGACGGTGAGCTGGTCGGCGTCGTCGGGGTTCATCATCACGAACGAGACCCGGCTCATGAGGTCTTCACCGAAGCGGATCTGCGGGTTCATGCGCCCCGCCGTCGTCAGGATCTCGCCGCTGCTCAGCTCGAGCAGGTGCCCGGCGATCGTGGTGGAGCCGACGTCGACGGCGATGCCGTACACCCGGTCGGTGAACCCCGGCCACACGGCCACGATCTCGGCGGCGTCGCGCACGGCGACGGTGATCGCCCGGTCGCCACCGGTGAGCACCCGTTGCAGATCCTTGATCAGGTCGAGGCCGGCCGTGACGTCGGCGACATCCCATTCGGTCTCGAGCTGTTGCATGACCCGTCCGAGCTCGCCCAGTGGGTCATCGAGCTCGGCGGCGGGAACTTCGATGAAGTACAGGCGCACGACCGGGTCGAGTTCGATGTCGGGTACCTCGACGCGCTTGCGCACGACCTGGCGATGGACCTGGCTTTCGGGAGGGACGTCGAGCACCACGTCGCCGGTGATCGCCGCCGCACACCCGAGCCGTTGGTGATCGGGGAGCGGACGGCGCCCGGAGTAGTTCTGTTCGGTGGCGTTCGGGTCCGCCAGATGGGTCGGGTCCGAGGTGATGCCGTGTTTGGCGAACTCGCCGAACGATGGTGCGACCTGGCAGCGGCCGCAGATGCCGCGCCCGCCGCACACCGAATCGATGTCGACGCCGAGCGTGCGGGCGGCTTCGAGCACCGTCGTTCCGGGCGCGACCGAACCCCGGCGGCCCGATGGCGTGAAGACCACCAGGACCTCGTCGGCGGTGTCGCCCGAATCGTGCGCAGCGTCGGTCACGGACGGGTCAGGCCCCGTCGCCCGCAGCTGGGCGGCGACGGCCACCCCGGCGACGACCGCCCGCCCCCTCGGGGGCGTTCGGGTCGCGGTTGGCCGAAATCCAGGCCGCGCAGTTGGCATCGTTGCCGGTGAGCACGTTGGCGGCCATGATCGCCTGTTTCACCTCGGGATGCAGCGGGCTCATGATCGCCGAGGTCATACCGCTCGCCATCGCCATGGCGAGGAAGGTGCCGGTCACGTGGTGCCGGTTCGGGAGACCGAAGCTCACGTTCGACGCGCCACACGTCGTGTTGACCCCGAGTTCGTCGCGCAGCCGGCGCACGAGCGAGAACACCTGTTGGCCCGCCGTCCCCATGGCGCCGATCGGCATCACGAGGGGATCGACCACCACGTCGGCGGCGGCGATGCCGTGATCGGCTGCCCGCTCGACGATCTTCTTGGCGACGGCAAAGCGAACGTCGGGGTCCTCGGAGATGCCGGTTTCGTCGTTGCTGATCGCCACGACCGCCGCGCCGTGTTTGGCGACGAGCGGCAGCACCCGTTCGAGACTTTCGTCCTCGCCGGTGACCGAGTTCACGAGCGGCTTGCCCTGATACACCGCGATTCCCGCTTCGAGCGCCTCGATGATCGACGAGTCGATCGACAGCGGCACGTCGGTGACCGACTGGACGAGCTGAATGGCCTGGGCGAGCAGCGCCGGCTCGTCGGCGAGGGGAATACCGGCGTTGACATCGAGCATCTGGGCGCCGGCTTCGACCTGGGCGATGGCGTCGGCCTCGACCCGGCTGAAGTCGCCCTCCTTCATCTCCGCTGCGAGCAGCTTGCGCCCGGTTGGGTTGATGCGCTCGCCGATCATGACGAACGGCCGATCGAAGCCGATCACGACCTCTTTGGTGGCCGAGGAGAGGATGGTTTCGGTCATGCGGTGCTCGATTCAGGGTTGGTGTCGGTCGGGGGTGCATCGGTGCTAGCTGGTTCGGTGCTGGCTGGTTCGGTGCTGGCTGGTTCGGTGCCTCCGGCTTCGACCAGCGCGGCGATCCGATCCCGGTCGTAGGTGGTCTCGATGCGTTCGGCCTCGGTGGCGATCGCGGCCGCGGCATCACCGGTGAAGGATCGCGACTCCTGGCGCCATTCGGCGACGTAGGACTCGGTGTCGGACTTGTCGGCCACCATGGCGGCGCGGTCGATCGCGTGTTGGAAGCGAGGGGGCAGCAGGTGCTTGGCGGTTTCGCGCCCCTCCTTCACCGTGACCTGGGCGGGGATGTCGCGCCAGTAGATGACCGTAAGGGTCGGGCCGCTGCTGCGGCCTCGTCGTTTGGTGCTCACGTGGATCTCCGGGTGGGTGGGCCGATCGAGACCAGGTTGGTCTCCAGTTCGCCGTAGCCGGTGAACACCCGGCGGTAGGCGAGGCCGAGGCGCTCGGCGGCCGCTTCGGCGTATCGGTCGAGTTCGGGATTGTTGGTCTGGGCGAGGTAGACGACGGTCGTGTAGTTGCCGAAGTAGTCGCCCAGCAGCTGGGGGTGGTCCTCGAGTCCGAGCCCGGCCCAGACGAATCGATCGAAATGACGGGCCAGATAGTCGGTCAGGTAGAACACCGTGGGGTCGGCGTCGTGCATCGCGGCGAACTCGGTTTGGCCGGCGAAGAACTCATAACAATGGGCGCCCGGCAACCGGTCCAGATCGTCGCGCTCGGCGATGAGGGCATCGAGCTCACCGACGGTGCCGCAATCGGCGTACCCGATGTAGATCTGGTCATAGCCAGTGCTCTCGTCGCGGTCGAGCCGACGGCGCAGCTCGGGGACGATGAGCGCCGGTCGCATGTGGTAGCTGGCGGGCAGGCACTCGATGGTCAGGTTGTCGAGATCGTTGAGTTCGACGATGGCGAGCAGTTCCTTGGCCAGAGCCCCGCACGCGAGGATCAGCGTGCGCGGCGCGGTCTCGGCCACCTCAGGCGGCGGAGCGGCGAGCGGCGACCAGGGTTTTGGCCGTCTCGGCGGCCACCGCCGCGTCCCGACAGTAGGCATCGGCGCCGATAGCCTCGCCGAACTCCTCGTTCAGCGGTGCTCCACCTACGAGAACGATGTAGTCGTCGCGCATGCCCTTTTCGATGAGGGTGTCGATCACGACCTTCATGTACGGCATCGTCGTGGTCAGCAGCGCCGACATGCCGAGAATGTCGGGCTGATGTTCGTCGATGGCGGCGAGGAACTCGTCGGCGTCGGTGTTGATGCCGAGGTCGTGGACCTCGAACCCGGCCCCTTCGAGCATCATGGCGACGAGGTTCTTGCCGATGTCGTGGATGTCGCCCTTCACCGTGCCGACGACAACGGTGCCGATCGGTTCGGCGCCGGTTTCGGCGAGCAGGGGGCGGAGAATGGCCATTCCGGCCTTCATCGCGTTGGCGGCGAGCAGCACTTCGGGCACGAACAAGATGCCGTCCCGGAAGTCGATGCCGACGATGCGCATCCCCTCGACCAGGGCGTCGTTCAGGACCTTGTCGGCCGACCAACCGCGGGCCAACAAGATGTTGGTGCCCTCGGTGATCTCCTCGCCAAGCCCGTCATAGAGGTCGTCGTGCATCTGGAGCGCCAGGTCTTCGTCGCTGAGCGCCGACAGGTCGATCTCTTCTTCGTCTCCGGCGTCGTTTGCTGCGGGTTCGTCTGACATTTCGCCAACCTAGCTTTGTTGGTGACATAGTTTCCCACAAGGTGGGAAGTTGCTATATCGTGGTAAACAGAAAAGTAACGGACGCGTATACGAATTGTCCAGCACCGTCCGCCCCACCACGGTTGTCACCAGGGTGCGAGCGGTTTTGACCACAACGGATTCACGTCTATCGCTAGCTGGGTGGGTGTCGGCGCGCTGTCCGACGTTTCTCCCACCGCTCTATCCCTTCGGCCGTGTCCTTCTGGATTGCAGCCGGTGGAGAGCTCTAAGGAACAGTATCTCATGAGTTTCGTGCAATCGGTAGATCGGGCCTTCGCATTGTTGCGAGCGGTCGCCGTCGCCCCCGCCGGCATCAGTGAACTCTCGCGCCGACTCGACCTGCCGACGTCGACCGTGGCGCGGCTGCTGTCGACGCTCGAGGCGGTCGGTGCGGTCATCCGCCTCGACGGCGAGTCGTCCTACACGGTTGGACCCCTGGTCGATGAGCTGGCGGGCGGTCCCACCCCCGTCCAGCGGCTGATCACCGTGGCCCGGCCGCACATGGAGTCACTGGGCGCCGAGATCGGCGAGGCGGTCGGCCTGGCGGTGCCCGCCGGTTACGACGTCCACTACGTATCCCAGGTGGAGTGCCAGAACCCGGTGCAGGTGCGCGACTGGACCGGTGAACGAATCCCGATGCACGTTGTGTCGTCGGGGCAGGCGTTGTTGGCCACCTGGCCCGACGAGGCGATCGTGCGCTACGCGCGCCGTCCGCTCGAACCGTTTACCCCGACGTCGCTCGCCACGGGCGAAGCTCTGGTGAAGCGCCTGCGTCAGGTGCGCGAGACCGGCATCTCGTGGACGATCGAGGAATTCGCCGAAGGCATTTCCTCGGTCGGCGCGGTGGTGCGTGACATGACCGGGGTCGCGGTCGCTGCGATCCATGTGCACGGCCCAACGTTTCGGTTCCCGGTCGAGGGCTCGGCGGGTGAGGTGGCGAACGCGCTCATGGCGGCCACCCAGGCGATTTCCACCGACCTCGGCCACGGCACCGCGGTCGACCACTGACGGTTACCCGCGGGTGAAGCGCTCGTTCACGACGGCGACGTCGGGGGAGAGGTCCCGCACCCGCAGCGGGGTGATGGTCACGACGCCTTCGTCGAGCAGCGCCATATCGGTCCCGTCGTTCGGCGAGCGGGGGACGAGGTCGAAAACCCAGTCGTGCTGGTAGACGTTGGTCAGACCGTCGCGGCGCTGGAACACGGACCCGTAACCGGTGTGGGCCAGGGGTCCGACGCGCCAGGGTGTCTCGATGGTCGCCGCACTGGGAAGGTTGGCCGACAACACGTCGACCTCGGCGGGGAATCCGCCGTCGACGATCTCGCGGGCGAGGGCGGCGCCGACCCGGGCCAGCCGTTCCCAGTCGGGCACCGAAGCCGGTGAGCTCATGTGGCGCTGCCAGGCGTCCCACTCGCCGTCGACGTGCGCCGACAACGCGAGGGCGGGTAGACCGCAGACCGACGCTTCGAAACATGCGCCGACGGTGCCGCTGCCGATGATGAATCCGGATCCGTAGTTGGCGCCGATGTTGATACCCGACACCACGAGCTCCGGCGGCTCATCGGCGAGGTTGAACACACCCAACTGAACACAGTCGGCGGGGTAGCCGGTCGCGGTGGTGATGGAGCGTCCGTCGACCTCGTGTTCGGCCACGACGATGTCGCCCACCCGGGTGATCGCCTTGCCGATCCAGCTTCGTTCGGAATCGGGCACGACGACCGTTACGTCACCGATCGCCGAGAGCGCGTTGGCCAACGGGACGATCGCCGGCGAATCGATCCCGTCGTCGTTGGTCAACAGGATCCGCAATGCGCTACCAGTCCTCGCAGGTGCACTCGACGGTTTGATCGAGCGCCTGCCACTTGAACGGCGTGGACTCCGACACGGCACCGCAACCGGTGCATCGAACCGCCCACTCCTTGCCGATCTGGGTGATGACCACCGGTTTCTCGCCGGTGGACAACAGCTTCTTTTGCGGCTTGGGCTTGGCGATCTCGGGGAGTTCGATTTCTTCGATCGCGAGGTAGGGAAGCAGTTCGGCTTCGGTGACCTGCGGCTCGTCGGCGTAGCGCGACCACACGATTTCGTGCAGGTTGGTCGTGTCGCCCCACGCCAGATAGCTCATCGTCGCGTACAGGCGCGGGCCGCCGAGGCCGTCCCACAGATCCGACGCAGCCGCTTTGGCCGCCGGGGTCGACAGCGCACTCAGCGAGGACCACGCGTCGGTATCGCCGATGCTGAGCCGGTCGAAGAGTTCGTCGTCGAGATCCGCGGACGTCGTGGTGCCTGCCGTGCCGGCACCGGTGGGGATCGGGCCGAGCTGAACGGGGTCGACGACCTTGTCCGGGCCGGAGTAGTCGAGGAAGCGCCCGAGCCGGGCCGCGGTGGCGGCGTCGTCATCGTCGGGGTCCGATGTGGGATCGACCCGAAACACCCGTGACGAGTCGGCGATGGCCTCGATCTCGTCGAGGAAGCCATCGCGATCGTCGCGAGTCGTTGGATCCTCGAGCGTGTCGCGGGCGAAGATGATGACGAACCGGGCGCCGACACCGACCGCCTTGCGGCGCAGGATACGGCCCATCCGCTGGATCATCTGGCGTCGGGTCCGGCTGGCGCTTACGACGATGCCGAGGTTGGCGTTCGGTACGTCGACCCCCTCGTCGAGCACCCGGGGGGCTGCGACCGCGTCGAGCTGGCGAGTGCGCAGGTTCGTGAGGATGTCCTCGCGCTCGCGCTTGGGCGTGCCGCCGGTAATGACCTCGATATCGATGTCGGTGTCGAGCCGGTTCACCGCGTGGTTGGCCGCCCGCACGGTCTCGGTGAAGATCAGGGCACCGTCGGCGGCTTCGATGCTGGCCGAGAACGTACCGAGCGCCTCGTACTTGGCGGTGCTCGACGCCACGATGTCGCGGCGTTGGCTGAATGACTTCAGATAGTCGTTGGCGGCCCGGCCCTGCGGTCCGGCATCGTTGGCGGCCAGGTGGTTTACCGCGGCGAGGAAGGCCCCGAACGGCGCGAGCGGCATGTCGGGGATGCGGCGCAGCGTGGACCGCGCCGAAACGAGCCGTTCTTCGATCGCGATGTAGTCGTCGCGCTCCTCTTTGTTGAGCGGCACCGACACAAAGGCAACCCGCGGTTGGGCGCACACGCCGTCGGCGATCGCATCGATGAAGCCGTAACGGAAGCAGACACCGCCGAAGAACGGCAAGAGGATCTTCTCGACGGCGTCGTCGGAGCGTTCGAGCGTGGCGGTCAGGCCCAGGCGTTCCTGGTAGTCGGGGCGCAGGGCCTTGCGCAGGACACCGCCGCCGAAGCCGTGGACCTCGTCGGCGACGAGCAGTCCGCCGGCGTCGGTGGGTGGGCTCGGCCGATGCGACGCGGCCGAATGCCGCGTGGTGATCAAGATGTCGCAGTTCGCCGGCTTGTCGCTGTAGTTGTCGCCGAGGCGGCCGAGCTTGGCCTCGGGAATGGTCTCGCTCAGGCGCTCGTACCACTGCTCGATCAGCACCCGGGAGGGCACGACGACCAGGACGAACAGGCCGCGGCGGCGGGCATCGATGATCGCGGCCATGGCGACGTTGGTCTTCCCGGAACCGGTCACCGCTTCGACGACGCCGCGCCGCCCGCATTCGAGCCAGGCGGTCAGTGCGTCCAGCTGCCAGCGGTAGAGAAACCGTTGCGACGGATCAAACGGGTCCGGCTCAACGCCGGTGGGTGGTGACGAGGTGGAGGCCAAGGAGCCCACCAGGGTAGCGACGAAAGCCTGGCTTGCACGGTTCCGTCAGGTAGCTGACGGGGGTTTTCACTGGAGTTTTCGCCGAATTCGGCTCCCGCCCCGGAGAAACCGCCAGCGACACCGGCTCTTTCCGAGAGCGGCGGGGTGGATAGGCTCGCCCCATGGATGAACTCGTGGTCCTCGGCGACTTTGCGTGGGACGTTCTGATCCGAACGAACAAGGAATTGTTGCGCGGCGGTGACACGTTCGGTGAGGTCATGCTGGCGCCGGGCGGCAGCGCGGCGAATGTGGCGACCTGGGCGAGTCGGTGCGGGTTGGCCACCCGATTCGTCGGCAAGATCGGCCAGGACCGTTTCGGTCAGCTCGCCACCGAGAACCTCGAGGTCGAGAACGTGCGAGCGTCGCTGATTCGCACCCGGGAGCATCTCACCGGTTCGGTGGCGGTGTTCGTCGACCACACCGGCCAACGTTCGATGGTCTCGGGCCACGGCGCGGATTTCTACCTGTTGCCCTCGGAGCTTCCGCGCGAGGTGCTCCTCGGCGCCCGGCACCTGCACCTGACGGCGTGGTCCTTCTTCACCGATCCGCCGCGGGCCGCCGCCCAACAAGCGGCGGCGGTGGCCAAAGGGGCGGGCGCCACGCTCTCGTTCGACCCGGGCTCGTTTCAGATGATTGGGGAAATGGGTGTCGACGACTTCGTGGCCGTGACATCCAAGATCGGGATGGATGTGTTCCTGCCCAACAAAGAGGAAGGTTCGGTCCTCACCGGAGAAAGCGAGCCGGAGGCGATCGCGGCGCGACTGGCGGAGCTGTACCCGGGGGCGCTGATCATGTTGAAACTCGATGCCGACGGAGCACTCGTCTTCGATGATGGTCAGGCGACCCACATTCCGCCGGCCACCAACAACCTCATCGACGCGACCGGCGCCGGCGATAGTTTCGCCGGCGCCTTTCTGTCTCGCTATCTCGAGGGTGGCGATGCGGTCGCCGCGGCGACGTTCGCCACCCGCATATCGGCCTGGGTGATCGAGCAACTCGGTGCCCGCCCAGACCCCGATGACCGACTCCAGGGAATCCTGGCCCTCGGGGGCTGAGCGGGTCCGAGCGCTCCACCCGGTGCGCTCAGAGGGAGGGGACTGAGCTGGTGGGCGAACCCCGGTTGGCCGTTAGCCGATGGTGGCGGTGCCACCGATGGCGGCGGGGCCGGCGCCGAGGCTCTGGACCTCGTGGTCACCGATGCCGTCGGCCACCTCGGAAACGAGGGGCTTGAGGGCAAACGGGGCCGGGCTGTCGTCATCGACGGGCTCGACGCTGATGACGACCGTGCCGTCGCGCAGGTCGGTGGGGAAGGTGACGCCGTCGGGAGCGTTGATGATGAAGTCCTCACCGGGGAACGCCGGGCCGGAGTCGTCGGTGCCGCTGAAGCCGTCGAAGTCGTCGGCGGCGGCCGCGTCGGTGAAACGGCCGGTCGATACGGGCGTGCCGTCGATCACGGCCCAACCCTCATAGACCCAACCGCTGGGCAGCGCCGGAAGATCGAGGCCCTGGGTGGCTCCGCCATCGAGGCCGATGAACCAGACGCCGCTGAACTCGTCATCGGTGGTGGTCGTGGTCGGCGTGGCCAGGACGTAGACGCCCGACGCCTCGCTGAAGTCGGTGCCGAGGGCGGCTGGGTGGGCGATGCTCAGCTCGGCGGCGCCGTCGACGACGTCACCGCCGAGCACCTTGATGTCCGACGGCGCCGGATCGGCGTCGTCCGCCGGCTCGATGCTGATGACGACAGCCTCGGGCTCGGCACCGTGAGGCGCGTAGAAGGGAGACTCGATGGCGTTGCCGTCGAGGTCGACGAGCGCACCGTCGGCATCGACGTTGAAGTTACCGGTCGAGACGGGAGCGCCGTCGACGACGACCCAGCCCTCGTAGTGCACGCCGTTGGCGAGCGGCTCGAGGCCCTCGAAGCTCAGCGCTACCGGCGTCAGCGGCGCGTCGCCGTCCTCGGCCATGGCGTCGTCGTCTTCGGCCATGGCGTCGTCGTCTTCGGCCATGGCGTCGTCGTCTTCGGCCATGGCGTCGTCGTCTTCGGCCATGGCTTCGGTGGTTTCGGGAGCCGGCGTCTCGCCATCGGTGGCCGTGGTGCTACCGCCGTCGGATCCGCACGCGGCGGCGACGACGGCAAAGGTCAGGGCCAGAGCGCTCAGCTTGCGCCGCGCCCGGCGGGTAGCCCGGTTGGGCGAGGGGGGAATCGGGGAGGTTTCGGGGGTGGAGTTCATGGGGGTTTCGTTCTTTCGTGATGTGGGGGTGGTGCGACCGAGGCGGTCGTTTGTGATCACGACATCCAAACGTGGTCCGGGAGCGCAAGAGTTCCGCGAAATCGGGGAATCTTTGCTCGTACCGCCGGGTTCAAGCGCATTCGATTCGTGCCGGGCAACGGGCGGGGAATTCAGCTGAGGTCGCGGGCGGTATCGCTCAGGTCGACGTCGCCCTTGTGGGAGGGCAGGGTGCCGAACACCCGGTCGCCGACGCTCGTCGTCACCCCGAACCAGTAGTTCTCGTTTCGCCAATGGTGGAGGCGGTGCAGACTGCGGCGGCGCAGGTAGTAGCGCAGTCGGGTGCGAAACGACGTGTGAATGATCAGGTGGGTCCACTCGTAGTTCCACACCGCCAGCCAGGCGCACAGCACACCGGTGAGGAGGGCTGCCGGCGATCCGGTCGCCAGCGCGCCCGGGGCGGCCACGAGGGCGCCGAAACCCCCGGCGAAGACCAGGAAGAAGACCGCGCTCTGTCCGGACAACATGACCCAGTCGAGGTCGTCGGGCACCTGGTGATGGCGAAGATGCCCCGAACTGGTCGCGCTCGGCGGCCGGTGGAGAGCGATCTTGTGCATGGCCCATTCCACGAAGGGGATGGCGATGACGATGAGGGTGAGGGCGATCAGGTCGGCGACGCCGAACGAACCGACGACGACGCGCCCGATCGCCAGCATGAGGATCGCCGCCGAGATGGTGATTCCCGACACCGAGGTGAAGAACGCCCGCACCACGTCCGACGGTTCCTGGAGGGTGCGGGCGCTGTTGGTCGCCAGGCTCACCTGGAGTGGTGTCACCCGCGGGGTGACCCGGTGTTGCGTGCCGTGTTGACCACGAGGTTGACCACGAGGTTGATTGCCCGTAGCGCCCTGACCCCCCGCCGTTCCCGTCATGACCGCACCCTACGTCGTCGCGACCGGCCTCGCGCGGCATCCGGCACAGCTGTTATGTCAGCGGGCCGAACTGGTTCCGAGCCCTCGTGGTTCGTCGGTACAAAGCGGTACTTTTGGCTGATTCGGGTTGGCGGAACTCGCTCTACCCTGGCACCCATGGCCCTGTCCGGAACCGCGGAGCCCCAGCCTCGCTGGGTCACCCAACAGCTCGCCCGACTCGCGGTGGCCGACGTCCCCGAGCGCCCGCGCAAACGGGACTGGGTTATGGCGGTTCTGTTGATCGGCCTCGGGTTACTCACCCTGCTCGACTCCGAAATTCAGCTGTGGGATTCGCTGTACACCGTGGGTGTCGGCGCACTGTTGCCGTGGCGGCGTCGCTACCCGATGGCCGGGCTGCTGGCCGTGCCCTGGGTCGTGGCGGCCGCAGTGCTGTTTGACCAGGGCACAACGACCGTCGGCGATCTGGGCCTGATCCTGCTGCTCTACGCCATGGTCCGGTGGGCGCCCGCAGCCCGCGGTCTCGCCGGACTCGCCCTGCTGGTGGTCGCGACGATGCTGAGTTCGGTGACCGCCGAGTGGTCGCTTGGCGATGTCAGCGGCGCCGCAGTGCTGTGGCTGTTCATCGGGGCCGTTGCCGTCGCGATGCGCTACCGAGCCAACCTCCGGGACCAGGGAATCCGCCAGGCCCGGCTCGAAGAGCGCCACGACCTCGCTCGCGAACTGCACGATGTGGTCGCCCATCACGTCAGCGCCATCGCCATCCAGGCCCAGGCGGCCCGAGCCGTCGTCGATGGTGACCCGGAGCGGGCGAAAGAGGCGCTGGGCGCGATCGAGGCAACCGCGTCGACGACCCTGGCGGAGATGCGCCACATGGTGGGGATACTGCGCGGTTCGCCCGAGCTGGAGCCCCACCATGGCCTCGACGCCCTCGCCGAACTCATCGCTCAACCCGATGGCGCGCGAGTGCAGCTGCGCGTCGCCCCCGATGCCCACGGCGCCGGAACGGCGGTCGAGGCCGCCGCGTTCCGCATCGTCCAGGAGGCGATCACCAACGCCCGCCGCCACGGCCGCCGCACGAGCTACGTGTCCGTCGATGTCTCGCGCGTCGACGACGACCTGTGGATCCAGGTGGCCAACGACGGCGACGCCCCGCTTCGGCCCGCGCTGGAGGGATCGCGCGATGGCTATGGTCTGGTCGGCATGCAGGAACGCACGACGGCGCTCGGCGGAGACTTCTGGGCGGGACCCCGACCCGTTGGGGGATGGTTGGTGCAGGCCCGTCTCCCCATCGCCGCCCGGCCGGCACCTCCGGCCCTGGCTACGAATCGCGACCCCATCACGCCGCACCCGCGGCTCGCCCCGCCGGGGCCGGCATGAGCGACCCCGTTCGCGTCCTCATCGCCGACGACCAGGAGCTCGTTCGCACCGGGTTCAGCATGATCCTCGGCGCCCAACCCGACATCGAGGTCGTCGGCGAAGCCGCCGACGGACGCGAAGCGGTCACCAAGGCGCTGCACCTGCGCCCCGACGTCTGCCTGTTCGATATTCGGATGCCCGAACTCGACGGCATCAGCGCCACCGAGCAGATCGCCGGACCCGGCGTCGACGACCCCCTGAACGTGGTGATCGTCACCACCTTTGACCTCGACGAGTACGTCTACACCGCGCTCAAGGCGGGAGCCCGCGGGTTTCTGCTGAAGGACGCCGGCTCGGACCTGCTGGTCGAGGCCATCCACGCCGCCCACCGCGGCGACGCCCTGATCTCCCCGTCGATCACCGCCCGCCTGATCGACACGTTCGCCGACTCCGCCCACGGCCGGTCGACGCCGGTCCAGCCCCTTCAGGCGCTCACCCAGCGTGAAGAGGAAGTCCTGCGCGCCGTGGCCGCCGGACACACGAACCAGGAACTGAGCGAGGAGCTGTTCATCTCACTCAGCACGGTCAAGACCCACGTCGGCTCGCTGATGACCAAGCTCGGGGCGCGCAACCGGGTCGAGATCGCCATCTGGGCATTCGAAACGGGCAGGGTGCCGCGTTAACCCGAGCCGGGAGGTCGTGCGGCGGCTGGGCCGGTAGCATGGCCACGATGGCCAAACGCAAGAAACGTCGAGGCGGAACCGCAACGCTGGCGCCGCCCAGCGAGCCCCAGGTGCGCCCGGGTATCGTCGGGCTCGGCCGCCAGGTGCCGCCCGGCATCACCCGACCGCCCTACATCCCCGGCGGTGAGCCCGGCCCGGCCCGCTCCGACATGGTGCGCACCGCCGACGAGATCGCCCGCATGCGCAAAGCGGGCGCCGCCGCAGCCGAGGTACTGCTGCTCGCCGGCGAGGCCGTCGCCCCGGGGGTCACCACCGACAAGATCGACGAGGTCGTGCACGAGGCGGGTTTGGCGCGCAACGCCTACCCGAGCCCGCTGGGCTACCGCGGCTTTCCCAAATCGGTGTGCACCTCGGTCAACGAGGTCATCTGCCACGGGATCCCCGACTCGCGGCCGCTCGCCGAGGGCGACATCGTCAACATCGACGTGACCCTGTACCTCGACGGAGTGCACGGCGACACCAACTGCACCTTCTTCGTCGGCGAGGTCGATGCCGCGTCGGCCGCGCTGGTGAAGGAGACGCGGGTGGCGATGTACGCCGGCATTGGTTCGGTCCGCAACGGGTCGACCCTGAACCAGATCGGCAAGGCCATCGAGCAGCATGCGAACCGGCATCAGCTCGGAGTGGTCCGCGAGTTCATTGGCCACGGCATCGGAACCGAGTTCCACGGGGTCATCCAGGTGCCGCACTACTACGAGCGGCGAGCCAACCTACAGCTGGAGACGGGCATGAGCTTCACGGTCGAGCCCATGCTCACGCTCGGAGCCCCCCAGATGTACATCTGGGACGACGACTGGACCGCGGTCACCGTCGACGGTCGCCGCACCGCGCAGTTTGAACACACGCTCGTCGTGACCGAACAGGGCCACGAGCTGATGACGGTGACGCCGGGCGGCGAGTGCGCCGCCGATCGTCACGCGTGACCCAGCCGGAAAGCGTCGAAACGCGACTGCTCCTGGTCCGACACGGCGAGTCCGTGGTCACCGTCGATCAGGTAATGGGCGGCGAGCGAACCTGCTCCGGGCTCTCGCCGCTGGGTCGACGGCAGGCCCAAGCCCTGCGCGATCGGCTGGTCACCGAAGCGATGCCGATCGATGCGCTCTGGTCGAGCACCATGCCCCGCGCCCTGGAAACGGCTCAGATCATCGGAGCCGGTATCGGCCTCGATCCCCGGACCCATGCGGAACTGGTGGAACACCGCCCCGGTGACGAAGCCGACGGGGTGCCGTTCGCGGAGTTCGGCGACCGATTCGGGCTGTTCGACCTGCGCGATGAGCCACATCGTCCGATCGCGCCGGGGGGCGAGAGCCTGGCGGGATTTCACCACCGGGCCGGCGCGGCGCTCGCCGAGGTGATCGCGGCCCATGTGGGCAAGACCGTACTGGTGAGCTGTCACGGCGGTGTGGTCGACGTTGCGATGCGGGGGTTGTTGGGCCTTGGTTTCGGTCCCCGGTTCGCGCTGTGGACCCTCAACACGTCCATCACCGAGTTTCGGTTGCAGTCGCGGCCCGGTCGCGACGGGAACCCGCCGAAACCCGTCGGCGCAGGCCCGTGGACACTGTTGCGCTACAACGATGCCGCTCACCTGGTCGGTCTGCCGGACCGCACGCCGCGCGCCTGAAACCGTTCTGAGCTTGAGATCCATCGGGCTTGTCCGACAGGATTATGCGAGCATGACGGCGTCTTCTCCGTCGAGCGCACGCAGTTCCCGCGTTTCGTGGCTCTTGGAATCCCGCATACCGAAAGGCATTTCCCATGACCAGTTTGCAGACCATCGAGGGCATCGGCCCCGCCTACGCCAAGAAGATGGCCGCCTGTGGCATCAAGACCACCCAGGGTCTTCTCAAAGACTGTGCCTCCAAGCCGGGTCGCAAGGCTGCCTCCGCCCAGAGTGGAGTGAGCGAAAAGATGATTCTCGAATGGGTCAACAAGGCTGACCTCATGCGCGTCAAGGGTGTCGGTGAGGAATACTCCGATCTGCTCGAGGCCGCCGGCGTCGACACGGTGAAGGAGTTGCGCAACCGCAACGTCGCCAACCTCCACGCCGCAATGCACGAGACCAACGCCAAGAAGAAGCTCGTTCGTCGGCCTCCGTCGATGCCCGAGGTCGAGCGCTGGGTCGCCCGCGCCAAGAAGCTCAAGCCCATGGTGACCTACTAGTCGATCGTCCCGCGAGGCGGTTTCGTCTTTGGCAGACTCGCCGGTTCCCGGCAAGGATGCCCCCATGAAACTCTCGTTGTTCGACAGCACATCCGACATCGACTCCGCGGTGGCGAATGCCTCGCGGGCCAACGACCTTGGACTTCACCGCTACTGGGCGCCGCAGGTCATGAACGCGGACCCGATTTCGGTGATGGCGGTCGTTGGACGCGAGGTGCCGCGCATTTTGCTCGGAACGTCGGTGGTGGCGATGCAGACCACCCTGCCGCAGACCCTCGCCCAGCAGTCGCTGACGATCAACAACATCAGCGGCGGGCGGTTCACCATCGGCATCGGAACCAATCACGAGCCGGTGCTCGAAATGGTCTACGGCATTCCGTGGCGCAAGCCCTACACCCACATGACCGAGTATCTCGATGCGCTCATCCCGCTATTGCACGAGCAACGGGTGTCGGCCGAGGGTGAGTTCGTCACCGCCCGCACGCAGATCAACGTCAAGGCCGAACCGGCCGGCGTGATGTTGGCTGCGCTCGGCCCCAAGATGTTGAAGCTCGCCGCCGAACGCACCGCGGGCACGATCACCTGGATGACGGGGCCGGTGACCATCGGCGACCACGTGCGGCCGACCATCGGGGCCGAAGCAGAGATCGCCGCCGGGGTGGCCATTCAGATCACCGACGACATCGAGGCGGCACGGGATCAGGCCAACATCGATCTCGCCATCTACGGACAGCTCCCGTCGTATCGGGCCATGCTCGACCGCGAAGGGGCGGAGAACCCCGGCGACATGGTGCTCATCGGCGACGCCGACACCGTCCGCACCGGGCTCGAACGCTACCGGGACTCCGGCGCCACCGAGTGTGCGCTCAACATCCTGGGCGATCGCGACGCCGCGTGGGAAGTGATTCAATCGCTCGGAAGTGAACTCTGACCGTGGCGAGGCCTCGCCCGGATGCCCGTTCGCGCGTCGTACCTCGTCACCGCGTCGCGGGCGTCGACGAGGGTCGCGACTGTGCCGCGGAACTCGACTGGATGGGTGTCAACTCGTCGTTGCTCGGCCGGCGGGTGCTCGACATTGGTTGTTCCGACGGTGGTCACGCGTTTGCCTGCGCCGCCCGTGGGGCCGAGGTGGTGGGCATCGATGCCGAAGACAGCCCGCGCAACGAAGGCCGCAACAACTTTGCCGAAAACCGCCGGCTCCTCGGTCTGGACGTGGACTACCGGGCGGCGCCGATCGCCGAGGTGACCCACGAGTTCGCGGGCGCGTTCGACGTCGTGCTCTTTCTCAACGTGCTGTACCACATGCGCGACCCCGCTCAGGGCCTTCGCGATGTCAGCGCCGTGGTGGCTCCCGGGGGAACGCTGTACGTGAAGACCCTCATCTACAGCCCGTTGCCCAGCCGAGTGCAACCGCTGCTCGGTGGCCGCCCCGGGCCGAGCTTGTGGCGGCGGCCCCGGTGCTATTCGGCGGGTCGCTACGGCGCCGACGACCGGACGTTGTTTTGCCGACCGAACTGGTGGTTTGTTCCGGCCCATCTGGAGAAGAACGGCCTGGCGGTCGAGCGGGTGAGGCGCCGGGGCGACCGCCAGTTCGTGGTGGCCCGCCGACCTGGCGGCGGCGCCTCCGGCTGAGCCTGGGCTACGCGGGGAAGCTGCGCAGGATCGCTCGCACGGGGCTGGCGTCGAAGCCGGCCAGTTTCAGCGGGAGGGCAACGAGTTCGTAGACCCCTTCTGGTACGCCGTCGAGCACTACGCCCTCGAGGCTGGCCATCTCGCAGCGCACGAGGGCGGCATGGGTCGGCAGGTCCTTGGAATCGAACGGGTCCATGCTCGGGGTGTCGATTCCGGCCAGGACCACGCCGTGTTCGTCGAGATGATCGATCAGTTCGGGCGAGAGGGCGGCGAAGTCGGTCGAGAAATGGTCCGGGTCGGGAAAGGTCCCGGTGGCGAACAGGACCCGCTCGGCGAGAACCTCGCCCAGGTGTTCGGGCCGTACCCGTTCACCGCGGCCGATGTCGACGCGAACCACCTGGCAGGCACCGATGTAGCGGTCGAGCGGCACCGCCTCGATCGATGCGGTGCCGGGCTCGGTATGGCTGGGGGCGTCGGTGTGGGTTCCGAGATGCACGGTGGCGCGCAGGGTTGACAGGGTGAGGTTCGCCCCCTCGTCGAGGTCGGCCAACACCTCGCGGTGCATCGGGGTGTCGCCGGGCCAGACGCCGATACGGGCCGAGACCGTGGGCGAAAGGTCATAGATCACTTTGCGGCTACGAACCGCACGATGCGCTCGTCGGGGTCGGCGTGATCGAGGGTGACCGTGATCCGTTCGCCGAGCGTGCGGTCGGCCGCGGCGATGTCGGCGACGACGGCTGGATTGCGCAGTTGCAGCCGGGCGCGCCGGTCGTCGACATCGACGACCACGCCGTCGAACTCGTCGCCGACGCGATGGCGAAGGGCCATGGCCTCGGCCAGGTCGACCATGGCCTTTTCCAGGCTCCGGTCCTTGGATCGGGCTTTGCCCATCACCGACGGCAACTCGTCGAGCGCCTCGACCGCCCAGGCCGGCGGATCCTGATCGGCGGCGACGGCGAGGATGATCTCGTTGGTGAACCGGTCACACACCCGCCGCAAGGGCGCGGTGACATGGGCGTATTCGGCGGCGATCGCCGCGTGGCGGGTGTACTCCGGGAGGTCGCCGCTGAAGGCGACGTAGCCGGCTCCTCGGAGGCCGCGGGCGGCCTGGGTAAGAAACGCCGCCTCTTCCGGGGTCTCGCCGCTGATGTTGCGGACCCGGTCCGGGTAGCTGACCTCATCGGGCCACTCGATGTCGAGCGCCCGAGCGGCCCGGCGAATCTTGCGAATGGTGGAATCGTACGGTTCGGGCAACGTGCGCAACAGCCCCACGCGGGCGTCGACCATGATCGCGGCCGCGGCGATGCCGGTGAGCAGGGAGATCTGCGCGTTCCATCCCTCGACCGAAAGCGACCGATCGAACTCGAGGTCGTAGTGGTCGTCGTGGGGCGTGACCTCCTGGGCCGGCAGGTTGAGGCTCACGGCGCCGCGTTCGACCTCCTGGGCCTCGCGCAGCTCACCGATCGTGCGCAGCAGGGCGAGCGACTCCGAGCCCGTTTCGCCATCGATACGATCCTGAGCCTGCTGATAGGACAGCTTCTCGCGGCTGCGCACGGTCGCCCGTTCGACCTGGGTGTTGATCAGCGAGCCCTCGCTGTCGAGATCGAGGGTCCAGAGCACGGCCGGGCGATCGGCCCCCGCGAGCAGGCTGGCGCCCTCCTCGGCGAGCACCCGCGGGTGCAACAAGGTGTTCATGTCGGGGCTGTACAGGGTGACGCCGCGTTCGAGCGTTTCGCGATCGAGTGCGCTGCCCGGGGTGATGAACACCGCGGGGTCGGCAATGGCGTAATGGACGCGATACCCGTCGCCGCGGGGCTCGGCCTGATACGCCTGATCGAGGTCGAGGCTGCTGGGCGGATCGATCGTGACCAGCTCGATGTCGCGCCGGTCGGTGCGCTCGCGATAGCCGGCCCCCGGGGGGTCGACCGGGCCGCGTTTGGCGGCGTCGACCGCTTCTTGTTCGACGGCGGCGGGAAAGGCCGCCGGTACCTTCAGCTCGGTACGTATGGCGGCGAACCGGCGGCTGAATTCGTCGTCGTCGGGGCAGTGGAGGTGTAGAGCGGGCACCGCCTCACGCTACCGCTGGTGCAACCGCTACCCGACGACCCCGTCGGTTGTTTCGACGGGCCGGGGCGGGGTCACTCGAACGACGCGGGGTTGTCGACCTGGGGCAGCGCCACCCACGTGCGGCCGGCGGTTATCGAGATGATGTCGCCCTCGGGATCGCGGTAGATGGTCGGCGCCTCCGCCGATACCCGATCCCAGGTCCCCTCGATGATGTGGCCTTCGATGAGTACCCATACCCGCCCGTTGCCCACGACGTCGGCTTCCGGGGAAGCGCCGTCCGCAGCGCTCGGGGAGTAGCCGATGAACTGCACGATCACCGATGTGGCCGAGACCCCGACCCCCTGCGCATCGACATGGGGTCGACCATCCTGGGAACGCGACCAGCCAAAACCGTTCCACGTGTAGTTGACCGACGTTTCGCCGTAGTCGATGTCGACGGTCGATACCGGTTTGGCGGCCGCGGGCAGAGGGTCGCCGGGCACGCGGAATCGGAACACCGGTGGGGCCTTGCCGGCGGCCGGGGCCGGGATGTTCCACAACGTCTCGGTGGACGAGAACAGGTTGTGCGGCCGGCGGCGCCGGCGATCGCGGTAGTAGGCCTCGGGGAACGGAAGCGCGCCGACGTCGATCAACGTCGAGTCGGCCAGGGCCTTCTGTGCGCCGCGGTTGCCGCCGGAGTTGGCGAGCAGTGGGGAGTTCAGGTTGGCGAGGATCTTGGGGTCCGAGGTCCGAATCGACCGGACGGGTCCCACGGCATCGACCGGGGTCGAATGGTAGACGGCGATGAGCCGGGTGAAGCCGGCCTCGACCCGCTCCTCATAGACGATGTCGGCCTCGTTGAGGCCGGCCTGGGGTCGGGCGGCGGCGACGTTGTCGATCTTCACCGCGAGGGCCGGACGATCCTCGCCTTCGAAACCGTCGAGTCCGGTGAGCACCCACCGGCCATCGAGCGACTGGAGCCACGACAGGCGGAGCCGCACCGCCCGCAAACCGGTGATGGTCTCGGCGCGAACGGCGAGGGTTTCGGTCCGCAGGTCGATCAGGCCCTGGCGGCGAGCGGCGGCATCGGCCTGGGTCTGTTTCAGTTCCCGCACCTCGACCGCCACATCGGTGAGGCGAGCCTCCGCGTTGTTCATGTCCTCGAGCGCATCGGAGATGATGGCGTCGTACACCTCGCGGCGCGTACTCGCGTCGCTGTTGGCATCGAGGGACGCGACCTCTTCGAGCGCCGCTTCGGAGCGGGGGTCGCCGTTGATAAAGGACTCGACGGCGGCGACCTGGGAGAGCCGGGCGGGGTTGTTCCGGGCGGTGACCGCTTCGGCGTAGTCGTCGACCTTGAGTTCGAGTTCGACGTCCTGGCGTTCGAGGATGGCGTCGACCTCGGCGAGCGACGCGTTGGTTTCGTCGATCGTCGTGCTGAGGGCGTCGACCTCGGCCTGTAGTTCGGTGGCCCGGGCGCGCAAACCGGCGAGTTCAGCCTGATCGACCTGGGCAGGGGCAGGTGTCGACGACGCCACCGAGGCCACGACGGCCACGATGGCGGCGACCAGCCAGGGAAGGGGGCGGTGCCGGCGCACGCCCCACAGGCTAGGGGCAGATCGCGCCCACCCAACGGCGGCGGGGGCGCGGTGCCTTCCGCGGTCGCGGGTCTGAACGCTCAGTCGAGCGACCAGAACGCCGCGGTTCCCGGGGCCAGCGCGGTGGTGTCGCCCCCGATGACATGAAGCTTGGTCTCGGGTCGCCCGTCGTCGCCTGTGTCGGCCAGGACGTAGGCGCGGCCATCGGGGGACCAGCCGGTCTGGCTGTGGGCGTACTGGTCGGCGAACGGCAGGTAGGTGCCGAGGGTCAGGGGCGCGATGGTGATGTCGCCGACCCGATCGACGCGGGCGAGGGCGACGGGATCCCAGAACTCCCAGTCGAGGCGCCCGTTGCCGCCCGCGAACCGGAGGACGGCCAGCGAGGTGCTGTCGGGGCTCCAGTCGAGCCAGAGATGGGCATCGTCTGGATTGGTGTCGGGGTCGAGGGCAAGGTCCTCGCCGGACGCGATGTCGACGATGTGCACCCCCGCGGCGGCCATCGCCTGGTAGGCCACGGTGACATCGTCGGGTGCGCCGGACCCACCGCCACCGCGCAGGTAGTAGGCGACGGACTCGTTGTCGGGCGAGACGGCGAAGGCGATTGCGCCCTCGAAGCGAACGAGGTCGTTCCGGGCGAGTGAATCGACATCGAGTTCGGTAAGGAAGCGCCCCTCGGGAGTGTCGATGACCACGACGGCGGTGGTCGGACCGGTCCACGCCGGCGCCTGGAACTGACCCGTGGCGAGATCGAGCGTCCGGGGTTCGGCGTCGCCGTCGAGCACTACCAGCCGTTCGTCGTCGATGTGGGCGAGCACGCGGCGGCCATCGGGTGACCAGTCGAAGTACAACGACGTGCCCTCAGCCCAGGTCGTGAGCGAGTCCTCAGCGACGTCGAGCACCCGGAGGCCGATCGTTCCGGGGCCGAGCGAACCGAGGGTGGCCAGCCGGTCGCCGGGTGGGCTCCAGAACAGGTAGAACGGCGGCGCCTCGATCGAGGTCGCGGTGGTCGCGCCCCCGGATCGGACCGCAACCGACGGAGCGCCGCCATCGGGCCCCAGCGACACCGAGCCCAACACTCGGTCGGCTCCCCAGGTGGCCTGGGTACTGCGGGGCGCCCCCTCGTCGATGAGCTCCCCGGATGGGGTGAACACCCGGAGCTCGCCTTCGCGGCCCAGCACCGCGATTTCGCCGGGCAGGTCGGCCGCGGCGGGGGGAGTGGGGTCGGTGGCTTGCTCTGACGGGGGTGGCGACGTGGTGGTGGTGGACGGACCGAGTCGATCGTCGATGCTGGTCGAACAGGCGGGGACCGCGAGCAGCGCGACCAGTCCGAGGACCAGCCCGCGAGGAGAGGTCACCGGGTGTTGGTGGTCCAGCCGAGCCCGTCCCAGTACCGCAACCGTCCGGTGGGGCTGGACGGGTCCACGTACCAACCCGGCTCGGCGAGATCGGTGTCGCGTCGTCTGGTCAACGGTTCGCTCTCCGTCGGGCCGGTGTAGGGCTCTATACCCTCCATCTCGCGCAGCAGGTTGATGCGCTCGGCGAGCGGTGGGTGGGTGTCGAACATGTCGTTGAACCGGCGGCCCCGGTGGTTGTCCTGGTGGTCGTCGGGGGTTTCGATCCACAGGTGTGAGGTGGCGTGGGAGGTGCGACTGACCTGGGTGCTGTCGGCGTCGAGCTTCTCGAGCGCTTTGCGCAGACCGGACGGGTACCGGGTGAGCTCGACCGCGGTGGCGTCGGCCAGGGCTTCTCGTCGTCGGCTCACCGCGGCCTTCATCATGGCGGCGGCGAGCGGAGCCAGGATCGCCACCGCGATCACCCCGACGATGACGAGCGGGTTGGGCCCGTCGTCGTTGCCGCCGCGGCGGTTGCCGCCGAAGTACAACATGCGCCAGAACAGGTCGACCATCAAGGCGATGGAGCCGGCGGTGGCGACCGCCGCGGTCATCACCAGGATGTCGTAGTTGCGAATGTGGGCGATCTCGTGGGCGATGACGCCTTCGAGTTCGTCGCGCTCCATCTTGGCGAGCAGGCCGGTGGTGACGGCTACCGCCGCGTTTTCGGGGTTCCGGCCGGTTGCGAACGCATTCGGTGCCGGGTCTTCGACGACGTACACCTCCGGCATCGGGATCGCGGCGGCGATGGCGATGCCTTCGACGATGTTGTGGAGCTGGAGGTACTCCTCGCGGGTGGCGGGGTGGGCGCCGGTCGCCCGCAGTGCGAGCGACTTCGACGACACGTAGCCCGAATACGAGGTGCCACCGGAGAAGATGATGGCGATGATCACCCCGATGAGGCCGGCGCCGATGCCGTAGGAAATCGAGCTCGACACCACGCACAGCAGGAGAAAGAACGCGAACAGCAGCCCCCAGGTCGCCCGCCGGTTGCGGGCGATCAGCTCATGGAAGTCCGGTCGATCACTCACGCCGATGACCGTATCGGCCCGGCGGGTGCAAGTGGCGACGAGCTAGGACAGCAGGTCCTGGATCTCGACTTCGATTCGGCGGTTCATACGCCGTCCTTCCTCGGTGTCGTTCGAGGCGACGGGTTCGGTGTCGCCGACGCCGACCCAACGGAATCGCTCGATCGGCACGCCGAGCGCGGAGATGGCATCGACCACGCTCCGGGCTCGTTCCTCGGACAGCGCGAGGTTGGCTTCGGCATCGCCCCGGGAATCCGCATGACCGGTGACCACCATCGTCGCCTGGGGGTTCAAGGTCATCACGAGATACCCGAGCTCGATGATCTCGTTATTCTCCTCGAGTATGACGGTGCTTCCCGTCTCGAAGACGAACTCCTCGTCGACGACAACCCGGCCGTCGATGACGGGGTCGGCGCCGGGATCGACGACGTAGTTGTTGATCACGTTGTCCTCGCCGATGACCTCGGCGGCTTTGGCGATCAGCTCATCGGCGGTGTCCTGATCGGGCACGGGGCCTTCGAGGTAGAGCTTGCCGTCGCGATAGATCGCCTGACGAACGTCGCCCTCGACGGCCGGGCCGCCGACGTCGGCATCGCCATCGGGATCGATCAGGTCTTCGGGGATGCTGGGCAGTACGGGGCCGACGGCATCGGCGGTGTCGGGGTCGGGGTCGGGCGTGGTGTCGACATCGTCGGCCGGGTCGGCGTCGGCCGGGGCTTCGGCGTCGGCGGGGGCTTCGGTGTCGGCGGGGGCCTCGAGGTCGGTGTCGGGGAGATCCTCGGCGACGTCGGTTTCGCCTCCCGCATCGGTCTCGGTGACGACCTCACCCACGGATCCACCGGTCGCGTCGCCGCCGTCGTCGCCAAAGATCGCCCGAGCGAGAAGATAGGCGCCGACCAACAGTGCAGCGATGAGTAGGGCGCCGAGTAGCCAACGGAGCCAACGCCTCTTGCGCGGGGGCTCGGGCGCGGCCACCGGGCCCGCGATCGCTGCGATAACCGGAACGCCGACCTGGTCGAAGGCCGCGGCGAGCGGGGCGATGGGCTCGTTGCGCCGGGTCTGACCCACGACGGCATCGGTGAAGACCGCCAATTCGAGCTGTTTGTTGGTGGCGCCGTGGGATGCGCCGGAGAGCACGATGCGGTCGGTCGAGTCGCGCAGCAGGTCGATCATCTGGCCCAGCTGGGGCAGATCGACATCGCCGGTGGTGATCTCATAGCTCGCGACCGAGGCGTCGGCCCGGCGAACCACGTCTTCGAGGCTGCGGCGACCGTTGAGGTAGTCGACCACCGTCGGCTCGTTGCCCACCGGCTTGTCCACTCGGATGTGCGCACTGGAGAGGCCGGTGTGGGCGAGCGACTCGGTGAGGCGACCCGCTCCGGCGTGGCTCGCATCGGCCAACTGGGTGTCGGCAAACAGGATGATCTTGGGGGCGTCGGGTCGTCGGCGTAGATGGGTGGTGACCATCGCAAGATCGCCGACGAGCACGTCGGAGGCGAGCGAGGCGGTCGACGGCAACTCGGTCGTCGCCGGGTTGGCTGTGGGGGTGCCCGGGAGGGAAGCCGGGTCTGCGGCGATCGGGTCGGTCGCGACGGCTTCGGTGGGAAGGTCGGGTGGGACGATCGCGTCCTGCGGCGGCGAGACGCCGGGTGCGGGAGGTGGCGTGATGTTGGATGGCGTGGCGGTGGTTGGCGCGGTGGTGGTTGGCGCAAGGCCGTCGCGTTCGGCCACGGCGGACTGGATGTCGCCCAACGCGCTCTTCAGCTCGTCGGGCGGGTCGTCGGTGGGCGTGGAGTCCCCGGCGAGTGCTCCGGCGGCGAGGCCGGCTCCGGCGACCCCGGCGGCGATCGTGCGGCCGGGACCGAGGATTGACGACGACGTGTCCTCGGGACCCTCAACCGGTGGGGCCGTCTCGGCTGGTGGAACCGTCTCGGCCGGCGTCGCGATGTGGGCCGGTGGTGGCGTCTCGGTGGGTGGGGCCGTGTCGGTCGGCGTCGCGATAGTGGCCGGTGATGGGGTCTCGGTGGGCGCGTCGGGGGCGTAGGGCAGGTCGGTGAGGTCGATGTCGGTCACGGGGAGTTCGACCCCCGCCGCAGGCTGCGGGGTAACCGGGGTGGCCGAATCGGTGACGGTGGTGGCGTCGACGGCGCTGGCCACGGTCCAGTCGGCGTCGGGGTCAAACTCCGAGCTCGGACGAGGCCGCCCCGCCATGAACGACACGGTTGCCGAGTCGTCGCCCGCCGGTTCGGCGATGGCCGGTGCGTCGACGGTGGGTGGGGTCGAGGAGAACGCGGGAGTGCCCGGCGACGGCGGGGCTGGAACCGCAGGGTCGGCATCGACGGGCGCCGCGGCCCGCGAGGCCGCCAGCCGTTCGCTCAACGAACCGGCCACGGCACCCGCGGCCGCCGGTCGGGCGATCGTTCGTCCGAACCGCGCCGGCGCGGGCGCGGCTGGGGTCGCCTTGGCAAAGGTGGGTGGGACTCGGGTCGAAGTTGGGGGCGTCGGTGCGGTCGGCGGATCGGTGAGGTCGATGATCGGTTCGGGCTGCTCGGCCGGGGTCCGGGCACCGTCGTCGGCTTCCGCGCCGGCGGGCACGGGTGCGGGGGGAGCGGGCGGCGTCGCCGCTGCTGCCTCGTAGGAAACGGCCGGCTCGTCGGAGATTGTCGGCTCGTCCGGGGTTGCGGTCGCGGGGGTTTGCGGCGGGTTGGCGTCCGGGACGGGGGTTTCGAGCGCGGTGGTTTCGGGCGTGCCGGTGTCGTTGGCCGTGGCGGTGTCGTTGGCGGTGGTGGTGTCGTCGGCCCTGGCGCGGTCGGTATCGGGGCCGGCCGGGTCACCGGTGAGGCTCCGAGCCGGTCCCAATGTTGGTGACGCGGTGGCGGCGGGCGCGGGCTCGACGGCTGGCTCGGGCGTGCGAATCGGGACGAGGGGCGTGGTGTTGCGGGTCACCGCCGGCGGGGAATCCATCGTTGGCGGGGAGGGGATCGTTGGCGGGGAGGGGATCGTTGGCGGGGCCGGTGTCGTCGGAGGCGTGGGAGGGGCCGGAGCCTCGATCGCCGGGGCGCTCGGCGCCTCGGGTGCCGCGAGGGCGGTCGGCGCGTCCATGGGCTCGGTCGGGGAAGCCTCGACGTTGCGCACCACGGTCTTCGACGCTTCGCCCACCTTCGGGCGGCGCATGTTCCAGAGCAGGCTCGCCAGGAGACCGAACAGGAACGTCGCAATGGCGGCGGCCAACGCGGTCCGAAGCGGTCGCGGGGCGGCCGGATCGGTGGGCGGGGTCGCTTCCTCGATGACCTCCAGGTCGGTCGACCCCAGAACGCTCGCCCGGCGCTCGGTCAAGAGGTCGGCTGCGTTGTTGGCCGATGCGGCGGCGGCGGTGGCGGTCGAGGCGGTCGCAGTGATCTCGACCCGTTCGGGTTCGCCGCTGGGGGTGATGCGGGTGGTAACCCCGGAAAGGGTCTCGGGCTCGTCGAGCTCACCGCGCAGATCCGACAGCGTCGACGGACTCTCCGCGGTGGAGGCGAGTTCGGGCAGGACCGACACCGGGTCGGCATCGGAGCCGGCGGCGAGGGCGATGGTGGTGGTCGCTTCGAACCGGTCGGCTCGACCGCTGTCGATGAGGTACGCGACCGCACCCGCCAGGGCGGCGAGAGCCACCAGGAACAACAGGACCCGGGGCTTGGATGCTGGGGGGTTCATTGATGGGTTGCCTCTCCTGGGGGAAGTACTGACCGCTGTGCGCACAGCGGTCGGAAGCCAACGAATGAGGCGGTTGGCTCGAAATTCATAGAATCATACGAAAGTGTACACAATGAAGGTGTACAGCATGAAAGTGCAACTGGGAAGATTGGGTGGGAAGACGGGGGCTTGGCGTTCGCCGGGAGCGCCTACTGACACGCCGGACACCAGGTGGTGGTGCGGGCATCGATCTGGCGGGACGTGAGCACGGAGGCACACCTCCGACAGGGTTCACCCGCTCGACCATAACAATCGAGGGCGAACTGATTGGTGCCCTCCGCCCCCTCGACCGTCCGGTAGTCGCGCAACGTCGTGCCTCCGTTGGCGATTCCGGCGGCGAGCACGTCGCGGATGTGGCCGTGTAATCGGGTCGCTTCGGCCCGGGTTACGCGGCGAGCCGACGGGCGAATCCGCGCCCGCCACAAGGCCTCGTCGGCGTAGATGTTGCCAACGCCGGCTACCGGGACCTGCGAGAGCAGCTGGGTCTTGACCCGGCGCTTGCTCCGGCGCAATGCCTGGTAAAAGTCCTCGGGGTCAAAGTCGTCCGCCAATGGCTCCGGGCCGAGCTTTGCGAGGGTGGCGATCGTCGAATGATCACCGGCCGGAACGACCCGAATCCGGCCGAATCGGCGAACGTCGCGAAAGACGAGCTCGGTGCGGTCGTCAAAGAACCACCGTGCTCGCACATAGGGGTCGTCGGGCTCGACGGTGGGCAACAACATTCCGGTCATCCCCAGGTGCACCACCAGTTCGCGCCGCCCGGGTTCCGAGCCGCCGGTGAGATCGATCAACAGGTACTTACCGCGCCGGCGCACCTCGCCCATCGTGGCGCCGATGCAGTCGCGGGCCGAGACGAACTTCTCGGACGGGTGGCCATCGGCTTCGACCACGGTACGGCCGGTGACCAGGGGCCCCAGTTGGCGCCGGATCGTCTCGACCTCGGGAAGCTCGGGCATCACGTGAACCTAGCCTCCGGTGGTCATCGACGACCACGGTGAAACCGCGCGCCGGTGCGTGTGGCAGGCTGACGCGATGGCCGACCATTCCCACGTCCCCGGAGTCGTTGCGCGCGCCAGCGTCCTCGCGGAACTCGGCGCGGCTCAGGCCGAGGTGTGGGCGTCCGGATTCGCGGCGGACGCTGATCTCGCCGCGCTTGGGGCCGTCGCCGACATCGGGGGCGACAACGCGTGTGGGCTGCTGTATGCCCTCGCCGCAATCATCGAGGCGCCGGCCGACCGTATCGCCCGCAACGCCGCGGCGTCGCTGGTCCAGGATGGCGCGACGCCGCCCGACTGGGTCGAGGTCGTCGGCACGGCGACCGCCCGTTCGGCCTGGCTGTTGCCCGGCGACGGTACCGCCACGGTCATCGTGGAGTTCGCCCACGTCGACGAATCCACCCACACGATGCTCATCGACATCTCGCTCACCGGCATCGCCGCGGCGGGCGCTCATGCCGGCCCCCGCCCGGACCAACCCGACACGGTCCGGTACGTGTCCGACATCCGATTCGGGTCCGGTGACCTCCTCGAGTCGGTGGCCGAGGACCTGCTCGGTACCGGAACCGTGCCCGAGGTGCTGGAGGTTGCCGATGCCACCGCACTGCTGGCCGATGCGGCGTTGGCGCCGGTGGCCGATGGTGTCGACATCGCCCTGAACCTCGTGGTCGCGAACGCCCGGCTGCTCTCGATGGGGATCGCCTCGCCCCTGGTGCTGGCGAGCGACCCCGACGCGTCCTCCGCCGACGGTCTCGACGATATTGCTCCCGACGATGAGGATCGTGCGGCGGCGGTCGCGGTTCTCGACGCCGCCCTCGGCGAGCCGGTGCACCCGCCGGAGGTCGTCGCGACCGTCGCCCGCCTCTTGCGGCCGGCCCTGGTCGATCCCACCGCGATGCGGGTCGACGCCGACACCGCCGCTGACCTCCGCTCGCTCGTCGTGGTGGCCGGACTGGCGGGTTGCAATCCCGACGATGTCGGTGATGTGGAGTTGCTCGCTCGACTGGCCGGGGCCTACATCGATCCCGGCGACCTGTCCGCCCACGAACGCGACGCCGCCGAGGCGATCGCCACCCTCGAGTGGGCGGACTGGCTCGGAGCGATCATCCCGCTGGTTCGCAACGGGGTGGGAACCGTGGTGACCCCGGAGTCGCTCGTCGACAACATCAACCGATGCGCCGAGATCACGACGACGATCCCCAAGCGGGATCGCCCGCTGATCGCCTGGGCGTTCGGGCAGACCCTGTACGCCTGGGAGCTGACCGGCATCATCGACGGCGCGGGGCGCCTCACCGAACTGGGTCGATGGCTTCTGCCGGCCGCCGTCCGGGTCGCGACGAAGGACTGACGGGCGGCTCAGCCCAGGATGCGAACGAGGCGCTCTTCGAGCGAGCCGGGGCCGCCGGCGCGTTCCCAGAACTCATCGAAGGCGGCGGCTTCGGCCTGATCCTGGTCGCGTTCGGAGAGGTCGCCCCATTCGTTGTCGAAGGACCGGCGGCTGCTCGCTCGCACGGCGCTGTCGCGGAGATCGAGGTCGGTGGCCGACGCCACCGTGTCGGCGAGGTCGCCGATGCCGACCTCCGCGGCCTTGGTGGCAAAGGGGTCACGCGGCCAGCGGCGCCGACGTTTGGCGCGATCCGGCGGCGCTGTCCACGAACGGGCTGTCGACCCGTGAGATGTCGACGATTGGGTGACCTTGGCTTTTCTGCGGGGGAACCATGTCATAGGGGCCAATCGGAGGCCCGCGGTCGCAATTGAGTCGGACGGCCTAGAACGGCGATCGAAATGGGTTTCGCCGCTCGGGGCGTTGCGGGCGATAGGTAGCGCCGGAACGGTAACGTCACGCGATGGCCGTCGAGAAAGAACTGCAGGAGTTTCATGTCGACGAGCACGACACGATCGACTCGTGGGTCCAGATGATCTTCGCCGCTCGGCAGGGATCCTGGATAAATCTCGAACCGATTATCGACGAGGCGATCGACCAACCGGTGAAGACCCGTCGCGGCGTATCGGGGTGGTTTTCGGCCAAGGGTTCCGATCTCCCGTTCGTCACCCTCATGGCGCCCGACCATCGGGGCCGCTCGCCAAACCCGGCTTCGCTTGGACTCACCCACGGGGCCGGGCCCAAGGTCAAAGCCCAACTCGAGGAACTGGGCTACCCCATCCCGTCGACATGGCGCACCATCGAGGACAACCCTCGGCGAGGACTCGTGTGTCTGCTCCCCGATGACCAGGATGCCGCGGCGCTCGTGAAGACGGCGCTCACCATGGCGGTTGCGCTGTGTCCAATGGAGCTCGACGGATGGTGGTCGGCGGTGCGGCACCTCCAGCGCTGACTGAGCCCGACCGAGACGGTCGATTTGGCTGAGTCGGACCGAAGGCTCAAGTTGGCACCGAATTCGGCCGACGCTGGCGGGGCGAACAAATCCGCTCTGGTCAAGCCGGTATCGGTGTGCCAGACTCGTGAAAACCACATACACAAGGTGAATCATGACTAACCAGACAACGGCGTCTGGCGGCATGACTCTCATCACCGGTATCAACCGGGTTGCGATGAGCCGTCACGACGTCGAGAAGCTGAACCAGATCAAGCACTCGAACCAACGGCCCGCAGAGGTTCGCAAGGCTGCCTGATCGGTAGCGTTCGTTCCCAAGCCCGGACCAGAACAGATCACGCGAAACGCAGGGAACCCCGGGGTTCAGTCCGACTCGTCGGTCAGGACCACTTTCACCACGTAGTCGGTGAAGGGGTTTCCTTCGTCGCGCGTCGAGGCTCGGCGGCTCCGCACCACCAGCGCATCGACCACGGTTCGGCCGGCGTCGGGTTCGCCCGTCGCATCTTCGACGATGAATCCGGCGTCACCCAACCAACTCTGGTCGACGCCGTCCTCGCGCCACCCCGTCCAGAGCAGCAAGGACGCGTCCCCGTCCCCGTCGCCGTTGACGACCAGGGTGGTTGGATTCGGGCTGGTCGTGGCCCGCAGGCGCACCTGGCTCGCCGCGGTATCAGCGACCTCGAGGACCCCATGGATCAACGACAGGACGACGAAATGATCCGGATCCTCCACGCTCAATTGTTCGACCCGGACGTGGGTCCGGGCGCCGACTTCGAGAACGAGGGCTCGGTGCAGTCGCTCACCATCGAGGTCGATCGCCGCCGCATTGGCGTCGACGAAGCGTTGGGCAACCGTCTCGACGATGTCGGGCTCGGTCATCCCGCCGCGGACAAATCGTCGGACCGGTCCTCGTCTTCGTCGATCGACCGTTTGCCTTCGAGATACTCGATCTCATCGCCGGGTACCCAGGGCACGGTTGGGTCCCACGGGTGCTCATCCAGCACATCGCCCTGGTCATAGGAGAGCAATTCCGCGGTTTCGTCGGTGGCGAACGGGTCGACGATGCCCGCCTCGGGCCAGGCGGTGACCGCCCCTCGCCGCTCGGCGAACTCCTCCTCGCCGGTGATGGGGTTCCAGCGCCGAGGCGCGAGGCCCTGGGCCAGACGTTCGCGGTTCTCTGTCCCCCAACCATCGTGATCTCGCGCGAACCAGTACGCGCCCTCGCCATCGTCATCTTCGGGCAACGCCAGAGCGAGCATCGCCGGAGCAGTCGGTTCGACGAAACGAGCATCGACGGCCTGGCGCCGCTTGGCCGACAGCGCCAGGCTCGGCGTGCCGAATTCGGATTCGATGGTCTGGCGGATCTGTTCGTGTTTGATGGCGCGAACCTCGCGCCGAAATCGGGGCCGCAGCAACGGGTTGCGTGGCACCTGGTAGCCGCGAGGGCGGAAGCGCCGCTTGGGCCAGTTGTTGCCCAGATAGTCGAGCAGCATCAAGATGAGCGCGCCGGCCACCCAGGCGAGGGCAAAGCGGATCAACAACTCTTGCTCGGTCAGATCTTCGAACACGATGGATAAGACGCTCGGGGGATGGAGATTGTTCGGTGCGGGGTCAGATTTTCGCGGGTCCGATGGGGGGTCGGCGCGAACCACCGAGCCTAGTGCTCGCGCCGCGGGACCGGCGTCACGGGAGCGATGCGACTCAGCTGCCCTGCGGGTCGATGCAGGCGGCCATGATCAACCCGATCGCCCGCTCGGCGTCGACCCGGTAGGCGACCTGGGCGTTGACGGGTTCCTCGCCGAACCCTCGCTGGTCGACGAGCGTCATGCCCCGGGTGGCCGCGCCGTTGAGTTCGACGGTGACGTGGCGGGGTTCGCACTCGATCAGATCCGGGTGCGTGATGGCCAGTACCGCGCAGGCGTCGTGGATGGCGGCGCCGATCTCGCGGCGCTGGTTGCTGTTGTAGGCCTGCGCGAAGAAGTCGAGCAGTGACGCGGCAAAGATCGATGTGGTGGTGGCGGCGGCTCGTAGCTGCTCCGCGTGCGCGGCGCCCATGCGGACCTGGTGGGTGAGGTTGAGCCCGACCATGGTCAACGAGGCCCCACTGGCAAATACGATGGCCGCGGCTTCGGGGTCGGCCCAGATGTTGAACTCGGCAGCAGGGGTCACATTGCCCACGGTTGTGCTGCCGCCCATCAAGACGATGCCGTTCACCCGATCGACCAAATCGGGGTCGTGGCGAATCGCGAGGGCGATGTTGGTGAGCGGCCCGGTGGGCACCAGCCAGAGGTCATCGATGGTGCGGCTCGCCTCGAGGATGAATCCCACCGCGTCCTCAGAGGCCACCGCTCCGGTGAGTTCGGGAAGTTCCGGGCCGTCGAGGCCACTGACGCCGTGGATGTGATCGGCCCATCGGGGCGCCGAGATCAGCGGGTGGGCGGCACCGGCGTGCACGGGGGCGCGGATGCCGGCGAGTTGCGCGACGATGAGCGCGTTGTGCGTGGTCTTGGCCTGGCTCACGTTTCCGTTCACGGATGTGATGCCGACGACGTCGGCGTAGCGGGCGGCGCACAGCAGGGCGATGGCGTCGTCGTGGCCCGGGTCGCAGTCGATGAGCATGCGGGGTCGAACGGTCGGGTTGGGTTCGGTCATGGTGCCTCTCGTTCCGGCTGGGCCGTTTCTTGGTGGGTCCTGTCGTGCTGGGCCGGGTCGTTGGGGGATCGGGGATCGGAGCTCAGTAGGCGCTCGACCTCGTCAGGGGTGGGGAGGGAGGGGCCGGCCCCGGCGCGCAACGCGGTCGCCGCTCCGACCCGCACCGCCCAGGCGAGGGCGGTGTCGAGCCGTCCTCGGAGGAGCCCGTCGGTAAGCGCTGCACAGAACGCGTCACCGGCGCCGGTGGTGTCGACCGGTTCGATGACGGGTGCCGGTTGGTGCAGGACGGTACCGTCGGCGATCGCCAACGCGCCGCGTTCACCGAGGGTGACGACCACGGTTGTCACCCCGAGTTGGCGGGCCTGATCGGCGACTTCGTCGAGGTCGGTGGCGGGAGGGCGTTCGGTGAGCTGGGCCAGCTCGATTTCGTTGGGCACCAACACGTCGACGTGGTCGAGGAGCGCCGGGTCGAGGGCGGCGGCGGGGGCGGGGTTGAGCACGACCAGGCCAGCCGCGGCCCGCGCTGCCGCGGCGACGGTTTCCATCGGGGTCTCGAACTGCAACAGGACCGCATCGCAGCCGGTGATCAGATCACCGGCGGCCGCGATGTCGGCCGGGGTGAGGCGGGCGTTGGCGCCCGGGGAGACGACGATCGCGTTGTCGCCGTCGTCGGCCACCGAGATCAGCGCGATCCCGCTCGGCGCGTCCGCCGTCGCCAGCAAAGCGGTGGTGTCGACGCCGGCATCGTCGAGCGCCTTGCGCAGTGTTGCCCCGGCATCGTCATCGCCGACGCGGCCGACGATCGCCACTCGGCGCCCCAAACGCGATGTCGCCGTCGCCTGGTTGGCCCCCTTGCCGCCCGGCACCAGCCGATGATCGCCGCCGAGCACCGTCTCGCCCGCGCCGGGGTGATGCTGCACGGGCACCACAATGTCAAGATTGGCGCTGCCCACCACGACGATTTCGGGTTGGGCGCTCATCGGACGTTCTGGCTCATCGAATGTTCTGTTTCATCGGGTGCTGTCTCCTCGGTCTCGCTCGCACTTCCCGGTGTTCCCCTGTGTTCCCCCGTGTCCACCGTGTTCCCCGGTGCGTCACGCAGTGGGCAGAACGGTGGCGGCGAGTTCGTGGGCGTGATCGGCGAGGCGTTCGGCCCGGTCGGCAATGTAGCCGGGGTCGGTGGTGCCGCCGGCCCCACTGCGCGAGCCACCGGTCCGGCGGGCGTAGACGCCCTCGACGATGCACGCCTGTTTCCACCAACTGAATACGGTGAGGTAGTCCAGGTCGGCGAACGCCCGGTCGGGAAATCCGGACCGCTTGCGGTAGGTCTCGATGATGTCGGCTCGCCGCGGAAAATGCGGGGCCAGCGTGGGCGGGTCGGCGAGAAACGTGATCGGTTCGCCGGGGTCGGCCCAGTACTGGGCGGACCACACCATGTCGGCGATCGGGTCACCGATCGTGCACAGCTCCCAATCGAGTACCGCCACGATGGCGCCGGTGCCGGCGTCGATGATGGTGTTGTCGAAGCGGTAATCGCCGTGGGCGAGTCCGGCGGGCACCCGACCATCGGGCTTGGCGGCCACGAGAGCGTCGTGTAGCGCCAGCAGTCGGCTCACATCGCGGACGGCGCCGGACTCGACCTGGATCCGCCACCGTTTGAGCTGGCGGCCGACATAGTCGTCGTGGCGCCCGAGCCCGCTGAGACCCACCGCCTCGAGGTCGACCGTGTGAAAGGCGATCTGGGTATCGACCAGCGACGTGCTGGCGGCGGCCGCCTGTGCGGCCGGCAGCGCGGCCCCGTCGGCGGCGGTGCGAAGGATCAGGCCATCCACGAACTCCATCACGTAGAAGGGCGCGCCCGTGACCGCATCGTCGGCGCAGACGGCGACAATCGCCGGTACGGGAACCTCCGAGCTCGCCAGCGCGGCGAGGATGCGTTGCTCTCGATCGACATCGTGGGCGGTGGCCAGGCGCGGGCCGGCCGGCGGGCGCCGCAGCGCCCAGGCGGCCCCGTCGCTGGCGGTGACGCGGAACGTGAGGTTGGAGCCGCCCGCCGCAATCAGTTCGAACGTGTACGGCGGCGGCGATGCGAGGTGAGCGGCCAGGAAGGCGGTGACGCCGGCCGCGTCGAGCCCGGGGAGGTCGTGGGCGTCGGCTTCCCCCGCGGCGGTCATGGCGCCACGCTAACCCGGCGATGATGCAGACTGCGTCCATGACCAGCCCCAGGACCAGACTGTCCCAGCTCGACCGATCGATCGAGGGCCGGGTCGCCATCGTTACGGGCGCAGCCAGCGGCATGGGCCGAGCGACCGCCTACCTGTTCGCCGACGAGGGGGCGAAGGTTGCCGTCGTCGACCGGGACCGCGTCGGGGTCGACGCCACCGCGGCGGCGATCTCCGAGGCCGGTGGCACCGCCGCTGGTTTCGAGTGCGACGTCTCTGACCCCGATGCGCTCGACGCCGTGGTGGCCGGGGTCCGCGAGTCGCTCGGTCCGATCGACATCCTCGTGAACAACGCCGGCGTCGCCCTCGGCGGATCGATCGATGCCGATGAGTTCGACGCCGTTTGGGAGCGCACCCTGGCCATCAACCTGTCCGCGCATGCGGCACTCATTCGGCGATGCCTGAGTGATCTCGAGCGCAACGGCGACGGTCGGATCGTCAACATCTCCTCGACGGAGGGTCTGGGGGGAACCGCCAACAACAGCCCCTATGGCGCGGCCAAACACGGAGTCATCGGGCTCACCAAGTCGCTCGCCGTGGAGCTCGGCAAGCGCGGTGTGACGGTGAATGCGGTGTGTCCAGGCCCGATTCGCACGGGCATGACCGAGCCGATCCCGGACGAAAGCAAGGCGGTGTTTGCCCGCCGGCGTACCGCGCTACGGCGCTACGGCGAACCCGAAGAGGTCGCCCATCTCACCCTGGCCCTGGTGTTGCCATCGGCCTCCTACGTCACCGGGGTCGCTCTTCCGGTAGACGGGGGGATGCTCGCGCGCAATCAGTAGCTCAGGTGTGGGCGTGGGTCGACCAGGTTGGCTCCCGGTCGATGAACCGATCGACGTCGGCGCCCACGATCTCGGCGCTCGTCTCGTCGGTGTAGAACCGCTCGCGCAGGTCGTCGCGGGTGGCGAACCAGAGTTCGGATACGCCCATGGCTCGGTTCATGGACGCCCCCGCCCGGTCGACGACGATGCTCTGGGCGTACTCGGCCACGCCGATGTGGTGGGTGCGGACGAGCGCGGTGTGTTCGGCATACATGCGGGCGAACTCGGCCGGGTCCAGATGGGGGAGCGCGGCCACGAACGACGTCTGGAGGATTCCGCCCGGCGCCCGAGCACCCGTGCTGCGGTCGAGACGGAGCCGCCGGTCGACCAGGACCGCCTCCGCAGTCGGTCCCAGTAGCTCGATGGCGGATCCGAGGTCGTCGGTGGTGACGTGGATCGTCGCTCGCTCGTCGGCATCGACCGGGCGTCCGGATCGGGTGGTCGCCCGGTAGATCGCACCGATGATCGGATGCGGTGTCAGATCGGCGGCGAGGTGGTCGGGAAGGGTGGCGATGACCATCCGATGGGGTTCGACGTCGGTGGGTTCGTCCATCGCCGGAGACTACCGGTCGGGTTGGCCACCTCGCCGAAAGCGCCGCGGCTCCTCGGAGTTAGAGTTCGCTAACATCGACGGCTACCATCGCCCCGTGACTTCGACGATCGAGCCGTCCACGCCCGTGTTGGTCGGGGTGGCCCAGCACAGCGTCCGCGACGGCAATGCCGAACCGATCGATCTCATGACCACCGTCGCCCAGGCGGCCCTCGAGGACTCGGGTGCCGCCGGAGCACTCCGGGACCGGATCACCGATATCCGGCCCATGAAGGGGATCTGGCCCTACAAGGACCCCGGTCGGATGCTGGCCGCGGAACTCGGTTGCGGCCGGGTGCGCACCACGCTCAACGCCATCGGCGGCAACGAGGTGTACGACCTGGTCAACCAGACCGCGCTCGACATCGTCTCCGGTTCCGTGGGCACGGCGCTGATCGTGTCGGCCGAAACCATGCGCACCCGGCGTGCCGATGCCGCCGCGGGACGCGAGTCGGACTATCGGGACGAGCCCGAGGGGGCGGCGCCGGACCACGCGTACCCCGGCAACACGCTGGACTTCGATGACGCCACCTGGACGACCGGGGCGGCGCAACCGGTGAATTTTTACGCCATGGTCGAGAGCGCCCTGCGCCATCGCGCCGGGGAAGCGCTCGACGACCATCTGCGCCGCATCACCGAGCTCTGGTCGGCGGCGAGCGAGGTGGCCGCCGGCAATCCGAACGCGTGGTTGAACGAACCGCGCCGGGCAGCCGACCTCGCCACGGCCACGGCGGCCAACCGCATGGTGTCGGCCCCGTACCCAAAGCTGCTGACGTCGAACCTCAACGTCGACATGGGCGCGGCCGTGCTGTTGTGCTCGGCCGAGGTGGCCGAGGCGGCCGGGGTCGCCCGCGACCGCTGGGTCTTTCCGCTCGCCGGGGCCAGCGCCGGCGACCCGGAGACGGGTCGGCGGCTCGATCTCGACCGGTCGCCGGGTATGGCTGCGGTCGGTCGTGCCGCCGTCGCTCTGGCGGGTACGTCGGCCGCCGATGTCGATCTGGTCGACCTGTATTCGTGTTTTCCGTCGGCGGTGCAGGTTGCCCAGCACGCACTCGGCCTGGAACCCGACCGCCCCTTCACGATCACCGGAGGGCTGACCTTCGCCGGAGGACCGTTCAACAGCTACTGCCTGCACACGTTGGCCCGCGCCGTCGAACTCATCCGCGACCGGGAACGCACAGCGTTGTTGACCGGCAACGGCGGACTGTTCAGCAAACACAGCGCCGTGGTGCTCGGTGGGCGACCGAACCCGACGGGGTATCGCCACGCCCGCCCGCAGGCCGAGGTCGATGCCGCACCCGTGCGGCCGAAGGCGTCCGAGACACCGCAACGGGCGACCCTCGAGAGCTACACGGTGACCCACGAGCGCGATGGCACTCCCGAGAAGGCCATCGCTTCGCTGATCGACGATGCCGGTGGCCGACACTGGGCCACGAGTACCGAATCCGGCGTCGTCGATGCGTTGCTCTCCGCCGATGCGTGCGGTCGCCTGATGCAGCTCAGCGAAAGCGACGGTGCCCTCACGATCGAGGGTGCGCTAAGCACATGAATATGCCCACGAACCAGGAAGAGAAAGAGCGAACCACATGCCCAGAATGAACCTAGAAGGCGCCTCGGCCGTCGTGACCGGCGGTGCCTCCGGCATCGGCGAAGCCGCAGCCCGTCAGTTGGCCGCAGTCGGTGCCCACGTGGTGGTCGCCGACATGAACGAAGAGCGCGGTGCCGCCGTCGCATCGGAGATCGGCGGGCTGTTTGCCAAGACCGACGTTTCGAGCGAAGAGGACGGCCTCGCCGCCGTTGCGGCGGCGTCGGAGATGGGCCCGCTCCGCGCCCTGGTGAACAGCGCCGGTATCGGTATGGCCGGCCGTACGATCGACCGCAACAACGAGCCCTTCGATCTCGGCACGTACGAACTCGTCATCCGGGTCAACCTGATCGGCTCGTTCAACATGTTGCGCCTCGCCGCATCGGCGATGGCCAAGACCGATCCCATCGATGCTGACGGAAGCCGCGGCGCCGTCGTGAACATGGCCTCGGCCGCAGCCTTCGATGGCCAGATCGGCCAGGCCGCCTACTCATCGAGCAAGGGCGGCGTGGTCGGTATGACCCTGCCGATCGCTCGTGACCTCGCCGCTGTCGGCGTGCGGGTGAATACGATCGCTCCCGGGCTCATCGACACGCCGATCTACGGCGAGGGTGAGCAATCCGAGGCGTTCAAGGCCCATCTCGGCCAGTCGGTGCTGTTCCCGAAGCGGCTCGGCAGTGGGGAAGAGCTGGCCTTCATGGTGATGGAGTGCATCACCAATCCGTACATGAACGGTGAGACCATCCGGGTGGATGGCGGCATCAGGATGCCTCCCAAGTGAGCGGCGACGAAAGCGTCGTCCTCACCGAAAGGCGGGGGCGCGTTCTCCTCATCACCCTGAATCGGCCCGACGCCATGAACGCGATCAACCGCGATCTCGCGCAGGGCCTGTTGGCCGCGGTGGCCGAACTCGAAGGCGATGACGGCCTCACCGCCGGCGTGCTCACCGGTGCCGGTCGCGGGTTCTGCTCGGGCATGGACCTGAAGGCCTTCGCCAAGGGTGAGCCGCCCGAGGGTATGGACGAGTTCATCCAGAACGGTTCGCAAAAGCCGTTGATCGCGGCGATCGAGGGGTTCGCCCTCGCCGGTGGCCTCGAACTCGCACTGGCGTGTGATCTGCTGGTGGCGGCCAACGGCGTGAAGCTCGGAATTCCCGAGGTGGGCGTGGGTCTCTTCGCCGCCGGCGGCGGGCTGATGCGGCTACCGAGCCGGGTCGGTTTCGGCAAAGCGATGGAGATGGCGGTCACCGGCGACCCGATCACCGCCGAGGAAGGACTCGACTACGGGCTCATCGCCCGCTTGGCCGACAAGGGCGCGGCGGTCGACGTCGCCATGGAGTTGGCCGAGCGGGTGGCGAAGAACGCCCCGCTCGCCGTCGCCGCATCCAAGCAGCTGATCTGGAGCACCGTCGGGATGAACGAGGAGACGTTCTGGCAGCACCAGAGGAGCTTCTCGGGCAAGGTCTTCCGGTCGAACGACGCGGCCGAAGGGCCCCGTGCCTTCGCGGAAAAGCGCCCGCCGGAGTGGACGGGGACCTGATGACCGGGCTCGGGGGCGATGATCCCCGAGCCGGTTTGGCGGGGCTACTTGACCAGGGTTTGTTCGATCTCGTGCAGGCGCTTGACCGCGCCCACGAGGATCTTCTTGGCCAGCTTCGGTGACTCATCGAGCAGGCTCGAAAACTCGCGCCGGTTGAGGGCTTCGACCACCATGTCGGTGTCGGCGGTGATCGTCGCCGTACGGGGTACGCCCGCCACGACGGCCATCTCGCCGAAGAAGTCGCCGGGGCCGAGCTGAGCGAGCACCGAGCCGCCCCGCCGAACGGTGGCGGAGCCATCGACGATGATCATGAACTCGCGGCCGGGTTCGCCTTCGCGAATCAACTCGCGGCCCGCGTTGACGCGGACCTGGGTGACGAGTTTGGAGATCGCCTTGAGCTCCTTGTTCGAGCACTCCGAAAAGATGCTGATGTTCTTCAGGGTCTCGTCGACCTTGGCCATGATGAATCCTCCCTCGCCTGCGCCCCATTGCTACTACAAGCGATGGCGCGGGCGCCCGTTCTCAGCCTTCGAGCGGTGACGAGAACGTGTTCTACTATGGCGCCGCACGTCGACGAGGGGTAGGAGCGAGCATGAGCGACGCAGGAGACTATTGGAGCCAGATTCCCGGCGGTGATCTGATCGGGTTCTGGCGCATCGCCGAAGCCGATCCGGATCGGCTTGCGGTGGTTGACCCCGAGCACGCCACGATGACCTACGGCGAGCTCGCCGCGTTGACCAACCAGATCGTGCACGGCCTCCGGTCGCTCGGCCTCACCCGGGGCGACCAGCTCACCACGGTGCTTCCCAACTGCTTCGAACAGGTCGCGTTGTGTCTGGCGGCGTTTCAGGGCGGCTTCTACGTCACCACCGTCAACTGGCATCTCGTCGGCCCCGAGATCGCCTACATCGTGAACGACAGCGACACCCGGGCGCTGGTGGTGAGCGAGCGGTTCGCCGCCGAGGCGGCCCGGGTCCTGCCCGAGACCGACGTCGCCGCGACCAACCGCTTCGCCGTCGGCTCGGTCGACGGATTTCGACCCTGGAGCGAACTGACCGAAGGACAACCCGAGACCCGGCCTGAAGACCTCCTCGTCGGCTCCTACATGTTCTACACCTCGGGTACCACCGGGCGGCCCAAGGGCGTACGCCGCAAACCGGCCGACGTCCACCCCGACGACAACTCGGCGACCGGCGGCGGGCTGTTCTTGTTGTTCGGCATGATGCCGCACGACGATCACGTGCATCTGACGCAGGCGCCGCTGTATCACACCGCCGTGAACAACTGGACGACGACGTCGCTCCAGATGGGGCACAGCGTCGTCCTGATGGACCGCTGGACGGCGGAGGATTCGCTCCAGCGCATCGAGCGGTACCGGGTGACCCAGAGCCACATGGTGCCGACGATGTTCAACCGGCTGCTGCAACTGCCCGACGAGGTGCGCGAGAAGTACGACGTGTCGTCGCTGCGCCGGATGATCCACGCCGCGGCGCCGTGCCCGATCGAGACCAAACGCAAGATGATCGACTGGTGGGGCGACTCGATCTGGGAGTACTACGCGGCGACCGAGGGCGGCGGCACGCTGGTCGGGCCGGAGGACTGGTTGAAGTACCCGGGAACCGTGGGTACGCCATGGCCGACCTCAGAGGTCATCGTCGTCGACGAGGACGGCGAAGAGGTGCCCACGGGAGCGAGCGGCACGATCTACATGCGAATGGCGGGCTCGACGTTCGAGTACTACCGCGACGAGGAGAAGACGGCCAAGGCACGCCTGGGGGGCGAGGGCTTCTTCACGGTGGGCGATGTCGGCTACTTCAACGAAGAGGGTTACCTGTTCCTGAACGACCGGGCGAACGACATGATCATCGTGGGGGGCGTCAACATCTACCCGGCCGAGATCGAAGGAACGCTCCAGCAGCACGAATGTGTCCGCGACGTCGCCGTCTTCGGGGTTCCCAACGCCGACACCGGCGAGGAGATCAAGGCGGTGGTCGAGCTGCGCGACGGCTGGGAACCGACCGAAGCCACCACCGAGGCGCTGATGGCCTTCGCCCGGGACCAGATGGCGAAGCAGAAGTGTCCGCGGTCGGTGGACTTCACTACCGAGATGCCCCGCGATCCCAACGGCAAGCTCTACAAACGGCGGTTGCGCGACCCCTACTGGGAGGGTCAGGAACGGGCGATCTGATCGCCGCTCGTCCGGCGGTCGAGCCCGTTTGCCCCTAGGCCGAACGACTCAGATGTGGTCCCCCGTGACCGATTGGCACGGGTGCACATCGTTTCTCTGCTCGGTTACGCGCCCCGGTTTGGTTGGGCGTGGGCGGATGCCATCGCCAACGCGTCCGCGGTAACCGTTGTCGATTGCACTCGCTCGGTGCGTTCGGGGGGTCCGGAACTGCGCCACGGTGACGGCCGGACCTGGTGGGAACTGCCGGTCGTTGCGCTCCCGGGCGCCAGCCTGAGTACGTCCCTTACCCGGCGGGCCAACACCCGGCGGTTGACCGATCTGCTCCGCCGTATCGAACACGACGGTGGCCCGATCGATGCCGTCCACGGCAACTTCTACTCATCGCTCGCGCCCTTCGGTGCCACCGGTTTCCCCACGGTCGTCACCGAGCACAGCAGTTTGTTCCTGCGTCAGCGCTGGCCAGAGATGGCCCAGGCGGCGACCTTCCGACGCGCCGGCCGAATGGCTCGCTACGTGTACGACCGCTGCGACCGTGTGTTCGCCATCTCCGGCGATCAACGGCGCGGACTCGAGGCCTTCGGGGTCAGCCCCGATCGGTTGACCACCATTCCCAATCCGGTCGACCCGGCCGCCTTTTTCGGGCCCGGATGCACCGAACGGACGGAACCGCGGTCCCGCCCGGCGGGGGGAACGCGCCTGATGACCGCCTGCCGGCTGGCTCCGACCAAGAACCTGTTCGCGCTCGTGGATGCGGTCGCAGAACTCGCCGAGTCCAATTCCGGGCTCACCCTCGACGTGTATGGCGCCGGGCCGCTCGACGCCGAACTCGAACGGGTCATCGCTGCTCGGGGCCTGCAGGCCGTCGTGCGCCTTGCCGGCCATGTGAGCCAGGCCGATCTCGCCGCCGCCTACGGAGACCACGACCTCTACGTCTGTTCGTCGAAGGTCGAATCGTTCGGCCTGCCCATGATCGAGGCGCTGCTCACCGGGCTAGCCGTCGCCGCGACCCCCGTCGGCATCGCTCTTGACCTGGCTGAAGCGCATCCGACCTCCGCGGCGATCACCCTCGCATCGGGTTGGACAGCCGCCGACCTCGCGGCGGCCATCGATCAGCGGCTCGCCACGGACACGCTCGGCGATAGGGCGGGACTTCGCGACGCGCTCATCGACCGCTTCTCGCCGGCCGCGGTCGGCCAGGCGGTGGTCGATGTCGTCACCGGGCTGGCCGCGGATACCGCCGCCTGCCGTCGCCCCGAGGCGCCCCGTTCGCTCCCCGACCACCGATCCAACCTCCGCCCGAAAGAACAGGTCAGTCGATGAAACGGATCCTGCTACTCATCAACCGCCTGGCCGACCACGGAGGCGCCGAGGTCTCGACGGGCGCCATCCTCGAAGGTCTCCAGGGCGAGGATCTGACCTTCGACGTCGTCACCCTGTGGGAACCGGCCGACTTCGCAGCCCAGTCCGAACTCGTCGAGCGGGGCGCCACGTTCACCCACCTCGGGGGACGACTTCCCCAGAAACTTCAGGCCCTGTCGCGCCTGGTCGCCGATAGACGCCCCGACCTGATCCACGCGACCCTGTTCCACGCCGAACTGTTGGCCGCGGCGGCGGGGCGACGCCACGGCATCCCCGTGCTGTTCAGCATGGTCAACACGCAATACGACCCGGCCGCCCGGGCCGTCGCCCCTTCGCCGCACAGGCTCGAGATCGTGCGCCAGATCGACCGGCTGGTCGCCGGCGCCGGCGCGTCGCACCTGCATGCGATCTCCGAGGTGGTCGCCCACCATCTGCGCTCCGAGCTGGGCACCTCGCCCGAACGGATTACCGTCGTGCCGCGCGGTCGGTCGCGTCGCCATCTGGGCCGCTGGAGTGCGTCCCGCCGAAACGACACCCGCCGATCCCTCGGTATTGACGACGACACGACACTGATCGTGAACGTCGGCCGCCACGAGCGGCAAAAGGGCCAGGCCCTCCTCCTCGACTCGTTGGCGGCGCTTCCGGCATCCACCTCGGTCAAGGCGCTGATCGCGGGTCGCGAGGGCAATGAGACCCCGGCGCTGCGCGCCGGGCGCAACCGGCTCGGTCTGCACGAAACGGTCGAGCTTCTCGGGCCCCGTTCCGATGTGGCCGATCTGCTCTGCGCGGCCGATCTGATGGTCTGCACGTCCCGCTTCGAGGGCCTGGGGGGCGCACTCATCGAGGCGATGGCTCTGGAACTTCCGGTCGTCGGGTTCGATCTGGCGATCACCCGTGAGGTGCTGGGTGATGCGGCCACCCTCGTGCCCGCCTTTGACACCGAGGCACTGACCGCGGCCATCGTGGCCGCGATCGCCGATCCTGACGGCCAGGCCAAACTCGCCGCCGCCGCGCTCGAACGTTTCGAGCAGCGTTACGCGATCGCGGCGACCAACGCGGCCATGAGCGACCTGTATCACCGGTGCGCCGCGGCGGCGTCGGAGACGGATCGCCAGCCGGCCGCCACCGCATCGGGTTGCACAATCTCGATTCGACCGTTTGCCGACTTCCTCGCCGATCCGCGGTGGGACGATCTCAACACGAACGGTGCGGCTCCGGAGTTCTTCCGGAGCAGTACGTGGTTGCGGCCGTGGTGGGAACTGCTGGCCGAGTCCGGTGATGCCGTGGCGATCGTGGCCTCGCGGGGCGGACGCGATGTCGCCGCGCTCCCGCTCGCCGAGCTACGGCACCGGCTTCCGACCGGCCCGCTCGAACTCGACGCCGGGGTCAAGACCGTGACGGTGGCCGGCGCGATCGCCGGTTCCGGTGACTACTTCGACATCATCCACGACGGCTCGTGCACCCCGGCCGACGCCGATGCCATGCTCGCCGCGGCCATCGATTGGGCCGGGTCGCGAACGCTCCGGTTCTCGTCGATTCCCGCGGGCGGCCTGCTCGATGGTGCGCTCGCAGCGATGGCGCAACCCTCGCGCACCGAACCGACCAGCCGGTCGCTGATCGACGCCGGCGCGACATGGGAGGACATCACGCCGACCTGGTCGAAGAACCGGCGGAAGAAGCTGCGTCAAAAACGGGAACGGTTCGAGGAGATGGGCGGCCGGTTCGAATGGGTCACCGACTCAACGAGCGTCGCCGAACTCCTGCCCACCGTCTTCGACCTGCATCTCGCTCGCATGGCGGCGGTCGGCCGGCCCAGCGCGTTCATCCCCGATGCTCGCCATCGCGAACTGCATCAGCGTCTCGCCCATGGCGATGGTCCGGGTCACGCCTGGGTGCAGCTTGCATCGATCGGGGACGAGCCGGTGGGTGTGCTTTACGGCTTTGCCCTCGCGGGGAGTTACTACGTGTACCAGTCGGGCTGGCGCGGCGGCGACGACCTCGCCGAGCTGAGCATGGGACTCGTGCAGTACGCCGAAGGGTACAAGTCGGTGGTGGCCGAGGGCGGTCATCGCTACGACATGTTGCGGGGCACCGAGGACTACAAATCCCGCTTCGCCACCGCCCAGGTGGAAGCCAACTGGTACGAGCTTCGGCGCGGTTCCGGGCGCGTCGCTCTCGGTGCCCTCGACCTGGCCCGCCAGGGCCGGGCGCGCCTGGTGGCCCGCCGCGAGCCCGCGGACGTCACGCCATGATGCTCGGCCGGTTCACGCTCGAGATCTTTGAGTCGCGCATCCCCGACGCGGCGATCGGTGACCCGCAACCGGCGGGTCCCGTCGAGATCGTCGCCGTGGACGCCTCCAGCACCGGGCTCGACCGGCTCGTCCTGCCGGGCGCCGATGCGACCGCGGCGACGGTCGAAACGCGCGTCGCCGAAGGCGACGTGGCGCTGGTCGCCCGGTCATCGGTCGACGGTGCTGCGGTCGGCATCTTCTGGTTGTGCCCGCTCGTGCACCGGGACCGATTTTGCGGCGACTACTCGAAGCCGGGCGACGGCTTTGTCTACGGCCACCAGCTCTTCGTGACTCCGGCCGGACGGGGCCAGCAGCTCGGTCGGTTCCTCCTCGACGCCGGCCGGCACGAAGCGGCTCGACGATGGGGGAGTGGGATGCGCGACCTGGTCGCCACGACCAACGCCGCGTCGCTGCGGATTCATCGGGCCGTGGGCTTCCGGTCCGTCGGGTTTCTCGACGGCATTCGCGTTGGGGAGCGGACGCTTCGCCGCAGCCGGGCCCGTGGCTGATACCGCCCGGACGACCCGGGCCACGTCGCTCGAACGCGCCCTCGCGGCGAGCGTCCTCAATCAGCTCAGCTCGCGCTTGCGGGCCAACGATCTGGCCGTGCTGGCCTACCACGGCGTCGAGGATGCCGATCGCTTCGCGGCGCACCTCGACCACCTTCGCGACCACACCAACCCGATCAGCGTCCACGACCTCGCCGAGTCGTTGCAGGGTCGACCGCTGCCCGAGCGGGCGGTGCTGGTCACGTTCGATGACGGCGACCGCACCGTCTTGACCACGGCGGCCCCGCTCCTGGAGGAACGCTCGATCCCCGCGATCTGCTTTGTGGTGACGGCGCTCCTCGGCACCGACTCCGCCTTCTGGTGGGATGAGGCCGCGGCGTATTCGGCGCCCGGCACTGGCGTCGAGACGGTCCGTCGGCTCAAGACGATGGCGAACTCCGACCGGTTGGCCGAACTCGACGAGATGCGTCGCGAGGCTGCCGACTCGATCACGCGGCGCCAGCTCGACGCCGACGATCTCGCCGCCCTGATCGCTCACGGCGTGGCCATCGGGAACCACACACACTCGCATCCGTGCCTCGACCGCTGCACCGGCGGTGAGGTCGGTGACGAGATCCGCCAGTCCCACGATGTGCTTTCGGGGCTGCTCGGCGAACCGTGTCGCTGGTTCGCCTATCCCAACGGCAACCTGGACCGCCGAGCCGAAGCGACACTCGTCAGCCTGGGGTACGCCGGAGCGTTCCTCTTCGATCACCGGCTGGCTCGACGCCCGGAGAGCAGCCCGATGCGAATCTCGCGGCTACGGGTGAATGCGACGACGCCGCTGCACCGCCTCGAACTCATCTTGTCCGGGCTGCACCCACGCCTGCACCGGCTGAGAGGCCGCAGCTAACGGTTGGGCTCGAACCGGCTCAGAAGATGGCGACCGGGTTCACGGGAGAACCGCACGCACCCACAAAGGGCAACGGTGAGGCTTCGAGGAAGAAGCTGTACCGCTGCGCGGCGGCGCAGACCGTCGATAGCTCCTCGAGGTTCCAGTTCTGGCCCTGGGTGAGGCCCATGTCGACGACGTTGAGCATGTGGACGGCCAACATCGCCCCGTCGAGCTCCGACGGGTAGACCTCGAAGATGAAAGTGTCGGTGGCCGCGGCGGCAACGTCGTGACGATGGAACCACTCGACACACGACATGCCGGGTCCCGGACTGCCGGTCCAGCCGTTGTAGACCTCCTTTTGGCCGTCGAAGTAGCTCGCCATCAGGCCGGTCCGGATCAAGACGATGTCGCCTGCTCGGACCTCGACCCCACCCATGGCTGCGGCCTCATCGAGATCGTCGGCGCTCACCGCGTGCCCAAGGTCGAGCATGTCGACGCCCTTGGCCTTCGCCACATCCAGGAGCACCCCTCGTCCCGTCAACGATCGCACCGCCTCGATGCCGCATTGGCTCGCACCCCACTCGGTGATCGTGTCGGTGGAACGGCCGCCGTAGATTTTGTCGCCGTAGCTCACGTGGGCCAGCCCGTCCCAGTGGGTGCCGGCCTGCAAACCCATGAACACCACGTCATCGCTCGTGTGGAACGAATCGGGGTCGGGGTCGAGCCCGGCGTTGATCGCCACCATGGTGCGGAGCGGGTTTACCCGACCGGGGACGGCGCCGAGTTGGGGGCCGTCGAGTTTGAGATCGATCGCCAGGCTGACCCGCTGTCCGGTGCGGATTTCGCCGGCGGCGGCGGCCACGGCGTCGTCGGTGAGGTGGTTGAGCGTCCCCAGCACGTCGTCGTCGCCCCAGCGTCCCCAGTTGCGGACCTTCGATTGCAGATCGAGAAATTCCTGTGGCAAAGGCATGGTTCGACAGTAGGCGTTGGCGGCGCCAGGGGTGTAGAACCAGTTTCAGTATTCGCTAGTTCGAAGTAGGTACCACCGTGGGTCAGCCCGTAATCGTCGAAGCCGTCCGGACCCCGATCGGCAAGCGCGGCGGTGCCCTCGCCGGAGTAATCGCTCCCCGGCTGTTGGCCACCGCGACGCGGGAGGTGCTGCAGCGCGCCGACGTCGCCCCCGGTGAGGTCGATCAGTTGGTGGCCGGCTGCGTGACCCAGGCCGGCCAGCAGGCGTCGAATGTTGGTCGCACGTCGTGGCTCACCGTCGGCGACGACTTCACCACCGCCGCGACCACGGTGGACTGTCAATGCGGGTCCGGCCTTCAGGCCAACAACTTCGCCATGGGTTTGGTGGCGACCGGTGGCGCCCAGATCGCCATCGGCTGTGGCGTCGAACAGATGACTCAAGTGCCGTTGGGTACCGCAGCCCGCGGCGGTGGCGGTTACTACAAGGACGATGCCTGGCCCTGGGACGACGCCGAACACGGCCAGTTCGGATCCGCTCAGCGGGTCGCCGAGCGCCGCGGCATCACCCGCGAACAGGTCGACGCACTCGGTGCGATGTCGCAGCAGCGAGCGGCCACCGCGTGGGCCGAAGGCCGGTTCGATCGCGAGGTCGTGGCGGTGCCCGACGCACCGCAGGTCGACCGGGAGGGCAACCCCACGGGCGAGGTGGTGACCGTCGACCGCGACCAGGGCCTACGCGAAACCACCGCCGAGGGTCTGGCAAACCTCAAGCCGGTCATCCCCGACACCATCCACACCGCAGGCACGTCCTCGCAGATCTCCGATGGCGCAGCAGCGGTTCTCTGGATGGACAGCGACGTCGCCGCGGAACGCGGGGTGAAGCCCCGAGCCAAGGTCAGCTACCACACCATGGTCGGGGTCGACCCCTACTACCTGCTCGACGGACCCGTCGACGCCACCCAGAAGATGCTCGACCAAACCGGCTACTCGATGGACGACTTCGATGTCATCGAGTGCAACGAGGCCTTCGCGGCGGTCGTGTTGTCCTGGCAGCAGGTCCACGATGCGAACATGGACAAGGTCAACGTCAACGGCGGGGCCATCGCGCTCGGCCACCCGGTCGGTTGCACCGGGAGCCGGCTGCTCACCACGGCGCTCCACGAGCTGGAGCGGACCGACGGCCAGTTGGCCCTGGTGACGATGTGTCAGGGCGGTTCGCTCGGCATCGCCACCGTGATCGAACGCGTCTAGCGGAGCAGTTCGGTAGGCACCCAGGCGAGGCCACCGTCGTCGAGGCGGATCTGCGTCCACCCGTCGGCGGTGGTGATCCCGGTGATCAACACGCTCACCAGGTCACCCAGTCGGGCGACGACGGGCTCGGCGCCCGACGGTCCGCGGTGGGCGGTGATGATGGCACCATCGGCGCTCACGGTCCGACCGGTCAGTTCGGTAACCAGTTCGCCCTGCAGTTCGATGAGCAGCGCCGACTGGGACCAGCCGGTGATGTTTCGGTAGTTGACTTCGGTCCAGCCGTCCTGCGAGCGGCCGGTGGCCGATGCGGTCTCGCCGACGGGGATGCCGACGACGATCTCGCCGTCGGGGACCGCTCGGACGTTCAGGCCGTCGTGACCCGGAGCCACGCCGACGGTCGTACCCGCCGGGAAGAGTTCGTTACGGGCGACCTCGGTGAGGCCGACCAGTTCCATCCAAACCCAGCCGGTGAGCGACCCGGCGGTCACCTCCATCCACTGACCCTGTTCGACGCCGGTGGCGACGACCGGGGTGTTGGTGGGGAGCTGGGAAACAACGTCGCCCTGGGCTTCGCTGCGCAGGTTGGCGCCCGGGCTCACGGTGACGACCAGTTCGGTTCCCGCCGGCCATCGGGCTGCGACCGGCTCGACGTTCTCGGCAAAGGCGGCGGCGTCGGTCGAGAGGTTGCCCTCGGGCTCGAGATAGCCGCTGTGCACCCAGCCGGTGAAGGTGCCGGCCCGTACTTCGAACCACGCGACATTGTCGACCTCGGTGACCACGCCGGTGGTAACGACCGACGAACCCTCGGCCAGCTGGGCCATGGTCGGGGTTCCCGTACCGGCGCCTTCGCGCAGGTTGAGCCCCGATTCGGTATTGATCACGGTCCACTCCTCGCCGGACAGGCCGTCGACGCTGAACGCGAGCGGCGCATCGGGGTTGGCCGGGTCGGGTACGACTCGCTCGATGCCGTCGCCCTGCTGGGGGCCGGGGCGTCCGGAGACGCCCGAACTCGATTCGTACGTGCAGCTCGACAGCAGCACGACGCCGGCGAGGGTCGCAACGGCGAGGGGACGGGGAAGGCCGGATGGCACATGCATGTAGTCCTTTCGGCCCACATGCACCGTCGTTGAGGGTTTCGCCGCTTCCGTCCGAAACGGGTGATCCGGGGGTTAGGCCTCGAAGAGCAGGTACCAGAGGAAAAACGTCACCCCGATCGCGATGAGCCACCACGGGAGACCGAGCGCTCGCAGCAGAAAAACAACGCCGGCGAGCGGTAGGCCGATCCCCGCGATCCGCAGCGCAATGTGGCGGGTGGCCTCGACCTGGAGCTCTCGGTCGCGCGGGCTATCGGGTTCCATGTCTTCGTCTCGTTTCCGCGGTCTCGTCAATACCGATTCGTTGGATCGACCACATTGTGCATCGGTTCACCCCGGAGGAATCGGCGGAGGTTGTCCTGAAAGGCGGGGGCATAGAGGTCGAGGCCCTGGTCACTGTTGCCCCACGACACGTGTGGGCTCAACCGCACCTGCTCGTGCTCGTAGAGCCAGTGGCCGGCAGGCAACGGTTCGGGGTCGCACACGTCGAGGCTGGCGCGGGCGATTCTTCCGCGGTCGAGGGCATGGCGCAGCGCCTCCTGATCGATGAGGGATCCCCGGGCGATGTTGATGATGTGGGCGCCGGGGCGCATGCGCGCCAACGTCTTGGCATCGATCATGTGGTGCGTCGCAGCCGTCGCCGGAGCGGCGAGTACGAGGTGATCGACGTCGGAGACCAGCGCGTCGAGGGAGGGGACCATCGAAACGCCATCTACCGGGCTCGATCGTCCGGTTCGGTTGAGGGCCGAGACCTCCATGGCAAACGCCAGCGCCCGGCGGGCGACGGCCTGTCCGATGGCGCCGAAACCGACGATCCCGAGGCGCGTGCCCGCGACCGTCGTACCGGTGCCGTAAGCCCAACGGTTGGGCGGGGTGACCACCCAGTTGTCGGTGAGGCGCTTCGCGTGGTCGAGCAGCGCGGCCAGCACCCATTCCGCGATCTGGGTGCTCCCCGAACCGCGAGAGTTGGTCAGGACCAGGTCGGGCAGCTCCGCGAACCGATCGAGCGGCAGGTTCTCCACTCCGACCGAGATGGTGTGCACCCAGCGGACCCCGCGCGCCGCCAGGTCGGCGAGGTTGTCGCTCCTCTGATTCATCACCACCAGGACGTCGCCCCGAACCTCCGGGTCGATCGGTCCGGTGCTGGCCACGGGGAGAAAGGTCACGTCGTCGAACCCGGCCGAGAACGCGGGGATGGCCGAGACCGGTAGCTGGGCGAGAACCGTTGTCATGGCCGCCAACCTAGCCACGGTGCATTTGCGTGGCGTCGGTCGCAAGTACCAACCTCGTCTTTGTGGCGACCTTGACGATCCGTGAACAAAAACAAGCCGAGCGGCGCGAACGGGTCATCGCGTCCGCGATGACCCTGGCAATCGAGGGTGGTTACGAGGCCGTGCAGATGCGCGACGTGGCTGCTCGGGCCGACGTGGCCATGGGCACCATCTATCGGTACTACTCGAGCAAGGACGCCGTTTTGGTGGCGGGTCTGGCGGAGTGGACCGAGCTGGTTCGCATGCGCATCGCCGATCGGGAGCTCGATATCGACAACGCCGCCGACCGGTTGGTGGCGGTGCTCGAAGATGCCGCGGCCAGCACGGTGCGCCAGCCCAAGCTGATGGCGGCGCTGGTCACGGCCCTTGCGTCGACCGATGTCGAGGTCGGGCACCACAAACTCCGGGTCGAGTCGGCCATGGTGGGACTCATCACCGACGCGCTCAAGGACTTTCCCGAGATCGACGCCCACGCGGTGGCCCGGGTACTGGGTCACGTGTGGTTCTCGGCCATCGTTTCGTGGGTGGGGCGGATGCGCCCGGACGAAAGCGTACGCGACGAACTCGTGCTCGCCGCCCGCCTGCTGCTCGTCGACTGACCCGGCGACTGATCCGGCGACTGATCCCGCATCGGCCCAGACCGCTGATTTCGTGGCGGACCCGGGCGTTATCGGCCGGTTCGCCACCGAACTTGAGCAAATTTCTGCAACTTTCCCGAGCTGCGGAGCGTCCCGTAGAGGACAACCGCTAACGCATCGGACCTGAGGCGCCCATTAACCGGCGCTCAGAAGTTCCATCGCGATTGGGAGAAACAATGGATATCAAAGCACTCGGTGCCGAATTTTTCGGCACCCTCGGATTGGTTCTCGGGGGATGCGGTGCCGCCGTATTCGCCGCGAACTTCGGCGGTACGCCGGAGGGAACCAGCCTCGGCCTCGGCTTCCTTGGGGTCAGCCTGGCCTTCGGTCTCACCGTCGTCACCGGCGCGTACGCCTTCGGCCACATCTCCGGTGGACACTTCAACCCTGCGGTCACCCTGGGTCTGGTCGCCGGTGGGCGATTCTCGCCGGCCAAGGCCGTTCCGTACATCGTGGCCCAGGTCGCCGGCGCCATCGCGGCCGCGGTGCTCATCTGGCTCATCGCCAGCGGCCAGGACGGCTGGAGCATCACCGGCGACAACGGCGTCACCGCGGGTGACTTTGCCGCCAACGGCTACGGCGAGCTGTCGCCGGGTGGTTATACGCTCGCCTCGGCCTTTGTGGCCGAGGTCGTCATGACGGCGATGTTCCTGCTCGTCATCATGGGCGCTACGGCCAAGAAGGCCGCCGCCGGTATGGGCGGTCTGGCGATCGGCCTTATGCTGGTGCTGATCCACCTCGTATCGATCCCGATCACCAACACCTCGGTCAACCCCGCCCGCTCGACCAGCCAGGCGCTGTTCGCCGGTGGCGACTTCATCCCTCAGCTGTGGTTGTTCTGGGTCGCACCGATCATCGGTGGCGTCGTCGGTGGCCTCATCTATCGCGGGCTGCTCGGCGACCGCGAAGACGACCTCGTCGCGGTCTAACCCGAAAGCAGCGTGCCGGCTCGGGCTGGTTCAAGCGGACGGCTGAAGTAGTAGCCCACCGCCTGATCGCACTCGAGTCGGCGCAATTCGGTCAGCTGCATCGAGGTCTCGACACCCTCGGCGATGACCACCAGACCGAGTCCGTGGGCCATCGAGATGACCGCGGCGACGATGGTCTCGGACTGACCGTGGCGGCCGAGACCGTCGACAAACGACCGGTCGATCTTGACCACGTCCAGGGGAAACTCGGTGAGATGGGTCAGCGAGGAGAATCCGGTTCCGAAGTCGTCGAGGCCGATTCGCAGGCCGAGTTCGCGCAGCTGGGTGAGCTGTTCCACCGCGGTTGACTTGTCCTCGAGCATCGCCGACTCGGTGAGTTCGAGGCAGAGGGACTCGGGCGACAAGCCGTTGGCGGCGAGCGCATCGCTGATCTGGGAGACCAGGTCGGGCTCGCTCAGTTGGCGGGCGGAGAGGTTCACCCACACCGGTGGGGGAGGCGAGCCGTTGAGGGCCGTCCAGATTCTGATCTGCCGGCAGGCCTCGTTGATTACCCAGGCACCGATCGGAACGATCATGCCGGAAGCCTCGGCGGCGGGGATGAACTCATCGGGCGGCACGAGTTCGCCTTCGACCCGTTCCCACCGAACCAGCGCCTCGAATCCCACCAGCTGACCGGTGTTGAGGTCGTGCTCGGGTTGGTAGTGCAGGCGGAACTCATCGCGCTCCAGCGCCCGGCGCAGGGCGAAGTCCAACGCGTCGGCGTCGCGAATGCGATCGTCGAGGTCGGGGTCGTGCACGCTGAACTGGCCGCGGCCGGTCGCCTTGGCTCGGTCCATGGCGATGTCGGCTGACTCGATGAGTTCGAGGGGTTCGTGCTCGCCGCCGCTGGTGGCGATGCCGACCGACGCGCTGAGGAAGACGGGGCGGCCGTTGACGAGCACCGGGTCATCGAGCGCGCTGAGAATGCGTCGGGCCACCACGGCCGCGCCCGACGCACCGTCGGTGTTGGAGCACACCATGATGAACTCGTCGCCGCCGACGCGGGCGACGGAGTCGCCGGGGCGGACCAGACCGGCGAGCCGTTCGGCCAGGGCGCGCAGGGCGGCATCGCCCGACTGGCGGCCGATGGTCTCGTTGACCATGGCGAAGCCGTCGAGGTCGATCATGAGGACCGCGACGGGTTGCTGGGAACGGCGGGCGTTGGCCAGCGCCTGGCCGAGCCGGTCGAGGAGCAGGCCCTGGTTGGGGAGCCCGGTGAGCTCGTCGTGCAGGGCTCGGCGAACGACATCGTCGCCGTCGGTGTTGGGCGAGAGGTCGCGCAGTCGTGACTGCAGTTCGAGGACCTCGCCCCCCGGACCGTGTTTCGGGGCGAGTTGGAGATGGCAGTTGATGTAGCTGCCGTCGGCGTGGCGTAACCGGACGGTGAGTTCGGCACCGTCGACGTAGGTACGAGCGGCCGGATGGAACGCCCGCGAGGTCATGATGCGATCGTCGGGGTGCACGAGGTCGGCCGGGCTGGCCCCGATGAGCTCCTCGGGGCTGAGCCCGAGGATGGCCTGGCTGGCCGGATTGGCCCGGAGGTACCGGCCGGCGAGGTCGTGTACGCCGAGCAGGTCCGGGCTGGCCGCCACCAGATCTGCGTAGCGAAGGTTCATGGCATCGAGCGCCCGGGTCTGGTGGTCGATGACGCGTTCGGCCGCCAGCCGCTCGCCGACATCGACGGCTTCGGCGAGGAGGAACACGAGGCTGCCGTCGTCATCGTGTAGCGGTTGCAGGCTGATCTCGTGGGTGCGGGCGAGGTGCTCGTCGTGGCGCTGGAGGTCGACGAGGGCGCGCACGACCTGACCGTCGCTGGCCTGTTCGTACAAGAACCGCATGGTTTCGCCGCTACCGGATTCGGCGCGCCACCACGGGGCTTCCCAGGCTCGGACGCCTTTCAGCGAGGAGCGGTCGACCCCGCTCGCCTCGAGCAGGCCGTCGCTGCAATCGAGTACGTAGCCGTCGGTGTCGACGAGGAACGTCGGTTGGGCGAGACCCCCGAGAACGACGCGCGCCAGCAACGACCGGGTGGTCTCGTCGATCTCGCCGGGTGGGCTCAGGTCGAGCCGCTCCCGGAGGGCCGAGCGTTCGGTTGATCGCCGGTGTTCGTCGGCGTCGAGCTGGTTCACAGGGTCCACTTCTGGCCCAGAGGGCAGGTTGATTTTTGCGGCCCCGGGGCGGACCGAAAAAGGTGTCGGCACGGGGGGAATGCCGACGTCGCAAAGCTAGTGAGGCCGGGCGCGAAGGTGGGGGACCATTCGCGCTCACCGTGAGATCGACGCCTACTCACCGCGCGACCGGGCCGGACGGCCCGGAACCGGCGGGGGCGTCGTTCCCTCGTTTCGCCGCGATGTCCGTTGGCGACCTAACGTCGACCCCGGCGCCATCGTGGGCGACCGCACCTGCAACACGACGAAGGAACCCTCTGTGTCGAAGTATCTCGAAGGAAAGACCATCGCCATCACGGGTGGTGGAGGCGGCATTGGCCGAGCCACCGCCCTGGCCTGCGGTGCCCACGGCGCCAACGTGGTCGTCGCCGACTACGGCGTCGAGATGGACGGCTCGGACCCCAAGAGCGATGTTGCCGACAGCGTCGTCGCCGAGCTCGAGGCGGCCGGCACCAAGGCGATAGCGGTCGCGGGTGATGTTTCGAAGATGGACACCGGTGAGCAGATCGTTGCCGCGGCGGTCGACACCTACGGCTCGATCGACGGCGTGGTGTGCGTCGCGGGCAACCTGCGCGAACGCATGTTGTTCAACATGAGCGAGGACGAATGGGACGCCGTCATCGCGGTCCACCTGAAGGGCCACTTCACCTTGTACCGCCACGCGTTCAACGTGATGCGCAAACAGGAGACCGGTGGCAGCCTGGTCGGGTTCACGTCCGGTGCCTTCATCGCCTCGACCGCGCAGGCCAACTACGCCGCCGCCAAGGGCGGCATCATCAGCCTCACCCGCTCGGCGGCCCTGACCGCGGCGAGCATCAAGGCGCGCGGTGGCCCGGTCATCAATGCGAACTGCATCGCTCCGACCGCCCGCACCCGAATGTCGGAGAACGTGCCGTTCGAGATCGAGACCGGCTCGGCCGAGGCGATCGCGCCGATGGCGGTGTACCTGATGTCCGACGCCGCTCGCGAGGTCACGTCGCAGACCTACAGCGTGGTGGGCGGACGGATTTCGGTGTGGAATCAGCCTGCCGAGGTGCGCTCGATGTTTGCCCCCGATGGTGGTGAGTGGACGCCCGAACTCATCGAGGAGTGGCTGCCGAAGACCATCAAGACCGAGGTCAACCCGTTCATCGCCGATCTCGAGCGGCGAATGGCCGACATGGCGGCCGCCGAGGCTGCGAAGGAAGGCTGAGGTGGCCTCGTCGCCGCCGGAGTACGTGCCCGGCCACCAGCTGTTGGCCGGGAAGAACGTGGTGGTCACCGCGGCCGCCGGCACCGGGATTGGATTCGCCGTCGCCAAGCGCTGTGTGGAGGAGGGGGCCACCGTGTTGATCTCCGATATCCACGAGCGGCGCCTCGATGAAGCCGCCGACGCCCTGGCCGAGGTGGCGGGTACCCGACCGGCCACGGCGCTGTGCAACGTGACCGACGAAGCCGATGTGCAGCGTCTGTTCGACACAGCGGTGGCCGAGCTCGGTCGGCTCGACGTGTTGATCAACAACGCCGGGCTCGGGGGCGAGGAACGACTGGTCGACATGACCGACGAGCAGTGGTCGGTGGTCCTCGACGTGACCCTGAACGGCACGATGCGCTGCACCCGGGCCGCGCTACGGATCATGCAGGCCCAGGGATCCGGCTCGATCGTGAACAACGCGTCGGTCGTCGGGTGGCGAGCCCAGGCCGGCCAGTGCCATTACGCGGCGGCCAAGGCGGGGGTGATGGCGTTGACCCGGTGCAGCGCGATCGAGGCAGCCGAGTTCGGGGTGCGGGTCAACGCGGTGGCGCCGAGCCTGGCGATGCACCCGTTCCTGGCCAAGGTGAGCAGTGAAGAGCTGCTCGCCTCGTTGGCCGAGAAGGAAGCGTTTGGTCGCGGCGCCGAACCGTGGGAGGTCGCCAACTCCATGGTGTTCCTCGCCAGCGACTACGCCAGCTATCTCACCGGTGAGGTGCTGTCGGTGTCGTCGCAGCATCCCTAGCCCCTGATCCGGCAGGCGAACGGGGTGCTAGCGGCCCAACAGATCGGACACGGCGAGGCGTAGCTGGTCGAGCTGGGCCTCGGACCGGTCGAGCCGGCGCAGTAGGGCCATGGCGTCCTCGCGGGTCAGCGATTTCTGGCCGGGGGGCAACATCGCCACCGACCGACGGATCCGTTCGATCTCGTGGCGGTCGACGGTGGGGCTGGTCGGGTTGGCGGGACTGGGGTGGGGGGAGCGCTGATCCATGTACCGAACATACGTTCGATGAACCGGAAATGCAAGACCGCTTTACTACCGTGGTCGGGTGGGCACGATCGGTGATGTGGGGCTGATCGTCGGGGTGCTCGGCGGCGTCGGTGCCGTCGCCACGACGGCCTCGGGTCGAGCCGAACGGATCGGACGATGGTGCGCGTACGCGGCGACCGCGGCCATGGCGGTGGCGCTCGTCGCGCTGGCCGTCGCCTTCGTGCGCTCGGACTTCACGATGAGCTACGTGGTCGACCACAGCCGCCGTGGCGTATCGGCGCCGTACCGTCTCGCCGGCTTGTGGGGTGGGCTGGAAGGCTCGCTGGTGTTGTGGACCGCCCTGCTCGGCGTGGCGGGGATGTTGGGCACGCGCGGCGGGGATCGGGTGGACGCGGTGGCCCGGACGGTGGTGGCGGCCGCGGTCGGCGCGCTGGCGGCCATCAGTGCCTTCATCGCCAATCCGTTCGACACGTTGCAGATCCCGGCGATCGCGGGAGGCGGACTGACGCCGATCCTCGAGCATCCGGCGATGGTGTATCACCCGCCGCTGTTGTACCTGGGCCTGGTGACGACCGTGGTGCCGTTTGCCTACGCGGTCGCCGGCGGTTCGGCGCGCCGCGTCCGGATTCGCACGGCGACGCTGGTGGCGCTCGGGCTGTTGACCGCTGGTCTGGCCACCGGCGGCAACTGGGCGTATGTGGAGCTCGGGTGGGGCGGGTACTGGGCGTGGGATCCGGTCGAGAACAGCGCGCTCGTGCCCTGGCTCGTGCTGGTGGCCGGTCTGCACTGGTCGATGAGCATGCCGCCGGGCATCACCGGCTCAGGTGGCCGGATTTCGGTCTGGGCCTGGTCCGCGCCCTACGTCCTCGCAATGTTCGGCACCCTGCTGACCCGATCCGGCGCGACGGACTCGGTGCACGCGTTTGGCGAGCAGCGGGCGGTGGGCGCGGGGCTGGCGGTCGTGACCGCCATCACGGTGCTCGCCGCGGTGGCCGCCGTGGTTCGCGCCGATCCGGTGCCCGCGATCGGGCGCCGGGCGATGCTCGGCGCGGTGGTGTTGGGCATTTTGGCGGCCACGATCGTTTTCGTCGGGTCGACCTACCCGGTGGTGGCCGGGTGGCTCGGCGGGGATGACCGGATCGTCGACGGCTCGTTCTTCGCTCGGTTGACCTACCCGTTGGCGGTGGTCGCCCTGGTGTTGGCCGGCTGGGTGCCCACCCGCTCGAATCGGCCTATCGTTCCCGGCGCGGCGGCCGCGCTCGCGGTCATCCTTGCGCTCGTGGTCGGCTGGGATCGCCCGGCGGTGATCGGGCTACTCGCCGCAGCCGCGTGGTGTGCCGCGGCGATGGTTCAGGCGACAGCGGCGCGCACGAGTCGATGGTCGACCCGTGTGGCCCACTTCGGTTTCGCGGTGGTGCTGTTCGGCGTGGCGGGGACGGTCACGGCCGAGACCATCTCGGTGACCCTCGCCCCCGGCGAAGAGGTTGACGTCGGCGGCTACACGTTCACCCACGGTGACGTGGTTGCCGACGCTCGCGACGATCTCCTCGGAGGTTCGGTGGCCGCCGAGTTGGCGATCGCCGACGGCAGCCGGTCGGTCGGCGTCCTACGGCCCGAGATCGTCGCGTACCCCGACGCCGGGGTACTGCTGGCCGAGACCGGCCTGCACAGCCGCCCGCTGCGCGACATTCAGGTCGTCCTGCGCGACGCCGACGACGACGGCCGGGCCCAGTACGACATCGCAGTGCGGCCGCTGGCCATGTTCGTCTGGTGGGGGAGCGCCCTTATCGTCGCCGGTTTTGGGATTGGTGGGTTCGCTCGCGGGGCCGAGCGCCGCTCGGGCCGGGCCGTCGTGGCCTAATGGGCGCTGTGTTCTTGCTGCGCCGCCGTGTTATTGCGGTGCCGCCGTGTCATGGTGGTGACGTGGGATGCCAGGTTCTGCTCCAGCTCGACCCCGAGAACCCGCCGGCGCGCACCGGCCGGGCCCGGCGCATCGCCGTGGCGGTGCTCACGTTGATGCTCGTCGTCGCCGCCGTCGCCCTCGAAGTCGCTGGCTGATCCGACTCGGTCGATCCGACTCGGTCGATCCGGCGTGCGCCCGGCGGCTCGGCCCGGCCCGTCTCGGGGGCGTTAGTCGAGCACGAGCTCGAAGATGCCGGGTTCGTTAGTGTTGGAGTCGCTGAGGAAGAACAGCGCGAGGTCCTGCTCGCCATCGGGGTCCGAGGTGCCCTCAAAGCGCACCCGCAGTTGTACCCGGGATCCGTCGAACCCGTCGGCGGCGGCGACGGCATCGCTCACGTCGCAGGTGAACGAGTTGCCTTCCGGCGGTGGGCAGGTCACCGACGGGCCGATCGGTTCGAGGGCGACCACCTCGGGCCCGAAGGTGTCGTAACGCACGGGTGCAACCTCGAGGTTGCCGAGCGCCTCGAACGGATTACCGCGCACGGTCAACGCATCGGAGCGAAGCGTCGCCCCGGTGGCATCGACCCGGTCGGGAAGCTCGAAGGTGAGCCAGATCTGCACGCCATCGTCGGCGGGGAAGTTGGGGTTGAGTTCGTCGCCTGCGAACAGACCGACACCGCTGCCCGCAAACCCTCGCGGGGTGTGGCCTTCGAGCGAGCCGCCCTGGTTGAGCACGGTGATCGGGCCTGCGGTGGCGGGCGCGGACTGGTTCGGCGTGTCGATGGTGGTCGCGGTCGAACCGGAACCGCACGCGACCGCCAGCGTGGCGATGGTCAGGGCCAGGGCCAGAAGGTAGGGGCGACGCCGGTTTCTAGCGGTTTCCATCGAGGATTCCTCGAGCGACGTAGCGGGCGACGGTCTGTTCATCTGCGGTGAGTTCCTCTCCATCGGTACCGGAGAACATCAGGCGCCCCCGGTCCTGCGATGTGTGGTGTAGTTCGAGCAGGTGGCCGATCTCATGGCTGGTGACCCGCTGATCGGGAACGGTCGGCCGGTCGACGACAAAGAACACGCGGCTACCCGTCGGTGCGAACCCGTTGACGCCGAACGCCTCGCTGAGGAAGAACCCGTTGAGGGCGCCGAGGTCGTCGGGGGGTGACGCCTGGAGTTCGTCGAGCAGGGTGTCGATGTCGCCGTTCGCCACGATGGGGCCGAGCGCGGCGGCGGACACGATGAGGTCGCGGACCCGGAGCGGCTCGAAGCGAATGCCGGCCTGGCTCCAGATGCCGTTGACGAGCGCGCCGATCGCTTCGATGTCGGCCGTTGTTCGAGTGGTTCCCAACTCGCTGCCGTCGGCATCGATCAGGCGATACAGGGTCAGGGGAACTTCGACGAGCTCAGGACCGGTCGCCGTCGCCGGTGCGGGCGCGGTGGCACCGGCGCCGCCGGCACAGGCCGATGTGAGGAGCGCGAAGAGGACGATCATCGCTGGGCGGAGGAGCACACCTCGCTAACCCGGCGAGGCTTCGATCTATTCGATGTCGTTCCCCGAACGCCGGTACGACGTGGCAAGCTCGACCCATGATCTCGCGCGTCGGTCTGAAACGGGGTGCCAACCTCTGCATCCGTGATGATGTCGCTGATGGTGACGTGCCAGCGGCGAGCGTGGATCTCGAACGGGATGGATTCGCGATCGCTCGGCAGGTGTTTTCGACCGCCGAGGTTGACGCGCTGCGCGTCGACCTGGCGGATCTGTTCGCCACGACCGGACCCGACATGCGCATGCCGGGCTCGACCGCCGAGGACTACGCCGACTTTCGCTATGAGGCACTGAACCGATCGGCTGTCGCCCAGCGGGCCGTGGCGCATCCCGGGCTGCTGGAGATCGTCGAACCGCTGCTCGGCGAGGACTGCCACGTGGTTTCGAACACGGTGTGGCGAAACGCGCCCCAGCGCGAGAAGGCCCCGTTCGACGTCGGTAACCCCTGGCACGTCGACGGCGGGCCGCACGTGCCGCGCCCTGAGGGCATCGAGTGGGACGAACGAATTCCGTATCCGGTGTTCATGATCGGGTGCCACATCCTGCTCGAGGACTGCCCGATCGAATCGGGCCCGACCGGGTTCGTCCCCCGGAGTCATCGGTCGGGTCGCCTACCGCCGATGCCCGACGCCGACGGAGCCGTGTTCTACGAAGGACGCGGGCCCGTGGCGCCGATCGGTGAACGGGGTGATGTCGTGTTCTTCGTCTCCGATGTGTGGCATCGGCGCATGCCGACCGGGCCCGACGACGGCGGCCGGTTCTTCCTTCAGGTGCAGTACGGCCGCCGCGATATCGCCCAGCGGCTGCGCACGACCGATGTCGTGAACCATCTGAGCTCGGAGGCGGTGGCGCGGGCGGGATCGCCGCGCGAACGAACGGTGGTGGGTCTGCATCCGCCGGGCTTCTACGATGGCTGAGCGCTACTCGATGTCGCTGCTGAGCGTCCGCCAGATGCCGATCGCCGACAGCCCGATGGTCCACACCGCGATGATGCCGACGGTGGGCCACACGCCGTAGCTGATGGCGAATCCGGGTTCATCGACGAGATCGTTCAGCGCGTCGTCGATGAGCAGGGCCTGGATCGCCTGCACCGGCATCAGCGACGTCAGCCGAAGATCGATCAGCGCGAGGGGGATGACGAAGAACGCCTCGATGGCGAAGATCCACCCGCCGAGCAGTCCCACGGCGAGGATCTGGTTGCGAAAGATCGCACCGACGGCCAGCCCGATGGCGGTATAGGCCGAGGTGGCGAGCGCCACCCCGAGCAGAATGCGCGTCGTGGTCGAGCTCCAGGGCACGTTCCCCACCCGGATGAGCGCCCACGTGAGGATGACCACCAGGAGTGCGGCGAGCAGCACGCCGGCGAACAACAGTCCGCCGAGCAGGTAGGCGCCGACCCGGGCACCGACCTGTTGCCAGCGGGTGGGTGTGATCAGATGGTCGAGGTATTCGGTGCGATGTCGGATGCCACTCGTCGAACCGACGGCGCCGATGAACGTGGCAAGGGGTATGGCGGCCGCCGCTCCGGCCAGGAGGCCGGCGACCTGACCCGCCGACAGGGTGGGGTCGCCGTCGCGGTATTCGATGATGCCGATCTGGGTGGCGGCGGCGATGACGGCGACCAGGGCGGCGATGGCCAACAGCACCCGAGGGGTGCGGACGGTCCACAGCTTCAACAGCTCGGCGCGAAGCAGCCTCATGGGAGCTCCGGCTCGGTGACCGGCCCGGCGTTCGGCCCCGCAGGCGGGGTTGCCGCGGCGGGGAGGGGTGGCGCGGGCAGGTCGCTGACCAGTTGGAAGTAGACCGACTCCAAGCGCCGCTCGCCCGGCGACAGTTCGTGGAGCACGATGCCGGCGGCGCTCAGCAGTTCGCCCACCTCGACACCCGTGCTGTCGACGATGAACGCGTCCGCGGTGTCGCCGGGCGTCACGGCGAACCCGTTGTCGACCAGAAGTGCTCGCGCCCGACCGGCCTCCGGCGTACGTACCCGAACCTCGGCCGTTACCTGTCGGGCCAGCTCGGCCATCGAGGCGTCGGCGCGCAGGTGGCCTTGGCTGATGATCACCACGTCGTCGGCGATCTGCTCGGTCTCGGCGAGTACGTGGCTCGACAACAGTACGGTGCGGCCGTCGTCGGCGAGGCTGCGCAGCGTTCGCCGGAGCCACTGGATGCCCTCGGGATCGAGCCCGTTGAGCGGCTCGTCCAGAATCAGCAGTGGCGGGTCGGTGAGCATGGCGGCGGCCAGCCCGAGCCGTTGTTTCATGCCGGTGGAGAATCCGCCGACGCGGCGTTTTGCGGCGTACGAGATCTCGCTGAATGCCAGCGCGGCATCGATGCGATCGTCACCGACGCCCACGGCGGTGGCCAGAATCCGCAGGTGGTCCCGAGCCCGCCGGCCGGGGTGAAAGCCGCCGTCGAGCAGCGCCCCGACAGTGTGGAACGGGCGCTCCAGGTCCTGGTAACGCTGCCCGTCGATCAGCGCTGCCCCCTCGGTAGGCTCGGCCAGCCCGAGGACGACCCGCAGCGTGGTGGTCTTGCCCGAACCGTTCGGACCCAGAAAGGCGGTCACCCGCCCCGGCTCGGCGGTGAACGAGAGATTGCTCACGGCCTCGACGGCGCCGAAGCGTTTCGTGAGTCCTTCGACGCTCAGGGTGGCCACCGGATCACCATAGTTTCAGGTGGGGGTGACGACTGGGCGATGGACAGCAGAACTTTTTCGGCGATTTCTTTGGGTGGGGTGGGGTTTCGGGGGAAAAGTGTCTGGCCGGTGACGTAGTATCGAACGTATGTTCGATCCAGATGGTTTCGAGGGCGAGGGTCACGGGGGTGGGTTCGAGCCCGCGCCTGGTGTCGGTGGCCTGGTTTCCGGGCTGGTTGAGCTCGAGGATGTGGCGGGGTCGTTGACGTTGTTGGCCAAGGTGGATTTCGCCGGCCTGGGGCCGGATCAGTTGTTGGATGTGGTGCGCGATGTGGCCGTGCTGCGCAACCGGCTCGACGGTATTGATGTGGCGGCGTTGGCGGCGGCGACCCGGGCGGGCGCGTTTTCTCGCACCCGGACGTTGACGGCGGCGGGGTTTCTGCGGGGCGAGTGCCGCCTGAGCCGCAGCGAGGCGGCGAAGCGGGCCCGCGTCGCC